>CAKRQV010000014.1 GCA_934394565.1 uncultured Lachnospiraceae bacterium
TATGGAAAAGAAGAATATTTTTATTGGCATATAAGTTTTCCTGGAAATTATCCAGGCAGAATACATTTTTTACCAGATCCGGAACATAGGGTGGGGATTGTTGGATATATAGGTAAGCATTTGCCAACATCCAAATTTTCGACCATTTAATGTAGCAATGACGTTACATCCTCCCCACCTAATTTGTGACAATTATATAACGTCCTCTATACAGAAATATGCGGTTTTAAGCCATTTTTGTGGCAAAAAAGCCGCATATTTTTTGTAGCAATGACTTGACATCCTCGGGAGCGTTATGTATTGCACAAAGTATCCCGGAAATATGAAAAATATAACAATCCTAACCAATGTCAACGACCAATAAGATATGGATTTTATAGAAAAATCCGCATTTTCGATAGCACAAAAACTCCCGATGCATAGTATCAGAATGTTACTTGCCGTATATAAAAATACAATCATAAATGTGAAAAAATGCATAAAAAAACACAAATGTTATTGTAAAATATGTATAAAATATTGCTTGCATATCGATAAAAAAAGGAGTAAAACAATAGGCAGATGAAAACAAAGAAATGCATCGAACAGGACAGGTCACAAAAGGAAAGACAGGATCACAGAGAGCCGCAGATGGTGAGAAACGGCAGAATGTATTTTGTGATATCCCCTGGGAGCATCCCGCTGAAGTGTCAAAAAGACCAGTAGGCCGGGACGTGGTCTTCACGTTACAGAAGAGACTGTTACAAAGACAGTAGTAAGAGATTGCATATAGTGATATATACAATAAGACAAAGTGGTACCACGGAAAATTCCGCCTTTGTTGTCCTTTTGGACAGCAAAGGCGTTTTTTAATAGATTCATTACACTAAAGAAAGAAGAAGGTAGGAACTATGAGTGGAATTTTAATGATGATCATAGCCATCGTAGTGCTCGTTGGAGCATATTTTGTGTATGGCCGTTATCTTCAGAACAAATGGGGAATCAATCCCAATGCAAAAACTCCGGCATATGAGATGGAAGATGGGGTAGACTATGTGCCGGCAGATACAAATGTCGTATTCGGACATCAGTTTGCATCGATCGCAGGTGCCGGTCCGATCAACGGACCGATCCAGGCAGCTGTTTTCGGATGGCTTCCGGTATTACTCTGGATCCTGATCGGTGGTGTGTTCTTCGGTGCTGTACAGGATTTTGCTTCTATGTACGCATCCGTTAAAAATAAAGGCCGTACCATTGGATATATCATCGAAGAATATATCGGAAAATTAGGAAAGAAATTATTCCTTTTATTCTGCTGGCTGTTCTGTATCCTCGTTGTCGCTGCTTTTGCCGATGTTGTTGCAGGAACCTTTAATGGATTTGCCACAGATGAAGCCGGTGTTGTTTCTAAAGTCGTAGCAAACGGTGCAGTTGCCACAACATCTATGCTGTTTATCGTAGAAGCGGTTGCCCTTGGATTTTTCCTGAAATACTCAAAATTCAATAAATGGATCAATACAGCCGTTGCTATTGTATTACTGGTTGTGGCTATCGCACTGGGCATGAATTTCCCGATGTATGTAGATCTTGGCACATGGCATATCGTCATCTTTGTATATATCATGATCGCCAGTGTCGCTCCGGTATGGGCTTTGTTACAGCCGCGTGATTATCTGAACAGTTATCTTCTGATCTTCATGATCGTTGGTGCCGTTATCGGTGTATTCGTTGCCAATCCGGCATGTAACCTGAAAGCATTTACAAGCTTCAATGTGAATGGGCAGTATCTGTTCCCCATCCTGTTTGTAACGATTGCCTGTGGTGCTGTTTCCGGCTTCCATTCACTGGTATCTTCCGGTACAGCATCTAAACAGATCAAAAATGAGAAAAACATGCTTCCGGTTTCCTTTGGTGCTATGCTGATGGAGAGTATGCTGGCCGTGATCGCACTGATTGCCGTTGCTTCTTTCGCAGATGGTGAGGCTGCAGCCCAGGGACTGACAACACAGCCGCAGATCTTCGCAGGAGCTATCGCAAACTTCCTGTCTGTGATCGGTCTGCCGCATTCTCTGGTATTTACACTGATCAACCTGGCAGTATCTGCATTTGCGCTGACCTCCCTTGACTCCGTGGCCAGAGTTGGCCGTCTGTCTTTCCAGGAATTTTTCCTTGATTCGGACACAGATGAGGAGCATATGAGTCCGTTCCTGAAAGTTGTCACCAATAAATATTTTGCCACGATCATCACACTGGTTCTGGCTTACATGCTGACAAAGGTTGGTTATGCAGAGATCTGGCCGCTGTTTGGTTCCGCAAATCAGCTGCTGTCCGTACTGGCACTTGTAGCCTGCGCTGTATTTTTAAAGAAAACAAAACGTCAGGGCTGGATGCTTTGGGGACCGATGGTCTTCATGATGGCCGTTACCTTTACCGCACTGGGCATGACAATCGTAAAACTTGTCAAAGCATTTATGACTACAGGTCTGGATCTTGGCACTACATTACAGTTGATTTTTGCTGTCCTTCTACTGGTTCTTGGTGTGCTGGTGGCTATTCAGGGTGTCAAGAAGCTGTTTGAAAAAACAGAGGATAAAAAGGTGGCAGCATAACTGCTATCCGAAGGATAAATGAATAAAAAACCTGAAAACCAAGGGAACATTCCCTTGCAGAAAATGTCAACGGAGAATGGACAATTTTAAAAAAATGTGCTAAAATCTTTGTATCCAGTCGGTTGTGTACACTGACTGGATGCAAAGAGAAGTACATAGGGCAAAACAATCGAAAGGTTGCGACGCAAAGCTAAAGGGCCTGTAAAATGGCAGCCAGTTGCACAAAAGTATGAGCATTGTGATCTGTTCACATGCTCTTTTTTTACGCATAACAAAAACTGGATACTTTAGCCTGCGGATGGATGTGATCGTTTTCAGGTCAGCTATGAATGTCTGTGCATTGACTGAAAAAACGAGGGATGCTATACTGAAACACAGTGGGCATCCTTCCAAAAAGGTGAGGTGTCTATACAATGAAAGACAATAAATCCTGTAATATACTGATCCGGGAAATCTGTGGCATATGGTCGAAATGTTCGGCAGCCTTCCAGAATAAGTACGGAATCTCACAGGCACAGCTGTTATATTTACAGCGCATTGCGACTGCGGGAAACCAGAGGATGTATCTCAAAGATCTGGAAAAGAGCATGGGTGTTGGTCAAACCTCCGTTGTCCGGATGATCGACAAGCTGGAAACACTTGGTATGGTAGAAAAACTACAGGATGAAAGGGACATAAGAAGAAAATATACCCGGCTGACAAAAAAAGGACAAACCTGCTGCGAGCAGGTAAAGCATGTCTGGCAACAGACAGAAGAAAGCTTTACTTCAGGTCTGACAGATATGGAGCTTCAGGAACTGGCAAGGCTGTTGAGAAAGGTGCACACAAACAGCTGTAACGTGATGCTTCGTTTTGAAGCACAGGAATGTGTCGGGGGGGGTAAATAAGAGCTGTTAAACAGCAGATGCACACAGGATGGGGTAACATGTTAAAATCAAACATTTTAGTAGTAGATGATTCTGAGATCAGCAGAGAGATACTGATCAGTATGCTGGAAGATGAGTATACCGTGTATGAGGCCTGCAACGGGCAGGAAGCAGTGGATCTGCTGACGAAGAATCATGAATTTTACCAGTTGGTTCTTCTGGATCTGAATATGCCGGTGTTAGATGGCTACGGTGTACTGGAGATTATGAAAGAGCGCGACTGGATCAAAGATGTGCCGGTCATTATTATCTCTGCGGATATCGGACGGGCCAATGAAATGGGTGCTGTGGATTTCTTTTCCAAGCCGTTTGATAAAGAAATCGTCAGAACGCGTATCCGTAACGTCCTGGCTATATACGAACGATATATTACAGACAGTCTGACAGGAGGCTTAAACAGCAAGGGTTTTACGCGTACAGTGGAAAACCTGTTCCAGAAAGGTGTAGACAAAACACAGTTTGAGATCATGTTTTTTGATATCAAAAATTTTAAAGCAGTCAATGAACTGACTGGTCTGGAAAATGGTGACCGGGTGCTTTGTCAGTTTTATCAGGAGCTGATACAGGCACCGTTTGAACCGCTGGCTGTTGCTCGTATTGAGGCTGACCATTTTGCCTGCCTGTCCAGACGCCAGGGGGACACCTATGACTATATGGACAAGCTCTGTGATCAGAAATTTGAGCAGAATGGTAAGCTGTTTCGAATGCAGGTGCACTGCGGTATATTTCATATCGAAGAAAACCCGATGTCTGTATCCGGCATGATAGATCGGGCCCGTATGGCAGAAACCTCAAATGGTGATGAATATGGCCGGTCATATGTGGTGTATGATACGACCATGAAAACTGCTTATATTGATTATGCAGAGATTTCCTCAGAGCTGACCAGCAGTATGGAAAACGGAGATTTCAAGGTATACTACCAGCCGATTATGGATGTACATACGGGGCGGATTGCTTCAGCTGAAGCATTGGTGCGCTGGGTACATCCGGAAAAAGGCATTATCTTTCCGTCTGTATTTATTCCTGTGCTGGAGAAAAACGGTTATATTTCCAAATTGGATATGTATGTGGTTCGACATGTCCAGCAGTTGCAAAAGGAACGGCTGAAAGCCGGTTTCAAGGTCGTACCGATATCTGTCAATCTTTCCAGAATCGATTTTTATGATGAAGCGATGATGAAAGAAATACAGATCTCCCTGAAAAATGGTGAGTTTTCAGGAGAAATGACACGATTTGAGATTACAGAAAGCTCATATGCGGCGATGGAGTCACGGAGTCTGGCTCTGGTTGATATGATGCGAAAACAGGGTGTTAAGATCCTGATGGATGATTTTGGCAAGGGCTATTCGTCGTTGGCACTTTTACAGAACTGTGAATTCGATATATTAAAGATTGATATGGATTTTGTCCGTCAGATCGGCAAAAATCCAAAGACCAGAAGTATTCTGCATGCGATTATCGAGATGGCCCATCAGCTGGACCTGAAGGTTGTGGCAGAGGGCGTGGAGACTTCTGAGCAGCTGGAATTTTTGCGCCAGCATGGCTGTGATTATATTCAGGGCTATTACTATTTCCGCCCCCTTCCGGAGAGCGAGTTTGTGGAAATGCTGGAAGAAAGCGGAATACCGTCTGGAAAAGAAACGGATATTCCGGTTACAGACAGATTAAACTCCGGAAAATACAGGTGATTTTATAAAAAGGAGAACAATGACAATCAGAGAATGCTATGAATCTGTAGATTCTAATTATGATGATGTACTGGGAAGACTGGGCAGTGAGCGACTGATCCAGAAGTTTGCTTTAAAGTTTCTGGACGATACTTCGTATCAGGAGCTTGTGGACAGCATGAAAAAGGCAGATGGAGAAAGCGCGTTCCGTGCAGCCCATACCCTGAAAGGTGTCTGCCTGAATCTGGGCTTTACTGCTCTGGGAGAGGTAAGCTCTGTTCTGACAGAGGCGCTTCGTCCGAATAAGGACACGACTGGATGTGAAGCTATGCTGGCCAATGTGACAAAAGAGTACGAACGGCTGGTACAGGTATTGAGACAACTGTCATAACCGGTACTCTTTTCGTATCGCCAGATCTGTGCTACAATATACAGTCAGTATGGCGTAAGGAGGAAATGCTATGAAATTTATATATCCTGCAGTGATCCGCAGAGAGGCAGACGGTACCTATACGGCAAAGCTGCCAGATCTGGAGGGGTGTGAGGCGGTTGGAGATTCTCTTGATGATGTGATCGAGAGAGCTAACGAGGCAGCTGTTGGCTGGCTGGAGCTGGAGCTTTCAGAGGATGTTCCGATGCTTCCACCGGTAACAGACAAAGAGGATATCCGTTTGGCTGCAAATGAGTTGGTACGCGATATCTGTGCCAATGTTAAATTTTATGACGGGTGGGAAGAATGACTGCTGTAAAGGAGCAGCCCTTTCCCGGAAAATAAGTCCTGCAGAAAACTGCGGGGCTTATTTTTCACCGTTTTATTTTACAAATCCGACAAAATAATGGTTTACGGGACTTTGAAATTGTACTAAAATATTTTGTGTATGGACAAAACCTACACTATATTAAAAGAAAAGAGAGACTATATGAAGATCGGATTTAGTAATGATATGTACCTGCAGATGCAGTCGGAACACATCCGCGAGCGCATCCGTCAGTTTGATAACAAATTATATCTGGAATTTGGCGGCAAGCTGTTTGACGATTATCATGCTTCCCGCGTACTTCCGGGATTTCAGCCGGATTCCAAACTGCAGATGCTTTTACAGCTCAAAGATCAGGCAGAGATTGTACTGGTCATCAGTGCAGAGGATATCGAGAGCAACAAAGTGCGTGGTGACTATGGTATTACCTATGATCTGGACGTTCTGCGTCTGATCGATGAATTCCAGAATGCCGGTCTGTATGTCGGCAGCGTATGCATCACCAAATTCAGCGGTCAGCCGATGGCGGAGCAGTTCCAGAAGAGATTATCTTCTCTGGGTATCAAATCCTACAGACACTACCGTATCGCAGGCTATCCGCATGATGTGGCCCATATCGTCAGCGATGAGGGATATGGACAGAACGAATATATCGAAACAGAGCGCCCGCTTGTTGTGATTACGGCTCCGGGACCGGGCAGTGGCAAGATGGCCACCTGTCTGTCACAGCTGTACCACGAATATCGTCGTGGTGTAAAGGCCGGATATGCCAAGTTTGAGACTTTCCCGATCTGGAATCTGCCGCTGAAACATCCGGTCAATCTGGCCTATGAGGCAGCGACAGCCGATCTGAATGATGTGAATATGATCGACCCGTTTCATCTGGAGGCTTACAATGAGACAACGGTAAACTATAATCGTGATATTGAGATCTTTCCTGTTGTTAATGCCATGTTTGAACTGATTGCCGGAGAAAGTCCGTACAAGTCACCGACAGATATGGGTGTCAATATGGCCGGCAACTGTATTATTGATGATGAAGTGTGCCGTGCAGCCTCCTGTCAGGAGATCATCCGTCGTTATTATAAGTGTCTCTGTGACCATAAACGTTATGGTGAGACCAGAGATGATCTGTACAAGCTGGAGCTTCTGATGCAGCAGGCCGGAGTAACCATTAAGGACAGAAAAGTAGCCTGCAAAGCTCTGGAACGTGAGGCGCAGGCAGAGAATGGACCGGCTGCAGCGATCGAGCTGCCGGATGGTACGATCGTCACCGGACGTACGGGAGAACTCCTGGGTGCGGCTTCAGCAGCTTTGCTAAATGCTCTTAAGACACTGGCAGGTATCGATGATGAGGTTAAGCTTGTGGCTCCTGAGGCAATCGAACCGATTCAGCATTTAAAGACATCCTATCTTGGCGGTAAGAACCCGAGACTGCATACAGATGAGATCCTGATTGCGTTAAGCGCATCGGCTGCTTCCAATCCACTGGCAAAGAAGGCCATGCAGCAGCTGCCGGCTCTGCGTGGTTGCGAAGCACACTCTACAGTGTTGTTATCTTCTGTGGATGAGCAGATCATTAACAGACTGGGGCTTCATCTGACATGTGAGCCGCGGTATGAGATGGATGACAGGATGTATCATAAGCATTAAGAGCAGGTCTGCCTGTCAGGGATGGACGAAGCAGGGAGTGTATATATGGTTTACGCCGGAAACACGAGGCATTTTAAGCGTTTCCGGCGTAAACCATATATGCGCTCCCTGCTTCTGACTGTGCAAAACATGTCGGAACGGACAGATGGAATGTGGAAGAGAGTATATAACGAAAAAGAATGACGAAATAGATTTTTCTTTCAATTTGCACTAGAAATAGAATTGGATTTGTATAGTTGTTACAAAATTAACAACTTTTGTATAAAAACAGGTGCAAAATCAGTAAAAGAGAGCTATACTGTAAAAGGATTATGTTAAAGATTTAACATAAGTGAACTGCAAGGAAAGGGTGAAATTATGAGCAGAGAAAAGCATACGTTCCCCGGAGGAATTCATCCGGCGGGATCGAAAGAGCTGTCAAAACAGGAACCGATACGTGAATACCTGCCACAGGGTAATCTGGTATATCCCCTGGCGCAGCATATCGGTGCACCGGCAAAGCCCGTAGTGAAAAAGGGTGATCATGTACTGGCCGGTCAGATGATCGCAGAGGCCGGTGGTTTTGTATCCGCACCGATCTATGCATCCGTATCCGGTACGATTCTTGGTATCAGCAAACATCTGACACTGACGGGTGCTGTTGTTGATGCTATCGAGCTGGAAAATGATCATGCTTACGAAGAAGTAGAATGGCCGGAGCCGACAGATCCGACAACATTAAGTAAAGAAGAGATTCTGGAACGAATCGCCACGGCCGGTGTGATCGGTATGGGTGGTGCCGGTTTCCCGACAAGGGTCAAGCTGTCCCCGAAAGAACCGGACAAGATCGAGTACATTCTGGTCAATGGTGCAGAGTGTGAGCCGTACCTGACCAGTGATTACAGACTGCTTTTGGAAAGACCGCAGGAGCTGATCAATGGTTTGAAGATCGTGCTGCAGCTGTTTCCGCAGGCAAAGGGCTATATCTGTATCGAAGATAACAAGATGGACTGTGTCGAAAAGATTGAGCAGATGGTCAAGGACGAACCACGCATCGAGGTGAAATGCCTGATCGCCAAGTATCCGCAGGGTGGTGAGCGCTTCCTGATCAAAGCCGCCACAGGCCGTGAGATCAACTCCACACAGCTTCCGGCAGATGCAGGCTGTATCGTGAATAACGTAGAGACGATGACAGCTATCTATAAAGCTGTCGTTTTACAGAAACCGTTGATGCGCCGTGTCGTTACTGTGACTGGTGATGCCATCGCACACCCATGTAATTTTGAGATCCGTTGCGGTACGATGATGGAAGAACTGATCGAGGCCGCCGGTGGATTTGCAGAGCAGCCGGAAAAAATCATTTCCGGTGGTCCGATGATGGGATTTTCTCTGTACCAGACGGATATCCCGACGACAAAGACCTCCAACTGTGTGCTCTGTATGAAAAAAGACCAGGTCAGCCATCTGGTCCAGATGCCATGTGTCAATTGTGGCCGCTGTGTAGACGCCTGTCCGGAAAAACTGATCCCGGCCAGACTGTCCCAGTTTGCCCTGCATCATGATATGAAGAGTTTTGAGAAATGGTACGGCATGGAATGTATCGAGTGTGGCAGCTGCAGCTATGTCTGTCCATCCAGACGTATGCTGGCCCAGTCTATCAAGTCCATGCGCCAGACCGTCTTAGCAGAGCGCAGAAAACAGAATGCGAAAGGAGGCAAATAAGATGACAGAAGAAAAAACTTTACTCAATGTATCTGCTTCCCCGCATATCCGTGCAAAGCAGGATACAAGCTTTCTGATGAAAATGGTGATCGCAGCCCTGATTCCGGCAGCCGTATGTGGTGTTGTCGTGTTCGGACCGAGAGCACTGATGGTGCTGGCCCTGTCCATCATTTCCAGTGTCTGTTTTGAGGCACTCATGGATAAGCTGTTACATAAACCGTCCTCCATTCAGGACTGCAGTGCTATCGTTACCGGCTTACTGCTTGGCATGAACCTTCCGTCCAGCGTACCGTGGTGGCTGCCAATTCTTGGTTCTGCTTTTGCTATCATTATTGTAAAGATGCTGTTTGGCGGCCTTGGCCAGAACTTTATGAACCCGGCCCTTGGCGCCAGATGTTTCCTGCTGATTTCTTTTGCAGGAAAAATGTGTGATTTCACTGTACCGAACGGTGCATTTGTAAAGACTGTAGATGCCGTTTCAGGTGCTACACCGCTGGCTGTATTAAAATCCGGTGAGCAGATTGATCTGATGAGCGCATTCCTTGGTAATATCAAAGGTACGATCGGTGAGACCTCTGCACTGCTTTTACTGCTTGGTGGTATTTTCCTGTGCGTGATGAAAATCATCGACTGGAAGATCCCGGTATGTTATATCGGTTCCTTCAGTATCTTTGTCCTGTTGTTTGGCGGCCATGGCTTTGAACTGACCTACCTCGCAGCCGAGCTCTGTACAGGTGGTCTGATGCTTGGTGCATGGTTTATGGCAACGGACTATGTAACGTCCCCGATCACACCGATGGGCCGTGTATACTACGGTATCATCCTCGGCGTGCTGACCGGTATTTTCCGACTGTTTGGTGCCAGCGCAGAGGGTGTATCCTATGCAATCATCTTCTCCAACCTTCTGGTACCGCTTCTGGAACGGGTTACCATCCGCAAAGCATTTGGAAAAGGAGGTCGTGCATAATGAAAAAGATTTTAAAAGATGCCTTTTCCCTGTTGATGATCACACTGATCGCCGGTATCTTACTGGGCGCTGTGTATTATATTACAAAAGAACCGATCGC
Organism: uncultured Lachnospiraceae bacterium; assembly: GCA_934394565.1. Taxonomy (GTDB): domain Bacteria; phylum Bacillota; class Clostridia; order Lachnospirales; family Lachnospiraceae; genus UBA11957. Next base: position 10,364 of record CAKRQV010000014.1, read on the forward strand.
CAGACAGGAACAGCTGATAAAAGATGCTTCCTGTCAGGAAGTATTCTCTGACGCTGTTTCCTTTGAGGCAGATGAAGCCGATGCAGAAGCAGCCACAGCTGCCATGCAGGCTGCCGGTTATACCGTGCAGACGCTGGATGAGATTTTGATCGCCAAAGATGCTTCAGGTGAGGCTCTCGGCTATGTACTTTCCATTACCGATCCGGAAGGTTACGGCGGTGATATCAGCTTTATGATGGGTATCCGCATGGATGGTACACTGAATGGTATTTCTATTCTGTCCATCAGCGAGACAGCCGGACTTGGTATGAATGCCAAGACAGATGCATTCCGGAATCAGTTCAAAGATAAAAATGTAGAACAGTTCACACTGACCAAGACTGGCTCCACAGCGGACAGTGAGATTGACGCCTTAAGTGGTGCTACAATTACATCCACCGCTATGGTAAACGGTGTAAACGCCGGACTGGCAGCATTCAGTTCTCTGGGAGGTGCAAAGTAAATGAAAGCCAATACACCAATTGAACGTTTATATAACGGTATCATCAAAGAAAATCCGACCTTTGTCATGTTGCTCGGTATGTGTCCGACACTGGCTGTAACGACAGCCGCAGTCAATGGTCTTGGTATGGGTCTGACCACCATGGTCATCCTGACAATGTCTAACTTTATGATCTCACTTCTTCGTAAAGTGATCCCGGACAGCGTCCGTATGCCGGCCTATATCGTTATTGTAGCTTCTTTCGTAACTATTGTGCAGTTTCTGCTTCAGGGTTTTATTCCGTCCCTGTATTCGGCACTGGGTATCTATATCCCGCTGATCGTTGTAAACTGTATCATCCTGGGCCGTGCAGAAGCCTATGCTTCAAAAAACGGTGTGATTGCCTCGATCTTTGATGGTATCGGTATGGGTCTTGGCTTCACCGTAGGTCTGACCTGTATCAGTATCGTTCGTGAAATTCTCGGTGCAGGTACGATCTTTGGTGCAAAGATCATGCCATCCGCCTATACACCGATCACGATCTTTATTCTGGCACCTGGAGCCTTCTTTGTACTGGCCTTCCTGATTGCATTCCAGAACAAATTCAAGATCGGCAGTGCCAGAAAGAACGCTGACGGCACAACGGCATGTTCCAAGACAAGCTGTATGAACTGTGGCAACCATATGTGCAGCGGCCGCATGGCAGCTGAGAAGAAGGAGGGAGAAGCATGAGAGAACTGCTCATGATCGCCATCGGTGCGGCCTTTGTCAACAACGTAGTGTTGAGCCAGTTTATGGGTCTGTGTCCGTTCCTCGGTGTATCTAAAAAGATCGATACAGCAGCCGGTATGGGTGGCGCTGTTATCTTCGTAATCACCATTTCGTCCTTTGTGACGAGTATCATTTACCGGTTTATCCTTGTTCCGGTCAATATCACCTACCTGCAGACCATCGTTTTCATCCTTGTGATCGCTGCCCTGGTACAGCTGGTAGAAATGTTCCTGAAAAAATCGATTCCGGCATTGTACCAGAGTCTTGGTGTTTACCTGCCTCTGATTACAACCAACTGTGCAGTATTAGGTGTTGCGCTGACAAATGTACAGAATGATTACGGTATCCTGTCCAGTACAGTAGCCGGTATCGCCACAGCTGTCGGTTTCACAATCTCCATCGTCATCATGGCCGGACTTCGTGAAAAGATGGAATACAATGACATACCGGAATCCTTCCAGGGTATGCCGATGGTACTGTTGACGGCTGGACTGATGTCCATTGCCTTTTTCGGATTTTCCGGTATTATCTAGGAGGTGGATGAGAGATGAGTACAGCAATTCTTCTGGCCGCCGTTATGGTCGGTGGCACAGGTATCGTAATCGGCATCCTGCTGGGAATCGCCGGTAAAGCTTTCCATGTAGACACGGATCCCCGTGAAGTAGAGATCCGTGAAGCTCTTCCTGGCAATAACTGTGGTGGCTGTGGCTACCCCGGCTGTGACGGTATGGCAGCAGCCATCGCCAAAGGCGAAGCCCCTGCAAACGGATGTCCCGTCGGTGGACCGCCTGTAGCAGCCAAAATCGCCGCCATCATGGGAGAAGAAGTCACAGAGACTGCCCGTCAGGTAGCCTTCGTACACTGCGCAGGTGACTGTGAAAAGTCCAAAGTCCAGTACACCTACACCGGTATCGAAGACTGTGCCATGATGGCTTATGTGCCAAATGGCGGTTCAAAAGTCTGCAGTAACGGTTGTCTTGGCTTTGGCAACTGCACCAAAGCATGTCCGTTCGATGCCATACATATCGTCAACGGTGTAGCCGTTGTAGACAAAGAAAAATGCAAAGCCTGCAGCAAATGTATCGCCGCCTGCCCGCAGCATTTGATCTCCCTAGTTCCGTATGACGCAGCCGCTCATGTAGCCTGTAGCTGTACCGAACGTGGTAAAGCTGTTATGGTACAGTGCGACGTCGGCTGTATCGGCTGTAAGAAGTGTGAAAAGACCTGCCAGCACGGCGCAATGAAAGTCGAAAACAACGTACCGCATATCGACTACAGTCTGTGTACAAACTGTGGTGAGTGTAAGGCAGCTTGTCCGAGAGGATCAATCATTTAATCAATGTAGTGAAGAACTCCGGCAAATGCCGGAACCATATAAGAGGATGAAGCAAAAAAGGGAGTCGTTTGACGGCTTCCTTTTTTGCAGGCGGAAATGGGGAAGGACGAAACAGAGTGGGTATAAATAGTTTACGCTGGAATCGCAAGGCGTTTTTAAGCGATTCCAGCGTGAACTATTTATACCCACTCTGTTTCTGGGCACTGGATTTAGCAAGAAAGGGAAGCTCGTCGGCACTGGGGGAAGGTGAGGGGGAGGAGAGCGCAATGGGGAGAGGAGTAGTAGAGAGCCGGGGCAGGTGGGGCGTGGGAATAAGTAGAAAACAGGATGAGAACAGGGGGCAGGGGGATGGGATGGCGGTGAAAACGTAAAGCGAGGGCATAGTTCTTCTTAGCGTCTGGCAGTGCCGGAAACAGGGGCATGTTCTGCCATACCCGGCAAAACATGAGGGCGCTTTGAGCCGCGTTTTCATCAGAAAACACGGCGAATGCGCCCGGTCCCCTGCTTCCGGTGCTGACAGACGCTTAGAAGAACTGCCCGAGCGTCCGTTTTCACCGCCATCCCATCCCCCTGCCCCCCTGTTCTCATCCGTCCGTCTTAAACAAAAAAGGGAGGCAGGAACCAAAGTCCCTGCCTCCCCTGAGAGAAGAATTACCAATATGAAACTTAGAACATAATATTGATCGGAAGTCTGTTTTCATCCAGCTCTTCCTGTGTGCATCCGAATTTCTCGATATTGTACTTATCAATCTCATCCCACATACTCTTGTAAACACCCGGGAATACAGAACCCGGACCACCCTGAGCGATACACGGAATAAAGTACTTGTTGCCATTAGCAGTGCAGGCATCGATCGTCTCACGAACAACCTTGCGGCAGTTTTCCTCTGTCCATCCGTCGAAGTCAACCAGACAGTTCTCAATACCACCCATGAAAGTAATCTTGTCTCCATATTTCTCGATCAGAGTCGGCAGATCATTCGTAGAGAAGCAGCCCTGCCATACATCAATACCCATCTCAATCATAGCCGGTACAAAAGTAGCAGCATAGCTGTCAGAATGATGGAATACATATTTAACACCGTGCTCATGATAGTAACCATAGATCTTCTTGTACGGCTCAACAAAGAACTCCTCGAACATCTCAGGACTCATAAATGTACTCTTCTGGCTTCCCCAGTCATCATGATGGAAAATAGCTTCCGGATGAATGTGCTCACAGATACCCTCAGCCATCTTCAGCTCAAAATCAACCAGCATATCGATCATTGCGTGTAGTTCATCCGGAGATTCATACATAGCCATCAAAACTTCCTCAATCGTACACATATGATGACACTGCTCGAACAGACCCGGAGCTACAAACAGAGCTTTCATCGTCTTTGTGCCATCTACAGAATCATACATAGCTTTAGCAGCGGCCCATTCCTCATCCGTAAAGTCCAGAGACGGAACCTTTACATAATCCTGCCAGTGCTCGATATCCTTAACCAGCAGATGCTCCTGATCCTGTACCGGGAAAGCGCCAGGTGTGTTCTCCGGAAATGCAAAATAGATGCCCCATGCATTTGGCAGAGCGTCCTTAACGGCTGTTCCCTTCGGAACCATCGGGGATTTCATCAGGAACGGATGGAAGAGCAGAGAAACTGCCTCATACTGGTTGACAAAACGATCCGGCTTGCCGCCTTCGATAACCTGAATCATATTTTCTTTTGCTGTTAACATAGTAAATACCTCCTGTTGTATATGTGATTTATTTGATTTTTTTACATTCTGCAGGAGCTGCTTTAAGCAACTCCTGCAGATAGAATGTTCAGTTACTTATACTTATTTCTCTTTGAATGGGCTGCGGATAAAGAACAGCACGGCAAAGATATAGTATACGATGCACTCTACAAGGATCGGCATTACAACGGCATCGCCTGCTACAGCTGCCATGAATTTTAACCAGAAGGAAGATAAGAATCCACCAAGGTTCATCAGGGCCAGGATAATAGCAGATGCTGTTGCGATGGTGCTCGGCGGAGTTGCCATACCAGCCCAGACCATACAAGCCGGTAAAATCATGGAGAAACCAAAACCAAGCATTACGACACCAACGGTCATGATAATGGATGTGCTGCCAAGGTATACTAACAGAGCACCAGTACCGGTAAGTACAAAACCTATAGCGATGATATATTTTTTCATCATCTTAAACAGCTGACCGAACAGGAAACCTGCGATACATCCAAATACAGTGTAAAGAGAAAGTGTAGTAGCGGCTACAGTAGCATCACCAGCGCCTCTCTGTACGAACAGAACGGACAGATTCATCATAACCGGGAAGCTTAAGATATTGTAAACTAAGAGCATGATAGCGATAAGCCATACAGCGGAACCGAGTTTCTCTTTCGGAGCGTTTTCATTGCCAGCCGGAGCCTTCGGCAGTTCCGGAAGGAAGAATGCCATGATCAGTGCGATAACCATGAACAGATGTCCCCAGAAGGTAAGCTGCCAGCTTTTAGCAGCCAGCATACCGCCGAGCATCTGAAGAACGATACCACCACCGTTCATGCAAAGTGTACCATAACCAAGCAGAGAAGCCTGTTTCTGACCTTCAAAGTTACCAACGATCAGTGCATTACCAAGCGGAGACATAAAGCCCATACCAAAACCAAATGCTGCACGACAGATCAGAGTGCCTGTGTAGTTATCAAACAGTGCCGGTGCACATCCGAAGATCAGAGAGATCAGAGTACCGATGATAGCCATGGATTTACAGCTTAACTTTTTGCCCATCAGCTGACCGGCTACAAAAGTACCGATAACGATGAACAATGTTGGCAGTGTGGAGAACCAGGAAACATCTTTTCCTTCAAAATGACCAGCCAGTGTAGCCATAGCCGGTGTGACAACTGTAAATCCCATAGAAACCAAGTACAAACTCAGTATCGCAAAAGTACCGATACCGGAAACTTTTTTCGTATTATCTGACATAGTAATTTCCCCTTTACAAACAAAATGTTTGTCCCTTTCTTTTATACAGTTCTGTTGCTTTAGCAAGTAAAGGAAAGCTCCAGTGGAGGTTTATTTTACTTGATTGGATGTTCTTCGGCGAACTGTCTGCCGTATTTATGAAGTTCATCCATGAAAATCGAATTATTCCACTCTCTGTAGCAGACACCGTTCGGAATACCCGGATAGAATCTGCCGCCCGGACAGTAGGTATCGATGGCTCTTCTGACCTCTTTGCGGATCGCCGCTTCGGAAATACCGTCAATATCGATCGCCGGGCCGTCGATGCCGCCGACCATGGCCAGCTTGCCTTCGGTGATCTCCTGGATCTTTACGATATCGTTCTGAGCGATAACACCCTGCCAGATATCTACGCCAAGCTCTACCATGTCCTTTACAATCGGCTGGCAGATACAGTCTGCATGGTGCATGTAGATCATGCCACATTCATGGATCACAGAGGCAATCTCTGTCTGGAGCGGCTTGATCAGCTCACGCCATACTGTCGGTGGTAAGAAGACATTCTGTTTGGAACCCCAGTCATCATGGTAGAAGATGATATCCGGGTGTACCTTTTCTGCCATCAGCCGGATGTAAGCAATCTTGTAATCTGCGATCTTGCGAAGCAGAGCTGCCATCTCGTCCGGGTATTCGAGGTAGTTGACCAGCGCGTCTTCCATTCCCATCAGGAAATGTGTCCGTTCAAAAAGACCGCCGCCAAACATGAAGCCTACGAATTTCTCCTTACGGTTGGTTGCTTCTGCGACCTGGATGGCCGGGCCAAAGTCAAGACCATCGAAACCGGGAACGGTTAACTGCTCTTCCCATTTTTCAATGTCTTTGATGACCTTATTCTCATCGGTGATGTGTGGATGCGGTCCCGGAGCGCCAGGGTTAAACCGCCATGTCACTCCCCAGGGATCCTTGTAGTCTTCGCCGGTCTGTGGTCCGAAACAGGTCATCAGCACCGGATCTGGTACCAGCTCGATCGCTTCCATCAGATCACCGTAAAAATCCGGCTGCTCACGATTGTAGATCGCCATGGCATTTTCACGTAATGTCATCATAGAGAATCACTCCTTTCTCTTAGTTTCTTTTTCCTCATGACCTAACTTTATAGCAAAAGTGCATAGCGTTCTATGTATGCTGTGCATAAAATCTGTGCAGAATTTCCAGAAAAATTTGTGCGAAGAAAACTTGCATTGTATAATAATAAAAATGTAGAGGAAATCATAAAAGAATGCAGACAGAAAACGGTATGGGAAAGGAAGATTACCTATATATATAGTAAAAAACAATCCTGAAAAGTGTGACGTGTAGCAGTCAGCAAGGTATCATGGGGCTGTCATGGAAAAAACGATGGTAAAAACAGCAGATATGTGCTATGATATAGCGGATTTTAAAAGTATATGCAGACAATTTTCTGACAAATCGAATAGATCAAAACAAATATAAGGAGAAAAATATGTGTGGAATCGTAGGATTTACAGGTAACAGACAGGCAGCCCCGATTCTTCTGGATGGACTGTCAAAGCTGGAATACAGAGGATATGATTCGGCCGGACTGGCTGTGCGTGATGGAGAAAAGGATACCCGGATCGTCAAAGCCAAAGGCCGTCTGCTGGCATTAAAGGAAAAAACTGATAATGGCAATGCGTTGAAGGGAAGCTGTGGTATCGGGCATACCCGTTGGGCTACCCATGGGGAGCCGTCAGAGACAAACGCTCATCCGCATACATCCGATGATGGCAATGTTATCGGCGTACACAACGGTATTATCGAGAATTATCAGGAACTGAAGGAAAAGCTGATCCGTAAAGGATATACTTTTTATTCCTCTACAGATACAGAGGTCGCTGTCAAGCTGGTAGACTATTATTATAAGAAGTATGAGCATACCCCGGTCGATGCGATCAACCATGCTTTGGTGCGTATCCGTGGTTCCTATGCCTTTGCTTTTATGTTTAAAGAATATCCGGAGGAGATTTATGCTGCACGTAAGGACAGCCCGATGGTGCTGGGTATCGCTGACGGTGAAACTTATCTTGGTTCGGATGTACCGGCAATCTTAAGCCATACGAAGAATGTTTATTATATTGGAAACATGGAAATGGCCCGCATGAGAAAAGGTGAGATCACTTTTTACAATCTGGACGGTGATGAGATCGAAAAAGAGTGCGTAGAGATCAAGTGGGATGCCCATGCCGCGGAAAAGGCCGGTTATGAGCATTTCATGATCAAAGAGATCCATGAGCAGCCGAAGGCTGTCGCAGATACCTTACATTCTGTAAAAAAAGGTGATGAGCTGGATCTGTCTGAGGTGGGGCTTTCCGATGAAGAGATCAAAGGGATTTCCCAGATTTATATTGTAGCCTGCGGCTCTGCCTATCATGTCGGTGTGGCTGCCCAGTATGTGATCGAGGATCTGGCCAAGATCCCGGTACGTGTGGAACTGGCATCTGAATTCCGTTACCGCAATCCGCTGCTTGACAAGAATGGTCTGGTGCTGATCATCAGCCAGTCCGGCGAGACGGCAGACAGTCTGGCAGCCCTTCGTCTGGCTAAGGAAAGGGGTATCAAAACCCTTGGTATTGTCAATGTCATCGGAAGCTCCATCGCCCGTGAAGCAGACAATGTATTCTATACGCTGGCCGGACCGGAGATCGCGGTGGCTACGACAAAGGCCTACAGTACCCAGCTGATCGCTGCCTACTGTCTGGCTGTCCAGTTTGGAAAGATCCGTGGTACGATCGATGATGCGTACTATACAGAGCTTCTGGAAGAGCTGGAGACGCTGCCGGAGAAGATCGCAAAGATTTTAGAGGACAAGGAGCGTATCCAGTGGTTTGCGTCCAAGCAGATCAATGCAAAGGATATTTTCTTTATCGGCCGTGGTATCGACTACGCGATCAGTCTGGAAGGCAGTCTGAAGATGAAGGAGATTTCCTATATCCACAGTGAGGCATATGCTGCCGGTGAGTTAAAGCATGGTACGATCAGTCTGATCGAGGACGGTACATTGGTGATCGGTGTGCTGACCCAGGGCGGGCTGTATGAGAAGACAGTCAGCAATATGGTAGAGTGCAAGAGCCGTGGAGCATATCTGATGGGTCTGACGACGTATGGCAATTATGAGATCGAGGATACGGCGGAGTTTACGGTGTATATTCCGAAGACGGATGAGCATTTTGCCACGTCACTGGCGGTGATTCCGCTGCAGCTGATGGGATATTATGTCAGTGTGGCCAAGGGGCTGGATGTGGATAAGCCGAGAAACCTCGCCAAGAGCGTTACAGTAGAATAAAAGAGGACAAAACAGGGGCGAAGAGAGTATCTTCAGCCCCTGTTTATGAAAAGTGAACAGATGAAAGGGGATTAAAGTTATGGCAGCAGCTACGGTCAGTGCGGCAGATGTGAAGCGTGTGAAAGGTATGGGATTCCTGAATAATACGGGAACAGATATGTTTTCGGCGCGGGTGATCACGGTGAATGGAAAGATCACGGCGGCACAGCAGCGGTGTATTGCGGATGCGGCGGAAAAGTTTGGTAATGGTACGGTGCTGTTTACGACGCGGCAGACGATCGAGGTGCAGGGGATTCCGTATGAGAAGATCGAGGAGTTTCAGGCGTTTATTGCAAAAGAGGGTATGGAAACCGGTGGTACGGGATCTTTAGTGAGACCGGTGGTGTCCTGTAAGGGTACGACGTGTCAGTATGGTCTGCTGGATTCGTATGCGCTGTCGGAGGAGATCCATCAGAGATTTTACAAGGGCTACCGTCAGGTGAAACTGCCGCACAAGTTTAAGATCGCGGTGGGCGGATGTCCGAACAACTGTGTAAAGCCGAATCTGAACGATATCGGTATTATCGGGCAGCGGATTCCGCAGTATCATGCGGAGGAATGTATGGGCTGCAAGAAGTGTGCCATCGAGAAGGTCTGCCCGGTAGGGGCGGCAAAGGTCGTAGATGGCAAGATGCAGATTGATGAGAAGGTCTGTATCCACTGTGGCCGCTGCGTGGGCCACTGTGTGTTTGACAGTATCACAGATGGTACATACGGCTTCAAGATCTATATCGGTGGCCGCTGGGGCAAGCAGGTGGCCATGGGACGGGCGCTGGACAAGGTATTTACATCGAAGGAAGAGGCACTGGATGTGATTGAGAAGGCAATTTTACTGTTCCGCGAGCAGGGAAAGACCGGTGAGCGTTTCTGTCAGACCATCGAACGCCTGGGCTTCGAGAATGTGCAGGCACAACTGCTATCGGATGATATTCTGGCACGCAAACAGGAAATCCTGGATGCGAAGCTGCATATGGTCGGAGGTGCAACCTGTTAAATGGAAAAAGGATATCAGAAGACGATCTATGCCTGCTTTATCGGGTATATCGTACAGGCGATTGTCAATAACTTTGTGCCGCTTTTGTTCGTGACATTTCATGACAGCTACGGGATTCCCCTGTCAAAGATCACACTTCTGGTGACATTTAACTTTGGCTTACAGCTGCTGGTGGATCTTTTGTCGGTAGGGTTTGTGGACAGAATTGGATACCGGGTGTCCATGCTGCTGGCGCATGGCTTATCGGCTGTGGGACTTTTCCTTCTGCCGGTGCTGCCGGAGCTTTTTGCAGACCCGTTTATCGGACTTCTGATCGCTATTCTGATCTATGCCGTCGGTGGTGGGCTGCTGGAGGTCCTGATCAGTCCGGTGGTGGAATCCTGTCCGACGGACAATAAGGAAAAGGCCATGAGCCTTCTGCATTCGTTTTACTGCTGGGGGCAGGTGGGCGTTGTCCTTGTTTCCACGCTGTTTTTTGCCGTATTTGGTATCCAAAACTGGAAGATCCTGGCTATGCTGTGGGCGGTGATCCCGGTGCTGAACGGACTGTTTTTCATCGGTGTGCCGATCGCTCCGCTTATCGAAGACGGTGAGACCGGAATGAAGCTTGGAGAGCTGTTGAAAAATGGATTATTCTGGATATTGTTCCTGATGATGCTGTGTGCTGGTGCCAGTGAACAGGCGGTGAGCCAGTGGGCTTCTGCGCTGGCAGAACGGGGGCTGGGGATCTCTAAGACGCTGGGAGATCTGGCCGGGCCGATGACCTTTGGTATCCTGATGGGGATATCCCGTGCGTTTTACGGCAAATATGGGGATAAGATCCGGCTCGAACGTTTCATGGGAGCCAGTGCGCTACTGTGCATCGCATCATATCTTCTGATCGCCCTTGTACCGGTCCCGGCACTTGGACTGGTCGGCTGTGCGCTCTGTGGTCTTTCGGTCGGTATCATGTGGCCGGGAACTTTCAGTATGGCGGCGGCTTCCATGCGGCGTGGCGGTACTGCCCTGTTTGCCCTGCTGGCGCTGGCAGGCGATCTCGGTTGTTCCTCCGGGCCGACACTGGCAGGTTTTGTTTCCGGTGTATATGGGGATAATCTGAGAAGAGGTATCCTTGCGGCTGTGATTTTTCCTATAGCATTGCTTGTGAGCCTGTTGCTGATAAAACGCAGACGGTCTGTGGAAGGATAAACGGCGAATACAGGAAGTATCTGCAGCTGCATACCAGTGCTTTTCCTTTCCAGGATGAGATACTGCCGGGCGCGGTGAAAATTTTGTATACAATGGCAATGGAAGAATAAAGGAAACCACAGTTCGCAGTCAATCTGTGAGCTGCAGGTAAAGGAGGTTTTATGAAGACAGGACTTGTACTGGAAGGCGGTGCCATGCGCGGTATGTATACCGCCGGTGTGCTGGATATCATGCTGGATCATCAGATTCGTTTTGATGGCATCATAGGTGTCAGCGCCGGAGCACTTTTTGGTGTGAATTATCTGTCCGGGCAGCGTGGCCGTGTGATTCGTTACAATAAGAAATATAACGGAAACAGAGACTATATGGGGCTGTTGCCGCTGCTGCGCGAGGGCAATATCGTCAGCACCCGTTATGCCTATGACCGTGTGCCGAAGCTGTATGATGTATTTGATAATGAAACGTATAAGGTCAATACCGCAGAAACGCCGTTTTATGCCGTAGTGACCAATATGAAAACCGGAGAGCCGGAATATATGCGGGTGGAGGATGTCTTTGCCCAGATGGATGTCCTGCGCGCGTCCGGGTCCATGCCCTTTGTGTCGCATCCGGTAGAGATCGGCGGTCAGCAGTATCTGGACGGTGGCGTGGCCGACAGCATTCCCTTTGCTGCATTTGAAGAGCTTGGGTACGATCGTATCGTTGTTATCCTGACCCGCGATCTGGACTATCGCAAAAAGCCCATGTCTCCCCTGTTGATCGATGCGGGCTACCACAAATATCCGGAATTTGCCGCTCAGCTGAAAAACCGCCACGAAGTTTACAATCGCAGCGTCCGCATTCTCAAACGACGCGAAGAAAAGGGCGAGATCTTTGTCGTCCGCCCCTCCGTCCCGATCACCATAAAACGTATTGAGAAAGATCCCGACAAGCTCCAGCTCGTCTACGAAGAGGGCATCAGGGATGCTGAAAAATGTATGGAAGCGTTGCAGAGGTTTTTAGTGTGATCCGGCAGGGTGAGTAGGGGGACGGATGAGCACCAGCAGGCTTTTCGGGATGGCTCTTCCCGGGCAAATCCCGACGTTCGGGTGCTGGTTCTAGGTGTGCAGCTTCCCGCCGGACAGGGTACCGTGGGGATTCGCTGCGTTTTCTGATGAAAACGCGGCTCAGGCCCCACTCATCAGCCGCCGGGTAAGCGGCTGATGCCCCTGTCCTCTGGTCAGCTGCGCACCAAGAACCAGCAGACCCTCACTTTAGGGATTTGCCCGGGAAGAGCCATCCCGAAAAGTCTGCCGGTGCTCATCCTGTTCTTTGGAAATTTGTGAAATATTAAGAGAATCTGGCATAAAAGGATTGACAGGAAGATAAAAAAGAGATATAGTAAATAGGACGAATAAAGTAGTTGTATATTTAACAGTATAAACGAAGCATTTCTGATCAGAATTCGTCATCAAAGGTTATCATTTCAAATTTAGCAGTCGCTGAGTATTTCAAAAAGCGAAAATAAAAACAGAACAAGGAGATGTATGGGACAGAAGGATTTAAGTGAAAAGATTCTTGTGGCGTACAATGATGTATTTGCAGATATTGTCAACGTTTTTCTGTTTAACGGACAAAAGCAAATCCAGCCGGAAGAATTAGAGGACAGAGGGGCAAAGGCTTTCTATAAGGAAAATGGTGTATTACATGAGATGGAAAGAGATGTAGTCAAGCGATGGAAGAAAGAGGAGGTACGTTTTGCCTGTATCGGAGTTGAAAATCAGACGACTATAGATCCGGATATGCCATTACGGGTGATCGGATATGATGGTGCGGCATACAGGGCACAGCTGGCTGATGAACAAAAGGGGCAGGAACGATATCCAGTAGTCACGATCGTGTTGTACTTTGGCTATGATAAAAAATGGGACAAGCCGTTGCAGTTACTTGAAAAACTAACAATTCCAGAAAAACTGGATTCTTATGTGAGCGACTACAAAGTGAATCTGTTTGAGGTAGCCTGGCTGACGGACGAGCAGGTAGAGATGTTCCAGTCCGATTTTAAGGTTGTGGCAGATTATTTTGTACAAAAACGAAAGAATAACGACTATACGCCGACAAACACAGAAATCAAACATGTGGAAGCGGTATTACAACTGCTTTCAATTATGGAGCATGACGACAGATTTGCGGAAGCAATCTACAGTGAAGATGGGAGGAAAGCGAAGAATATGTGTGATGTATTAGACGCTGCAGAACAGCGGGGAGTAGAACGTGGTGAGAAAAATCTGGGAATGGTTATCAAGCGTCTTCTTGGTGGTGAAGATAAGGAAACACTTCGACGTTCAGGAGTGAATGAAAAAACACTGAACTGGGCAGTGGAAGTATTGGGAATGTAGAAAACAGGTCTTCGCCGTATGTTTTATGCCCGGCGGAGCCTAGGCAGGAACGATATCCAGTAGACACGATCGTGTTGTATTTTTGCTGTGATAAAAAGTGGGATAAGCCGTTGCATCTGCTTTCAGTCATGGAGCATGATGACAGATTTGTAGAAACAATCTACAGCGAAGACGGAGGTAAAGTTAAAAATATGTGTGATATATTAGATCTTGCGGAGCAGAGAGGTGAAGCCCGTGGCATAAAATTGGGTGAAGCGCGTGGCGTAAAATTAGGCGAAGAACGTGGCGCCAAAACTGTGATTGATCTTATTCGACGCTTACTGAATGGAGAAGATGAGTCCACCATTCGAAAATCGGGTGTGAATGATGAACTGCTTAAAATGGCAGTAGGTGTACTGCAAAGGCAGTAAGTTTAACAGCTGGTGTATTATTTTACAGATATATTCTTTGTCATATTGCAGGGCTTTCTTGAGGAATGCCCTGCAATATTCATATCGTTTTGGAAACGGTATAACATAAAAGTACTATACCATCATTCTTATGAAGAAAAATGGCATGAAATCAGCAAATAAAAACACTATAAAAATAAACCAATGCCAAAATGGTATACCACGTAGAATGAATTGACAGAAATATACCGGGGGGGGGTAAACTGAGCATGAGGAATCCTCTGCAAATGTGCTGAAAATGCCATACGTCCCTGCAAACCAAAGTATACTACGTCGTACAGTCGGCAGGCAGTGGATTTCTCCTTTATGACTGTTGCGGGCATATAAAGAAGTAAGATTGGACAGACCGAAAGCATACAGTTGCAGAAGTTCTGTCCTTTTTTTATTTTGCAGCAAAGCAGGCTGGCTGAGGTAAAGCCTGTTTTGCTGCAAAAGGAGCATATGCAGACGACGGTCAAAACAAAAAATAAAAACAAAGGAGAGGAAAAGTGGTATGAAATTATCAAAGCAATGCCAACGAGTGTTAAGCTTACTGCTGGCCATACTGTTTCTGGCTACGAGTATGCCGTCGTCTGTTTATGCGTCAGAGATATCGGTAAGCCCGGAAGCTGCGTATACGGAAAGCATGGACGAAGCTGACATGCAGGAAGACGAAGTGGCAGAAGAACAGCCGGATGCACAGATACAGGAAGAGCAACCGGAAGACAAAGAAAAAGAAGAACTGTCTGCGGAAGTATCGGATGTGACTAAACAAGACGATGCAGAAGTGAAGGCAGAAGAAAATAAAACTGTAGCCGATACAGAATCTGCACAGGATACAGATAGTGCAGTTGTATTGGATATGGATGCCAGTGATGGAGAGGCTGCAGAGGTTGAAACAACACCGGTTGTTGAAGATTTAAAGATTGTAACAGGGAGTTTCAATACAAGCAGTCCAAATCCGGCAAATTATCTGGATGCATTGAATAATGCATTTGATCGTAATACATCAGAATATCAAGATGTAACAATGACGGATTTCGGATATAAAGTATATATACATTTGAGCGATGAAATCAATGAGATACGTAATCAGGGGAACTTTATTTGGTATACGATTTATTATGATGACGAGAAGGGAACCGGGCCAAGAGATACTGATATAATAAATATGGCAAGCGGTGGTTGGATTGTTCCTTTTCAATTTAACAGTAGTGAAATCTCCACAGGAAAAGAGACGAAGATTTCTCTTCAGCTTGGTACAAAAAAAGATGGAGATTGGGACATTTCCGAGACATATGTATTTCATGTTACATTCATACGTGGATTATCGACATTACAGGTAAAGGACAGCGATAATAAGAGGATTACGCTAACACCATCGAGTCCAACGAACGCAAATACTTTAACAAATGTATTTGCGGGTCTAATTGATAAAGATTTAAGTACAGTTAAACTGACAGTCAAACCTTCGAGCACAGTTGCAAAGGCATATATAGGAGAAGATGCGTTTGATGGTACTGCAAAAGAAATTTCACTTGCATCGTATAAAAATGATGATAATACATATGCTATTATCCCGATCCGTTTAGTATGGCCAGGAACAGGTGACCTTGGGGAGCAGCATCGAGATTATGAAATACGGTTAAAACTTGTAGATTTTACCCCGAGTATCACTATGCAGCCAGCGGATGTGGAATGTGAACAAGGCACTACAGCAACTCTGACTGTAGGAGCAGCAGCAGAAAGTGGAACGCTGACTTATCAGTGGTATGAAGTAGATGGAGAGACAAAGACAGCCATTGAAGAAGCTACAAATGCAAGTTATACGCCAGACACAACAGAAATTGGTGAAAAAAATTATTGCTGTGTCGTAACAAATACTGCCAATAAAAAGACGTATACGGCAACCAGTAATGTAGTAAAAGTTAATGTTGTTAAGCCCAAAGTACATGTAGTTACTGACATGAAGATCATCGCCGGAGAATATTCTGCAGATGATCCGAGCCAGTATGTAGATGCACTGGGTGGAAAATTTAAAGTCGGGACAATGGAATATGACAATATTGGTCTGACTATAAATAGTACAAAGGTCTATCTGAAACTCAGTGATGAAATCCGCCAGGATGGTACAGTTAGCTATGCATATACCATTGATGGCAAAAGCTATAGTGGTTGTAACGGCGAAGTGACTGAAGATGCAGCCGCAGGTAAAACGGTAGCGTTCTCTTTTAATGGCAACTTATTTGGAAAAGGTGAAACGCAGAAATTAGAACTTAAAGTCGGAACTAAAAAAGACGGCGAATGGGATAATGTAGAAACATATACATTCAATTTCTATAACATGTGGTATGTAATCCAGTTGAATGTACAGGCAAATGGAATGCCAGTGGCACTCACACCAGAAAGGAATAGTGGTGCGGCAACATTTGAAAATACATTCAGAGGATATGTTGCCAAAAGTACAACTTCTGTTAATCTGGATGTAATGTCTGGATATGTTACTGATCTATATATTGATGGTGAAAAGAGCGAGAAAGCAACAGCTGTTAAGTTAAAGAAATATCTCACAGAGGCAGGAGATAAGGCTGTTATCCCATTTACTATTAAATGGTCAGGGAATGATGGAACCGAAAGAACCAGAGAATATACCATTGAATTAAGCCTTGTAGATGCTCCGGTGATAACATCACATCCACAGAATTCTTTGCAGAAAAAAGATATGCCAGCTGCTGCATTATCAGTTGCAGCAGCGATTGAGGGAAATGGAGAACTGTCCTATCAGTGGTATGAAGTTGTTTCCAATAAAGAAACTGCTATTGAGAATGCAACGGAAGCAAGTTATGTACCGTCTACAGCAGAACTGGGAGATAGAACATATTATTGCGTAGTAACAAATACGATTGATGGACAGGTATATACACAGAAAAGTAATACGGCAAAAGTATCTGTTGTTGATATAGATCCACCGCAGATTACAGACCAGCCTTCAGATGTTACCTGTGCAAAAGATGCTGCGGCTTCCGTATATGTAACAGTTGCAAAACCAGAAGAAGGTTCAATTTTGTACTTTTGGTATGATGTGTCCGATACTAGTAGGGCACTTACTAATGGTCATACATATATGGTTGATACATCTGTTGTGGGTACAAGGGAATATTATTGTACTATTAGATGGAGTTACAATGGTAAGTCCTACAGTATAAATTCTGACATAGCGAAAGTAACTGTTGATGAAAACTGGACAGGCATCAACTATACGCCGGTAATCACAAAGCAACCAGAAGCAGTGATCTGTGATAAAGGTGACAAAGTAGAACTGTCAGTTGAGGCAACAGGAACAGCTGATGGTCAACTGAGTTATCAGTGGTATAACGGTAATAGTCCGATAGAGGGAGAAACTGCAACAACGTTCATTCCGGCAACAGATTCCAATATTAGTAAGAGCTATTACTGTGAAGTAACCAATACGGTCAATGATAAGAAATATATAGCAAAATCAAAATCGGTAAGGCTAAAACCAAACCTGACTTATATTACGCCGCCGACGTTTATCAGGGAATTTGGTTCTTATTATAAAGACAGTGTAAAAGCAGAAGAAATAAAAGAATATCCGACAGAATATAGTGCAGGAGAAACGCTACTGCCGATGTATTTTCAGTATCAGCAGAAAGATAACAAAGTTACCTATACACATGAGGTATATCATAGCCTGACATCCTCTTTTGATGATGCAGAACTTGTTGAAAATACGCAATTAGGATTGGGATCAACTTCAGGTGGAGGTTATGAATCTTACATGCAGGTGAACACGGCATATGACGAAGGTGTTCACTACTTCTTCTTAAAACTCACAGTTTCTGCCACGAATGATGATAGTGTTGACCCCGTATCCGTTATCAGTGGACCGGTAGCTATCACCATCGCTCCTATGGAGTATGGATTTGAAGGTACAGGTTCTTCGACAGATCCTTATAAGATCAACAGCGTAGATGACCTTGTTAAACTGCAGGAGTTCGTAAATAACGGTACAGCATTCCAGGGAAAATACTTCCAATTTACGGATAATATTACACTCCCGGATAACTGGACACCGATGGGATGCACTGTAGATGGAACATCTAATGTAAATAATGTATCCAATCTGCATGTTTTCTCCGGTATCATTGACGGTAACGGAAAAACTTTGACAGTTCCGGCTGGTGGACTTCCACTGTTGGGCTATGTGAAAGATACAACGGTAAAGAACTTAAATATTTATGGTACACAGATCAAAGGTGCCGGATTGGTAAACAATTACACAGGTGTTGGTCTGGATGGAAATGCCATCACGATTGAAAATGTAAGAGTAAAGAGCGGCACAACAACTCTGAAATCCGGCCTTATTGCTTCGACCGGCGGTAATGGTTATGCCTGCGCAAGTAGTGGATTTGTTATTACCATCCGTAACTGCGTGATTGAAGAGGGTGTAACGGTTGGTTATGATGGCAGCCAGAGTCAGATTGGTTCTTTTGCAGGACGTATCAACGGTACAGTTGAAAACTGTGAAAGCTCGGCCACAGTAAAAGGTGGCAGCTACGTTGGTGGTATTATTGGTGGACGTGATAATGCCATGAGCCAGTGTGTTGTTAAAAATTCCAAATTCCACGGCACAGTCGAAGCCAGTTCCTACGCCGGTGGTATTGTCGGTGGCGGCTATGACAACCAGACAGCACCGAACGGCGCATGCCCGACGATCATGAACTGTACAGTAGATGGTACAGTCAAAGGTAACGAGCGTGTCGGCGGTATCTTCGGTGGTGATGGTTATGTTGCCCAGACATGGAGTAACGTTGTTGGTGCCATCAGTGCCAATACATTTACCGGTAAAGTCAGCGGTAATAAGTACGTTGGTGGTATCATCGGTTACCGCAATAGTTTAAACCGCTATGATAATATCGCAGGTAATAAATACGCTGCTGATTGTGGTGCAGACAAGGGTATTGGATTTGTAAAATATCTGGATACAAGCTATGCAAACCCGACCACAATGGATGGAACTATTGTCATCTGTACAGCAGGAAGTACAACAAGCTGTCTGACAGTAGAAGGCTGTGCATGGAAAGTGGATCACAACCGTGAGGATGACCCGCTCGGCAAGGATGCCGATGCACTTTGCGCAAAGATCGGCGGTTCTGATACTCCAACTTGTTATGAACTGACTGTAAGCGGTACATATAAGACCGAGTATATCGAGGGCGAAGACCTCGACCTGACAGGTATCGTACTGACCGCTTCATGGACAAACTATACAACAAGCACTGTCGATATCAAAGATGTCAAAATAGAAGGCTACGATAAGACAAAGACCGGTGAGCAGACGATTGGCCTGATCTACGGCGCAGCCAAAGCGTATATCACTATTACAGTAAAACCGAATGCAAATAAGATCAGTGTCAAAGTCTTTATCCAGGGCGATGACAAGCACAGCAACCCGACAGATAATAAGGGCCCGCACGGCTTTGCAAGAGGCGGCCTGACCACATGGGTAAATGTGAACGTGGAAGCCAGCACATCCGAAACCGTATGGGATGTACTGAAACGTGTCATGGAAGACAAGAAGCTGAAATACGTGGCCGACAGCAACAACAGCTACGGTTCCATGTATATCCGTTCTGTCAACGGTCTTGGCGAGTTTGACAATGGCCAGAATTCCGGCTGGATGTACACAGTCAATGACAAACATCCGAACGTTGGTGTAGATAAAACCTATGTGAAAGATGGTGATGTGATCGTGCTGCATTATACAGATGATTACAGCTACGAAGAGGGTGGTGACAACTACGGCAAGAACCCGACAACTCCGTCGGAACCGTCCAAGCCATCTACACCATCCGAGCCGTCCAAACCATCTGAGCCATCTAAACCGTCAACACCGTCAACACCGTCGACACCGTCGACACCATCAACACCGTCCACGCCGTCTATACCATCTACCCCGGCCCACAGCCACAGCTACGGTGCATGGGTAACCACAGTGGCAGCTACAGTCTTTAATGCAGAGACACAGGAAAGGACCTGCAGCTGCGGTGCCAAGGAGACGAGGGTTGTAGGCACAGCCCTGACCCCGACGATCAGTGTGAACGCCACAACGATCCCGCTGAAACGCAAACAGACCACAACAGGCTTTAAGGTAACCGGACTGGCCAATGGCGACAGTGTACAGTCCTATACCTCCAGCAATAAGAAGATCTTTACCGTAGACAACAAGGGCAAGATCAAAGCCGGAAAGAAGACGGGCAAGGCGAAGCTGACCATTACCTTAAAGAGCGGCCTGAAGAAGGTCGTAACCGTAAAGGTACAGAAGAAAGCCGTTAAGACGACAAAGATCGTCGGCGTAACCAGAAACCTGACCTTAAAGAAAGGCGAGAAAGCCGTACTGAAACCGACCGTACAGCCGTTCACCTCCAAACAGAAGCTGCGCTACTCTTCCAATAAGAAGAAAGTAGCCACCGTATCTTCCAAGGGTGTGATCAAGGCAAAGAAAGCCGGAAAAGCTACGATTACCGTGAAATCCGGCAGCAAGAAGGTCAAAGTAACAGTTAAGGTACAGTAAATTCCATAAATCCCCTGTATCCGGGTGTGTAATCCGCGCCCGCAGGGGAAAACAAAGCAAACCGCACTGTCAGTGGGCAGTGCGGCGCTTTGGTATTTGAAAAAATTCAGAAAGACAAGGAACTTTTCAGCAGCGGAGGAAGAGATGAAAAGAAAAACAGTAACAGCACTCCTGATGGGGCTGTGCCTGACGGTTTCCGTGCCGGGGATGGCCTACGGCGCGGAAACGCCAGTAGTGGGAGGGACCGAAAAGTCGGACAGTATAGCTGAACAAGCGGTAAAAGAAACCGAAAAAGCAGCCGAGGCAAGAGATATACAGAAAAATTCTGTGACAGAGGAAGTTACAGCGGACAAGGAAATATCCGAAAAAGAAAATAAAACGGATGCTAAGGAACAAATGGACGAGAAAGAACAAGAAACAGCGTCCAAAAATGAAAAAGAGGGAGAAAAGACAACGCAGTCTGTTAGCAGCACAGTCAGCAATACGGCAGAAACGGGCCAGAATGCTGTGGCAGCCCAGAGTGCAAGCGATATAGATAAGATAGAAAAAGCCGTGCAGGCCGCAGATGCCGAAAAGCAGATCGACCTGTCTTCAGAGGTGATGAAGGCCTTTCTGGAGGCTTCGGATCTGTACGACGGCCTGGGCGATACAGATAAAGCGTCTGTGTCTGAAGATACGGTGACAAAACTCACCGCAGTCCGTGACCGGATCGCCGAATCTATCCATACAGACGGACAGGTCACCGTAGGCAACCTGCCATGGTATGTGCAGGTGAAAGCCGTGGACAGTACGCAGACCGCAACCGTCTGCCAGCTGGCCGCTGACCTTTACGAGGGCAGCACCCCGCAGGCCGCCTATGCAAAAGATATCCAGCTGACGGATATCCGAAGTGGCAGTACTTTTAAACCGGATGATCTGTATTCCCTGACATTCCCAATCCCGGAGAACTACAACCAGCTGGTCAGCCCCAAGGTTTTCCGCTTGTCCAAAGGGAAATTAACCCAGCTGCAGCCGGAGACCCGGGACGGAAAGTTCTATGTCGGCTCGGTCTACCCGCTGGAAAACATCTTCATCATCGAAACCCCGGCCGAAATGACCGGTATCACGATGGACAGCGAGGTATCCGTCAATGTCGGCCAGTCCCTGACGCTACAGGTATCTCCGGTCCCGGCGGCAGCGACATCTGCTTTTTCGCTGGAATGGAAGAGTGCAGACCCTTCGGTCATATCCGTAGATGCATCCGGTAAAGTGACAGCACTCCGCGAGGGCCAGACGACGGTCACAGCTACAGTGACGGGAACATCATGGACAGCTTCCTGTACCGTAAAGGCTGTGCAGGGTGCGCATGCCCTGTCGACATCGGTAGCTACCGTCTTAAAAGAGACGAAAGAGTACATGCTGGAAACGGACAAGAATCCGACCGTAGGCAGCGAATGGTTTGCGTTGGGCCTGGCAAGGAGTGGTTTAGCTCTCGATAATACATATTTTAAGACCTATTACAACCACAAAGTAAACTACCTGACAGAGAATAACGGCAAGCTGACTAACACGGTCAAATACACCGAGTATTCCAAATCCATCATCACCCTGACCGCTTTAGGAAAAGATGCCCGGGATATCGCCGGTTATAACCTGTTTGAGCCTTTAGCTGACTTTGAGACCGTAACCGCGCAGGGAACCAACGGCCCGATTTGGGCGCTGATCGCCTTAAACTGCAACCCGGCCTATTCCATCCCGGAGGTCAGCGGCGTAAAGGTACAGACCACTGAGCAGCGGCTCGTGGATTACCTGCTTTCGAAAGAAACCTCCAAAGGCGGCTGGACCCTGGTTGGGAACAACCCGGATTCCGATCTTACCGGCATGGCCCTGCAGGCGCTTGCCCCGTACTACCATGTCAAGGGCTATGAAAAGGTGACCGTAGCCATCGACCGTGCACTGGAAGTTTTAAGCACCATGCAGAACCAGTCCGGAGGTTATTCCACCATGGGAGTGGAAACGTCCGAATCCTGTGCACAGGTACTGACTGCCCTGTGTGCCCTCGGTATCGACCCAATGAAGGATGAGCGCTTCGTCAAAGGCGGCAGCTGGATCGTAGAGAACCTGTTATCCTACCGTATCCCCGGCAGCGGTTTTATGCATGTCAAAGCCGGTGCAGCCAACAATGGCGGCGGAGCCGCGGGAGGTGTGGACGGCATAGCCACAGAACAGGCGTATTATGCCCTGACTGCTTACCAGAGGCTTTTAGATGGCAGGACCGCCCTGTACGATATGTCCGACATCAACCTGAACAAAGGCGAACAGGGGGACGGCAAAGGCACAGGGCTGGAAGAACAGGATAAGGACGGTGGTAGCGGTTCCGGAAATACATCAAAGGACAACACAAAGGATAACACCACCGGAAAAGATGATAAAAAAGATACGGACAAAACGGATAAGAAAAAGACCGTATCAAAGAAGAAGCTGACCTATAAAGGAAAGAAACTGACACTGGCCAGCAGCGGAAAAAGTGGCAGTAAAAGCAGTGGCACATCGTCCGGAGCTACAGCGGCAGATGGCTCTGCCGGTGAAAGCAGCTCCGGCTGGCTGTTCGATCCGGAGGATGCCGATATCAGCGGTACTGCACTGGCACTGAAGGATTCCAAAAATGCGGATAAAAATGCAGAAACCGGAAGCCTGCTTGCCGAAACCACCGGTGATGCAGCAAAGACAGCCGATGCCTCTGGTGATACAGCCAAAGCCATCCAGACCGGCGAAGCCACCAGCCAGCCGGTACTTCCGTTCCTTGGTGGTATGGCGACCGGTGTTGCGGCAGCAGTTGGCGGTGTGTGGCTGTATTTCAAAAAGAAAAGAAGTAATTAAGAGAAAGCGTGAGGACAATGAAAAAAAGCGGAGGATACATAAAAAGGATACAGAGGATACTGGCAGTTCTACTGTGCCTGGCACTCCTTACCGGCTGCGGGGCATCCGGCGGTGACAACCAGATGCCGCAGATCAACAGCAAGGTAGCGGCAGCCATGGAAGAGGATAGCCAGACCACAGAAAGCACAGCCGATGGCTCACAGACAGAAACAGTGGAGCCATTACAGGCAGAAAATGACATACCGTCTGATGGTGTGATCAGCAAAGCCCGGATGGAAACGATCGCCGGGCAGGATATGACCGTGCATTTCAACGGCCAGACAGATAACGGTATCACCTACCAGTGGGGCTACGAGGGCAAGCAGATCCAGAACCCGACGGAACAGAAGCTCCTTGTGGAAGTGACGTCCGATGGCCTTGACGATATCAAAAAAGAGGCAGCCAATGCCCCGTATGCACTGGCAATAACTTTACAGCCCATGCAGCTGGCAGCGGCCCCGACATTGACACTGACTTTAAACGAGCAGTGGGATGCCGACCGGGTGCTGTACTGTTGTGAGGATGATGGCCTGAAAAAACTGTCCGATGTAACCGTGTCTACAGCGGATACAACGGATGGTACAGTAACGGTACTTTCTTTTACTGTGCCGAAAGTCGGTGATACTTTCTATCTGGTTGGTGGTTCCACTACCGGCACAGAGGATACAGATGAAACAGACAGCAGTTCGTCCGATGAAGCTTCCGGTAATAATACATCATCTGGAAAGACTTCCACAAAGGATAGTTCTTCTAAGACTGCATCTTCGTCGGATAAAAATACATCATCGAACAAAGCTTCTTCCGATAAAACCACGGAGACAACCGAAAAAGCCCTGACCTGCACGATCTCGATTGACTGCAAGACGATCCTTGACAACCTCGATGACCTGCGTGCCTCCAAAGCGGACTATGTCCCGGCGGATGGCTGGATCCTTTATAAATCTACCGTAGAGTTTGAACAGGGCGATACGGTCTTTGATGTGCTGAAACGGGTGACCAAGGCCGCCGGTATCCAGATGGAATCGAAGTGGACACCAATGTACAACAGCTACTACGTCGAGGGTATCAATCAGCTTTACGAATTTGACTGTGGTGAGCAGTCCGGCTGGATGTACAGTGTCAACGGCTGGTATCCGAACTACGGCTGTTCCAGCTATGAGCTGAAGGACGGCGATAAGATCGAGTGGCGCTATACCTGCGACCTCGGCTCTGATGTCGGCGACCAGTACATGGGTGATTAAGGATGGCTGAAAAGACAAATGATGCTTTCAGCCGTTGCCACCCAATCCTGAATTTTTTCTACTTCCTTCTGGTGCTGGGTTTTACGATGTTTGTCCAGCACCCGGTATTCCTGGCTGTTTCATTCCTCGGGGCTACGGCATATGCCATCTGGCTCTGCGGGGCGGCAAAGATCCTGAAGGTCAACTTCCTGCTGACACTGCCGATGCTGGTGATCGTGGCACTCCTAAACCCGATGTTTAACCATTACGGTGTTACACCGATTTTATATCTGGAAAGCAGCGGCAATACTGTCACGCTGGAAGCGATGGTTTACGGTGTGGTACTCGGCTGTGTGCTGTTTATCGTGATCCTGTGGTTTGCCTGCTACAATCAGGTGATGACCAGTGATAAGTTTATCTATCTGTTTGGCCGTATCATCCCGGCGATCTCGTTGTTGCTGTCCATGGCGCTTCGGTTTGTACCGCACTTTGCCGCACAGCTGAAAGTGATCCGGAACGGGCAGAAATGTGTCGGTATGGATATCAAAAATGGTAACTTAAGGGAGCGGGCGGGACACGGCTTGAATATCCTTTCCATCCTTGTGACATGGGCACTGGAAAACGCCATAGAGACAGCAGATTCTATGCGGAGCCGTGGCTATGGCTTAAAAGGCAGGACAGCCTTTTCCATCTATCGTTTTACGAAAAGGGATAAAGTACTTCTGGTCTGGTTTGGCGTGCTGGCCGCTGTAAGCCTTTATGGCTGCAGCCGGGGTGCGGCATTTGCTGAATACAATCCGAGGATTTTACTTGCGGGCTTTGTGATACAGGGCCATACAGCGAGGGTCAGCTGTCCGGTGGGTCTGACGATAGCAACCTTTATCTGCTTCGGTCTGTTTTGCTTTACCCCGCTGTTCCTTGGAGTGGCTGAGTCCGTTTCCATGAAGCGCAGCGTTTCCCATGTGGGACAGGATATGGCGATAACCTACAGAAAGATTTATGAGATATTCGATGGTGAAGGAGAACTGGGATGAAAAATATCATAGAGATCAGAGATTTTAGCTTCTCCTACCCGGAGAGTGGTAAAAAGACGCTGAAACATATCAACATGGCCATCCAGGAGGGCAGTTTGAATGTCCTTTGTGGAAAGAGCGGCTGTGGAAAGAGTACGTTGCTTCGGCAGTTAAAGAGTGTGCTTGCGCTGCACGGTGAGAGCTCCGGTGAAATCCTTTATAATGGAATACCGCTCGGAGAGGTGGATATGCGTACCCAGAACCAGGAGATTGGCTACGTCCTGCAGAACCCGGAGAACCAGATCGTTACGGACAAGGTCTGGCATGAGCTGGCCTTTGGGCTGGAAAGCCTGGGATACGATACGCCGACGATCCGTTTAAGAGTGGCAGAGATGGCCAGTTACTTTGGTATCCACCGCTGGTTTTACCGGAATGTTTCGGAGTTGTCCGGTGGTCAGAAACAGCTGTTAAATCTGGCTTCTGTCATGGCGATGCATCCGAAGGTGCTGATCCTCGATGAACCGACATCCCAGCTCGACCCGATCGCGGCGTCGGATTTCCTTGAGACGGTCAAAAAGATCAACCGGGATATCGGTACGACCGTAATCCTGACAGAACACCGCCTGCAGGATGTGATCCCGTGGGCGGATACGGTATTTGTCATGGATGAGGGAGAACTGATCGCTTCCGGCGCACCGCGGGAGATCGGAGAGATTTTAAAAGAGAAAAAGCATGGAATGTTTTTATCCATGCCCGTGCCGATGCAGATCTATGCAGAAGTAGACAATGCACTGCCATGTCCGCTGACTGTCCGGGAGGGCAGGAACTGGGTGACACAGCTAATGGAGGCGGCAGGATATGCCGCGGATAACACATATATAAACAATACGAATAAAAATGAGAAAAAAACTCATGATGATTCATGCGAAAAAGAGATCGAAGTCCGCGATGTCTGGTTCCGCTATGAAAAGGATGGTGCGGATGTTGTGCAGGATCTGAGCCTGACTGTATATAATGGTGAGTTCTTTGCCCTCGTAGGCGGCAATGGTACGGGGAAGAGTACGACATTATCTTTAATATCCCGTGTGCGCGCCCCATATCGCGGCAAGATCCTGTTGCACGGTAAAGATATCCGCCGCTATTCAGAGACAGAACTATACCGTGGCTATCTCGGCGTATTGCCGCAGAACCCGCAGAGTATGTTCATTAAGAAAACAGTCCGCGAGGATCTGTATGCCATGATCGGCGGCAACCGGGAGAAAAAGTCACGGGAATATGATGCCACGATGCCAAAGGCAGAAGCTATTGAGGGTATCGTCAGCCTGACAAAGCTGGAAGGTCTGCTTGACCGCCATCCGTATGATCTGAGTGGCGGCGAACAGCAAAGGCTGGCGCTGGCGAAAGTATTACTTTTACGTCCACGGGTATTACTTCTGGATGAGCCGACTAAAGGACTTGATGCGGAGTATAAGGTCCAGCTGGGCGGGATTTTAAAGAAGCTGCAAAGCCACGGTATCACGATCTTCATGATCTCCCATGATGTGGAGTTCGTAGCCGAATATGCCGACCGTGTCGGTCTGTTCTTTGAAGGAAACGTTGTGACCTGTAAGCAGGCCCATGCGTTCTTTGCCGGTAATAACTTCTATACCACGGCGGCAAACCGCATGGCCAGACATTACTTCCCGGAAGCCGTGACTGCAAAGGAGGTGGCAGCGTGCTTGAAGGAGAAGCTTTAGACCGATTTATGGAGCGGTTCTGGGATGAAAGCAAAGAAGCGCAGGTGCAGTCCGGTGGTACTGCCATGGCAGAGGAAGACCAAAAAGACGGGCGGATAACGCAAGGCCTTGACCGTGTTGGAAAGAAAAGTATTTTTGAAAAGACTGGCTGGTTTCGGAAGAAAGCGGAGACTGCCACAGCTGAAGATGAACTCGAAGAATACGAACTCAAAGAGGACGGCGTGTACATCACCCCCGTACACTGGGGCAAGGTAGAAAAGCGTACATGGTTTTCCCTGACCGTCATGCTTCTGACCGTCCCTTTTATGCTGTATATGTCCGTGGTTTTATTCCACGGCAAGCAGTATCTGGCAATGAGCCTGATCATCGTATTCTTCGCTATAGTTCCGTTCTTCCTAGTCTTTGAGGGCCGCAAGCCACAGGCAAGGGAGATCATGGTGATTGCCGTACTGGCGGCCGTCGGTGTGGCAGGACGCGCCGCCTTTTATATGGTGCCTAGTTTTAAGCCGATCGCAGCGATCGTGATCATCACAGGCGTATCTTTCGGCGGCGAAGCCGGATTTCTGGTCGGATGCATGATCATGATGGTCTCAAATATGTTCTTCGGGCAGGGACCGTGGACACCTTGGCAGATGTTTTCCTACGGACTGATCGGTTTCCTTGCCGGTATTTTATTCCAGAAGGGCATCTTAAAAGCGAAGAAGATCCCGCTGTGTATCTACGGATTCTTAAGCGTGATCTTTATCTTCGGCGGCATCATGAATCCGGCCAGCATCCTGATGAGTTATGGCCGGATCACATGGAAGAGCCTGATCGCCTTTTACATTTCCGGTATCCCGGTGGATCTGGTGCAGGCGACATCGACAGTTTTTTTCCTCTGGATATTGAGCCGACCGTTACTGGAAAAGCTGGAACGTATCAAGAAGAAGTACGGGCTGATCGAAAGATAGAGAAAGCTATAAGAAGCAATATAAAACTATAAAAAGCAAGAGATATCTTATGAATAAGTTTTTCCCGATGGCTGCCTGAGGAGCTTCCGGACGGAATTGTAGCAGATATCTGAAATGTTGAAAAAGGCCATGATAATGGCCGAAAAATGAGGAAAAAGTTGTGATGAACAGCTTTTACAGAAGGGTTGCGGTGGTTTTTACATGGTTACATTAAAAGAGATAGAGACGGTGCTGGCCGTCGAACGGACGGGCAGTTTCAGACGGGCGGCACAAAGCCTTGGCATAGGTCAGGCCAATGTCAGCAAGATCATAGCCCACATGGAAAAGAAGCTGGATGTACAGCTGTTTGTCCGGGCATCCAGCGGAGCGGAGCTAACAGAGGAAGGCAGGTATGTCAAAGAGTATGCGGAACAGATCGAAAAGCTGGTAGCGGCGCTTCAGAGTCTATCGGGAATGTAGAAAACAGGTCTTCGCCGTATCTGGTATGATGGGTGGAGACCTGTTTTCTGTTATTGACACAAATGCATTAATATAGGAACAACAACTGTAAATTGATTGATAAAAAGAAAATATTCTGAATATTTAATAAAATACAAAAAAGAGATTGACATATATAAGAAACCATGGTAATATAATGACAACAAAAGAAAAGAAACCTAACACAAACCAAGGAAGTTTATTCCAGACAAAGACAAAAGAAAGTTAGCAGGATTCGATTCTTAGAAATGAGGTACAGTCCAATGGCATAAGCAGTCTACCATTTAAATAATAATCTCCTGAGAGTTTATATAGATCGCTACTATAAAAACTGAGAGAGGATGATCGTTATGAAAGGCAGAGGTCCATAGGGACAGAGCAAAACCTACAAAAGACAGGAGGTACGGTCCAACAAAAACATAAGGTAACAACCCTAAAGTCCATGAAAGCGAAGGTGTAGATCATGAAATTGCAGGAAATTCATTAACAGCCCGGTCGAGAGAAAAAAGAATCGATCGGGCTTATTTATTTGGGTATATGTATATGGAGAAGGGGCCGAGAGGCCTTTTTTGTTTGTCCTTTTTCGGCCCTGGACACAGGAAAAACGGGGAAGGGGGAGTATTGACAGAAGAAAGGGGATGTGATAAAAGAAAGGTTAGATAAGACTAAAAGAAAAGAGGTATATATTATGGGGACAGTAATCGTAGTAGCCATACTGGTCGTGATCTGTATATACGGTGTGATCAGCTACAGAAAGAAGCTTACGGAGGGCTGCTGCGGCGGCGGTGGAGACAGTGTAAAGAAGGTCAAAGCCAGTGACCGTGATGCTAGCCATTATCCGTATACGGTTGTCATTGGTGTGGAGGGTATGACCTGCAGCAAATGTCAGACCCGTGTGGAGAATGCGTTCAATACACAGGAAGGTATGTGGGGCGAGGTAGACTTGTCTAAGAATCAAGTGACTGTCCACATGAAGCAGAAGCAGGAAGAAAGTACACTCAAGGGACTTATTGAGAAGGCTGGATATATGCCATTGAAAGCTGAGTGGAAATAATCTTTCTGGGAAAGTAGGTTTATTTTACGACCAGAAAAGAGAGACTGTCCCGGGCTGGTGGCGGAGAGTGCCATATCTGTTTTCAAACGATTCGAAGTGCGGTTTTAGCTTTGACGAAATCCACGTCTTACGTAATCTTACGCGCGAGCCTGCTTTAGCGAGCGCGTTAGATGAAGTTAGACGTTAGTTCGGCAAAGCGTTGCACTTGTTTGAAAACAGATATGGCACTCTCCGCCACCAGCCCGGGGCAGTCTCTCTTTTCGTCCGTCTTAAAGATATTTACAGACAATTTGCCAGAAACTCTTTGTCCGGTATTTTCGATGTCTGGATGGCATTCTGAATGGCCTGGACCATGACTTCGGCAGCGAGAGTTCCGGCAACATTGATGTCGGCGAATACCTGTCCGGTGCTGGCAGCGTAGATGGAGTCACCATCGGCCATTGTGCCGACCGGATTGATACATCTCGCATAGGCACAGCGTGTCATGGAAGCAATCTTGTTCATCTCTGCTTTGGTGAATGTGGCATTCGTAATCACAGCACCGATCGTTGTGTTGCCGGTGAACTGATCATGGGGCTTCATGAACCGGTACATTTCTTCGACAGTGTCCAGATAGCCCACACGGTCAGTGGTCTTCAGGCCGGCGATTTTGCGTCCATTTTTTGGATTGAAAACATCACCGAAAGCATTGACAACAACAACAGCTGCCATCTGTAGCGGCCCAAGCTCGACAGCAGCGATACCGAGACCGGCTTTCGTAGCCTGTTTCATGCCGTAGAGTTTGCCGACGGTAGCACCGATACCTGCCCCGATATTACCGGTGCGGCTGTCAGTGCAGGCCATAGCCTGACGGCAGGCAGCTTCACCGAGATCTGCGCCCGGGCGTACGTCAGCACTGCCGTAGCCCAGATCGTAGATGCAGGACTGGCAGACCAGAGGCACAAGGGCATTGCCTGTGGGATATCCTATCCCCTGGGATTCGAGATAGCGCATAACACCGTCTGCCGCCGCCAGACCGTAGGCAGAGCCTCCGGAAAGGACGATGGCATTGACCGGATTGTCTGCGGTTACCGGAGAGGTGAGCGGCGTTTCCCGGGAAGCCGGTCCGCCGCCGCTGATATCACAGCCGACACGCGCACCGTGGGGAAAGTACAGAACAGTCACGCCGGTTTTTGCCTTTTCATCTGCAGCGTGGCCGATGCGAAGGTTTTTCAGTTCCTTGATGGATATCTCTCGGGTAAATGACATACGATGCCTCCTTTATCGTGTGGATCAGGAACGCTTAAGTGCGGAAAACAGTGCACGGGAGACGATACTGCCGATGACAAAGCAGATACCGGCTTCAATCAGACCCTGGATGCCGACAAAAGCAGCAACAAAGAGGATCGGATTGCCTACGCCAAGTCCGGAAGCGATTCCCTGAATATATTCTGTGTTATAGAAAAAGATACACAAAAATCCCATAAAAAACAAGGTATTTAACAACGGGCATGCCAGAGAAGCAATATAATAGGAAATCTTCTTTGTGGAAGCTTTCTTATATAATGCGGCAAAGATCAGTCCGGTGAGCCAGCCTTCAAGTACACGGGCCACAATACAGGTGATAAAGGTGCCAACAGGGCTGATGGACAGCAGCATGGCGGCAAAAGCAGAGCTTCCGGTAAGTGCCATGTAAAAGCTGGTTGCGCCAAAAGCCAGACCGCAGACTGCACCGCCTTTGGGGCCGAGGATGATCGCACCGACGGCAACCGGGATCGTCAGCAGTGTAACGGAAAGTCCTGGTGTACGGATGTAGCCAAGCGGAGTGAAGGACATGAGCAGGATGATCGCGATCATCATGGCAAGCTCCACCATGTAACGGGTGTCAAATTTCTTGTTTGCTGTATGCATAACAGTTCTCCTTCTCGTCTGATAAAACGGCGCAAAAGCGTCCCCTGCTTTTCAGACATTTTAGAATATGGGGAAATAAGCGTTATAGGAGAATGCACCAGAAAAAAGATCAGACTACATCTGCGGGTACAGATGCATATGTAGGCGCCGTAGCGGTCGTCTCATGGATGAAAAATAAGATCTGAAAATCACGATGCATTTTCTGTGGTGTGACAAGGCATATCTGAAAATGGATACTGGTGTTATCGGTAAACAGAATCAGGCACGTATATCTCACATGGATAAGAATAACGCTCCCCAGTAAAATAGCATATTTGATCAAAAACTGCAATGCTGCGGATAGAAGTTTGCAATTTGGACGCAATATAGTGCAGTTTCTGCGCAATCCCGGTATAGTTTCCCCGGAGCAAGTGTGCTATACTATACATCAAAAGAAAAAACAGTGATGCAAAGCAGCCGGATCATATATGACAAAGCAGGCGGCTCGCTGTGAAAGATGGAACAAAGGAGAATGATACATATGACATATCAGGAGATCCTTAATAACGCAAAGGGCAATATGGGTCCTTGCAAGGTCTGTCCGGTCTGTGATGGAAGAGCCTGTAAAAACACAGTTCCAGGACCAGGAGCTAAAGGTGTTGGCGATACAGCAATCCGCAATTATCAGAAATGGCAGGAAATCCGCGTCAATATGGACACGATCTGTGAAAATCGTCCGATCGATACTTCATTTGATCTATTCGGTGAAAGCTACAAATATCCGATCTTCGCCGGACCGGTCGGAGCGATGAAGATGCATTACGGTGACAAATACGATGATCTGGAATACAATGAGATCCTTGTGCAGGCCTGTGCCGATGCCGGGATTGCAGCTTTTACCGGTGATGGTTTAAATGAGCAGGTGGTCAAGGCCGCTGCTCGTGCAATCGGTAAAGCCGGCGGAAAAGGTATCCCGACTATCAAGCCGTGGAGTCTTCCTCTGATCAGGGAAAAGATGGATATGGTCAAAGCTGCCGGAGCAAAGGTGATCGCCATGGATATCGATGCTGCAGGACTGCCTTTCCTGAAAAATATGGAGCCGCCCGCAGGTTCCAAGACCGTCGAGGAGCTCAAAGAAATCATCGCTTATGCGGATATGCCGTTTATTGTCAAGGGCATTATGACGGTCAAAGGCGCTGTTAAGGCCATGGAGGCCGGAGCTGCGGGTATCATTGTATCCAATCACGGCGGCCGTGTGCTTGATCAGACACCGGCAACGGCAGAGGTGCTCGAGCGTATCGTGCTGGCTGTCGGCGGTAAGATGAAGATCCTTGTGGACGGAGGTATCCGCTCCGGCGTTGATGTATTCAAGGCACTGGCGCTGGGTGCTGATGCGGTAGTGATCGCCCGCCCGTATGTGACAGCCGTATATGGTGGCGCAGCTGAGGGTGTACAGGCATACACCGACAAGATCGGCGGCGAGCTTGCCGATACAATGGCTATGTGTGGCGCACACAGTCTGTCAGAGATTTCCAAGGACATGGTATTTACAAAATAAATTATCAAATAAGGAGGTATTTTATATTATGAAGATTCTTGTTACCGGAGGCGCCGGATATATCGGAAGCCATACCTGTGTAGAGCTGTTAAACGGGGGGTATGAGGTCGTAGTACTCGATAACCTGTATAATTCCAGCAAAGAGGCGCTGAAAAGAGTAGAAAAGATTACAGGAAAGACCCTGACATTTTATGAGGGTGATATGCTGGATCGTGAGATTTGTGAAAAAATCTTTACTGAGCATAAAATTGATGCTGTTATTCATTTTGCCGGCCTGAAGGCTGTCGGCGAGTCTGTGGAGAAGCCGTGGGAATATTATTACAATAATATCACAGGTACACTGATTCTGACTGATGTCATGAGAAAACATGGCTGCAAGAATATCGTATTTTCTTCTTCGGCCACTGTATACGGTGATCCGGCTTTCGTACCGATCACCGAGGAGTGCCCAAAGGGACAGATTACCAATCCGTACGGACAGACAAAAGGTATGCTTGAACAGATTCTGACGGATCTGCATGTCGGTGATCCGGAATGGAATGTGATTCTGCTTCGTTACTTCAATCCGATCGGTGCACATGAGAGCGGTCTGATCGGTGAAGATCCGAAGGGTATCCCGAATAATCTCGTACCGTATATCGCACAGGTTGCAATCGGCAAGAGAGAATGTTTAGGCATATTTGGTAACGACTATCCGACACCGGATGGCACCTGCGTCCGCGATTATATCCACGTTGTTGATCTGGCTGTAGGGCATGTATGTGCAATCCGTAAGCTGGAAACCAGCAAGGGTGTGCTGATCTACAATCTGGGTACAGGCAGAGGTTACAGCGTACTGGATGTACTGCATGCCTATGAAAAAGCCTGTGGCAAAGAGATTCCGTTCAAATTCTGTCCGCGTCGTGCAGGTGATGTACCGGCCTGCTATTCCGACCCGTCCAAGGCTGCCAGGGAGCTTGGATGGACAGCTAAGAGAGATATCGAGGAAATGTGTGCTGACAGCTGGAAATGGCAGTCCATGAATCCGGACGGTTATGCAACAAAATAAATAAGAAGTATATAGAAAAGATGTGGATAATTCATTATGAAGGATCCGCATCTTTTTTTGACCTTATGAAGGAAATCCTGCAAAACAGAATAGCAATGTCTTATATCCGGATCTATGCGAAACGGCTTAACAAGGTATTTTGCACAGGTATAGAAATAGAAATGCCGCACAGCGTATAAACTGTACGGCATTTTCTGAAAATATCTTTAGTTTAATGGTTACTAAATAATAGAAGCGTTATCTTTCTTCCATGTGCTTAACAGAAGCCTCCACAAATCCCTTGAACAGCGGATGCGGGCGGTTTGGTCTGGATTTCAGCTCCGGGTGTGCCTGTGTTCCGATGAAGAATGGATGATCTTTGATCTCGACCATTTCTACGATACGGCCGTCCGGGGAAATACCCACGAGAGACATGCCCTTGTCGGTCAGGACGGTACGGAAGTCGTTGTTGACCTCATAACGATGTCTGTGACGCTCATGGATCTCTTCTGCACCGTACAGCTCGTAGGATTTGCTGGTCTTGTCCAGCATACACGGATAGGAGCCGAGACGGAGCGTACCGCCGATATCGGTGATACCGTTCTGATCCGGCATCAGGTCAATGACCGGATGTGTTGTCTGCGGATCAATCTCTGCACTGTTGGCGT
This sequence comes from uncultured Lachnospiraceae bacterium, assembly GCA_934394565.1. GTDB lineage: Bacteria > Bacillota > Clostridia > Lachnospirales > Lachnospiraceae > UBA11957. Next base: position 45,345 of record CAKRQV010000014.1, read on the forward strand.
CTGAATAACCTACGACATGGCGGGCAAACTCAACAATACTTAACTGCATACCGAGGCAGAGACCCAGGAAAGGAACTTTGTGCTCGCGGGCATAGCGGATTGCTTCGATCTTGCCCTCGATACCACGGTTGCCAAAACCGCCAGGAACGAGGATACCATCGACATCGCCGAGAATCTCATCAACATTCTCCGGTGTGACTGTTTCGGAATCAATCCATTTGATATGGACGGTCACGTGATTCGGGATACCGCCGTGCTTTAAGGCCTCAACAACGCTGATGTAGGCATCGTGCAGGGCGATATATTTACCAACCAGGGCAACGGTGACTTCTTTTGTCGGGGTGCGCAGGTCGTTGATCATGTTTTTCCATTCGGTCAGATCCGGCTGGGGACACGGCAGATGCAGACATTCGCAGGCAATCTCTGCCAGATGCTCATTTTCCATGGCCAGTGGAGCTTCGTACAGATACTCAACATCCAGATTCTGTAAAACGTGAGAACTCGGTACGTTACAGAACAGGGCGATCTTGTCACGGATACCCTGGTCTACCGGATGCTCGGAACGGCAGACAATGATGTCCGGCTGGATACCGATACCCTGCAGCTCTTTGACGCTTGCCTGGGTTGGTTTTGTCTTTAATTCACCTGATGCATGCAGGTAGGGCAGCAGTGTGACATGGACAAGGATCGCATTTTCATGTCCGACATCATGCTGGAACTGACGGATAGCTTCAAGGAACGGCTGGCTCTCAATATCACCGACAGTACCGCCCACTTCAATGATAGCGATACGGGTATCCGAGTCTGTGAAATTACGGTAAAAACGGTTCTTGATTTCGTTGGTGATGTGAGGGATAACCTGTACTGTGCCTCCGCCAAAGTCGCCGCGGCGCTCTTTTTGCAGTACTGACCAGTAAACTTTACCGGATGTGACATTGGAATTTTTATCCAGGCTTTCGTCGATGAATCGCTCGTAGTGGCCGAGATCCAGGTCGGTCTCACAGCCGTCGTCAGTGACAAAGACCTCGCCGTGCTGAATCGGGTTCATGGTGCCTGGGTCGATGTTGATGTAGGGGTCAAATTTCTGCATGGTGACTTTGTATCCGCGGGCCTTTAACAGTCGGCCGAGAGATGCGGCGGTGATACCTTTTCCAAGGCCGGACACAACACCACCGGTAACAAATACGTACTTTACTGCCATAATAATTCTCCTCTATTTATAAACTTCGGTTACAAAAGGTAATAAATGTTCAGTACCTTCACAGTTACAATGCAAAATCCATTAAAATCGACCTCACCGATGGGATTTTGCACTCCTGTTTCACTTCCTGACGTCCTCTGCAGTAAGTGCTTCGGACTGTACTGAATAGTTAAAAATCGATTCTAGTATACTACACCAGACCGTGCAATGCCTAGCAATATTTAAACTTTTTTTAGAAAGATTACTTGAATTTCACAATATGTTTGTTGATTTATGTCACGGATATCCGTATAATAAACAGGAAATAAGGAGGACATCATGAACCAGCAGAATAATCAGAATAACCAGAATAACGATGGCCCCGGTGGCAAGAAGAACAGGCAGTCTCTCCTGATCGTCATGCTCGGTATCCTGGGGGCACTTATGATCTGGAGTTTTATAGCGAATATGAGCAGCAGTGCGCAGAAAGATGAAGAGATTACCTACTCCGAATTTTTACAGATGCTTGACAAAGACGAAGTCAAATCGGTACAGCTGCAGTCAACGACCCTGACGATCACGCCCCGTGAGCAGAAATACAAAAACATCACGGTCACTTACACTGCGACCCTTATGGAGACCAGCACAGCCCTCGTAGAGCGTCTGTCAAAGATCGACAATATCGAATTTAAGGAGATTGAGCCGGATTCCACCGGTATGATCGTTTCTTCTATGTTAAGTTTCCTGATCCCTTTCGTACTTTTGATTGTGGGTATGAATCTGATCATGAGCCGCATGAGCAAAGGCGGCGGGATGATGGGAAATATGGGCAAGAGCAAAGCCAAAGCTTATGTCCAGAAAGAGACCGGTGTACTCTTCTCCGATGTAGCCGGACAGGATGAAGCCAAAGAATCTTTGCAGGAGGTTGTAGATTTCCTGCACAATCCTGCAAAATATACATCCATCGGTGCCAAGCTTCCGAAAGGTGCGCTGCTTGTCGGCCCGCCCGGAACAGGTAAGACTTTGCTTGCCAAAGCTGTAGCCGGTGAAGCCCATGTACCGTTTTTCTCTCTGTCCGGTTCGGATTTTGTGGAGATGTTCGTCGGGGTCGGTGCTTCCCGTGTCCGTCAGCTGTTTGAAGAAGCCAAGAAAAACGCACCGTGTATCATCTTCATCGATGAGATCGATGCCATCGGTAAGAGCCGTGACAGCCGTTATGGCGGCGGCAATGACGAGCGTGAGCAGACTTTAAACCAGCTGCTGGCTGAGATGGATGGTTTTGATACATCCAAGGGCCTTCTGATCCTGGCAGCCACCAACCGTCCGGAAGTCCTGGATCCGGCGCTTTTAAGACCCGGCCGTTTTGACCGCCGTGTTATCGTAGACCGTCCAGATCTCAAAGGCCGTGTCAATATTTTAAAGGTACATGCCAAAAATGTCATGCTTGATGAGACGGTAGACTTCGAAGCGATTGCTTTGGCCACCAGCGGTGCCGTAGGCTCTGATCTTGCCAATATGATCAACGAAGCTGCCATCCTCGCTGTCAAAAACGGTCGCAAAGCCGTCAGCCAGAAAGATCTCTTCGAAGCTGTCGAGGTCGTACTTGTAGGTAAAGAAAAGAAAGACCGCATCCTGAGCCAGGAAGAGCGGAAAATCGTATCCTACCATGAAGTCGGACATGCGCTCGTCAGTGCGTTGCAGAAAGACGCCGAGCCTGTACAGAAGATTACCATCGTGCCCCGTACTATGGGTGCCCTGGGATACGTTATGCAGGTACCGGAAGAAGAAAAATACCTCAACACAAAGAGCGAACTCGAAGCCATGTTGGTCGGCATGCTCGGCGGTCGCGCTGCCGAGGAGATCGTTTTTGGCAATGTCACCACAGGTGCCGCCAACGATATTGAAAAAGCCACAAAGCTTGCCCGTGCCATGATCACCCAGTACGGCATGTCCGAAAAATTCGGTCTCATGGGTCTGGCTTCCGCTGAGAACCAGTATCTCGACGGCCGCACCGTTTTAAACTGCGGTGACAAAACAGCCACCGAGATTGACCATGAAGTCATGAAGGTGCTCAAAGAGTCCTACGAAAAAGCTAAGCAAATGCTTTCCGAAAACCGTGACGTCCTCGACCAGATCGCTGATTACCTGATCAAACGAGAGACCATCACCGGAAAGGAATTCATGCAGATCTTCCGCGAAGTCAAAGGCCTTCCCGACCCCGGCGTCAAAAAACAGCTCGAAGAAAACCCTGAGCTTATGGGAAGCACAGAAGATGAAACCGAAGTAACAAACACAGCTTCCGGACATACAGAAACATCCGCAGAGGATGACACAACAACTGTGTAACCGATGTTTGGGTTGTCAGAGTTTCAAAAAATGATCTGTGAGAGATTCAGTAGATAAAAATCAAAGTCTGAAAATAAGCTATACAGATCAATCAGATACTCCTAAAAGCGAGTATTTCTTAACAAAAATAATAAACACAGTAAAGTAAATGGATGCCGCCGCATCAGAGGATGGATCCGTATGATATATGTTATCCAAGCGACTTTGCCGAGTAAGAGTCCGAGACCCTAGGCTCGGACCGACGGAGGCGGAGCGCAGAGAACATATATCATACGGATCCATCCTCTGATGCGGCGGCATCCCTCACAACCTTCACTATTTTGCAAAGAACCAGGAGCGACCCCACATATGTCCCAGGAATTCAACATCCCCGAAGAACTCAAAAAACTCCCCGGTAAACCCGGCGTCTACATCATGCACAATGCCGCTGATGAGATCATCTACGTCGGCAAAGCTATCAGCCTTAAAAACCGCGTCCGCCAGTATTTCCAAAGCAGCCGCAACAAAGGTCCAAAGATTGAAAAAATGGTCACCCACATCGCCCGTTTCGAATACATCGTCACCGATTCCGAACTCGAGGCTCTCGTCTTAGAGTGTAATCTCATCAAAGAGCACCGTCCAAAATACAATACCATGCTCAAAGATGACAAAACCTACCCCTTCATCAAAGTCACTATACAGGAACCCTATCCCCGGATCCTTTTTTCCCGTGAGATGAAGAAAGACAAAGCCAAATATTACGGCCCCTACACCAGTGCCGGAGCTGTCAAAGAAAGCATCGAACTCTTACGAAAACTTTACCATATCCGTCCCTGCAACAAAGTCCTGCCCAGAGATCAGGGTAAAGAACGCCCCTGTCTTTACTATCATATGAAGCAGTGTCCGGCACCCTGCCAGGGTTACATCACCGAAGAAGAATATCGCAAACAGGTACACGGTGTCCTTGATTTTCTGAACGGTGACTACCAGAAAATGGTCCGGGAACTCAAAGAACAGATGCAGAAAGCCTCTGAAGAATGGCGTTTTGAAGAAGCGGCATCTTTACGCGATACAATCCGGGACATCGAACGTATCGGTGAACGACAGAAGATCACCGGCAGTGGAGGTGTGGATAAGGACATCATTGCTTTGTCCCATGACGGACTCGATGCTGTGGCACAGGTTTTCTTTGTCCGGGATGGCAAGATGATCGGCCGGGAACATTTTTATCTGAATGTTTCCTGTGAAGATACGGAGCCGGAAATCCTGCAGAGTTTTATCAAACAATTTTATGCCGGAACACCGTTTATTCCCAAAGAAGTTTATCTCCAGTACGAGATCGAAGACCATGAAGTTGTTGCCAGCTGGCTGAGTACACGTCGCGGCCAGAAAGTACAGCTGATCGTTCCTGTAAAAGGCCAGAAAGAAAAGCTGGTCGAGCTGGCGGCTGAAAATGCCCGCATGGTCCTTGACAGAGACAGAGAGCGGATCAAGCGGGAAGAAGGCCGTACCGTGGGAGCTGTGCGTGAAATTGAGAGACTTCTTGGATTGTCGGGCATCGTCAGGATGGAAGCCTTTGATATTTCCAATATCAGCGGCTACGAATCTGTAGGCTCCATGGTTGTATATGAAAGAGGAAAGCCAAAGAAAAGCGATTACCGTAAGTTTAAGATAAAATCCGTAGAAGGCCCGAACGACTATGCCAGTATGCAGGAAGTACTGACAAGACGGTTTGAGCGGGGGATTACCGAACAGCAGGACAACGAAGCCATGCAGGGATTTTCTGCGTTCCCGGATCTGTTGCTGATGGATGGTGGAAAAGGACAGGTGCATATTGCAGAAGAAGTGCTGGAAAAACTGTCTCTGGATATTCCGGTCTGCGGCATGGTTAAGGATGACCACCACCGTACCAGAGGGCTGTATTATCATGACACCGAGATTCCTATCGACCGCCATGGCGAGGGATTCAAACTGGTGACCCGTATACAGGATGAAGCCCACCGCTTTGCCATCGAATATCATCGTCTGCTCAGAAGTAAAGGCCAGGTGCGTTCTGTCCTCGATGACATCCCCGGCATCGGCCCTGCCCGCCGTAAAGCGCTGATGCGAAAATACGGTGCCGCAGAAAATATCCGCGAAGCCACCGAAGAAGAGCTGGCCCAGGTAGAAAGTATGAATGCTGCCAGTGCCCATGCAGTGTATACGTTTTTTCATAAAGACAAATAAAGCGTATTGTTGCAAGGAAAGATGGGGTATGATACACTTAAAAGAAAGTTAAATGACTGCTTTTACCACAGCGGGAAACAAAAAGGCTGCGCTGTGTAAGAAAGTAAAGAAGAGGAGATATATCCATGAAAAGTGTAACATTAAGCAAGCTGGCAGAGGCTGTACAGCTGACAAATGTGACGCCGGAGATCAATACGGACGAGGTGAAGATCACACTGACAGAAATCAACCGTCCTGCTCTGCAGCTGACCGGTTATTATGAACATTTTGAGGCAGAACGTGTACAGATTATCGGCTATGTAGAGTATTCTTATCTGGTCAATCATCTGACAAGAGAAGAAAAGGTCAAAGCCTACGAGGAATTTGTCTCCAAAAAGATTCCGTGTGTTATCTTTACTACACAGGTTGTGCCAGATGAAGATATGCTGGCACTGGCAAAAAAATACCAGGTACCGACCTTTACTACGGATCGTACGACATCTCACTGTATGTCCGCCATTATCCGCTGGCTCGGTATCCAGCTGGCACCATTTATCTCCATCCACGGTGTACTTGTTGATGTATACGGCGAGGGTGTCCTGATTATGGGTGAGAGCGGTATTGGAAAAAGCGAGGCTGCCCTGGAGCTGATCAAGCGAGGCCATCGTCTCGTCAGTGATGATGTTGTAGAGATCAGCCGCATCAGTGACAATGAGCTGATCGGTTCCGCACCGGATATCACAAGACATTTTATCGAGCTTCGTGGTATCGGTATCATTGATGTCAAGACTCTGTTTGGTGTAGAGTGCGTTAAGGATACACAGTCCATTGATCTGGTTATTAAGCTGGAAGAATGGGACAGAGATAAAGAGTATGATCGGCTCGGTATCGAGGAAGAATATACAGAGATTCTTGGCAATAAGGTGGTATGTCATTCTCTGCCGATCCGTCCTGGTCGTAACCTGGCTGTGATCGTAGAGTCTGCAGCTGTCAACCACCGTCAGAAAAAGATGGGTTACAATGCGGCAAAAGAACTGTACAAGCGTGTACAGGCAAATTTATCCAAAAAGAGAGAGTGAGAATATGAAAAAATATGTATTCGGTATTGATGTAGGTGGCACAACCGTAAAATGCGGTCTGTTTACAGCCGATGGAGAAGTGCAGGATAAATGGGAAATCCCTACAGATACAGCAGACAATGGCTGTCGTATTTTAAAGGATATTGCAGATACGATCCTTGCAAAATGTGAAGAAAAAGCGATTGCAAAAGCAGAAGTTTCCGGTATCGGTATCGCCGTTCCGGGTCCGGTACTGAAAAATGGCGATGTGCCGTTTGCGGTAAATCTGCACTGGGGATATACAAAAGTAGGACAGATCCTTGAAGAGTATACACAGATTCCGGCAGTGACCGGTAATGATGCCAATGTAGCCGCTCTCGGTGAGATGTGGCGTGGTGGTGGCCGTGGTACGGACGATATGATTATGATCACGCTGGGAACCGGTGTTGGTGGCGGTGTTATCATCAATGGAAAGATGGTTTCCGGTGTCCATGGTGCCGGCGGGGAGATTGGACATATGTGCATTGACCCTGACGATCCGGAAAGTTGTAACTGTGGCAACCATGGCTGTCTGGAACAGAAAACTTCAGCAACAGGTATCGTACGTCTGGCAAAAGAAGCACTGGCTCAGACCAATGAAAAGACAATGTTACAGTCAGAAACTGTTACAGCAAAGGATGTTTTTGATGCCTATGCCAAAGGAGATGGTGTAGCGGCCTCTGTGGTAGATAAAATGGCGGATTACCTTGGCCGTGCCATGGCCGTGATCGCAGCTACGATCGATCCGGAGAAATTTGTAATCGGTGGCGGCGTTTCCAAGGCCGGACAGCCACTGATTGATGCTATCGAAAAAGCCTATGCGTCTTACTGTTTCCCGGCATGTAAAACGACAGAAATCGTTCTGGCAGAGCTTGGCAACGATGCCGGTATCTTTGGTTCTGCAAGAATGGTACTTGATGCCACTAAATAAGGAGGCTGACAAAACGTGAAGTATACGATGGATGCCAGAGTGCGCTATTCGGAAACCGATATGCAGGAAAAGCTGACACTGGATGCGGTACTAAATTATTTTCAGGATAGCGCCGTATTTCATTCGGAAGATGTCGGTCGGGGCATGAATGAACTGAAAGAAAAGCATCTGGTCTGGTACCTGTCTTCCTGGCAGATTTGTATAGGGGAATATCCGGGTGTATGCGAACATATTAAGGTGAAAACATGGCCGTATGCCTTTCATCAGATGATGGGAGACAGAAACCATACAATCGAGACAGATGCTGGCAAAGTCCTGATCTGGGGCAACAGTAACTGGGTTTTGATGGATACAGAAAAACAGCGTCCTGTGCCTGTACCGGCTGCTCTGGGAGAAAACTATGGGCTGGAAGAAAAATATCCGATGGAATATGCCCCCCGAAAGATCCAGATACCAAAGGGCGGTGAGAAGAAAGAGCCGCTTACGATCACCAGAGCGCATCTGGATTCCAATCAGCATGTGAATAATGCCAGGTATGTGCAGATCGCAGAGGAGTATATTCCCGAAAACTTTCCGATCCGGGAACTTCGTGCAGAATACAGGCGGCAGGCGAGAAAGGGAGATGTGTTTTATCCCCTGGTGACCGAGCATGAGGGAGAGTGGATCGTCAGTCTGGATAATGCCGAGGGGCGGCCGTATGCAGTGGTGGCCTTTAAAGCATAGAAAATTTTCACGGAATACATATGGTGAAGCCGGAAGTGGTGTGTAAAGGAGTATTGACATTGTCGATACTTCTTTTTTGTGAAGAAATATTTTTGACATATGTCAGAAATAATATGCATATTTTATTGACATATGTCAAAAATAACGTGTATAATTCCAGTTATGGCGCTTCTACAAAAGCGCACAAAAAGGAGGAGTTTTCCATGGCAAGACCGGCGAAGAAGAGACGTGTGTGCAAGCCGCCGAAATTCAACTGTTTTACCCCTGTCAGCAATAAGGGGGCAAAGGATATCTGCGTGCTGAAGGTGGATGAATACGAATGCATCCGTCTGATCGATTACGAGGGGCAGACCCAGGAAGAGTGCGCCCGGCAGATGAATCTGGTGCGGACCAGTGTGACAGCCATTTATGCCCGGGCACGTCAGAAGATTGCGGACTGTCTGGTCAATGGAAAAGAGCTCTGGATCGAGGGCGGCAATTATGAAGTCTGCGAGGGTAATTTGCCTACATGCACGCATAAAAAATCTGCGGAAAAATGCCGTCTTTGTGAAAAAGAGAAAACACCACAGCAGGAGGGCTGCTAAACCGGATGACGCGGGTAAAAACCATAGTCAGAATATGTAGTTTGCCTGTAACAAAGGGTTTGCAACAGAAAAAAGATTCCTGCAGGAGAAAAGGAGAGTATACATGTTAGAGTTAAAGAACATCTCTTTTGATGTGGCTGACGATAAAGGTCAGAAAGAAATCATCAAAAACTTAAGCCTGACGATTGACGACCATAAGTTTGTCGTGATCACCGGACCAAACGGTGGCGGTAAGTCTACACTGGCCAAGCTGATCGCGGGTATCGAGAATCCGACCGAGGGACAGATTTTATTAAACGGTGAGGACATTACGGGAAAATCTATCACAGAGAGAGCGAAGCTTGGTATCAGCTTTGCGTTCCAGCAGCCGGTACGGTTTAAGGGAATCCGTGTGCTGGATTTACTTCGCATCGCGGCTGGAAAAGAGCTGTCGGTGGCGGATGCCTGTCAGTTCCTGTCGGAAGTCGGACTTTGCGCAAGAGATTATGTCCATCGTGAAGTCAATGCCAGCCTGTCCGGCGGGGAATTAAAGCGAATTGAGATCGCAACGGTGCTGGCCAGATCCACACAGCTTTCTGTATTTGATGAGCCGGAGGCCGGTATCGATCTGTGGAGCTTCCAGAACCTGATCAAGGTGTTTGAACGTATGAGGGAGACGACCAATGGATCCATCATGATCATTTCCCATCAGGAGCGTATCCTGGATATTGCGGATGAGATCGTTGTGATCGCAAACGGTACGATCTCAAAACAGGGACCAAAAGACGAAATCCTGCCGGAGCTTTTAGGTACAGCCTCGGCGGTCAATAACTGCAATCAGCTGGAAAAGGAGGAGAAAAAGGCATGATCGACGAGATTCAGAAGAGAATACTGGAAGAGGTAGCTGACCTCCACAGCGTACCGGAGGGTGCTTACAATATCCGTGCCAACAGTAAGATGGCTGCCCGGAACACAACAGCCAATATCGATATCATTTCCAAAGAGGACGGCAGCGGTATCGACATTAAGATCAAACCGGGGACAAAGAACGAGAGCGTGCATATTCCGGTTGTTTTAAGCCAGAGCGGTTTAAAAGAGGTGGTATACAACGATTTCTACATTGGCGAGGGGGCAGATGTCGTGATCGTGGCTGGCTGCGGTATCCATAACTGTGGTAATCAGGATTCCCAGCATGACGGTGTGCATCGTTTCTATGTAGGAAAGGGAGCAAAGGTTAAATATGTAGAAAAACATTACGGCGAAGGTGATGGAGAGGGAAAGCGTATCCTGAATCCGGGCACGGAGGTGTATATGCAGGAAGATTCCACGATGGAGATGGAGATGGTACAGATCCGTGGTGTGGATTCTACGGTGCGTGATACGAAGGCAGAGCTGGCCGCAGGCGCAAAGCTGGTGGTCAGAGAACGTCTGATGACCCATGGCAATCAGAAGGCTGAGAGCATGTACAGCGTGGAATTAAACGGTGAGGGAGCCAGTGCAGATGTAGTGTCCCGTTCAGTAGCCAGAGATAATTCCTGGCAGAAGTTTGATTCACGGATCATCGGTAATGCACCGTGCAGCGGACATACGGAATGTGATGCGATCATTATGGATAAGGCGAAGATTCTGGCGGTTCCGCAGCTGGAGGCGAATGATCTGGATGCAGCGCTGATCCATGAGGCGGCGATCGGTAAGATTGCGGGTGAGCAGATTATTAAGCTGATGACATTAGGACTGACGGAGGCAGAGGCCGAAGAGCAGATTATTAATGGATTCTTAAAATAAGAAAAACAATGCGAGGGAGCGGCAGAGCCGTTCCCTCGCATTACATTTACTGGATGATTTTGCGAAATTGTGGGATGATCTGGGCTGCAACGATGCATTTGACCAGATCCAGCGGGATGAACGGTACAAAACCGGTGGCAATACCCTGGGTCAGTGTCAGACCGTTGACACCCATCAGACGGAACATACCGATGGCATCGATCAGTACTGCACCGAGGATAGCTACCAACGTATAGCGCAGACGATTATACTGTTTACCGCAGAGTGCCGGAAGCAGCAGAGCTACGAACGGGAAGACTACGGTGTATCCGCCGTACGGCATCAGAAGATAAGCGATACCAGAACCACCGCCGATGAAAACCGGCAGACCAATGATGCCCAGCAGCATCCAGACAAGGACGATCAGAAAAGCGTCCAGAGACGGGAAAAGCAGGGCAATCAGGATGATCACGAAGTTCTGCAGGGTAATATGGGGAGCTCCCGGCAGAGGTAACGGGATACTGATGTAGGCGGCGATGCAGATGATCGCAGCGAACAGAGCCATGGTTACCAGACGTTTGGTGGTAAAACGGGAGGTTGTTGTCGTATTTGTACTCATGAGTTTTCTCCTTTACAAATCATAATGTATTGCGAACGTGCTTAGTATATCGTCTGCATGATGAAATGTCAACTAAATAATTTCAAAGGTTAACAATAGATGGCGGTTGACAGAAAAATGGTAACATGTGAAAGCTATACCGAAGGACAGTGATGTGCTATACTGGCAGAGTAAAGCTATGGACAGAGCATCGTCCGTTATATCCGTGGAATCCGGTTGCTTTGGACTATCCGGACAACAGAATCTGCGGGAAAAACTTCAGAGGATAAGACACGGGAAGATAAAGGGAGGCATTCCATCATGGAGTGGTTGGATGAAGAAGGGATTGGAAAATCCCTGCAAAAGGAAATAGAGAAGTTCAGGGCAGCGTATGAAGGAGAGCCATTGCCTGCAGATCGTTGTGTGGCAGAAAAGCCACAGTTTCATTATTATGGAAAGGATATTATGGAAAAGGCAGTCTGCGCCATACTGGCAGGTAAGAATCTTTTGCTGGCGGGGCCGAAGGCTACCGGTAAAAATGTGCTGGCAGAGAATCTGGCCTATATTTTCGGCCGGCCGTTCTGGAACATTTCTTTCCATATCAATGTGGATGCAGCATATCTGATCGGTACAGATACGTTTGACGGGGACAAGGTCGTGTTCCGGCCGGGACCGGTCTGCCAGTGCGCGAAATATGGCGGCTTCGGGATTCTGGACGAGATCAATATGGCAAAGAATGAGGCCATGGCCGTGCTGCATGCGACACTGGATTACCGGCGGGTACTGGAGGTGTCCGGTTATGAACGGATTCATCTGCATCCGGCTGCCAGATTTATTGGCACAATGAACTATGGATATGCCGGTACCAGAGAATTGAATGAGGCTCTTGGCTCTCGATTTGTGGTGCTGCAGATGCCAACCATCCAGGAAAAACAGCTGGATAAACTTTTGAAGCGGGAGTATCCGGAAATGAGCCACAGTATGGAAAAGCAGCTGGAAGCTATTTTTTATGAACTGGATGAAAAAGCCGTGAGTGCGGAGATCAGTCCCCGGGCCGTGGATCTTCGAGGACTTCTGGATGCAGTGGCTCTGATGCGCCTTGGCATGGTACCGCTCGAGGCAATGGATATGGGTATGACAAATAAGGTGTTTGATCCGGTGGAACGTTCCATTGTGCATGATGTGATCGCAGCGAGGATACCAAAAGCATGGAAATAAGAAAAGTGCAGCAAAAAAGAGCCTGCAATATGGTCTGGACAGCTGCGGGACAGTATGGTTTTGAGCCCCAGTATCTGTTTTTCCAGATGGATGATGAGCCATCCCTATATCTGAACACGCTGGAAGGTCTGGGGTACAGCTGTATGAAACAGGATATCCTGCTTCCCTTTCTTAAAGGAATCGAGATCGGCAAAGATCCGGATGTCTACAGGTATTATGTGCAGCTGATCTTAGAACAGGCCGTTTTTTTGCGGATGAAGGACAGTCGGCCGGCACTTTTGGCTTTGCGGGAAGAGTATGCCAAACATCATCTGACAGAACTTCGTCTACCTGCCAGATATCAGGATATGAGTGAACAGCGTCTGGTGTTGCTACATTGGTATCGTGTTACGGGAAAAAATCTCGAACCTTTTACAAAACGTGAACTGGAACTTGCCGGTGATATGGAGACATTGGCTGAAAAAAATGCAAAAGACCAGGATGATGAAGCTTTAGTAGAGGGAATCAAAGAGCTTTTGTGGCGGTATTATTATTACCGTTTTACGAAAGTCAGAGAATCGGAAAAGACAGCTTTCGTGGGTGCCGGACTTCTGATGGTATTGCTGGGAAAATTGTTTCACAGTGAGTTTCGTCTGAAAACAAAACAGGATAAAACAGGAGATACGACGGCCGGGGGCGGTCATCTGAAAATTTTGTGGAGACATCTGCTGAACCAGACAACGGATGCCGAGGATGCGGCTTTTGTGCAACAGATTTTTGGCGACTGTATATTTGATGAACAGCAAATGGGAAAAATTGAAGCTGAATACTGCGTGGGTTACCACACCTTGTGTCATTTGTGGTATGCCGGGGCGCAGCCATTGTCAATGGGCAAAGACACAGATGCGCAGTATGGAAAGGAACAGAAAGAACAGCTGGAGCGAAATCTTTCCTATTACAACAGCAATCGCAGATATTTTGAGCGCTGTATCCTGCAGATCACAGATCATCTCAAATATGCATTGGAGACAAAGCAGGAAGCAGATATCGTACATTCCCTCCAGGGACGGCTGGATGCCGGTGCTGTATACCGGATACATGCGATGCATGATCTGGCGGTATTTCGCAGGGAGATCACAGAACCGTCACCGGAGATCTGTGTGGAGCTTGTGCTGGACGCCTCAAGTTCCCGCGTGCAGGAGCAGGAAAGTCTGGCGGCACAGGCATATATCATCACACGGAGTCTGATGAACCTGCAGATCCCGGTGCAGGTCATAAGCTTTCGCAGCCAGAGAAGCTATACGATCCTACAGCGGTTAAAGGGGTATGAAAGTACGGATAATGCGGACGGAATTTTTTCTTTTTTTACCGCGGGAAATAACCGGGACGGGCTGGCCCTGCGGGCGCTGCAGCCGCTTTTTTCTGAAAACGGGGAGAAGGGAAAAAAGAGGATTCTGCTGGTACTGACGGACGCTGTAGTACTGGATTTGCAGAAAGCGTATGTGCCGGGCACATTTTCCAGAGGACAGGAATACCAGGAAGCACTGGCGGCAGAAGACACGAGGGAAGCCATACAGATGTTACGGAAACAGGGTATCCGTGTGGCAGCCATTTTCAAGGGCGGCAACTATGCGCTGGAGGATCTGAAGACCATCTATGGCAGCGCCTTTGCCCGGATTCGCGAAATCCGTCAGCTGCCGGAGGCAGTGATAGGGCTTTTACTGAGAATACTTGGCGAGTTAAAGGAACAGGGATAAGACAGGAGGATACATGACAACCATACTTTTGCTGATCGCGGTAGTTATTCTTTTATGTGTGGCAGCCAACCGGTTTGCAGACCGGACGGGTATGCCAGTGCTTTTATTGTTTATCGGGCTGGGCATGTTTTTCGGCGCGGATGGCCCGCTGGGGATCTATTATGAAAATCAGGTACTGACAGAGAAAATCTGTTCCGTTGCCCTGGCCTTTGTGATGTTTTACGGTGGCTTCGGCACCAAGTGGAAGACAGCCAGACCCGTAGCGGTCAAAGCCATCCTGCTGTCTTTTATGGGTGTTGTACTTACAGCCTTGTCTGTAACGGCATTCTGCACATTTGTGCTTGGGATGCAATGGATGGAGGGCTTTCTGATCGGTTCGGTTTTAAGCTCCACCGATGCGGCCTCGGTCTTTTCGATTTTGCGTTCCAAGCATCTGTCGCTGAAATACGGCACGGACTCTTTGCTGGAGATTGAGAGCGGCAGTAACGATCCCGTATCGTATATGCTGACGACCATCGCCATTGCGATGATTACAGGGCAGCAGACCTCCATTGGCTATATGCTTTTTGCCCAGATTGCCTATGGCGTTCTGATCGGTGTGGGTGTGGCGGTACTTACAGTGATGATCCTCAGAAAAACCACATTGGTGGCAGAGGGACTGGATACGATCTTTATTGTGGCAGTTGTCCTGATCTCCTATGCGCTGCCGTCCATGGTTGGCGGTAACGGTTATCTGAGTGTATATCTTACGGGAATTATTCTCGGAAACAGTCCGATTCGGCATAAAAAGATTTTGGTGCCGTTTTTTGACGGCATCACCAATCTGGCACAGATCTGTATCTTCTTTATTCTGGGCCTTTTGTCATTTCCGTCACGTCTGCCCTCGGTGATGGGAGTATCGGTAGCTGTAGCTCTGTTTTTATTGCTGGTTGGAAGACCTGTGATGGTCTATCTGTTGCTGCGGCCGTTCAAGGCAGGGTGGAAGCAGCAATGCTGTATATCCTGGGCGGGGCTTCGCGGCGCATCGTCCATCGTATTTGCCATCTCTGCGGTAGCCAGTATCCCGGCACTGGAAAATGATCTGTTCCATATTGTGTTTATGGTATCTCTGCTTTCTGTAGCGGTACAGGGAACGCTGCTTCCGAAGGTGGCGACAAAGCTGGATATGATCGATACGGAGACTGATGTTTTAAAGACCTTCAACGATTATCAGGAGGATTCCTCCCTGACACTGATGCGTATGTATATTCCGGAGGGACATGCCTGGCAGAATAAAAAGATGAGCCAGCTGGAAATGCCTGCGGATGCGCTGGCGCTGATGATCAAGCGAAAAGGTGAGACGCTGATCCCGAGAGGAAACACAAAGATTCTTGCCGGGGACAGCATTATTTTAAGTGTACCGTCCTTTGAGGGAACAGGCGGGATCAATCTGAGAGAAATTCTCGTGGATAGTAAGCACGAATGGAGCAATAAGAGCATCGAAGAACTGCAGCTGCCCGAGGATGTGCTGATCGCCATGATCCGCCGCGGGGAGGAAAATATGATCCCCCGGGGTAAGACAGTGATCCTGCCAGGGGATGTGGTCGTGGTGTATGATGTTTGAAAAACAGAAAATAAAAAGTGATACTTCGAACCGATACAAGGGAGAAGAACGAAGAGCGCAAGGGGAGAAAAAGGATATGATGCTGGAAACGAAAAGACTTATTTTACGAAAGTGGGAAATTGAGGATGCAAAAAGTCTCTACCGCTATGCGAAAGATCCGCTGGTTGGCCCGGCGGCGGGATGGAAACCACATGAAAGTATTGCCGAAAGCCGCACGATCATCCAGACTGTATTTGACGATAATGAGATTTTTGCGGTGGTGTTAAAGGAGACAGGTGAACCCATTGGCAGTATCGGTATCATGCCGACCAGATGTCAGCCACTAAATGAAGGCTCGATGGAGCTGGAGATCGGCTACTGGATCGGCGTACCCTACTGGGGTCAGGGGCTGATTCCGGAGGCGGTGCGTTGCCTGCAGGAGATAGCCTTTGCGGATGGTGTATGTGACGTATTGTGGTGCGGTTATTATGACGGTAACGAAAAATCCCGGAGAGTACAGGAAAAATGTGGATTTGTGTACCATCATACCGAGTACGATGTGGATTGTCCGGCACTGCATGAGAAACGGACAGAGCATTTTACATATGTGACAAAGGATATGTGGAAAACAAAGATCGCGGAAGAAAAATAAAAGTATCTCATGGGATTTTTCTGGAGTAAATTTGGAAGAAAGAGATACTGTGTGAGGAAATTGCCAAATCTGGTCTAAAGTGCCAGCCGAAAAAACAATAGTTTTTCAGCTGGCCATTTGTATTTCCGTGAAAAGATAAAATAAATTTCAACAATATAAGATTCTACAGAAGTTGATATTGTTGCAAAAGTGCCTCAATCTGCAACTGTATACTCTCTGGAAACGTGACGGCAGAATCCTTCGGAATACGGATCTGAAAATCGAGATCCCGGTAGGTTCCTTTATGGGCATAATTATGCCGTGTACAGTTTCGGGTCAGTGGTGCGATGGCGATTTTTACCTGCGCCCGTTTTTGCTCCAGCAGAGGAATCAAAATATAATACAGTCTGTCGTCTTTAAAAGAAATATATCCCGCCGTCTGTTGTCTGCCTGTCTGCAGAAACAGGCGGTGCTTTTTTATGCCGGAAGGGTATAAAAGCATACCGGAACGCAATACCGCTGTGGAGCCGGTGGTTTCCAGCATGGCAGGAACCGTATATACAGCGTCGTTGTCTGTTTCAGAAGATGAAGATGCCAGAAGTCTGGCCAGCGTGCCAGAAAGATCGATAAACTGCTGGGCCAGAAGATAACTTAATTCTGCCTGTATTGCTAGCCGCTTCTGTGGGATAAAATCTCGCTGCATCTGTTGATCCAGCTGTGAAAGGATCCGGTCACTGCAGCCAAACATACTTTTTAAAAACAGCGGAAAATCTTCTTCCGGTGTCCAGAGATACTTACCCGAAGCAATGACAAATGTGCCGAGCTTTGTGCCGTCGCTATCTTCCGCATAATGATAGATGTCACGGTCTGTGTAGGCTGTCGGATTTTCCGGGGCCGACCAGACGGTGCGGGGGGAATTTCCAGGGGCATGACGTTTTTTTGCATGCACAGATGTCGTGGCAGTCTGACGGGAAGTGCGGGCAGAGGAGTGTCTGCTGGCAATACCTTTTGTATTTTTATATAAAAGCGCATAAGCTTCATTCAGCTCCTGAATCGTATACGGATACGCAGCTGTCTCGAAGCTATCCGTATCCGGATGAATCCGATGCAGGAGCCGGTGATAAGTTTTCTTGATCTGTGTTCGGTCGGCTGTGACAGGCAGACCGAGGATGCGGTAGGCGATTTCTGAGGTCATGGTATTCTCTTTCAAATTCATTCTTAAACATATGTGGAAATCTTTTTTTATTATATCAATATATAAGGGAATATAAAGTACTAATGGCAGATGAAAAAGATTTGAACATTGATAAAAATATGGAATATACATGGAAATGGTTATGTTCATGTTGTATAATGTATGAAATGGTGTACTGTTTGTTATAAAAAAGATCGCGAAGGAGAAAGTTGGAGATGAAAAAGACGAAAAAAATACTGTTGTTTTTTTGCTTGATTTTTGCATTTTGCATGTGCAATGTATCTGCTGTTCAGGCAAAAGATGCACAAACTGCTACCGTCCAGAATATACAGATATCCCATGAAAAAGAAATTGTTTCTAATGGTACAATGATAACTGTAAGCTGTGAGATATATGCAAATTATCCTATCGACGATGTATGGGCATATTTTGAGGTGTATTCTGGAGAACATTACATAAAATCCGAAAGGGTTCATTTAAATTACGATAATAATTTAAAAAAATATGTAGGATATCTGAAAATTAATGCAGCAGAAATGTATGAAGGCTATTATGAATTGGATAACGATATAGGTGTTGAATTAGATGATACATTTATTTCTGCAAATAATAAAGAGGGAAAGACGCATTATTTTAGATATAGTGATACATGCTTGAGAAAAGGACATACATGGGTGGCAGGAAACGTTGCTAAAGAAAGCACGTGTACCGAAGAAGGAACTCAAGTTTACAATTGTAAGATTTGTGCATTGGAAAGAAATGAAACTATCCCAAAGCTTCCTCACAGACCGTATACAATTGAAGGAGAACCTGCATCTTGTGAATATGATGGTTATACGGAAAAAGTGCGTTGCCATGACTGTGATACAGTACTTAAGGATTCCGTTGTTATTCCTGCAACAGGACATCGTCATACACAGATATTAAATAAAAAAGAACCAACAGCTGTCGAGAGCGGATATACTGGAGATGTATATTGTACCGACTGTGAATCATATATAAGTGAGGGTGAATATATAGATACACTTCCGGCAACCGGAAAACTCTCTATTACAGACATTGTATTGAAAAAAGGAAAATCATGGAATGTCAGGGTAAGTGATTTGGCAGCGGGAGATTCGGTTGCATTTTGGATTTCCAGCAATTCTAAAGTTGTGACGGTGAACCAGAGCGGAAAAGTAAGTGCTAAGAAGAAAGGAACAGCTAGGATTGCAGCTGTCCTGGAAAGTGGTGAATGGCTTATTGCGAAAGTCAAAGTACAGAATGGTACTGTTAAAACATCCAAGGTTACTGTTAATACACGTAAGCTTACATTAAATGTTGGGCAGAAATATCAGATATTTGCTGAAAGATACCCATTAACATCATCACAGAAAATTACATATAGTTCTGCTAAAAAGAAAATTGCAACGGTTAATAAAAATGGATGGGTTCAAGCAAAGAAAAAAGGAAAGACAACAATAAGCGTTAAGTCAGGAAGTAAAAAAGTAAAAGTTCAAGTTATAGTTAGATAATATTACAAAGGCAGGATTTGAAGATACGTTTTCAAATCCTGTTTTTTGTTAAAAAGGAGTAGTTGCAAATAGAAAAAATATCTGCTACGATGCAAAATAGAATGACGAAAAAGCAGGTGACAGGATGAGCATAGTAGAAACATTACAGAAAAAAGTACTGCAGGGAGAGCTGCTGACAAAGGAAGAGGCCATGGGGCTTTCAGAGCAGCCGCTGGAAGAACTGTGTGTGGCGGCGGATGAGATCCGAAAAAAGGTTGGTGGGGACGATTTTGATCTCTGTGCTGTGGTCAGTGTCAAAGGTGGGCAGTGTTCCGAAAACTGCCGGTTTTGTGCCCAGTCGACATGTGCGACGGTTCCGGTGGAGCATCATGCGATGATGGAGCCGGAAGCTCTGATTGAGCATGCCAAACAGAGCAGCAAAAAGGGCATTCGCCATTACTGTCTGGTATCCAATGGAAAACGTGTCAGTGACCGTGATATCGACAAAATATACGACGGAATCAGGGCTGTCAGCGATGAGCAGCAGCTGACTGTCTGTACCTCGTTTGGACTGTTGCAGGAACATCAGCTTCGCAGACTGAAAGAAGCCGGAGTGAAGCGGATCCATAATAATCTGGAAACATCCCGGAGATATTTTCCTACATTGTGTACCAGCCATACTTACGATGAAAAGATCGCAACGATCCGGGCAGCCCGCAAGGTGGGACTGGAAGTCTGCAGCGGCGGTATTTTCGGTGTCGGGGAAACGATGGAAGACCGCATCGACATGGCGCTTACGTTACGGGAACTGGATGTACAGTCTGTACCCATCAATATGCTTGATCCCGTACCGGGAACACCGACAGGTGATTATCCGGTGTTGACAAAGGATGAGGTACGGCGGATCGTGGCACTGTATCGTTTTATATTGCCAAAACAGTATATCCGTCTGGCAGCCGGGAGAGATTATCTCGTGGACAGCGGATTTTCCTGCTTCGCATCGGGAGCAAACGCCGCAATTACAGGGGATATGCTGACAGTCAAGGGAATTTCTGTGGAGGAAGATGTCCAGAAAATTCATGAGATGGGATATGTATTTTAGATTATCTCGATGGTAATATTTGAAAAGTTGGAATTATCTGACTGGTTAGCAGCCGACAACTGATTATACAGTGCAAACTGCAGGAAGGAACAGATATGGACAAAACAAAGGCGCTGTATCAGGCGTTACTCGAAAAAGGCTATCCCGATGATTTCTGCAGGGAGATTGCATATAAACATATGAATACAGATTACACATCCACACGGATGCTGGGATATCTGTATCGGGTAAGCGAGCCAAGGATAGAAGATGTGGTGGATGAGATGTTGGCAATCTTAAGTGACAGACAGGCCATCATCCAGAAGAAAGAGTTGGAACATGCGCAGGCTGTGATGAATGATGTATACAGAAATGGTCTGTAAAATTTTGCAGTAAATTTTACCGAGAAAGAGCAGGGGTAAAATAGGAAACGAAGGGAAAAGAGAATGGGAAAAATTCGCATTATAAAGAAGAATGATGAATATTCGCCGGAGTACGAAATAGGAGATGTCCTGGAGATTACAGGTACATGGTACGGTGGAGTACATATCACCGGAAAATCCGGTGTACCGGTGTCGCTGGACAAAGAAGAATATGTGATGCTGGATACGGAGCCGGAGGAAAAGAAAGACATTGTTCCGGAAAGAGATATTGCTGTTGGGGATATTGTGCAGCATTTTAAAAGAGAATGGGTATCCGTCGATACATCCGAATATCTATATAAAGTACTGGCCTTTGCAACACATACAGAAACCGGGGAACAGCTGGTTATTTATCAGGGCCTGTACAAGCCTTTTAAAATCTGCGCCAGACCGTATGCCATGTTTATGAGCGAAGTAGATCGGGTAAAGTATCCGGAGATTCAGCAGAAGTACAGATTTGAGAAAGTGAGGCTGTGATAGCGTATAAAGAAGGTATGGGGCCTTTCCTGAATTTCGCTTCATAAAAGATATATCCGTTATCGTCCTGGGTAACGATATCAAATTCACCTTTTTACCGTTCGGCGGGATCATCATAATAGTATGTTCCGATTTTCCCAAAAATTTTATCCAGTAATCCGTTTTGATTTTCACGAATCAGATATTGTTCGCATACGTTTTTAAAACTTTTGGCACATGTTTAATGTGAAAATGTCAAAATAATTCGGTCGCAACCGAGTCAACTGCGACCGAGTTTACGAAAGTGAAAAAAGTAGAAAAAGGATATATTTACTTTTTCAGCAAAATCATTATAATAAGTTATGTTTGTAAAAGACGATACAGTAAAAAACGATACAGAAAGAATGATACACATGGATATTATCGATACATTTGGAAAAATGGTGGGAAACAAAGCCCAGAATGACCCGGAAAAGGCCAGACGGATTCTGCTGGCGGGGTACAGGCTGCAGGAGAAACGCCTGTTGCTTTTCCCGGACAAGGAATTGCCTTCGTCCGGACAGTATGTGGCGAGAGTCGTTATGAAAAATATTATCAAGGCGCTGGCAAAGCCTGAGCAGGCGGCGATGGTCAGCATTTTCGTACCGGGAGAACTTCTGACAGCGGCAGGTCTGACACCGTATTCGGTGGAAGCCCTGTCTTGTTTTATGGCCGGAACCAGATGTGAACAGGCATTTTTGCGGATGACGGAGGAGGAAGGTTTTCCGGAAACCATGTGCTCTTACCATCGGGTATTTTTAGGTGCGGCTCTGTCCGGCCTGTTGCCGAACCCGAGGTGCATGGTCTACACCAATCTGGCCTGTGATGGAAATATGATGACATTTCCATATCTGAAACAGAAACAGCAGCTGCCGGGCTTTTATATTGATGTGCCTTATGAAAAGAATCAGGAAGCCGTACAGTATGTGGCAGACCAGCTGCGCAAACTGAAGGGATTTCTGGAAGATGTGACTGGAAGACAGATTTCCGAAGAAGCCGTGGCAAAGTCCGTGGCTAACAGTAAAAAGGCGGCGGAAAATTACAGACAGCAGTTACTTCTGCGAAAGGATCACGATCCGGTGACGTCACTGACAAACGAATTGTATGCGATCTTTATGTGCCATCTGCTGTCTGGGTCGGAAGCTTCTGTCAGATATACAGAAATGCTGCTGGACGACGTGAAAAAATCTCCTAAAGGAGACGGCCTGCATGTTCTGTGGATGCACATTATGCCTTTCTTACAGGAACCGGTGAAAGAAGTTTTCAATTACAGTCAGAAGATGCATATTTCTGCCTGTGACTTTGTTGCCGATGGATTCCAGATGATGCATGCCGAAGACCCTTATGAAGCACTGGCAGGAAAGATGGTCAACTGCATCTACAACGGCAGCGTAAAACAGCGGATACAGCTGGCAAAGGATCTGGCGAAAATAACAGAGGCTGACGGTGGTATTCTGTTTGCCCACTGGGGCTGTAAAAATACACTTGGCGCTTCCAGTTTGATCAAGAGTTCGCTGGAGGATGCCGGTCTGCCGACGATGATACTGGACGGCGACGGCTGCAATCCGGCCAATACCAGTGACGGTCAGGTATCCACAAGACTGCAGGCCTTTGTCGAAATGCTACAGGAAGGGAAGGAGGAAAAGCGTGCATGATACAGTATGTCTGTAAATATACGCCGACAGAATTGTTCCGGGGATTTGGCGAAACATGTGCCGTCCTCGAAGAAATGCCGGAAAATTTTGAACTGTCAGATCAGGTTGCCCATGCGAATCTGTGTGGCTTTGGCAAGTCGGTGATCC
The DNA here is from genome assembly GCA_934394565.1 of uncultured Lachnospiraceae bacterium. Taxonomy (GTDB): domain Bacteria; phylum Bacillota; class Clostridia; order Lachnospirales; family Lachnospiraceae; genus UBA11957. The sequence goes on from CAKRQV010000014.1 coordinate 68,386, forward strand.
AGGCTGTTCTGGAAGATAAAGTGGATGAGCTGGTTCTGGTCAATTGCTGTGACTCCATGCGCCGGGTGTACGATATCGTGGAAAGCACAGGAAAGTGTAAGTTCCTGTATATACTGGATCTGCCACACGAGGACAATGCGTGTGAAAAAATGAAGTTTGCCGGGACAATCCGCCGACTGAGAGATACCTATGCGGCATATTCCGGCAAAACGTTTGACAGAAGCTTATTTTTACATGCCTTTGCAGGTAACAGCGATGCAAAACAGCCCTATATCGGCGTGTTAGGTGTGCGTGTCAGTGGTGTGATGGAAACGATGATCCGTGATAATGTGCAGATGGATGTGGAAAATCTGACCTGCACCGGCGGCCGTAAGCTGGCGGTTTTACCGGAAGAAATGCGGGATATGGATGAGAATGCCATGTTTTTGGCATACGCTGATGCACTTTTGGGGCAGATGCCGTGTTTTCGTATGAACAACAGTACCAGAAGAAATCAGCTGTATCTGGATCCATATCTGAAAGGGATTATTTACCATACGATCAAATTCTGTGAGTATTATGGCTTTGAGTATGCCAGTATAAAGAAGAATATCAATGTTCCTCTTCTGAAGATCGAAACGGATTTTACGAGCCAGAGTGCCGGACAGCTGCTGACCCGGATTCAGGCATTTTCAGAAACAGTGGAGGGTTCGGATGATATGGATGTGGCAAAGGGCATCAGTGAGGAGGCAAGAAAAAAGATGGCAGCAGGTGTATATTATGTAGCCGGAATCGACAGCGGTTCCACCAGTACGGATGTTGTGATTCTGGATCAGGATGGTAAGATCAAGTCTACGATGATCATTCCGACCGGTGGTGGGGCGATGATGAGTGCGGAGAAAAGTCTGGAGCAGGCGATTGAAAAAGCCGGGATTAACAAAGAAGATATCGTGCGTATCGTGACGACCGGTTATGGCCGAGCCTATATTGACAGCGGCGATGACAGTATTACAGAGATCACCTGTCATGCCAAAGGCGCACACTATCTGAATCCGAATGTCCGTACCGTGATCGATATCGGCGGGCAGGATATCAAGGCCATCAGCATTGATGAAAACGGCGCAGTGAAAAATTTCCTGATGAACGATAAATGTGCGGCAGGAACCGGTCGCTTCCTTGAAATGATGGCAAGAACTCTGGGACTTTCTCTCGAAGACATGAGCACAAAAGGTCTGGACTGGAAAGAAAATATCGTGATCTCCAGCATGTGTACCGTGTTTGCTGAGTCGGAGGTTGTGTCGCTGGTGGCACAGAACAAGGAGGTGGCAGATATCATCCATGGTCTGAATGTGTCCGTAGCCTCCAAAGTCGGCGCACTGGCTGCCCGTCTGGGGAAGAAAAATCCGGGAGAATACATGATGACCGGCGGTGTCGCAAAAAATCCGGGTATTGTCAAGGCGCTGGAAGAAAAGCTGGAGGCGAAGCTGTATATTTGTGATGAAGCACAGCTATGCGGCGCACTGGGAGCAGCGTTGTTTGCGTATGAGAAGTGTAAGGCGTGAGAAAAATTTGATTTTTATAATAGAAAGTCAATATGAAGCGATAAAAACAGTCAGGATTTGGAATGCAAGAAACATTCAGAATCCTGATTGTTTTATTTATGTAAGCAACTTAATCGGGTAACTTTATTGACAAAATATTTTTGTATGATAAAATGCAACTATATAATAGTTGCATAGAGGTGCTATGAGTAAAAGATCTGGCTGACAGACTGGAAAAAATGGGGGAATTATAATGGGAAATATTATGGAATATAAAGGATATCATACGAGAATTGAATTTGCTACGGAATCTATGACATTGCGGGGGAAAATCGAAGGTATCAATGATTATATTGATTTTGAAGCAAGTAATGTAGCAAAAATCGAGAAAGAATTTCATTCTGCCGTAGACGATTACCTTCAGTTTTGCAAGGAAGTAGGCAAAAAACCGGAGAAAGAATATAAAGGAACATTTAATGTACGCATTGCACCGGAACTTCACAGGAAAATAGCATTGTGTGCATTTAAAGAAGCATGCTCGCTTAATGCGGAAGTTGAAAAGGCGATCCGCTTGTTTGTGGATAATGAACAGATAAAAACACATATTTGAAGGAGCAGAAGGGAAAATCTGAGGAAGAAAGCAGGAGTGAAAGATGAATGAAGTGATAGAAAGCCTGTACAGGCGAAAATCCGTAAGGGCCTATGAGGATAGAGAAATTCCGGAGGAAATGAAGCAGCTGATTCTGGAAGCAGCCATGCAGGCTCCCTCGGCGGGCTGTCAGCAGTTATACACGATCTTGGATATCACAGACCAGAAATTAAAAGAGGCTTTGGCAGAAACCTGTGACCATCAGCCATTTATCGCAAAGGCACCGATGGTTCTGGTATTCTGCGCAGATTGTAAAAAATGGTATGATGCCTATATCGAAGCCGGATGTGAGCCGAGAAAGCCGGGCGTGGGTGATCTGATGCTGGCAGTAACGGACACAGTCATTGCAGCACAGAATGCCGTGACGGCAGCAGAAAGCCTGGGAATTGGCTCCTGTTATATTGGTGACATCATGGAAAACTGTGAAGAACAGCGAAAGCTTTTACAGCTTCCGGACTATGTATTTCCTGCGGCAATGCTGGTCTTTGGCTGGCCGACGAAGCAGCAGAAAGAGCGTCAGAAACCTGAGCGGTGCGATCTAAAACACATTGTCCATGAAAATGCCTATCGAAGTATGGATGGCGAAGAACTGAGGGACATGTTTGCCCATGAATGTAAGAACCGTACTTACGAAGAGTGGTGCAGTGCGTTTTGCAAGCGCAAGTACAATTCGGACTTTTCAAGAGAAATGAGTCGGTCAGTAGAAAAATATCTGGAACAGTTTGGAAGATAGATCCCCGTAAGTGTGCCATATAAAGTATTCGTAATATCCTTCAGAGTATGGTATACTGGTAAAACAACGAAGATAACAAGGAGAATATACATATGAAAATTGCAGTACCTTACGAAAACGGTGAAATCTTCCAGCATTTTGGAAAAACAAAAACCTTTAAGGTATACGAAATCGAAGATGGCAGTGTCGCTTCCACAGAGCTTTTGGATGCGGCCGGAGAGGGACATGGCGCACTGGCAGGACAGCTTGCAAAGCTGGGCGTACAGACTGTGATCTGCGGAGGTATCGGTGAAGGCGCTGAAAGTGCACTGACAGAAGCCGGTATTGAGATCTGTTCCGGTGCACAGGGGGATACCTATCAGGCAGTGGAGGCATATCTGAACGGAGAGCTGACCTCAGCGGGAGCAAACTGTGACCATCATCACGAGGAAGAACACGGTTGCGGGGGCTGTGGATCCGAGGACAGTTCCTGTGGCGGTTGCGGAGGAAGCTGTGGAGGCTGTGGTTCCCATCAGCCGTCCTTTGAAGGTCCGAATGTCGGCAAAGTCTGCCGTACCCATTACCGTGGTACATTTAACGATGGAACCCAGTTTGATTCTTCCTATGACAGAGGTGAGCCGCTGGAATTTGTCTGTGGTGCAGGACAGATGATCCTCGGATTTGATAAAGCCGTGGCAACAATGGAAGTCGGTCAGAAGATCACGGTGCATCTGATGCCGGAAGAAGCCTACGGTGAGAGAAATCCGGACGAAGTCATTACACTGGAAATCGCAAATCTGCCGGGTTCAGAGGATCTTTCTCTGGGCCAGCGAGTATATCTGACTAATCAGTACGGTCAGCAGTTCCCGGTACTTGTCATTGCAAAGGATGAGAAGATGATCACCTTCGATGCCAACCATGAGATGGCAGGAAAAGAACTGAACTTTGAGATCGAGCTGGTTGAGGTGAAATAAAGCCAGAATAGAAGAAAGTTAGGTTATTGTAGAAAAATAAAAAACGAGTATCATAAAAAATACAGTAGCCAGTACAAACTGTGAGATCTGGTTGAAAAGGAGGAGCAAAATGAACGAGACCTTAAAAGTAATGGAAAACAGAAGAAGCTGCAGAAATTTTGATCCTGAAAAAGCCGTATCTGAAGCTGATATTCAGGCAATCGTAAAAGCCGGAACATATGCAGCCAGCGGGATGGGCAAACAGAGCCCGATTATCCTTGCAGTAACAAACAAGGAACTGCGTGATAAAATCTCAGCAGAAAATGCAAAGATCATGGGCGTAGCGATCGATCCGTTTTATGGCGCACCGGTCATTCTGATCGTTCTCGCTGACAAAAATGTTCCGACACATGTATATGATGGTTCCCTTGTAATGGGCAACCTCATGAATGCCGCAGAGAGTCTCGGCCTCGGCAGCATCTGGATCCACAGAGCAAAAGAAGAATTTGCATCTGATTTTGGAAAGAAAATTCTGGCAGATCTGGGCATTGAGGGCGAGTATGAAGGTATTGGCCACTGTGCGATCGGTTATGCTGCAGCACCGGCCAAGGAAGCGGCACCGAGAAAAGAAAATTATGTGTATTACGTGAAATAGAATGCACAGGAAAGATAACTGATGATGCAATAAAGGTCAGTTATGTTTAGAAAAAGACAGATATCAGGAAAAAAAGGCATCTCTGGAGAAGAATATCAGGAGATGCCTTTTATAAGGTAGATAGAGAAAAATCAAGAAAGGACAATCATGAGCGAATATATCACCACCTATACCGGGTATCATATCAAGCCAACAGATCCTGATCCTGTTCTGATTCGAATCGAGGACATTGCGCATGCGCTTTCCCTGCTCTGTCGTGGAAATGGTCATGTGAAAACGTTCTGGTCCGTGGGGCAGCATTGTATCTGTTGTGCAAAGGAGGCAATGGCGAGGGGAGCAACGGCACGTGTGGTGCTGGCCTGCCTTTTGCATGATGCGAGTGAATGTTATATGTCAGATGTACCGACGCCGTTTAAAAAGAAACTTCCAGAGTATGAGATACAGGAAGATCGGTTGCTCCGTATGATATTTGAAAAATTTCTCGGCTCGGATTTGACGAAAGAAGAACTGGATTTAGTAAAGGAGATTGACCATACAATGCTCTTGTACGATCTGAAAGAACTCCTTGGTGAGATGACAGATGAGGAGATGCCGAAGCTACATATGGAATTGGATTACATAGTGCAGCCTTTTCGTGAGGTAGAAGAGGAGTTTTTACGGATATTTACTTTGTATAGTAGAAAATGAAATGGAGGAGAACAAAGTGGAAACAATGTATTTTGTAGTAGAAAGTATTGATGGTGATTATGCGAATCTGCGCAGAATCGATGGAGAATCCGGAAATACCCGTGTGGTAGCCCGGGCATTGCTGCCCTTTGATATCAATGAGGGCACAAAGCTAAAATGGGAAATGTTGCAGTATGAGATTGTGGAGTGAGGCCGTATGAATCAACTTTGCTTACGATTTTTAACAGATACCTATGGCAGAAAGTATCTTTCGCCAAAATTACCTCAAACAGGTCTGAATGAAAAAACATTGACCGTGGAGATTTCGGACGGTGATTCCAGTCGTATATATCCAGTATTTCAGCAAAAAGCAGGGATATATGGTGACTACAGCGAGTATATGACACGTCATGGCTGTGCCTGCTGTTCTCTGACGACGGCTCTGGCTGCATTCGTGGAAAACTTTGCAGATCTGACACCGGATGAGACGATTACAAAAGTGGAGCGCAGGCATTTTCCGGCTGAGACCGTACAGAAAAATTATGGCAAGGTTATGGCCCGACAGATGCCAGTATCGCTGTATGGTATTGCGACGATTCTGAAAAAAGAGGGTGTGGCCTGCGAGTATGTTGGAAATTTTGCAGATGATGCCGCAATAGAGCAGATCCGGGAACATTTATATAAAGGTCAGCCGGTCATTATAGAGACCAGCCGGATACGAAGAAAGGGCAGGTGGATCGCCAGTTTTTCAGATAAAAAGTATGCGGGATCGTATCATACGATGATCTTACTTGGAATCGATGAAGACGGACAGGCCGTGTTTACTGATTCTGCCACCAGAGCCTGGGCCGGAGAGCAGCAGAGACTGAAACGGGCAGAGTTGTCAGAACTTGTGAATTATATGTTTCCGCAGAAAAATGTACAGGACACGCATCTGTATTTCAGCAGAAGAAGAAACACAGGAGGATATATCCTGATCCATCCAAAGGAGACAGTATGAAAGTATTAGTGATTCCGGACGTCCATCTGAAACCGCAGATGTTTCGGCAGGCAGCAGCTCTTATGCGGCAGAACATTGCGCAACAGGCGGTTTGTCTGATGGATATTCCGGACGATTGGGGAAAAGAATATGATGTGGCACTGTATGAGGAAACCTATGATGAAGCGATTCACTTTGCAAAGGCGTTTCCTGAGACATTGTGGTGCTATGGTAACCATGATCTGAGTTATTTCTGGCATTGTCTGGAAAGCGGTTACAGTTCTATGGCCTCCTATACGGTGCAGAGAAAATTACTGGATCTTCGGGAAACGGTAGGGGATGCAAATCCCATCCGGTATGTACAGAAAATGGACAATGTATTGTTTTCCCATGGCGGTGTACTGCGGGCGTTTGTGGAAGAGTATGTCCCCAACACTAAGCGTGATGATGTGGACGCTGTTGTGGAAAAAATCAACACATTGGGTGTGCAGGAGATGTGGAATGATGCATCCCCAATCTGGTTAAGACCACAGCATACAAAGCTGAAGCTGTATAAACCAAGAAAACTGCTGCAGGTCGTTGGACATACGCCTGTGGACAGGATTACTAAAGAGGGAAATCTGATCAGTACGGATGTATTTTCCACATATCGGGATGGCAGACCGATCGGGACACAGGAGTTTCTGGTGCTGGATACGTTGACGTGGGAGTATTGTGGCGTTCGGGTATAACCGCAGGTCGTCTGACTGCATTCATCATGTAAGCGTATACTGCGCGGCCAGTTCCTCCAGATGATTCCAGAGCATATCCAGAAATTCATCCTGAAATTCACTGTTTGTAATATCCGAATGCATATCCAGACATTCGTTATAGGTATGTAATACAAGCCGTTCAAAAGGGTCCAGATCCGGTTGCAGCACAGGAAAACCAAAGTAAGTCAAAATGTCATTAAGCATATCCGTAAATTCGTCACGATCCAGAAAATCCACATAGAAATCTTCCATGGCTTCTTCATCATCGGTGCGCAGCTTTGCAAGCAGACTCAGAAGAAAAAGCCCCGAAGATATATTTACCGGTCTTTTTCGCTGTACAAACTGACAGAAGGAGTCATAGCTCATAAACACATTCGGAAAAAGGCAGGAAAGCGAAAATATCTGTTCCTCGGATATTGGATAGAGGGAGGCATAATAGCTTCGCATGGTTTCCGGTTCGGGATCGCCGTAATCTGTAAAGAGGCGAATGCACTGTTTGGCAGTGCCGGTATACAGTGTCTGCAAATCTACATCATGAAACAGGGCCAGATACTGGGTATTGCAGGTTTTGGTAAAAAAATCCAGATTTTCCGGCGCATCCAGATAATTCATCAGATCATCTAAAGAATGCAGTTTGTCGCAGATCACGGAGTAATACACTTCTGCAGTCTGCCCTTCGGCAATCTCTGCGGGAGAAAAGGGCTGCGCGGCGATTGCAGCGGCGTATTTTCCACGTACCATGCGGGTCTCATTCCAGCTAAGCTGCAGCTTCAGAGCAGCGATGATAATAAATTCATCAAGAGAGCGCGCAGAAAGCTCGCTCTGGTGCAGATAATTCAGCAAAAGATCCTGGGCTTCCGTATCCGTGCTCAGATGCAAGGCAAAGAAAAGGCGAAAGATATTTTCTCTTTTCAGGGAGACAGCCTTCCCTTTCTGAAGCGCTGTGATAGATTTACGGAAAGCATCATATTCTTTTGGCAGAAACAGGCTTTGGGCCTGTTTTTTTAATGCTTTTAAAAGTTCCTCTTCGGTAAAGGTATCTGACAGTACATCCTGGTACAGAGCCGGATGATCCTTTACATATGTATATAACCCGTTCCAGGTGGAATGGGGTGTGGTGTAGTCTGAAAGATTCAGCATGTGTATGACCTCAAATGTGAGTGATATTCAGTATTAAAGCTAAATGGGGAAAAGCTGGTTACAAAGTAAATTATGTAGGAAACTTTTACAGTTGTAAAGTGATAATTGAAAAATGAAAAGGATGATATATGTAACTGCATTACACGGTTTGGAAGTTAAATACGGCTAACCATAAAAACCTCTGATAGTATAAAACCATCAAGAAAACAAACAACGAGATAAGTACAGGAGGTCTATTATGACAAACACAACATTAAGCAACAACAGTTTAAAACAGTATATTTCCACAATCGCACAGATGGAGCAGGTAAAATACCGTCAGGAAAAAGCTATCGAAACACTGCAGTCTGAGATTGCACGACTTCGCAACTCCTATGTTATGGCAAAGCCACAGATGGGAAAAATGAATGAGATTAAAGAATTTATTGGAGGTTCTGCAGTGACAGGTGTTGGTTTGATTATTGCAGATGTGTTTGGATTTGTACCCTCTGTAGCCACATCTGTGTTTGGAACAGGATCTTTTATGGATGCCTGTGCTCCATTAATGGCTTTCGTTGGTGGTATTGCACTGATCGTCAGAGCAGTAAATGCATCAGGTGAAAATAAGATAGCCAAAGAGAAAAACAGTAAAATGAGGGCATACTATAAACAGGAAATGGAGAAATATAACAGAAACGCAGCAGAAGTGAATGCAAAAAAGAAACTGGCAGATGTTCTGAGTAAACAGCTCGGAGAAATGCGGGCAAAAAAAGCAGAAATGGAGAGAAATCTTAATCGTGCCTACAGCTACAATGTTATCTATCCGTCTTACAGAAATCTCGTGGCTGTAAGTTCCTTCTATGATTATCTGTATTCCGGAAAGTGCAGTACGTTGGAAGGGCATGAAGGTGCATACAATATCTTTGACATGGAATCCAGAATGGATAAGATCATCACACAGCTGGATCGTATCAGCTATCAGCTGGAAAATATCAGATACAGTCAGAATACATTGTATACCATTATGAAATCATCAAATGATAAGCTGGATTGTATGCAGAATTCGATTCATAATTCGGAAAATTATCTGCTGTCGCTCTCAAGGAGTGCTGCGCTTACAAACAGCCAGCTGGAACGGATCGAGTGCAATGCGGAACTGACAAGATTTAATACCGAACAGATGCAGCGTGAGATCGAGCTCAGAAATCGTGTTGATGGGATTATTTCCTGTGGTCGTGTGAATCAGTATTAATTGCAGATATATAGTGCATGGAAAGAGAAGAACAGAGAAATGCCTGGATGTTTATCCGGGCATTTCTACTATTGCTGTGCATATGAAAACGGGCTGTTGGAACAGTTGGGACTTGCAGGGGCTGTTGGCAAGTTGATTTGCAGGGAGGAATATATGCATCGAGAAATAAAAAAACAAATCGTAGAGATAAACAGGGGATGTGTCGTGGGAAATGGAGAGAAACTGGAAGAATGGGTGCGATTAAGCGAACCGTATATCCGTGCATATGGATGGCACAATGCTAATTTTCCCCCGGAGTTAAGACGTGCGTGCCTTAACGGGGATAAACCTGAGATGGATAGATTTACATACATATATTATCTGATGAGCACATGGTACGAAAGTCTGACAGGAAGGAAAGCACCCTGTAATTTCGGTGTATACAGGGGATGGAAGGTATGTGTGCGGCAATGCTGTATTCGTCAGGAATTTACAGGGGATGAAACCGAAAAGATCATATCTGCGATTGGGACTGGAACACAGTATAAACGGGAGAAAAGAGATCCGGAGACGGTGGTGCGTCTGCTGTTATAAAACTGGAAGTTAGCCGGAACTACCTAAAATTTTGTCTGCTATCCTAATTACATCAGAAAGATACAACGTGATGCAAACAAAAAGGATAAAAAGGCAGGTAAAAGACATGAAAAAGAGTTTGAAAACCAGTATTCGCAAAGGTATCGTAACCACAGTTCTGGCAGCAATGGTGATTGTCGGTGGCGTAAAGCCGGTGCAGGCAGATTCGTTCATGGACAAAATCCATGTGACAGATATCAAACAGAAAGTAGAGGCATTCCTTTTTGGAGCATCGGAGGATGATACCATTTCTGTACAGACTACAGAGGCGATGACAGCAGAACGTATCAACGAGCTGGAGGAAAAATATCCCGGTATTGCAGTGGTCGATGGTCAGTATGATAATGAGGTTATTTATCAGGCCATCTGTACGGCCATAGAATCCTGTGCAGAAAAAGTGGTTATTTATAATTTTAAAAATGATGTACTGGAAAATGACCTTTATAAGTTCAGTGCAACAAATGATTTTCAGTATTTCTGGTTAACAAACTGGTACTATTGGGAATATGAGGATTATGGCCTTGTCAGTCTCTGCTATTTTGCAGATCGAGATACTGTTGATACTATGCGGGCAGATGTAGAACATGTGTATAAAAAAATCGAAAAAGAACTCCAGGGAACAGATTCACCGTGGGATGCAGCGAAGTATGTGTATGAGTATCTGGTAAAAAGAGTTACATATGATCACAGCCTTTCCAGAGCCAATATCCGGAATATTTATGGTGCTCTGGTAGAAAAGGAAGCCGTATGTGCGGGCTATGCGATGGCCTTTGACTATATCATGTCAAGACTTGGTTATCAGGTCGGGGTTGCAGGAAATCAGAGCCACGTATGGAATTATATGTACTGGGATTCCAAAGACTGCTTTATCGATGTAACCTGGGGAGATCCGGATCTGCAGAATAAGAAGGGAAAAAGTTTTATCGACTACAGCTATATGGGAATGGATTACAGTGATCTTTTAGCTCTTGATGATCATTATGTGGAATACACTTATATTTCCGGACGCGGTTATGACAATAATGAGGTTGCCAACTATGAATATACCAGCGGAACATACAGTGCCAATTACAGTGATGTTAACGGATATAATGCAGAACAGTATTCCTATGACAGTGTAAAATCTATTTTTCGGAAACAGTACAAAAATAAGAATAAATCACTGATCGTAAAGTTTAACTCTGAATCAGAACTCATGAATGCAGTATATGATCTGACGGGAAACAACTGTAAAAGACTGAATCGCCTGTTGAGGAAGGTTGGCTATAAGGGCAGTTATCGTTATCTATATAATGAGGCATGCAAAACACTGGTGATGTATCTGAATCCAAAGAAATGATGCAGCTTCTGCATTGTAAGAACCCGGAATATGCATTTACAGTATACTGTGAATATGCTATCTTAAAAATATAAAACACAGGATAAAGGATTCGCTATGAGAAGCTATCTTAATGCAGGGACTTTGCTCCGGGTTTCCGGGGGAATCATATACAAGATCACAGGTGAACCGATTGGCGAAGGCGGGGGAAGTATACTTTACCCCGCTATTCGTATGCTTCCGGATAAAGACGGTTACAGGGAGAGCCGCATCGAATATGCGATAAAAGAATGCTTTCCGGAGTCAGACAGGTTTGCATTGCATCGAAATGCGAAGGGAGAGATATGCGCATCTGAGAATATTGCCAAAGATCATGCAGAGTCTGTGGCAGGTGCAACAGAGTTTCTGGCGAGAGCAAAACAGATGCAGAGAGAAGAGGAGGAAATATCAGGGCAGGTCTATGTACATGCATTCCGCCTTACACCGGTCATAGAGTCTTATCAGGATATAGAAGTTTCTGTAAAAGGGGAAAATGCTTTCCAGAAAGTGCACAATATGATTTCAGTTATGGAATCGTTATCTGCCAAAGGAGAGTCGATACACCATATTTTGCAGGTGCGAAAGCATCTGCGGGCATTTGATGCATTTTCTGTCATCCGCCAGGTGCTGTTTGCCATCCGTGAGGTACATCAGGCGGGGTTTCTTCATCTGGATATTCAGGATGGCAACGTTTTTATAAAGGGTGTACTGGATACCAGTGACAATATGGTCTCGCTGATCGATTTTGGTTCTGCACGAAAAATACAGGAAGATGGCTGCTGCGCAGAGATCCGTGACGGGGTAGTGTATTCCACAAAAGGCTTTTCGGCACCGGAGATCCTTTTAAAGAATGACGGTCATCTGCGTCTGGGAAAAGAGGCCGACATATACAGCATAGGCTGTCTGCTGCTTTTGCTTCTTACAGGCCATCGGTATATGACAGCGGAGCTTATGGCGAACAAAAGTGAAAGGTATGTTCCACGCTTTGCTCTGCGAAAAACAGGCTGTCCGAGGCATCTGGTTGACAAGATGCAGAGGATTCTTGCTAAAGCATTGAAAACAGATGCGTCGAGCCGCTACCATTCAGCGGATGAAATGCTGCAGGATGTAGAAGAGATGATCGCACTTCTGATGCCGCATACAGATCCGCTGTCGGCGATGACATATGATGCCTTTATCTGTTACAGGCACAGTGAGAAGGATAACCTTGCGGCAAAAACACTGCGAAATGCGCTGGAACGGTACAAAGATGGTATATTTGCGAAAAGAAAAATACGGAGAGTATTTCTGGATGAAGGAGAGCTTTCCTCCTGTGCAGATTTTGGAGAGCGTATCCATCGTGCTCTTGAAAATTCCCGATGGCTTATTGTGCTCTGTTCGGAAAAGACGAGGGAGTCGAAATGGGTCAATGAGGAAATCAGAGCATTTCTGAAGTATCATGACAGTTCGCATATTCTTACCGTGCTGACAGAGGGTGAGGCAGAGGAGGTCTATCCGGAAGCCCTGACGGAAAATGGACTGACAGCAGAAACCTTATTTGCTGCGGATGCAAGGGCAAAGGATAGTGCAGGAACGGTGAGAAAGCTAAATGGCGATGCGAAATTAAGAATCGCAGCCCCTCTTCTGGAAACGACATATGATGCATTGAAACAGAGAAGCCGTATCTACAGCATGCAGAGAGCATTTGTGGCTGCAACGGTGATTTTCGGTGTGACGGCCGGATTTTCTGTATTTGCGGCTGTCAAAGCCAATCAGATTGCCAGACAGGAGCAAAAGATTGCCAGGCAGGCGGAAGAAATCGTGGCAGAGCAGGAAGAAAAGATAAAAAGCCAGTCTGCGCTTCTGACAGAACAGGCAAAGAAAGCCTATGCTGCAAATGCGTATGCAGAGGCTATCCAGCTGGCAAAAGAAGCAATGGCACTTTCTATGGAGGATGAACAACAGAATTCGGATTTAAAACAGATTCTGATAACGTGTCTGAATCTTTATGTTACGCCAGAAGAGGCTAAGATGCTTTTGACTCCGACAGGTGTATTTCAGGAGCCGGAGAACAAAAAAATAAGGGACTGCTTTCTGACAAAGGATGGAAAATATCTGTTCGTGTTTTCTGATAAGGCACTTCTCATATGGGATACGGAAACGAATAGCATGGCATCAGAGATAGAAGAAAAAGAAGCCGCATATGAAGCAGACAAGGCATGCCTGATGGAAGAAAAGCACCAGTATATACTGTGGTCTGCACAGGAGATGCTGTGCTGTGACTACACATCGGGGGAAATTCTATGGCAGCGGGAAGAACATGCGGATGAACAGGAAATGCATACCGTCCTGCTTTCCAAAGACAAAAAGACAGTGTACAGTCTGCAGGAAGTGGAAAAAACAGGAGAGGTTGTAATAGAAGTAATCGATGCGGTAAACGGGGAAACGGTATCCAGACATGTATTCCATGGCGGGGATTTCCCTGTATGGGGCGCTGGGCATGATATAGCTGCGGATGAAAGGTATATTGCGGTTACGGGCACGGTACATGCTGCTGACGAAACGTATGGTTTTGAGAGGGTGTTATGTTGTTTTGACCTTGCAAAAGATGTGATTACTGTACAGAAAATGGGAGAAGCAGATGCATGGGGGAGTCCGCAGACGACTGTGGTAACATTTGTGGATAACAGTCGGGTTATTATGGCAGATTATGACGGGGCAGTAAATATTGGTGACAGTCTCTCAAATGAGTCGATGGTTCAGATGATTGGAAAAAAGAAGCTTACTGTATCGAACTATGACTGCACTGAGAAAAAAGAATTGTGGCGATATGAAACAGGCACGGATGCAGAAGAGAGTTTTGAAAGCCTCCGTGTCCCGCAGGTATATTGCACAGAAATGGATAATAAAAAGGTCTGTGTGACGGCCAGCGGAAATACCTTGCTTTTTCTGGATGAGACAAGCGGAGAAGTGCTGAACAAAAAGCAGTTTGATGCGGGAATTCTTTTACTGGAAAATACGAAGACATCGGGATTACGGCTGGTTCTGGAAAATGGTTCCCTGGTTGTGCTCAAAAGTATCAAGGAGGAGAATGTAGCGACTGTTCAGGGATTTCCGACAGATCTGGAGTATATTTGTGATGCGGAAGGTGTGTATTATGCAGTGCGTGCATCAGTGCCCGATACCCTTATACAATATTCCCTCGATAAATTTGATGCGAGCTATACAGAAGAAAACGTTCAGGCAGAGTCATTAAAGACATTTATGGAAAAGCTGCCGGAAGATGATCGCATACTGCAAAACGAAGATATCATGCTTGACATAGCGCAAAATGGATATGGCTTTTCCTGCAGACAGCTGAGCGGGGAGAGCATATGCGATATTGAAACAGAGGATGAGATACAGGCACTCAGTCTGACACAAGATGGGAAGCAAATCATAGCAGGAACAAAAAACGGAATGACACTTTATGACGAAACGGGAAAAGAGCTGTCAAAAATCACATGGGATCATACGATATATCCGTCCGGGATAAAAAATCATGAGGTGATTTTATATTTTCCGGAGAAAAATACCATATATTACGGAAATCTGTCCAGTGGATATCTGGTGGATATAGCGGAGGATACCTTGAAAGTCATAAAATATATGAAGTATGTCGTTGGCTTTGACAGGACGACCGGGGAATTTCTGCTATGTGATTACGCGACTGTGGATAAAGGTGTATATCCGGTGGGGAGAGTGAGGTATCATACGCTGGAAGAGATCAGGGGGATGATAGAAAAGTGAGTGTCAATTTCATAAATCAATTTGACAATCTGACTTTTTATGGTATAATTCTCATGCTGTGAAAACAGCCGACAGTTCATTTGTACCTTCCTGTCGAAAAATAAAACCAGGGCTAATCATTAGAATTTCAGGCTCTGCGTGCGAAGATGTACGCAGAGCCTTTTGTATATTGGATATGAATTTTTCTGATATATAAAAACTGCTCCATTTAGGATGCATAGCTCTTAACAGGTACATACATTTTACATACAGGAGAGTTGAAATATGTATTATTTACAAACAAAAGCCAGTTTTGATGCAGCACATTTTCTTTGGAAATACGAGGGAAAATGTAGAAACATCCACGGACATCGTTGGAATGTTGTTGCAAAAATCAAGAGTCAGGAGTTAGAACAAGAAGGACAGACACGAGGAATGGTAGTGGATTTTGGTAATCTGAAAAAAGACCTGAAGGTACTTTGTGATTACTTTGACCATAGTCTGATCTACGAGACAGGATCTCTGAAAGCAGAAACCGTAGCTGCACTTCAGAATGAAGATTTTCATTTGGAGGAAGTTTCATTTCGTCCTACAGCAGAAAATTTCGCATATTATTTCTACAAACAATTAACAGATTTAGGGTATGGAGTTCATTATGTGGAAGTATATGAGACACCTAATAATTGTGCGGTCTATGAGGAAGAGTAGATGAAAGTAGTAGAAAAGTTTACCAGTATTAATGGGGAAGGCACGCGTGCAGGAGAACTTGCAGTTTTTATCCGTTTTAAAGGGTGCAACCTGCGATGTAGTTATTGTGATACTATGTGGGCTAATGAACCTGAGTGCCCATATAAAGAAGAAACTCCGGAAGAAATACTAAATTATGTTCTTGGAACAGGAATTCACAATGTGACACTTACAGGCGGAGAACCGTTGATGCAAAAAGATATCAGGGATTTAATCCATCTTCTTTTAAAAGCAGGACTGCAAGTTGAGATTGAGACAAATGGAGCAGTCGATCTGGCTGCATTTTGTGAAGAACGTCCGGTATTTACAATGGACTATAAGTTACCATCAAGCGGGTGCGAAGAACATATGATAACAGAGAACATGAAACTGCTTGAAAAGAATGATACTGTAAAATTTGTATCCGGCAGTCAGGAAGATTTATTAAAAGTATTGGAATTGATTCGGACATATGATCTGACAAATAGATGTCATGTTTATCTTAGCCCTGTTTTTGGAGCAATAGAACCGGTGCAAATAGTAGAATTTATGTTGAAACATCGGTTGAATGGTGTGCGATTGCAGATACAGATGCATAAAGTGATCTGGGATCCCGATGAACGGGGAGTATAAATAGTGAGGTGATAGAGATGAAAGCATTAGTTCTTTTTAGTGGAGGAATTGATTCAACAACGGCATTGGGACTGGCAATCAAAAAGTATGGAAAAGACCAGGTGATTGCCCTTTCGGTTTCCTATGGACAAAAACATGATAAAGAAATTAAAGCTGCAATAGCAGTTGCCCAATATTATGGTGTGGAGCATTTGTTCCTGGATTTGAGTAAGATATTTCAATATAGTAACTGTTCACTGCTTCAACAGTCTACGGAAGACATCCCGGAGGAGAGTTACGCAGAACAGATTTCAAAAACTAATGGCGATAAGCCGGTAAGCACATATGTACCGTTCCGAAACGGATTATTTCTTTCTTCAGCGGCAAGTATCGCACTGAGCAAGGACTGCGAGGTAATTTATTATGGGGCTCATGCAGATGATTCTGCAGGCTTTGCGTATCCGGATTGTTCGCCGGTATTCAATCGGGCTATGAATGAAGCAATATGGGAAGGTTCCGGACATCAGCTTAAAATAGAAGCACCTTTTGTTAATGTATCCAAAGCTGAAGTAGTAAGGATTGGATTAGAACTGGGAGTTCCTTACGAGTTGACTTGGTCCTGCTACGAAGGTGGCGAGAAGCCTTGCGGAAAATGCGGAACATGCATTGATCGTGCAGCGGCATTTCAGGCAAACCATATAGAAGATCCGGCATTGAGATAGAGGAGGAAACCATGAGAGAAAAAGAAAATTTAACATTATTGGGAAATCAGCAAACAGAGTACAGTATGGATTATAATCCATCTGTATTAGAGGCATTTCAGAATAAACATCCTGAAAATGATTATTTTGTCAAGTTTAACTGCCCCGAATTTACCAGCCTGTGTCCGATTACCGGACAGCCGGATTTTGCAACAATCACAATTTCTTATGTTCCGGATGAACGTCTTGTGGAGAGCAAATCCTTAAAATTATA
>CAKRQV010000015.1 GCA_934394565.1 uncultured Lachnospiraceae bacterium
AACGGATGTAAGGGATGGACTTGTAAACGTAATTGTAGAGGCAAGTAATCCAAACTATACGAACAAACCGAGAGCACGATATACACTGAAAGTCAATCCGGTAAAGATTACTGCATATTTGGAAGAAAGCAAGCCATATACAGGAAGCGAACAGAGTATCGATATCAAAGATGGAACAAAAGATGGATTGGTTACAGGCGAAACTCTGACTCTGGCAGGAGCAACGATCAGAGGAACAGAAGCCGGTGAGTATACAACAGTAAGTCAGTATACATGGTCTGTAGTAAAAGCGGATAAAACAACAGATTCCACAGCTAACTATGAGATTGAAGTAAGCGGAAAACTTACTATTACCCCGGGAACAGATCTGGCGATCCTGAATGTAAATGCCCTTGGCTATAATGGAACATATGATGCCAATAGCCATAGCGGAAACCAGCCGACAACGAATGCAAAGAGTGGAAATACTACGTATAAGTATTCTACTGATGGCGGAGCAACTTGGATCGATGAGCAGCCAAGTATAACGGATGTAAATGAAGGACCAATAACTGTAACCGTAAAGGCCAGCAATCCGAACTATGCAAATGAACCGACCACGGAGTATACGTTAACTGTAACCCCTGCAGAGATTACGGCACATTTGGATACGAGCAGACGATATACAGGCACAGAACAGAGTATCGATATTGCAGAAGGAGCGATTGTTGGTGTGGTTAGCGGCGAAACACTGACTCTGAAGGGGGCAACTATCAGTGGAACAGAAGTTGGCGAATATACCACAGTAAGTGCGTATGAATGGACTGTAGTAAAGAAAGATAGAGTAACAACATCCAAAGGCAACTATACAATCCAGGTAAGTGGTAAACTCACCATCACCGACGACAATGTAAGCGATGACTTTGTTATCACAAAGACCCATACTGCTGGAACCTATAAATTAGGTGACACCATTACCTTCAAGATCTCTGTGACGAACATCTACAATGCTACAAAGACGATCACTCTGAACGAACAGGCAGGTGTAACTTTCGAAAATGGTAAGACCAGCATGACGCTGGAGCTTGCAGCTGGTGAAACCAGAACGGTTGAGGCAAAATATGTTCTGACAGAAGCTGATATTGTTTATGGCACATTTACAAACACAGTAACAGCAAGTGTTGGTGATAAGACATTCACTGCAAAGGATACAGTTTCAGCTACGGAAATTGCAGATGCTAATCCGTATTTGAAGATTACGAAGGTTGTAGAGTCAGAAGATTCGACAGAAGATTCGACAAAGATTTATAAGCTGGATGAAGTCGTTAAGTACAAGATTACAGTGAAGAATGCTGGTAACCTGACTCTCACAAACGTAAAGGTCGAGGATAAAAAGACCGGTCTGAATGAGACTATTCAGACGCTGAAACCGAATGAGACAAGAGAGTTTACAACTTCTTATCAGATCAAGGAAAAGGATGTACGGAATGGAAAGTTTGATAATGTGGCAACCGGTAGTGCAAATAATCCGTCTGATAAGAAAACGAAAGTAGATGAAGGCGAAGCAACTATACCGACCGAGAAAGCAAACTCCAGTCTCTATGTAGAAAAGATCGTGACAAATGCTTCAGAAGATGGATTCGCAGAAGGCGATGAGATTATCTTTAACATTCACGTAATAAACAACGGTAATCAGACTATTACTGGTATTGCGATTACAGATGCCCTTGTTGGAAACACAGGTGATAATACGCTGAAAGTTAAAGATCTGAAACCAGGCGAAGATGATACTGTTACGGTGAAATACACAGTAACCCAGAACGATCTGGTAAATGGATCAGTAAAGAATGAAGCAAAAGCAACTGGTACAGATCCGAGCAATAAGACGGTAACTGCGAAGGATGATGCAACAGCAACTACAGTAGAGACAAATCCGAGTCTTGTTGTAAAGAAGGATACTATCAGTCAGCCGGCTAATGGCAGCACATATGCGCTTGGTGAAACAATTCGTTACAGAATTACAGTAACTAATACCGGTAATCTGGATCTGACAAATGTCAAGATTATTGATACACTTGCTAATGTTGAGAAAGTCAATCCGAAAGACTGGACGATTGCGAAGCTGGCTGTTGGTGACAGCAAGAGCGTAGAAGCAACATACACAGTGACTAAGGCAGATATCCTGAATGGGGAGGTAGTCAATGCGGCATTAGCCGAGGCAGATTCTCCGGATAGAAAAGAGCCGAAGGTAGAAGGTGATCAGACTGTTGATCAGACCGACGCTCAGAATCCGCATATGACCGTAGTTAAAACAACTACCAGCAATCCGCAGAATGGTACTGCATATGCACTTGGTGAAACTATCACCTACAAGATTACTGTAACAAACGATGGTAACGTAGATCTTACGAATGTTAAGGTAATTGATAACAAAGAAGGACTTGTGAAACATGGTGCAGGACTTCTGACAAGAGACTGGCCGACACTTACTCTTCTGGCAGTAGGTCAGACAAGAGAGTTTACAGCTTCTTATACTGTAACCCAGAATGATCTGATTGCAGGAAATGTTGTAAATGATGCAACAGCCACTGGAACTGCACCGGGAGATAATGAACCGACAGTAGTTCCGGGCAATACAGATGATTCGACCGAAAAGGCCAACGCAGACTACACAGTCACCAAGACTGTTGACAATCCGAAGGCTGAATACAAGGTAGGCGATGTGATCAACTACACGATTCGCATCACCAACACCGGTAACCTGACCCTCAACAATCTGACCGTAGCAGATCAGATGCAGGGTGCAAGCGGCAATGCCGTGATCGCAAACAAAGCTGGTGTAACTGTAAACGGCAACACAGCTACGATCGCCACACTGGCAGTCGGAGCAAGCATCGAGCTGAAGGCTTCCTACACGGTAGCCAGAGCTGATGCCGATGGCACACTGGCCAACAGAGTCAATGTGACATCCACAACGAAACCTGGTGAAGATCCGGAGAATCCGAATGGACCGACAACACCGTCCAAGAGTGGTGAAACAGATCCGACCCCGACCGAAAAGACTTACGCGCTGACCATCCACTACGTTGATAACAACGGCAATGCAGCAGCACCGGATTACACAGCCAGATTACTGGCAGGTGAGACAATCGATGCAGTCGTATCTCCGGCGATCGATGGTTACACACCGAACTTCGGTACAGTCGTACTCCCGGCAACGGGTATGCCGGCAGCCAATATTACGGTAACGGTAAT
Source organism: uncultured Lachnospiraceae bacterium (assembly GCA_934394565.1). Lineage (GTDB taxonomy): Bacteria > Bacillota > Clostridia > Lachnospirales > Lachnospiraceae > UBA11957. Next base: position 3,235 of record CAKRQV010000015.1, read on the forward strand.
CTACACACCGGATGGACCGGATGAAGTTCTGGATGATCCGGAGAACCCGAACCAGCCGAATAACGGTGGAAATAATGGTGGCGGTAATGCAGTCAACAACAATAATAACAATGCCAATAATGCGAATAACGCAGACAATGGCAACAATGCAGCCAATAACAATGCAGGCCAGGCAGATGCCAACCCGGCACCTGCAGACGGTGTGATCCAGCCGGATGATAACGGTGGATACGACCTGACACCGGTAGAGGATACCCCGACACCGTTGGCAAACATGAATCTTGACGATCATGCCTGCTGTATCCTTCACTTCCTGATCATGCTGCTGACACTGATCATCTTCGCTCTGTATACCAAGAGCAGAAAGAATCGTCAGTTGAAGGTTGAGGAATTAAGAGAACAGCTTGCGATCGCATCGATTCAGAAAGAGCTTGACCTTTCCGATGAAGATATGGCAAAATATCTCGAAGAGGCCAAAAAGCTGGCAGAAGAAAAGAAGCAGGCAAACGCATAAGGCGCAAGATGTAACCACAGGTTTCACTGACCGGTCGTACCGGCCGGTCGGTGATCTACATACAGGGAGGTAGAGAACAATGTTACAGAATTTTTATGTGTGGACACATACAAATACTCCGTTCCACTTCTGGGATTGGCCGGCGTTTGTTGTTGCAGTGGTGATCATTGTAATCGCAGTCGTTCATCACAGAAACCAGAAGAAACGTGAAGATGAGTTTCACGAGACGATGGAAGAAACTATGACGAATCTGGATCAGGTGCTGAATACAGCCGGTATTGCCGGTGCGACCGAGGCGATCGTCAAGGCGGCCGAGGCGGCTGAGATTCCGGGACCGAAACAGGCAGAGGCGAAGTAAGGAGGCGGTATTATGTCGTATATACTGGAACATACCCGATTGGGCTTTTGCTGGTGGGATCTTATCGCACTGATTATCCTGATCGTAGTAGCAGTGATTTTTGCTTATAAGTTCATGAGCATGAAGAAGACACAGAAGGATCTGGAGGACCAGATTTCGGAGATCTACTCAGAGGACGTGGATGTGGAGAGTACTTCCACACAAGCATAAAAGAAAAGGTAAAAGGCCCCGGCGATGTCGGGGCTTTTTGCAGGAAAAAGGATAGAAAAGAGTGGCAGGGATGAAGCAGAATAAGAGAGTACTGAAAAAATATGATGACAGAAAGCAGCGTTGGCTGAGAACCTGTGTCGGTCTGGCTATTCTTTTTATCGTGGTGCTGGCGGCATTCCACTTTGTGGCGGGGATTTCTTTTGTAAAGGGAGAGTCGATGGAGCCGACACTGCAGGATGGACAGCTGACCGCCTATGTGCGGATCGTGCCGGAGTATAAGCGGGGCGATATTGTTTCTGTGCGGATGCCGTCGGGTGAGTATTATGTGAAGCGGATCATCGCTGTAGGCGGTGATATCGTGGATGTACGGGACGGCAGGGTCTATGTAAACGATAAGGAGCTTGATGAGCCGTATGTACAGGGTCGGACGACGATTCCCGAAAAGGGTATCCAGCTGCCGTACACTGTCGAGCCGGGCAAGGTTTTCGTAGCCGGTGACAACCGTGAAAATTCCGTGGATTCCCGTACCTTTGGAGCTGTACTGAAGAAAGAGGTGCAGGGGAAGCTTTTGTTTATACAATAAGCAGAGAAAATAAAACGTGTGAGCAGAATGCCAAAGAGCGTACCTGTCCGGGAAAAGAGGGCAGGGTCGGGGCAATTTGCTTGCACGTTTTTTACTGCCCTATAGAAGAAACCTCGGGGGGACAGATTCAGCACAAAATGTGAGAAAATATAAAGAGAAGTATTGACAAGTACAAGTAATAGTAATATAGTAATTAAGACGATAAAAATAGTTGAGTGTAGCATGCTGGTTTCATATCATATATTCGTCAGTCATTATAGCATATCAGATTTAACAGTCGTTATTTTTCCAAAAATACGAGATACAACAGAACAGGGAGTTTTTATGGGACAGAAGGACTTAAGCGAAAAGATTCTTGTGGCGTATGACGATGTGTTTGCAGACATTGTCAATGTATTGCTGTTTCAGGGGCAGCAGGTTATTCGTCCGGAAGAATTAGAAGAAAAGGAAGCGAAAGCATTTTATAAAGAAAGCGGTACTCTGCATGCGCTGGACAGGGATGTGATCAAACGATGGAAAAAAGGTGAAGTGCGTTTTGCCTGTATAGGAATTGAAAATCAGACTGCCGTGGATCCAGATATGGTATTTCGGGTGATCGGATACGACGGCGCTGCATATAGGGCACAGTTAGATGAAAAAAAGTCGGTAGGCAGTAGATATCCTGTGATTACGATTGTGCTGTATTTCGGATATCGACGCAAATGGAATGCACCGATATCATTACTTGAAAAAGTAACGATACCAAAGGGATTGGATCCATATGTGCATGATTACGGTATGAATCTTTTTGAAATAGCATATTTGAGCGAAGAGCAGGTGGAAATGTTTCAATCTGATTTTAAAATCGTAGCTGACTATTTCGTACAAAAAAGAAAGAATAAAGAATACACACCATCAAATATGGTAATACAACATGTAGATGCTGTTTTGCAGTTGCTTTCCATTATGGAAAATGACAGCAGATTTACAGAAATACAATATAAAACAGATGGAAAGAGGGTAGAGACAATGTGTGATGTATTAGATGCTGCAATAGAGAAAGGTGTGAAGCAGGGCCTGGAACGTGGTCGAAATGAGGAACGAAAAGAATTAATGAGCATGTTGTATAAAAAAGGATATACATTAAAAGAAATTGCACAGATGACGGACAGAAAAGAAAAAGAGATACGGGAGACGTTACAGCTGCTGTAAATGGAATTCCTCTGAAAAAGTCAAAAATTTCTCATGTTATAGTTGACTAACAGTAATCATTCCTGTTATTATCTAATCAAGAAATAATCCTGACAAGAAAAAAAGGAGGCGATGCCGATGGTAAAGACCAGAAGAAGCAGGCAGCGGGATGCCATTATGACATATTTAAAAAGCCGCACCGATCATCCATCGGCGGAGCAGATTTATGAGAATGTCAAGCAGGAGATCCCGAATATCAGTCTCGGTACAGTCTACCGTAATCTGACGCTTCTCAATGATCTCGGAGAGATCCGCCTGATTTCTGTCGGTACGGGAGCCGATCATTTTGATGCGAATGCCGCACCGCATGATCATTTCGTCTGCCGCAGGTGTCAGAGTATTATTGATCTTCCCCATGTCAGCAGTAAGGATCCCGAAGTTCTGGCCGAGCTTGGCTTTGATGGATTGGTGGAGGATTCCTGCACATACTATTACGGTGTGTGTGGTAAATGCAAATGAAACAGCTGTCTTACACAGTAAGAGATGTTATTAACAGGCACAGCCTGCTGATATACAGAGGAACACAAAAATTTTAATATAAAAAAGGAGATTACCGAAATGAAAAAATTTGTATGTAATGTATGTGGCTATGTTTACGAAGGCGAAGCAGCACCGGAGAAATGTCCGCAGTGTGGCGCACCGGCATCCAAATTTACAGAGCAGTCCGGAGATATGACATGGGCTGCAGAGCATGTTGTAGGTGTAGCTGAGGGTGTCAGCGAAGATATCCTGGCAGACTTAAGAGCAAACTTCAACGGTGAGTGCTCCGAGGTTGGTATGTATCTGGCAATGGCTCGTGTAGCTTTCCGTGAAGGCTATCCGGAAATCGGTCTGTACTGGGAGAAGGCAGCTTACGAAGAGGCTGAGCATGCAGCAAAATTCGCAGAGCTTCTGGGTGAAGTTGTTACAGACAGCACAAAGAAGAACCTCGAGATGCGTGTAGAGGCTGAGAACGGCGCTACAGCTGGTAAGACAGATCTGGCTAAACGTGCAAAAGCAGCTGGTCTGGATGCTATCCATGATACAGTACATGAGATGGCCCGTGACGAGGCAAGACACGGCCGTGCATTCAAGGGTCTGCTGGAGAGATACTTCGGCTAAGAAGTTGTATAAAATATGGGATTTTACGGGAGAGGATCACGGAAGTGGTTCTCTCTTTTTACGCGAGCAACGAGCCAAAGTCCATGCTTGCATGAGACCTTGGCGACTGCCGCGATAACTTGAGAAACTCGCGGAGCGTGTTTCTCATAGTTGCTCTTTTTTATGCTGGCAGAATATACTTCAATTTAAAATGAAGTTTGTTTGAAGTGACATTGAAGTAGATATTGAAGTTATATTGAAGTAAGTTTGAAGTGAATTAGAAGCGGAAAAATAAAAGGATAAGGAGTGGGAATATAGTGCCCACTCCTTTCTGCATTCAGCATCTTACCTTATCTGTAACATTTTTTACATGCACGATAGCCCTTTTCCTTGGCCTGTGCTTTTGTCAGCTTTTTCATTTTTTCATAGGAAAATTCCGCTGTTCCCCGTTTACATTTGGCTCCAAATATGCTACTCTTCCAATATACGTCCAAACACAAGGATGGAGAGAGTACCATATAAGAACGTGTTACAGAGAATCCCCGGCGGCTGAGAGGGGTGCATCAGTAGGATATGGGAACATGGCTCTGGAGAGGCGCACCGAGGTCGTCTTTTTGACACTAAGGCTGCGACAGGTTCCGCCTGTTATAGCGGATAGGTATGTGCATGTACCTGCAGAGGCTGTTTTTGTGAGAAAGCAGTAAATGGAAGTGGTAACACGAGAGCATCGTCTTCCCCGTAGAGGGGGAGACTTTTTTATTGCCTTATTTACGGACACCTTTGCAGGTTTTGAAGAAAGGAGAAATGACATGAACAGAGGAAAATATTATATGACAACAGCGATTGCCTACACATCGGGCAAGCCGCACATCGGTAACACGTACGAGATCGTGCTGGCAGATTCCATTGCCCGTTTCAAAAGACAGCAGGGCTACGATGTATTCTTCCAGACCGGTACGGATGAGCACGGCCAGAAGATCGAGCTGAAAGCCGAGGAGGCCGGTATTACTCCGAAGGAATATGTAGACAATGTTGCCGGTGAGATCAAAAGAATCTGGGATCTGATGAATACTTCCTATGATAAATTCATCCGTACGACCGATACTGATCATGAGAAACAGGTACAGAAGATCTTCAAAAAGCTGTACGATCAGGGAGATATCTACAAAGGCTACTACGAGGGTATGTACTGTACACCGTGTGAGTCTTTCTTTACAGAGTCCCAGCTGGTAGATGGTAAGTGCCCGGATTGTGGACGTCCGTGTACACCAGCGAAGGAGGAGGCTTACTTCTTCAAGATGAGTAAATATGCTGACCGTCTGATCGAGCATATCAATACGCATCCGGAGTTTATCCAGCCGGTATCCCGTAAAAACGAGATGATGAACAATTTCCTCCTGCCGGGTCTGCAGGATCTGTGTGTATCCCGTACCTCTTTCACCTGGGGTATTCCGGTAACGTTTGATCCGAAACATGTAACGTATGTATGGCTGGACGCGCTGACAAACTATATCACCGGTATTGGTTATGACTGTGACGGAAATTCCAGCGACCTGTTTAAGAAAAACTGGCCGGCCGACCTGCATCTGATTGGTAAGGATATTATCCGTTTCCATACCATTTACTGGCCGATCTTTTTGATGGCGCTAGATCTGCCGCTGCCGAAGCAGGTATTTGGTCATCCGTGGCTGTTACAGGGTGATGGTAAGATGAGTAAATCCAAGGGCAATGTGATCTATGCGGATGATCTGGTGGATCTGTTCGGTGTGGATGCTGTCCGTTATTTTGTACTGCATGAGATGCCGTTTGAGAACGATGGTGTGATTACCTGGGAGCTGATGGTAGAGCGTCTGAATTCTGAGCTTGCCAATACACTGGGTAATCTGGTGAATCGTACGATCTCCATGTCAAATAAATATTTTGATGGCCTTGTAAGACAGACGGGTGTGACAGAGGATGTGGATGCAGATCTGAAGGCTGTATGTGTGGCAACTGTAGACAAAGTGGAAGCCAAAATGAATGAGCTACGTGTGGCAGATGCGATGACGGAGATTTTCAATCTGTTCAAACGCTGCAATAAATATATCGATGAGACGATGCCGTGGGCACTGGCCAAGGATGAGACAAAGAAAGAACGTCTGGAGGAGGTTCTGTACAATCTGGTAGAGAGCATCTGTATCGGTGCGACACTTTTGTCCTCTTTTATGCCGGAAACGACAGAAAAGATCCTGGATCAGCTGCATGCACCGGCCAGAGAGTACGATGATCTGAAGAAGTTTGGCCAGTATCCGTCCGGTCAGAAGGTAACAGATGCACCGCAGATCCTGTTTGCCCGTCTGGATCTCAAAGAGGTTATGGAAAAGGTGGAAGTGATCAAGGCCGCACAGAAAACAGCGACAGCTCCGGCAGAGCCGGAAAAGGAAGAGGCTGTGATCGATATCGAGGCTAAGCCGGAGGTTACTTTTGAGGAGTTTGGTAAGATGCAGTTCCAGGTGGGTGAGATCATTGCCTGTGAGGCTGTGAAAAAGTCAAAGAAGCTGCTGTGCAGTCAGGTGAAGATCGGAAGTCAGGTAAAACAGATCGTGTCCGGCATCAAGGCTCACTATTCCCCGGAGGAGATGGTTGGCAAGAAGGTCATGGTCCTGGTAAATCTGAAACCGGCGAAGCTGGCCGGAGTGCTGTCGGAGGGTATGATTCTCTGCGCAGAGGATGCAGAGGGAAATCTGGCGCTGATGACACCGGAGAAAGAAATGCCTGCAGGAGCAGAGATCTGCTAAAATAATGTGATAACGCGGCGAGACTGCCTTGCTGCACTGGGAGGTGTAGCAAGGCAGTCCCGCCGCTATTTACATTATGAGGGACGCCGTGGGAAGAACGTGGTTGATAGAAGTCAGTGGAGGTGTTAAAGAGTGATGATTATTGAGACACATGCGCATTATGATGATGAGGCATTTGATGAGGATAGAGAAAGTTTGTTGGAATGTTTTCCGAAGGAAGGAATCGGACGGATAATTAATGTGGGTGCGAATATGCGGGGGAGTGAAAGCAGTGTGGCGCTGGCGAAGCGGTATCCGTATGTGTATGCGGCGGTTGGTGTGCATCCGGATGATGTGGAGGAGCTGGATGATGTTGCGATGAGCAGGCTGCATGAGCTGTGCCAGTTGGATAAGACGGTGGCGGTCGGTGAGATTGGGCTGGATTATTACTGGCATAAGGAAGAGGAACATCAGAAACTGCAGCAGTACTGGTTCCGCCAGCAGCTGGCGATAGCACGGGAGGAAAAGCTTCCGTTTATTATCCACAGCCGGGATGCAGCGAAGGACACATTGGATATTATGAAGGAGGAAAAAACCGGAGAAATCGGTGGCGTGGTGCACTGTTTTTCCTATTCTGTGGAACTGGCCAGGGAATATGTGAAGATGGGGCTGTATATCGGTGTTGGAGGTGTCGTAACCTTCAAAAATGCCCGTAAACTTAAGGATGTTGTGATGGATATTCCGCTCGAATACATTGTTCTCGAGACGGACAGCCCTTATATGGCACCGACACCGTATCGTGGGAAACGAAATTGCTCTCTGTATCTTCCCTATGTGGCCGAAGAAATTGCCCGGTTGAAAAATATTTCTGCCGAAGAAGTTATAACTGTAACAGAACAGAATGCACGCAGATTGTTTGCAAAGCTTCAATAAAGACGGTTGCGACGGATGTCTGGAGATAGAGCAAAGCCGCCCGCTCTTTCTTTTTATGCATCCGTCACTTTTCCCAATTTCCCTGTCATTTTTTGTACAATTTCCCCGACCGATTCTCTGACACATTCATTGACTTTCATCTATACCGATTGGTATAATTGAAGATAACAGTGGAACACTATGTACATTTTTACCGGAGAATATCATGGAAAATAAAGAAAATCTACTGACCTGTGCAAGGGATCTGTTCTACGCCAGAGGTTATGATGCGGTAGGCATACAGGAGATCGTAGATGCCGCCGGAGTGACAAAACCGACCATGTATTATTACTTCGGCAGCAAAAAAGGTCTGCTCGAAGAACTTATGCGCCGGATCTTTGACGAACTGCAGGGACAGATGGAGCAGGCGGCCACCAGAAGAGAAGAAGACCGGTTCCCGGATATTCTGTATCGTGTGGTGGATACGTTTTTGCATTATGCGACATCGCATGAGAAGGAATACCGTTTTGCGCTGGCTTTGTATTATACAGGTGAAGAAAACGAAGGACATCTGGTGGTAAAGCCTCTGATCGGCAGATATTACAGCCGTCTGGTACAGATTTTTGCAGAAGCCGCCGATGAGCTTGGCAATATGCATGGCAGGCAGAAACAGTTTGCCTTAGGGTTACAGGGTATTCTGGATACTTCTTTTCTGCTGTACTGTAACCAGCCCAAAGAAGAAAGAGAAGAATTTACAGAAGACAGGATCCGCAGTATCCTGCAGCAGTTTATGTACGGAATATATTCATAAGGAGGAATGATAGAATGTTAGAGAGCGAGATCAGATTCGGGGAGCTTGATCAGTATCTGTTTGGACAGGGCAATCATAACGAGATTTATAAAAAACTTGGTGCACATCCCGCAGAGACAGAAAAAGGCGAAAAGGGCTTCCATTTCGCTGTATGGGCACCAAATGCACTGTCGGTTTCCGTGATCGGTGAATTTAATGACTGGGGCGAAAAAGACGGCGGCAACTTTATGAAAAAAGTTGGGGAGATCGGTGTCTGGGAGACATTTATTCCCGGCGTGAAAATCGGTGATATGTACAAATACCGTATTGCCGCCATGGACGGACGGATCCTTGACAAGGCGGATCCGTATGGTAACTGGGCAGAGCTTCGCCCGGGCACGGCATCCCGCACGGCAGATATCGAAAATTTTAAATGGTCCGATACTACTTGGATGAAAAAGAGAGCCGAGTTCGATGTACATACATCCCCGATGGCGATTTACGAGGTTCACCCGGGTTCCTGGAGAAAGCATCCGGCGACTGAAGAGGATCCGGAGGGTTACTACAACTACCGGGAGCTGGCAGTGGAGCTGGCAGACTATGTCAAAGATATGGGATATACCCATGTAGAGCTGATGGGTATTGCGGAGCATCCATTTGACGGTTCCTGGGGGTATCAGGTGACCGGTTACTATGCACCGACGTCCCGCCATGGTTCACCTCTGGATTTTAAATATATGGTCAATTATCTCCATAAAAAGGGCATTGGCGTAATTCTTGACTGGGTTCCGGCACATTTTCCAAAGGATGCCTGCGGACTGGCAGAGTTTGACGGTACATGCTGTTATGAACATCAGGATCCGCGGCAGGGCGAACATCCGGACTGGGGTACAAAGATCTTTAACTATGGCCGTCCGGAGGTTTCAAACTTTCTTCTTGGAAATGCCATGTTCTGGGTAGAAGACTATCATGTAGACGGCCTTCGTGTGGATGCCGTAGCTTCTATGCTGTATCTGGATTACGGTAAAAGTGATGGTGGCTGGGTAGCCAATAAATATGGCGGTAATGAAAATCTTGAAGCCATTGAATTTTTCAAGCACCTGAATACCTGCGTACAGGGACGCAATCCGGGCGTGGTAACGATCGCAGAAGAATCTACCACATGGCCGAAACTGACAGCACCTGTAGAAGATGACGGACTGAATTTCTCTTTGAAATGGAATATGGGCTGGATGCATGATTTCCTTGATTATATGAAGCTGGATCCGTATTTCCGCAAGGATAATCACAATAAGATGACCTTCTCCATGACCTATGCGTTCAGTGAGAATTTTGTTCTCGTGCTGTCCCATGATGAGGTCGTTCATCTGAAGTGCTCGATGCTCAATAAGATGCCGGGCTATATGGAGGATAAGTTTGAAAACCTGAAATGTGGGTATGCTTTTATGACCGGTCATCCTGGCAAAAAGCTTCTGTTTATGGGACAGGAATTTGGTCAGCTGCAGGAGTGGAGTGAAGCCAGAGAACTGGACTGGTATCTGCTGAAGGAAGCACCGCACCGGCATTTACAGGAGTTTTACAAGGATCTTTTGCATATGTATAAAAAGTATCCGGCACTGGGGCAGAATGACAAGGGGTACGAAGGGTTTCAGTGGATCAATGCAGACGATGCCTACAGAAGTATCTTCAGTTTTGTACGCTGGTCACCGACCGGCAAGAACAATCTGCTTTTTGTGATCAATTTTACTCCGATGGAGCGAAGCGATTACAGAGTCGGTGTGCCGAAAAAGAAGAAATATACACTGGTACTGAACAGCAAAGATCCGAAATATGGCGGAGATTACACGCCACCGACTGTATATACAGCGACAGCTGTTGTCTGTGACGGTCAGCCGTATTCGATCGGTTATCCGCTGCCACCGTATGGTGTGGCTGTATTCAAATTCTAGGAGAACTCACGAGGCGTATTTCGCATGGGTGTAGCAAAAAAGGCTGGCTTGACAGTCACCGTATAGAAATGCTATGGTATGTAAATACGACAGAAAAGAGGTTTTGACAGATGAGAATACAGAAAGTATGTGCAGCAGTGCTGGGACTTGTGCTTGTCGCAGGCAGTGTACTGACAGGCTGTGGAAGCAAAAAGACAGCGCAGATCGCTCCGTTTTCAGAAGCTACCTGGGAGACGACAGAGAGTGACCTTGCGACTCTGGAGACAGGGGAAGAGGGCGAATCCTATCCGTCGATGTATTATGGACAGACCCATACCTATGCTAAAAACTATCTGGATCATGATGGTACAGTCAAATATATGTTTGATGACAAAGGTGCCCTGATGGGTCTGGCCTGGACCGCAGTAGCTGAGTCCGAGGAACAGTACCAGGATATTTACAATAAATTGAAAGACAGCCTGAAAAAGAAATATGGTGACAGCACAGACCGTTCCGGTACATCCAATGCAGGAGATGCATGGTACACAGACGAGGGCGATATCATTTTGATCGGTTCCAGTACCGATACCCTCAAAGTTGTGCAGTGCGGCTATCTGAATCCGATTGTTTCCGGCGAGGACAATACCGATTACATCCGGTCTTCGACAGCATCCGAGACCAGTGAGGCAGCGGAGAGTTCAGCGGGGTCGGTTGTTGGATCACAGACAGACGAAACGGTATCTTCTGGCAGTGAAGCATCGTCCACGGTGACAGAGACGTCTGTAACAAAATAACAGTACAAAATAGGAAATAGTGAAAGCCGATATACAAAAAAGGAAACATGCTCCTTTGAAATGTATATCGGCTTTTTAGGGTTGTTTTAGCATGTAAAGAAAGCTACAGAGGGAATTCCTTTTGATGGTATGCATCATACGGAAGGTGTCGGTATTGCCTCACTGCCATACAGTTTATCATAGAGCTGGTTGGCATCCGCGTCAGGCATGGATAAGACAGCCGTATAGATTGGCTGAATAGTTTCTCGAGATTCTTCAAGTTCACTTGAGGCAGAGTTTACATCCTTGCCTTTTTGCACCTTTTTTATTACCTGAGAAATCAGACAGATTTTCTGCCCCTGGGAAAGCCCCTGGGAAAGTCCCTGGGAAAGCCCCTGGGAAAGTCCCTGGGAAAGCCCTTGGGAAAGCCCCTGGGAAAGTCCTTCGGAAAGCCCTTCGGAAAGTCCAAGAGCGCGCCCTTCAGCAAGTCCCCGTGCGAGGCCCTCTTCTCTTGCTTCTTCTTCAAAAAAATCACTCCAGTTGCACATCTCATTTACACATCCTTTCGTTTCAATATTCATAATAAATCCATAAGTGTCCTGCAAAAGCTGCTTTTTTTCCTCTGCTGGAAGTTTGGAAAACAGAAGTTCCAGAATAGCGATGGCTGTATTCCCGGATGGCGAAAAATTTTCCTGATGTCGTATACGAAAGATCACGGCATGAATAAGATCAAACACCGGTTGCCAATGGCTGATGCCGTACGTCAGCTGGCTGGAAAGACCTATTTTCATCACGGAGTCCTCGGCTTTCGGTGTGTCCATGCAGATCCAGATGCTGTATACCGGTTTGAGATTATCGTAATCCGAATGAAAAAACTCGATATTTTTCTGCGCAGAGATCATCCGGGAAACATAGTAGGTGATCCTGTTCTCAATATGATATTTCAACTTTGCAAAGCTTATGCTCCTCTGTGCTTCAAGGTTCAGCAGAATCTTGCTGGGAGTTCCGTGATAAAAAAGCGTAAAGCGGATATCATACAGTATTTTGCCATCCGTTTCGCTGTTGTCTTCTGTCCATTGTCCGGGGATCTTTTGCATAACCATTTCCGGAAAGGTCAGGGTGACTACCGGATGATCAATACAGGGCAGAATCTCTGATATTGGCATATCGTGAAAAACAGGAATAGCTTCCCGGACAATATGAGCCAGAACCTGTGGATCGGCCAGCAGACATTTGGCATAATCATCCCGTAATGCTTTTTCGGTATCGATCCGATCAAGTGTCTGGGACAGATATGAGGGTACTTTTTGATAAAACATGCAGTCCTCCTTTGAAATAGAGACGGAGAAACACAAGTCTTGTTTTGTTGAAAATGAGAAATCTCCGTCGATTCTGTTATGAACATCTGAGATTTCTTTGATCGAATGATCGTGATATGTGTTTTACACAGAAATGAAATATCATGATGTTGATTTAGTTATAGTTTAGCAGGAGTATAGTTTTTTGTAAAGAGGTTTTGGGGAAAGAAACGGAGAAATGATGAAAAAAATAGTTGATATAATGTGGTAGTAGATCACAGATATTCAGATGCTGAGTGAACCGTAATGAAAACAGTCATACATAGTATTTTCCTGATTTGAAAAGAAAACACTTGCAAATTTCATTCGAGTATTGTATAGTGAAATCGCAGAAAACCGAAACGTTTCGGTTTTGTAAAAACAATAAGTACATATTGTAAGTTAATCCATACAGGAGGACAAGAAAATGCCATTAGTTACTTCATCCAAAATGCTCGCAGATGCCAAGAAAGGCCACTACGCAGTAGGGGCTTTCAACGTAGAGAATATGGAGATGGTCAAAGCCGTTATCGCAGCAGCCGAGGAGCTGAAAGCACCGGTTATGATGCAGACCACACCGTCTACTGTAAAATACGGTACACTGGAAACCTTCGCAGCTATTGTTAAGGCAGAGGCCGCCAAGACAGACATCCCGGTTTGCCTGCATCTGGATCACGGCAGCAGCTTTGAGCTGGCTGTACAGGCCATCAATGCCGGTTATACGTCCGTTATGATCGATGGTTCCGGTCTTCCGTTCGAAGAGAACATCGCCGTAACAAAGAAGGTTGTCGATGTGGCAGAGGCCGTTGGCATCCCGGTAGAGGCTGAGCTTGGTAAGGTCGGCGGTAAAGAGGATGATCTGGAAGCCGAAGCTGACAAATATACAGACCCGGAAGAGGCTAAGGAATTTGAGGAGCGCACAGGCGTATCTTCTCTGGCTGTTGCCATCGGTACAGCCCATGGCTTCTATGTAGGCACTCCGGTCCTTGATAAGGACAGAGTCAAAGTGATCGCCGGTAAGGTAAATGCTCCGCTGGTACTGCATGGTGCATCCGGGCTGAGCGAAGAAGATGTTAAAACATGCGTGGCTAACGGTATGTGCAAGGTCAACTTTGCTACAGAACTTCGTGTCGCATACACGGACGCTGTAAAGAAACTGTTAGCTGAAAAACCGGAAACATACGATCCGAAGAAACTGGGTGTTGTAGGTATCGAGGCTGTCAAAGAGCAGGTTATGGCACGTATGAAGATGTGTGGCTGTGATGGCAAAGCGGAGATCTGATAATATATAAAAGCAGGAGCAGTGTCTGAAGCATCTGTGCTACAGATATATAAAGCACAGACCTGGGGATACGGCAAATATGCAGAAAGGAGAGGCTATGGGAGCAACGATCAAGGATATTGCCCGGGAGACGGGACTGGGTCTTGCGACCATTTCCTCTTATTTAAACGGTGGCAATGTCCGGGAAAAGAACCGTATCAAGATTGAGGCAGCAATCGAAGCACTGCATTTCGAGGTCAACGAGACGGCCCGGGGCTTAAAGACAAATAAGACAAAGACCATAGGTATTGTGATTCCGGAGTTGAACAACGTGTTCTGCGCAGAGATCATTTCCGAAGCAGAGGATATTCTGCGTCAGAATGGTTATGCAGCGATGCTGTGCGACTGCCGGAGTGATGTGCACCGGGAAGCGGAAGCCATTGAGTTTTTGTTACACAAGCGTGTAGACGGACTGCTGATCATGCCAACCGGGGAACACAGCGAAAAGCTGACTGCGTTTTCCGCACAGAAGCGGCCGGTGGTGCTGATCGACCGAAAGGTCAGAGGTGTGGAATATGACAGTGTGCTGGCGGATAACGAGGGCGCAGCCAAAGAGGCGGTCAAACGCCTGACTGAGGCCGGACATACCAAAATCGGCCTGATCGCCGGCCCGCAGGAGATTTATACAGCCAGTGCGAGAAACTGGGGCTTTCAGAAGGCGATGATGGAGGCCGGTTTAAAGCTGACAGATTCTATGATGGTCTGTGGAGATTATACGATCAAGGGCGGTGCCAGGGCCATGAAGCAGCTGCATGAGACGCACCCGGATATGACGGCTGTGCTGATCTCCAACTATGAGATGACCGTAGGAGCCATGATCGAAATCAATGAGACAGGCATCCGTGTGCCGGAGGAATTATCGATCATCGGTTTTGATAACCTGGAATTTGCAAAGGCGATCTCACCGTCTTTAAGTATTATGACACAGCCGACGAGACAGATGGCAACAGCAGCTGTGGAGCTTTTGCTTAAGCGGCTTGACGGGGATACAGATACCTCGGTACAGACCGTTATTCTGCCGACGGAATATGTAAAAGGCAGATCAATCAAAACGATAGGAGCTGGCTGCACAGACGGGAAGCAGGGCGGTACGGCTCATACTATGGGAGGTACTACATGAGAACCTGTTTACTTGGTATTGATATAGGCACCAGCGCCTGCAAGATCGCTGTTTTTGATGAGACCGGCGATGTACTGGCATCGGGAAATGGTGATTACGATGTATATTATCCGCATCCGGGCTGGGCAGAGCAGGATCCCAGAGACTGGTGGAAAGCGATCTGCGAGACGATACCGAAGGTGCTGGAAAAGGGAAATATCCATCCGGAGGAGATCGCCGGCATCGGTATCGATGGTCAGAGCTGGTCAGCCATTGCGCTGGACAGTGACGGCGAGGTACTGTGCAACACTCCGATCTGGATGGATACGAGAGCACAGGATATCTGTGATGAAATGAATGCGAAGATCGGTGCAGATACGATCCTTGCACTTTGCGGGAATCCACTGCAACCGTCTTATACGACACCGAAGATCCTCTGGTATCAGAGAAATCTTCCGGAGGTTTACAAAAAAACAGCAAAGATTTTGCAGTCCAACAGCTATATCGCTTATATGCTGACCGGACAGCTGTCACAGGATCTGTCCCAGGGCTATGGTTTGCATTGCTTTAACATGGCAAGAGGTACATGGGACAGCGATATGGCAAAAGCCTTTGGATTTTCCACAGATCTTTTGCCGGACATCTATCCGTGCCATGCGATCGTAGGTAAGGTGACAGCAAAAGCCGCCAGAGAATGCGGTCTGTGTGAAGGCATTCCGGTAGCGGCCGGTGGTCTTGATGCTGCCTGCGGTACACTGGGAACCGGTGTGCTCCATGTCGGTGAGACACAGGAACAGGGTGGACAGGCCGGTGGTATGAGTATCTGTACGGACAGCCCGAAGGGTGATGCCCGTCTGATTCTTGGCTATCATGTTGTGCCGGATCGCTGGTTATTACAGGGCGGTACGACAGGCGGCGGTGGTGTGATGCGCTGGCTGGAGCGTGAGTTTGGTGCTTACGAGCGGATCGCCGGAAAAGAGAAGGGCAAGAGTTCTCTGGATCTGTTCAATGAAGAGGCAGCGAAAGTACCGGCTGGCAGCGAAGGTGTGATTTTCCTTCCCTATATGGCCGGTGAGCGTTCCCCCATCTGGGATCCGGATGCCAAGGGCGTCTTCTATGGCCTTGATTTTTCCAAGACCAAGGGGCATATGATCCGTGCGGCTATGGAGGGTACGGCTTATGCCCTGAAACACAACCTGGATGTGGCAGAGTCTGTAGGGGCAAAAGTTGATGTGCTGCGAGCCATGGGTGGTTCTGCAAATTCCCTGTTATGGACACAGATCAAAGCCGACATCACCGGAAAGCCGATCGTTGTACCGGCATCCGATACAGCAACCACGCTGGGTGCTGTGATCCTGGCCGGTGTTGGTACCGGAGTGTATAAAGATTTTGATGAGGCTGTGGATAAGACAATTGAAGTCAGGAGACAGCATGCACCAAATACAGAAAACCGCGCCGTTTACGACGCTGATTATGAAACCTACCTGGAGCTGTATCAGCAGCTGAAGGGTATCATGAAAAAAAGAGGAGGCAATCAGTAATGGAAACAATGAAAGCTGGCGTAGTTCACGCAAAATGCGATATTCGTTATGAGGACATCGAGAAACCGGTGCCGAAAAAAGGACAGGTTTTGATCAAGGTAAAATACACAGGTATCTGCGGTTCCGATATTCCGCGTGTCAACGCAGACGCTGCACATTTTTATCCGATCGTTTTAGGACATGAGTATTCCGGTACAGTCGCAGAGGTTGGCGAGGGTGTCACAGCTGTAAAACCGGGTGACAGAGTAGCCGGTATTCCGCTGGTTCCGTGTATGAAATGTGAGGACTGTCAGAAGGGTAACTACTCCCTGTGCAAGCATTACGATTTCATCGGTTCCCATTCTTTCGGAAGCTTTGCCGAGTATGTATGCGTACCGGAAGCCAATGCCGTTAAATTTGACGACAGCGTATCTTTTCAGCAGGGAGCTTTCTTTGAGCCTGCTACCGTAGCTTTACACGGTCTGGAAAGAACCAATTACAAAGGTGGCAAGACCGTAGCGATCCTTGGCGGCGGTACTGTCGGTATGATGACCATGCAGTGGGCTAAGATCTTCGGTGCCAAAGAAGTTGTTGTTTTCGATATCGTAGATGAGAGACTGGAGCTGGGCAAACGTCTGGGTGCCACAGCCGGTATCAATACATTAAAGGAAGGTTTCATGGACGAAGCCAAAGCGCTGACAGGTGGCAGAGGTTTTGACTATGTCTTCGAGACAGCCGGAAATACCATCACCATGAAAATGGCCTTTGAGCTGGCAGCCAACAAAGCTGACGTATGCTTTATTGGTACACCGACCAAAGAGCTGTCCTTCACTGTAAAAGAGTGGGAGAATATCAACCGTAAAGAGTTCAATCTGACCGGTTCCTGGATGTCCTACAGCGCACCGTTCCCGGGACATGAGTGGGACTGCGTAGCACATTACTTTGCAACAGGTGATCTGAAGCTGGATGATTCCTTTACCTTCAAAATCGTACCGCTCAGCAAGATCGACGAAGCCTTCGAGCTGTTCAAGACACCGGGTACAGTAAAGGGTAAGATTCTGATCGACAGTGAGGCATAAGCATGATACTGACAGTTACATTAAATGCATCGATAGATAAGAGATACGTCGTGGAAGGGGCTTCCATGGGCGAGGTCAACCGTGTAAAGGAGTGCACCTACACACCGGGCGGCAAGGGACTGAATGTGTCCAAGCCTGCCTCCATTGCCGGGGCAAAGGTCGTAGCCACCGGATTTGTCGGCGGTCATGCCGGACAGTATATTGTGGAGTCCTTAAAACCCTTTGGCATCGAACCGGCCTTTTACCATGTAGAGGGCGAGAGCAGATCCTGTATCAATATCTGGGATACGGTAAATCATGTACAGACAGAGTATCTGGAGCCGGGCTTTACTGTAAGTGAAGAGGATTTTGCGGGATTTACAGAGAAATTCAAAGAGCTGGTAAAGGAAGCTGATGTTGTGGCAATGTCCGGCAGCGTTCCGAAAGGACTTGACGGCCATGCCTACCAGACACTGGTTAAGATCTGTAAGGATGCCGGTAAAAAGGTCATTCTCGATACCAGCGGCAAGCTGCTGGAGCTTGGTATTGAGGCCAAACCGACCATGATCAAGCCGAATATCGATGAGATCCGTATGCTGACCGGTAAGACCTGCGATAACTTCAAGGATATGCTGGATGCAGCCAGGGAGGTACATAAAAAGGGTGTGGATATCGTAGCCGTATCCTTAGGTGGTGATGGTTCCTTTGTTGTCAGCGACGAGGGTACTTTCCGGGCCAGAGTGCCGAAGATCGATGCGGTCAATACCGTTGGCTGTGGCGATTCGATGATCGCCGGGTTTGCGTTGGGCTTAAGTGAGGGACTTTCCGTAAAGGAAACTCTGAAAAAAGCCAGTGCGATCTCTGCAGCAGCAGCTCTGAGAGAAGAGACAGGTTTCTTTGTCAAAGAGGATATGGAGCGGATCTATCCGCAGGTTGAGATCGAAGAAATCTGCTAAAAAACAGTGGTAACAACACAGTGTATCCGCACTGTATTGTATATAAGAGCATTCACCGCCAAAGGCGGTTTAGGCAAAAAAATAAGGAGGATTTTTACTATGGGTACAATCAATCCGGATGCAATTCCGAAAATCGTGTTAAATAACGGACAGGAAGTACCGTGCATCGGTATGGGAACCTTCGGTTCTGACCGTTTCACAGCTGATCAGGTATCTGAGGCTGTTTACGGCGCTATCAAAGCCGGCTATCGTATGTTCGACTGTGCAGCCTGCTACGGTAATGAGGCTATGATCGGTGATGTATTCCAGAGAGCATTCCGCGATGGTCTTTGCAAGAGAGAAGATCTGTTCATCATGACAAAGGCATGGAACGACATGCATGGCGATGGCGATATCTTGATCGCTCTGGCAAAGAGCTTAAAGGATCTGAAGCTGGATTACGTAGATATGTATTTCCTGCACTGGCCATTCCCGAACTATCATGCACCGCACTGTGACGTAGATTCCCGTAACCCGGATTCCAAACCGTTCACTGTAGAGCGTTTTATGAAGACCTGGAGACAGCTGGAGCGTCTGGTAGATATGGGTCTGACAAAGGGTATCGGTATGTCCAGCATGACTATCCCGAAACTGGAGGCTGTACTGCCGCTTTGCCGCATCAAACCGGCTATGTGTGAATTTGAGGAGCATCCGTGCTTCCAGCAGGAAGATGTCTTCAACTATTTAAGAGGCCACGGCATCCAGCCGGTAGGTTTCATGCCGCTGGGTTCCCCGCAGAGACCGGAGCGTGATATGGAGCCGGGCGATATCGCTGATATGAAGACTCCGATCATGCAGGAGATCGCAGAAGCACATCATTGCCATCCGGCTCTGATTTGTCTGAAATGGGCAGTACAAAGAGGTGCTATTCCGATTCCATTCTCCGTATGGGAAGCTGAGTATGTCAGCAACCTGGCAAGCACCATCGACAACGATCCGCTGACAGAAGAAGAGATGGCCAAGATCAAAACACTGGAAGCCAACAACCGTCTGGTTAAAGGACAGGTATTCCTGTGGCCGGGTGCAAAGGACTGGCATGATCTGTGGGATGAGAACGGCGAAATCACAAAATAAGCCATAACTTTCCCCCGGTGGAAAATATAATACAAAACACAAACACACATATTAAAAACACAAACACAACACATAAAAGGCGGGCTGCTGTTACCGGAAAACGGGTGATGGCAGTCCGCTTTTTGCAGGTATATGTACATAAAAGAATAAGATGATCTTTGTATAGTTCGATATATGGACAAAATGCGGGTTTCCACATATACTGGAAAGGATGAAAAACGATAAGGAAGGTATATGTATATGGATAGATATGATGTGATCATTATCGGAGCCGGCCCGGGCGGCATTTTTTCTGCCTATGAGCTGATGAAGCAGGCTCCACAGCTGAAGGTAGCCGTATTTGAGGCTGGCCATGCTTTAAATAAGAGAAAATGTCCGATCGACGGCGACAAGGTCAAGACCTGTATCCACTGCAAGACCTGTTCGATCATGAGCGGTTTCGGCGGAGCCGGTGCTTTTTCCGATGGAAAATACAATATCACTAACGATTTCGGCGGCACACTCTATGAGCATATCGGCCGTAAGGAAGCGCTGGATCTGATGCACTACGTGGATGATATCAACATGGAGTACGGCGGCGAAGGAACCCGCCTTTTCTCTACAGCCGGTACGAAGTTTAAAAAGGTCTGTATCCAGAACAAGCTGAAGCTTCTGGATGCATCGGTGCGCCATCTGGGTACGGATATCAACTATATTGTGCTGGAAAATCTGTACAAAAAGCTCAGTGAGACGGTGGATTTCTATTTTGACACACCGGTTGATACAATCCATGTGGATGAGGATGGCTACAGCGTAATCTGCGGCGACAAGAGCTACAGCTGCAAAAAGTGTATCGTTTCCGTTGGCCGCAGCGGCAGCAAGTGGATGCAGCATATCTGTGAGGAGTTGGATATTCCGACAAAATCCAACCGTGTCGATATCGGTGTCCGTGTCGAGATCCCGGCCGTGATCTTCTCGCATCTGACGGATGAGCTGTATGAGAGCAAGATCGTCTATCGTACGGAGAAATTTGAGGATAATGTCCGCACGTTCTGTATGAATCCGAACGGTATCGTTGTTAATGAAAATACGAATGGCATCATTACAGTAAACGGCCACAGCTATGAGGGCAAAGAAAAGCAGACGGAAAATACGAATTTTGCCCTGTTGGTTGCCAAGCATTTTTCTGAGCCGTTTAACGACAGCAACGGCTATGGTGAGAGTATCGCCCGTCTGTCCAATATGCTGGGCGGGGGTGTCATCGTGCAGCGTTTCGGTGATCTGGTGCGTGGCCGCCGCAGTACCGAGCGGAGGATCGAGGAGGGTCTGGTCACACCGACCCTAAAGGCAACTGCCGGTGATTTAAGTCTCGTACTGCCAAAGCGTATTCTCGACGGTATCATCGAGATGATCTATGCCCTGGATAAGATCGCCCCGGGCACAGCCAACGACGATACCCTGCTGTATGGCGTGGAGGTCAAATTCTACAATATGGAAGCCGACATCGACGAGCATCTCGAAAGCCGTTACAAAGGTCTCTACCTGATCGGTGACGGCAGCGGCGTTACCCACTCCCTGTCCCACGCTTCGGCCAGTGGTGTGTTTGTGGCGAGGGAAATTGCAGGAGAGATGTAAAGATAGAAAACGAAAGAGATTTTATTTGAAACGCATTGCAAGGATAAAGGCTACAAAGACTTCAAAGCTGAGACTAAAATGCATATTTCCTCCTGCTTTCCACATACTACCCATATCACACAAATTATGGAAAGTATGTACGAAGCAGGAGGAATTATTATATGAAAGCTACAGGGATTGTGCGGCGCATTGATGATCTTGGCAGAGTTGTTATTCCCAAAGAAATCCGACGCACGCTTCATCTTCGGGAAGGTGAGCCGATGGAGATCTTTACAGGGAAAGACGGGGAAGTTATTCTGAAAAAATATTCCCCGGTGGGGGAACTCAGCGAGCATGCCGTCAAGGTGGCGGAGACTGTTTCACAGATCACGGGGTATCTGGTCTGTGTGACGGACTGTGATCAGGTGATAGCAGCCTGTGGTCCGGGCAGTAAAGAGTATCTGGGGCAACCGTTAAGTGAGCAAGTGGAACAGCTGATCCAGGAAAGAGAAGGACGGCAGTACAAAACAGGCATACTGCTGCTGAAGGACAAAGTCTCTGAACGGGACAAACAGCCGCAGCTGATCTGTCCGATTCTTCATTCCGGTGACGTACACGGAGCTGTGATTCTGTGTGGCCGTCCGGACAAACCGGCACCGGGGCAGGGAGAATATAAGATCCTGACTGTGGCAGCAGGTTTTCTGGCAAAGCAGATGGAATAGAGAAAATAAAAAAGCAAATGGTGTGTTCGTAAGGGAGAACAACCAGTTGCTTTTTTCATTTTACATGAAAGGAGCCGGTAAAATGGCTCCTTTCTGTATTGCAGAAATTATTTTTTAATCACAATAAACTGCTGACTTTCAAACGTAGGAAGTTCAATTTCCCATCCATCATCAGTCTTTGTCACCGGCAGTTCCTGCTTTGCCGGGTATACACACTCTGCGGACTGCACTTTTTCGGTAAATACCAGCCTGCCACCGCTGACCGGCAGTGTCTCTCCGTGGTAGCGATTGGCAATCGTGGAGATCTGATGTACCTGATAGCAGTCATCCTCTTCAAAAAATGCCGTGCGCAGGATATCCGGAATATCGGTTATATTCTGAACAACCGGTGTGATATCCAGAATCCGTAAAAGATCACGGAAGAAATCCGGTGTATCACGGTAGGTCTCTCTCTGGGACATCGTGAAATAATCAAATGCCAGACGGATGACCTGTCCCTTGCCAACAGTATTGAATGTTACAGCCGGGATATCGGAAGCTTCGACGGCCGGCGGCGGACTCCACCAGTTGATCCATTCGGTCGGTGAGCAGGCTACGCTTGGCAGGGCGAAAGTAGCCAGTGTTTTGGCTGTTTGCGGCTTTGTCTCTATGAAAAATTCGCTGACCGGTGGGGTCGTACAGGATAAAAGACCTTTAAACTGTGCCGGATCTACCGCTTTAATGTAAGCACTCCAGTCGTTCTGGGCATATTCGTCATGAACTTTGACAAAGGACGTACCGGTCAGCTCATCCACGGAAGCACCAAAGAGACCGGTCTTGCCGCTGATCACGAGCTTGCCGCCTTTTTCTGTATAGGCTTTTAAGGTGGTTAAAAGTTCAGGTGTGGTCACATAAACCTCCGGCAGCAGGATCAGGTCATAGTCGGCCAGAAGCTCATCGGTGATGCTGTCCACCGGAAGTACGGTATACGGTACTTTGGCCTGCTCGCAGGCGATCATTGCACCAAGGATCGCATCGGTGTGCGGACTGTGGCGTTTCATACGGATGATCGCATCGGCCTGGAAAGCATCCGGACCGGCAGCTTTGGAAGCGTCACTCTGTACGATACCGATGCTGCGTACCGGACGGCGTGTCTGGGTAAGATACGGTGCCAGTGTCTTTAATTCGTGGAAGACCGCACCGAGACGGCGGGATTCTTCATGCTCCAATGTACCATCGATATGCTGGGAGCCGGAATACATACCGACACGGCAGCCCTGGGCAGCGATGGAGGACAGGTCACAGATATACTGAGTGGCCTTGTCATAGTTATAAACGGCACTTGCCTCGCCCGGAGCCAGCATCGGATACATGCCGACTGCGGTATCTCTCGCATAAGCAGAAGAGAACCAGTTGTCCTTTAGCAGCGGCTCGCTGTACTGGTAGTCCAGTTTGTCGCGGATATATTTCGGATAGTGGCACGCAAAGTTGATCGTGATCGCCAGTGTCGGATCGATCGCCTTTAAGCGGCCGGAAAGTTCATCGTAAAAGTCAGAGGCGTTATCGTCTAAGAAGGTGGTAACGTCGTTTTTATGTGCCTGGATATCAGCCTGGGATTCCGGCAGCATGTAGCCAAAGCGATTCTGGAATTTTTTGCGGCAGTTGTCGCAATAGCATAAAGAAGCGCCGAAGATATCCAGAAACAGGGAATCCGGGTGGTAGTTGCTGATGATCTCCTCCAGCTGGGACAGGGCATATTCACGGTAGCCCGTCTGGTAACACATCAGGCTCCATTTGGCATAGAGATCGTCACGGATCAGCGGTGTACCGTCGGCCTTGCGGACACGCCATTCAGGGAAACGTCTGGCAGCACCTTCATCGTATTCGATGCAGTAGTAAGCAACAAATTCGATCCCTTTTTCAGCTGTCTTGTCTCTGACGGTGCGGATCCAGTCACCTTTGACACCGGCATGTTTCTGGGCGCCCGGCACTTTGGAGTCATAGTAGGTCACACCCCAGTGATCCTTGCAGTACACCATGAGTGAGTCTATGTTGGCTGTTTCAAAGAAATGGTCATACTCCTCGATGTCCATGTGGCCAAGCGGCACGATCGGAGGCTGGGGAGAATGATGATCGATCAGATAGCAGCGTTTCGTGTTTTTGAATTTTTCGCTCATCGTTCATTCCTTTCTGAAGTAATAGACTGTATATGACCGAAACGTTACTGTTTCGGCATATTGCTTGTATTATAGCATCGGTTTTTGTGACATTCAACAAAAGTGAATGTAAAAAATCGGTTGATTTTTCTGTGCAAAATGGGGAAAATGCAGAGGATAGTTAAAAAGACGCACAAGACTATTGACAATAAATGTCGGTTTCGCTATCTTAAACATATAGTAAAACCGTGGAAAACAAAGAAAAACACAGCGTTTTGCCGAAAAATGAACATAATTATTTGCGACAAATCCAAAATACTGCACATATCGACCAGTTGAGGATTTGCTTTTTAAAAATGTTCAGTGGTCTGACCACTAAGAGGAGCTATTATGGATAATACAGAAAAAAAAGATCTGCTTTCCCTGACCCATACGGGGGACGAATACAACCGCTATATGAATGCAGTGGTACCTCCGATATTCATGAATTCCCTGCATGCCTATGACAGTGTGGAGCAGTACAATGGTGTAGATATCTTTGCGGATGACAGTTTCGTCTACGGACGCGACGGTAATCCGACCGTACATATATTAGAAAGAAAGATTGCTGAACTTGAGCATGGTTCCAGAGCCGTTGTCTTTGCCTCCGGTATGGCAGCCTTTACAGCCGCTGTCATGGCCACCTGCAAAGCCGGCAGTCATGTGATCTGCATGAAGGATGTGTACATGCCGGTCAAGCGGATGTTTGCCAGCATCTTCGGACCGAAGTTTAATATGACCATTACCTTTGTGGACGGTACCGATCTGCAGGAGATCGAGGATGCCGTACAGGATAATACGGATCTGATGATCCTGGAGAGCCCGGCAACCTTCGTATTTAAAGTAGTAGATTTAAGGGCCATCGCTGAGATCGCCCACCGCAGAGGATTCAAGACCTACATCGATAATTCGTGTCTGTCTCCGATCTTCCAGAAACCGCTGGATATGGGTATTGATATCGTGATGCATACGATGTCTAAATTCATTGGAGGACACAGTGATATCATCGGCGGTGTTCTTGTAGGTAAGGACGAGGACATGATGCGGATGATCATGACCCAGATGAGGGAACTGTTTGGCGGCATCATGGGACCGATGGAAGCCTGGCTGACGATTCGGGGACTGCGAACCCTGGATACCAGAGTCCATACCCTCGAAAAGACCGGTATGGCCGTTGCCGAATATCTCGAACAGCATGAAAA
This sequence comes from uncultured Lachnospiraceae bacterium, assembly GCA_934394565.1. Lineage (GTDB taxonomy): Bacteria > Bacillota > Clostridia > Lachnospirales > Lachnospiraceae > UBA11957. Next base: position 28,464 of record CAKRQV010000015.1, read on the forward strand.
AGTTAAAAAAGTCTATTATACAGGTTTGAAATCACACCCACAGGCGGACATCATCGCCAGACAGCAGAAGGGCCACACGAGTCTGATGAGCTTTGAACTGGTGGATGAGAATCCTGAGACCGCGATACGTCTGGCCAACAGCCTGAAATTATTCTTAAAGGGCTGCTCCTGGGGCGGGCATGAGAGCCTCGTGATCCTTCCTTTATTAAAGGAGCCGGATGAAGCCATTGAGCTGATCGGTGGTAAGAGAGGACTGATCCGCATCTACTGCGGACTGGAAGGCAGCGACAATCTGATCGCTGATCTGGAACAGGGATTAAAACAGCTGTAGATTGAGGATCTGCAGGTTTTAATACAAAAAATACAGGAGAGGCTGCCAGTGGCAGGTGCTTTTGTATGATAACAAGAGTCATGGAAACACCATGAGAAGGAGGAAAACATGAAGAGAAAAGTAGTTAGTCTGGTCATGGCAGCAGCTATGGCAGCCACACTGTTCACCGGTTGCGGCGGCAATTCCGGAAATGCAGGAGGAAGCGCAGCAGGAAGTACAGCAGGATCCGAAACTTCCACCGCAGGTTCCGAGGCCGGAACAACCGACAGCGGGGATGTTAAGGAATTAAGCTTCCTGGATGTATCCCCGAGTGACAGCAGAACAAGTTACTTCGAGAGCCTGTTCGCAAAATACGAGGAGGAGACAGGCATTCATGTAGAATATCAGTCCGTTCCGTGGGATGATGCAGCCAACAAGATCATGGCTCTTGGTAATGCAGGCCAGATGCCGGATGTCATCACCTGCTGGTCCGGATGGCTTGGACAGCTCTCCCAGGCAGGCTGGGTAGAACCGCTGGATGATTATATTGCAGGTACAGAAGATGAGTACACAGACGCTGTTGTAAACATCATCTGGAAATCTGAACAGACACGTTACGGTCATTACTACACTGTACCGGATGGTCTGATGGTTAAAGGTGTATATGTTCGTAAAGACTGGTGTGACGAAGCAGGTATCACGCTGGATCCGAAAGCCGGATGGACATATGATGAGTATTTCGATACTGTAGCCAAGCTGACAGATAAAGAAAAAGGCCGTTACGGTGTATCCTACCGTGGTGCACGTGGTGCCCTTGATCCGCTGCTGGTTTACCTGCAGAGCTTCACAGGCGGTGCTACATACGATTCCGAGGGCAAGATCCTGATCAACTCCGACGAGTGTCTGCAGGCTTTTGAAAAATGGACCGATCTGTACAAAAACGGTTACGCTCCGGAAGACTCCATCAACTGGGGCTTCACAGAGATGGTAGATAACTTCAAAGGTGGTCTGACCGGTACACTGATCAATGACTCCGAGGTCGCTCCGTCCCTGATCGACGGTATGGAAGACGGTACATGGATGGTAATGCCGATGCCGAAATCCACAAAAGACGGTGTGATCTACAACACCATGAACGCTCCGTACGCATACGCAGTTTCTGACCAGCAGGGTCATAAGGATGCCGCATGGAAGCTGATCCAGTACATGACAGCTTCTGAGAACCAGGCTGAGTACTGCCAGATGACCGGTGAGATCCCGATCAAGAAAGATGCCGCTGAGATGGATCTGTACAGCGAGGATGGCGTTTACGGCGCATTCCTGCAGCAGATGAATGACCCGAACGTAGCTGTTCCGGCAACCTTCGGACCGTTCGATTACACAGAGCTGCATCAGGGTCTGTTCCACGAAGAGATCCAGAGCTATCTGTTAGGTGATGAAGATGCCAAGACCGCTCTCGACAATATCTGCAACGCTCTGCAGGAGAGAATGGATGAGTACATGGCAGAGAATCCGGATACACAGGTAGAGACAGCACTGCGCATGAACTAATCGTTAAAGAACCTACATAATAAAATGTATATTCCGATACCGGCACAGCACATGTGCCGGTATCCTTAAAAATCGTTAAACATCTAAAGGGACTGCCCTTAAGGCAGGTCCTTAAGGCACATTCCCGAAAGGAAGAGATCCCGATGAAAAACAAAAAGAAATCCGGCGGCATGTCGCTGCAGACAAGAAGAAAGATCCAGCCGTATCTGTATGTGGGACCGGTACTTCTGCTCCTTGTTCTGATGTTTGGATATCCGCTTATTGACAGTATTATCATGTCTTTCCAGAGCTACAAGCTCTCCAAACCAAACGCAATCGCCTGGAATGATTTCCAGAACTATGTAAAAATGTTTACCGACAAGAACTTCTGGCTGTTGGTAAAGAACTCTCTGATCTATGTCGTTGCCGCTGTACTGGGACAGTTTTTACTTGGCCTCGGTCTGGCACTGGCTTTAAATGGAAAATTCAAAGGCCGTGGTATTTATCAGTCAATCGTATTTTTACCATGGGCATTTTCAGCATTCGTTGTAGGTCTTCTGTTCAGATGGTCCTTTAACGGAGAATATGGTGTCGTAAATGACATCCTTAAAAAACTTGGATTGATCGACAAAGGTATTTCCTGGCTGGGTACACCTGGTTTGTCACTGGCCATCGTTATCATTGCCATGATCTGGATCGGTATTCCGTTCTTTGCCATCAATATCCTGGCAGCGTTACAGTCTGTACCTGCGGAGATTTATGAGGCGGCAGATATGGATGGCTGCGGTACATTCCGTAAATTCTTCTCACTGACGGTGCCGTATATCAAACCAACGATCATTATGACACTGCTCCTTCGTACGATCTGGATCTTTAACTCCTTCGATCTGGTCGTTATCGTTACAGAAGGTGGACCGGCCAACTACTCACAGACGTTGCCGTCCTACATGTACAGCCAGGCATTCTCATCCTATGACTTTGGTCTGGCCGGTGCATTCGGTGTACTGCTGATGGTTGTCCTGACAGCCTACGCACTGATTTTCATGAAGATTACGCAATATGATAAGGCAGGTGATTTCTAATGAATAAAGGTAAAAAGAAGACATGGGTAAAGGTTCTGCGTTTTGTAGTTCTGGCCTTTTATCTGCTCCTCGTTGTCCTGCCGATCTACTGGATGATCGTTACATCCTTTAAGACAAATGCAGAGATCATCAACACACAGACGATCACCTACTGGCCGAAAGTCTTCACACTGGAAAACTACAAGGGACTGTTCCAGACAATGCATTACGGCACATACTTAAAGAACAGTCTGATCGTCACACTGTCCACAGCAGTTGTCGTAACCTTCCTTTCCATCTACGGTGGTTACGGTATGGCACGTTTTAAATTCAAAGGGAAAACAGCGGCTCTGGTATTCTTCCTGGTTACCCAGATGATCCCGAGTATCCTCGTTATCATCCCGCTGTACGTTATGTTTGCAAAATTTAATCTGATTGATACCTACGTATCTCTGTTCGTGTTCTACACGATCACCAACCTGCCCTTCTGTGCGATCACAATGCGAAGCTTCTTTGAGCGTATCCCATATGCGCTGGAGGAATCTGCTTACGTGGATGGCTGCTCCAGAGGACAGACACTGTGGAAAATTGTTATGCCGGTTATGTTCCCGGGTATCGTGGCTGTTTTCGTATTCGCTTTCATCGGTGCATGGAACGAGCTGATCGCCGGAACAATCTTCTTAAATACGCAGAAAATGTGGACAATCCCGATCGGTCTGAAAGCACTGGTTGGTAAATACAATGTCGACTGGGGTTCCATGATGGCCGGTGGTGTGCTGGCACTTCTGCCGACAGCGATCATGTTTGTCTTTGTACAGAAGTATATCGTAGAGGGTCTGACAGCCGGTGCTGTCAAAGGTTAAGCTTCAATGACAGGCGCCGATCTGATCACTGCAACCTATACATCCCCCACTGGAGGGGCACTGTATATGCGCCTGGCGGATGATATTCTTTCTTATATAAGAGAGACACAGATCCGGCCGGGTATGCGCATTCCTTCCGAACGAAAACTCGCAGAGATGTTCCACACCAGCCGTGCATCTGTGAGAGAGGCTGTGCGTATTCTGCATAATAAAGGGATCATTGACATTCAGGTGGGCAATGGTATGTATCTGAAGGAGACGTTGTCTGAAGATGCCTGCAAGATCGAGCTGTGGAAGATCGACTATATGGAGGTACTGGACATCAAAACTGTCCTGGAGTTTCATATTATCGAAGAACTGTGCCGCTATGTTGGTCCGGCAGAGCTTCTGGCCATCGAAAGTGCATTAAAAGAGCTCGAACAGGGGTATGCACAGGGAATATATGACCAGTCGGCGGATACATTGTTTCACAAGCGGATCCGGGCCTGCAGTACCAATACAACGATGGTGCAGCTGATCGATAATCTGCTGCAGACACTGGATTCCTATGGTATGGGAATGGATGAGTTTGATAAATACTGGTTCACAACAGTGCCATATCACAGGACCTTATATACAGCAATCGTGGAACATAATGTAGAAAAGGCAAAGGAAGCCTACTACACGATTGCCAGACTTGATAAAGAGGCTCTGGATGAGATCCAGAAAAATAAACAGGCAAGTTAGTACAGGTATGAGATAAAGGAGTACAGTTCACAGGTTTTCTTAGAACTGTAACGATAAAAGCCCATACGGTGACAGATAAAAACAAAAGAAAGGCTGCTGTAATGTATGTTGCAGCAGCCTTTTGTAAAGGATATAAGCAACGGGGAAAAAGGTATAAAGATGTGCCGGTAACATACATCCCGGTTGCCGGAGAGGAGAATACATGTACGATTACAATCATTGTCCGGACAGAAGACATACAGACAGTATCAAATGGGATGCTGCCGGAGAAGGCGTGCTGCCGATGTGGGTAGCGGATATGGATATCCCGGTGGCAGACGCTGTGCAGGAGGCTTTAAGAGAGCGTGTGACGCATCCACTGTTTGGCTATTCTGATTTTAAAGAAGAACATCTGAAAACGCTGGTGGCAGCGCATTACAAAAAACTGTATGGTGCAGATGTAAAAGAGGACTGGATCGTCTGGATCCCCAGTGTTATGCCCGGCATGACCAATGCAGTCAAAATGCAGGGCGGCAGCTTTACCTATTTTATCCCGATGTACAATCATATCCGGGAAGTATATCTGGAATCCAAACGTCCGGTGATCGAAGTACCGTTGAAGAAAAACGGCACACAGTTTGCGATGGATTTTGCAGCTATGGAAGAAAAGATGACACCTGAGGTAAAGACCTTTGTCATGTGTAATCCGCACAATCCGATCGGCCGCTGCTATACAAAAGAAGAGATTCTTGAAGCAGCAGCATTCTGCGAAAAACATGGCCTGTTACTGATCAGCGATGAGATCCACTGTGAACTGGTGCTGGAGGGACAACATACACCGGCCTTTATGGCAAGCGAATGGACAAAGGAACACAGCATTACGCTGGGCAGCCAGGGAAAGATCGGCAATGTACCTGGACTGCCGCTGGGCTTTGCCATTATTCCGAATGAGGAACTTCGCAATCGATTTGAACATGAACTTCTGGGTACCTGTGCCAGCTTCAATGTGCTGACACTGGCTGCTTACAGAAAGCTGTATGATGGCAGTTGTGATGCGTGGAAAGAAGGCCTGAGAGAGCATTTGCGTAAGAACCGTGATATCGTGGAAAACTGGGTCAAAGAGACGGATGGTATCGAGATGCCGCACAATGAAGCGACTTATCTGGCGTTTCTGGACTGCCGTGGTCTGGAACTGGAAAATCCGGCGGATTTCTTCCTGAAGGAGGCAAAGGTGATGTTGTCTGAAGGCGAAATGTACGGTGACCAGCAGAGTGCCCGGTTCAATTATGGATGCCCGGAAGAACAGCTGAGAGAGGCACTTACGAGGATGACAGAGGCATTGAAAAAGTGCAGATAACGTTTTGCGGGGAGTATGAAAAACAGGTGTGGCATACAGACATGTGCTGTACAGGGCATGTCTGCGTGAAAAAGGACAGCCTTTAAAACTGCCGGACAGGTTGCTGTCCGGCGGTTTGTATGCTATAGTAAAAACGCTGTTGAACAGATATTGATATGTAAACAACAGTGAAAACGACGAATGTGTCACCTACAATAAAGAAGATGAGAGAAAAAGAACATGACAATGACAAAACCAGTGGTATCCAAGTTTGGCGGAAGCTCTCTGGCTGATGCCGGACAGTTTAAGAAAATCCGCTATATTATAGAGCAGAATCCGAACAGGAGATATATCGTGCCATCCGCACCGGGTAAGAGAAATCCGGACGATGTAAAGGTTACGGATCTTTTGTATGCCTGCTATGATAAGGCAAAGCACGGGGAGGATTATACGGAGGCTCTGGAGAAAATCCGTGGCCGGTATCAGGAGATCATCGAGGATCTGGGGCTGCATCTGTCCCTGAAGGATGAGCTGAAGGTACTGGAAACATCGTTTGTCCGTGGTATCGGCAGTGAATATGCGGCATCCCGTGGGGAATATTTAAATGGTATCCTGCTGGCGGCGTATCTGGATTATGAATTTGTGGATGCGGCGAGTGTGATCCGGTTCCATAAGGACGGTACGCTGGATGCGGAGATGACAAATACGCTGTTAAAGGAGCGTCTGGGACGCTGCTCGGCGGCGGTGATTCCGGGATTTTACGGAGCAGATGAGTCGGGACGGATCCATACATTTTCCCGTGGCGGTTCGGATGTGACGGGGGCTCTGGTGGCCCGGGCTGTCAAGGCGGAGATTTATGAGAACTGGACAGACGTGACGGGATTTCTTCTGACGGATCCGCATATTGTGGAGAACCCGAAGAAGATCGATGTGATGACATTTTCGGAGCTTCGGGAGCTGGCTTACCGTGGGGCTACGGTGCTTCATGAGGATGCGGTGTATCCGGTGCGCCGGGAGGGAATCCCGATCCATATCCGCAATACGAATGAACCGGATGAGAATGGTACGCTGATCTGCCGCCGGATCCGACCGGAGGAGGAGACACCGATCACGGGCATTGCGGGACGCAAGGATTTTGTGGCAATCAGTATTGCGAAGCACAGGATGAATGCGCAGGTGGGCTTCTGTAAGAAGCTTCTGGAAGCGTTTGATGAGAATGGGATTTCGTTTGAGCATATGCCATCGGGAATTGATACGATCAGTGTGATCATGGCGAAGGATGAGTATGTGAAGAAGGAAGACGGGATCATGGAGTCGCTCAGGAGACGGCTGGATCCGGACCGGATCACGCTGGATACGGATCTGGCGCTTGTCACGGTTGTGGGCAAGGGGATGCGGTCGGTGAGCGGGATTGCTTCGCGGTTTTTTGGGGCGCTGGGGGATGCCGGCGTTAATATTAAGATGATCGATATGGGGTCGAATGAGATTAACTGTACGATCGGGGTGGCGAATGAGGATTTTGAGAAGGCTATCCGGGCGTTGTATGAGGCGTTGGCGAGATAGGGGGTAGGCTGGATAAAAAACCGCCGCCACTGTGTCCGCTGCCGGGAGGCTGTGCCCGTGTGGGAAAAATCGGACGCTCGCAAACTGGTTCTATAGTGTGCAAAAAAGGGAAAAACAGGGTACCGGCGAGATTCGCCGGATTTGCTGATGCAAATCCAGCTCAGGCTCGCCTCATCGTCCGCCTGGTAAGCGGACGATGCCCCTGTTTTTCCCTTTTTTGCGCACTAAGAACCAGTAATGCTCGCTTTACGATTTTTCCCACACGGGCACAGCCTCCCGGCGGCGGGCACAGTGGCGGCGGTTTTTTATCGGCGCTTGAAGACATTGTGGCAGGGTGGTAGGAATGTGGAGGACGGGAGACAGGGTGGGCAGGGTGGTAGGGAGTGAGAGACGGGAGAGATGGGGGAGTGGCAGGGTGAAGCATTTTGTTGCACAGGGCGGCTGCGCCTGCTGTGCGGTTGGGGGGAGATTGTGGATGAGGGACGGGAGATTTTGATAATAAAAAAGCGACTCACGGTAGTGAGTCGCTAGCTGGGCTACAAGGATTCGAACCTTGAAAATGACGGAGTCAGAGTCCGTTGCCTTACCATTTGGCGATAGCCCAATGTGTTGTTTTGTGTCGCAACACGATGTATTATAGGGGAGTGGAGGGGAAAAGTCAAGGGTTAATTTTAATTTTTTTTAAAAAAATTTTGTGAGCGAGTTTTATAGGGTTTTTCTGATTTTTTTGCAAGTTTTTGCTGACTTTTTCCGGGGAGGTGGTATAATAGGGAAAACTTTGTGACAAGACACAAAGATGTATGGGGTATTGGAAAGGAGCTTTTTGATGAGAGCAATGAATCTTACTCTGCTGACAGACTTGTATGAGCTGACGATGATGCAGGGTTATTTTAAGAATCCTACGGACCAGATTGTGGTCTTTGATGCGTTTTACAGAAAGAATCCGTGTGATGGCGGGTTTGCGATTGCGGCGGGTCTGGAGCAGATTATTGAGTATATCAGGGACCTGCATTTTACGCCGGATGATATCTGTTATCTGCGTAGTCTGAATATGTTTGAGCCGGAGTTTCTGGAGTATCTGCGGGGATTTCATTTTACGGGAGATATTTATGCGATTCCGGAGGGCACGGTGGTGTTCCCGCGGGAGCCGCTGGTTAAGGTTATTGCGCCGGTGATGGAGGCGCAGCTGGTGGAGACGGCGATTTTAAATATTCTGAATCACCAGAGTCTGATCGCTACGAAGGCTGCGCGTGTGGTATACGCGGCCAAGGGCGATGGTATCATGGAGTTTGGTCTGCGTCGTGCGCAGGGACCGGATGCCGGTATTTATGGTGCGAGGGCGGCTGTGATCGCCGGTTGTGTGGGTACGTCAAATGTTTTGACGGGACAGATGTTTAATGTGCCGGTGAAGGGTACGCATGCGCACAGCTGGATCATGAGTTTCCCGGATGAGTATACGGCATTTAAGACATATGCAGATATGTATCCGAATGCCTGCATTCTGCTGGTGGATACGTATGATGTGCTGGGCTCTGGTGTGCCGAATGCGATCCGTGTATTTAAGGAGATGAAGGCTGCCGGTCTGCCGATGAAGGGCTACGGTATCCGTATCGACAGCGGCGATCTGGCTTATCTGTCAAAGAAAGCGTATGAGATGCTGGACGAGGCTGGTTTCGGTGATGCGATTATTTCGGCTTCCAGTGATCTGGACGAGTATCTGATCGACAGCTTAAAGGCACAGGGAGCCAAGATCAACTCCTGGGGTGTCGGTACGAATATGATCACATCCAAGGACTGTCCGGCTTTCGGTGGTGTGTATAAGCTTGCCGGAGTCAAGACACCGGAGGAGAAGGAGTTTACACCGAAGATCAAGCTGTCTGAGAATACAGAAAAAGTCACGAATCCGGGTAATAAGATCATCTACCGTATCTACGACAAAAAGACTGGTAAGATCCGTGCTGACCTGATCTGCCTGGAGGGGGAGACGTATGATGAGAACAAAGATCTGATCATCTTTGATCCGATCGAAACATGGAAAAAGACAAAGCTGAAAGGCGGAACGTATACGCTGCGAGAGCTTCTTGTCAAGGTTATCGACAAGGGTGAACCGTGCTACGAATCTCCGAGTGTTATGGAGATCCAGGCAATCTGCAAGAAAGAGCAGGAAACGCTGTGGGATGAGACCAGACGTCTGGTCAATCCGCATGAGGTGTATGTCGATCTTTCCGATAAGCTGTATAAGATCAAGAGTGAACTGCTGGAAGAGATGAGTATGAAGCATCTGGAAGAGCAGTAGGAATGTCAGGAATCAGTTTTAGTGGCTGAGACGATAGATAGTGTGGGACGGGACGTCCGGTGGGGACGGACGGTTTCGCACAAGCATGCACAGAGGGTGTGTCTGTATCGTTTCCAAACAAGTGCAACGCTTTGCTGAGCTAACGGCTAACTTCATCTAATGCGCTCGCTAAAGCGGGCTCGCGCATAAGATTACGTAAGCCGTGGATCTCATCAAAGCTAAAACCGCACTTTGAATCGTTTGGAACCGATACAGACACACCCTCTGTACATGCTCGCACAAAACCTGATATAGGAGAGCGCAAACGGACGCGCACCAGGGTGCGCTGTCCGCTGTCAGCGAGCGCAGCGATGCGTCCGTCAATCGCCCCTCCGTACCTCAAAGACAGACCGTGCAGTGGCCGGGATGGGGGATGGCGGTGGTGGCGATGGCCTAAAGCGAGGGCATGGTGAGTCTTAGTGCGCAGCTGACTGGCAGACAGGGGCATCTGCCGCCATTCCCGGCGGCAGATGAGGGGGTCCTGAGCAGCGTTTTCATCAGAAAACGGTGCGAATACCCCCGGTCCCCTGTCTGTCGGTCAGCTGCACACTTAGACTCACCGCCCGAGCGTCGGCCATCGCCACCACCGCCATCCCCCATCCCGGCCACTGCACGGTCGTCCCCCTCTCCACCCACACAGCAGGCGCAGCCGTCCTGTGCCACAAAACATCCCCCATAAATTCACATTTCCCCACTTGCACACTCCCCCATAAACAGTTAGAATATCAGTATCGTGGCTTATTATGCCCATTTTGGGTCCACAGACAGAAAAGAGAGGACGAAAGACTTTGATAGCATTAGGAAAAAAACAACCCCTGACCATCGTAAAAACCGTAGACTTCGGCGTATACCTCGCCGAATCCGAAGAAACAGCCGCCGCCGGAGAAAAAGTACTTCTCCCCGCCAGACAGGTTCCTGAGACCGCTAAAAAAGGCGACTGCATCAACGTATTTATCTATAAAGATTCCCAGGACCGCCCCATCGCCACCACAAAACAGCCTCTGCTCGAACTGGGTCAGATCGCCCTCCTTCGCGTCGTCAGCGTTGGCAAAATCGGCGCTTTCCTCGACTGGGGTCTCGAAAAAGACCTCTTCCTCCCCTTCAAAGAACAGACAAAAAAAGTCCGTGAAGGCGAAGAATGCCTCGTATCCTTGTATATCGATAAATCCGACCGCCTGTGCGCCACTATGAAAATCTACCATAACCTGCGCACAGACTCTCCTTATAAAGAAGGCGATACCGTCAAAGGCCGTGTCTACGAAATCAGTGATAACTTCGGTGTATTTTTAGCCGTAGACGACATGTACAGCGCCTTGATCCCGAAAAAAGAAGCCCAGGGCCGGTATAAACCAGGGGATGAAGTGACTGTCCGTGTCGTCAAAGTCCGTGACGATGGCAAACTCACCGTGTCGCCCCACCAGAAAGCCTACCTTCAGATGGACGTAGATGCCGCCAATATCATGCAGGTACTCGAAGAATTTGCCGGTGTTTTGCCATTTGATGATAAAGTATCACCGGAAGTCATCAAACGTGAATTCGGCATCAGCAAAGCTGCCTTCAAACGTGCCGTAGGCCGCCTGCTCAAAGAGGAAAAAATCGCCATCCGGGACGGACGTATTTACCGTCTGTAAGGAAAAATAAAGCATAACGAGAGGAGAACCAAATGCGTTTTGCTCATTTACATGTGCATACAGAATACAGCCTTCTCGATGGCTCCAATAAAATCATCGAATACGTCAACCGTGTCAAAGAACTCGGTATGGACAGCGCTGCCATCACAGACCATGGCGTTATGTATGGTGTGATCGATTTTTACCGTGCCGCCAAAACTGCCGGTATCCGTCCGATCCTCGGTTGTGAAGTGTATGTTGCACCGGGCTCGATGTATGACAAAGAAAACGTCGGCGGTGAAGACCGGTACTATCACCTCGTTTTGCTGGCCGAAAACAATACCGGCTACAGCAATCTGATGAAGATCGTATCCAAAGGCTTTACCGAAGGCTATTACTATAAACCCCGTGTAGACAAGGAAGTCCTGGAGACATACCACGAAGGCATCATTGCCTTAAGTGCCTGTCTTGCCGGAGAAGTCGCCAGGGAGATTACCCGCGGCCGCTACGAAACAGCCAAAGAAGCGGCCCTTTCCTATGAAAAAATCTTTGGCAAAGGCAACTTCTTTCTCGAACTGCAGGATCACGGCATTCCCGATCAGCAGCAGGTCAATCAGGCGCTGCTTCGCATGAGCCAGGAGACCGGGATCGAGCTTGTGTGCACCAACGACGTCCACTATACCTATGCCGACGATGCCAAAGCCCATGACATCCTTCTGTGTATCCAGACCGGTAAAAAGGTCAATGATGAAGACCGTATGCGCTACGAGGGCGGCCAGTATTACGTCAAATCCCCCGAAGAGATGGCGCAGCTGTTCCCCTATGCGCTGCAGGCTCTGGAAAATACCCAGAAAATTGCCGAGAGATGTAATGTTGAGATCGAATTTGGTGTCACAAAACTGCCAAAATACGATGTGCCTGACGGCTATACCTCCTGGGAATATTTAAACAAGCTTTGCTGGGAGGGACTGGAAAAACGCTACAATCCTGTGACACAGGATCTCAAAGACCGTCTGACATATGAGCTTTCAACGATCAAACAGATGGGGTACGTTGATTATTTCCTGATCGTATGGGATTTTATCCATTACGCCCGGTCCCAGGGCATCAGCGTAGGTCCTGGCCGAGGCTCCGCTGCCGGAAGTCTTGTCTCCTATACCCTGGGCATCACAAAGTTGGATCCGATCCGTTATAATCTGCTGTTTGAGCGTTTCTTAAACCCGGAACGAGTTTCCATGCCTGATATCGACGTGGACTTCTGCTACGAGAGACGGCAGGAGGTCATCGATTACGTTGTGCGCAAATACGGTAAAGACCGTGTCGTACAGATCGTGACCTTCGGTACGATGGCCGCCCGCGGTGTCATCCGTGATGTTGGCCGTGTACTGGATATGCCCTATGCCCAGTGCGATTCGATCTCCAAGATGATTCCGAATGAACTGGGGATCACGATCGACAAGGCGTTGACGATGAATCCGGAGTTAAAGACGCTGTACCAGACTGATGAGCAGGTCAAATATCTGATCGATATGGCCCGTCGTCTCGAAGGTCTGCCCCGCCATACCTCGATGCATGCGGCAGGTGTCGTTATTTCACAGAAAAATGTAGAAGAATACGTACCGTTATCCCGGGCTTCTGACGGTTCCATCACAACCCAGTTTACGATGACCACTCTGGAAGAGCTCGGTCTGTTAAAAATGGACTTTCTGGGCCTGCGTACCCTGACTGTGATCCAGAACGCCGTGCGAAACGTTAAGCATACGACCGGACTCGACATTGATATGGATACGATCGATTACAACGATCCGAAGGTGCTTGATATGATCGGAAAAGGCATCTGTGAGGGTGTGTTCCAGCTTGAGAGTGCAGGTATGAAATCCTTCATGAAAGAGCTGAAACCAAAGAGCCTCGAGGATATCATCGCCGGTATTTCCCTGTATCGTCCGGGTCCGATGGATTTTATCCCCCAGTATATCAAGGGCAAGAACCATCCCGATGAGATCACCTATGACTGTCCGCAGCTGGAGCCGATCCTGGAGCCGACCTATGGCTGTATCGTGTACCAGGAGCAGGTTATGCAGATCGTACGGGACCTGGGTGGCTATACACTGGGTCGAAGCGATCTGGTACGCCGTGCCATGTCAAAGAAAAAAGCGGCCGTTATGGCCAAAGAACGGCAGAATTTTGTCTATGGCAACGAGGAAGAGGGCGTGCCCGGCTGTATCAAAAAAGGTATTTCCGAGCAGGTGGCCAATAAGATCTACGACGATATGACCGATTTTGCAAAATATGCGTTCAATAAGTCCCATGCGGCGGCCTATGCCGTGGTTTCCTACCAGACCGCATGGCTGAAATATTATTACCCGGTAGAATTTATGGCGGCACTGATGACCTCTGTTGTCGATCACCCGACCAAGATCTCCGAGTATATCCTGACCTGCCGTCAGATGGGCATTCAGATCCTGCCACCGGACATCAACCGCAGTGCCGGCGATTTTTCCGTGGAGGGAAAAGCTATCCGTTATGGACTGACGGCTATCAAGGGTATCGGTAAGCCGGTGCAGGAAGTGATTGTGGCTGAACGGGAGGCCAACGGACCGTTTACATCCATCCGTGATCTGGCCGATCGTCTGAGCGGCAAAGAGATCAATAAAAGAACGGTGGAAAACTTTATCAAATCCGGTGCTTTTGACGGTTTCGGCGGCAACCGCCATCAGTATATGCTCTGTTATGCCCAGATTCTGGATCAGGTGAACCAGGAAAAGAAAAATTCTCTGACCGGACAGATGAGTCTGTTTGACTGGCTCGGAGATGCGGCAGAGGAGACGGTTAATATTCCCCTGCCTGATGTGGCAGAATATGATAAAGAAGAATTGCTGGCCTTTGAAAAAGAAGTGCTGGGGATTTATGTCAGCGGTCATCCATTGCAGGAGTATGAGGAGCTATGGCGAAAGACTATCACAACGGTTTCCACAAAATTCATGCCGGATGAAGAAAGCGGTGTGCCGCTGATCGAAGATGGGTCTACGCAGGTGATCGGGGGTCTGATTTCTGAAAAAACGATCAAATATACCAAGACGAATCAGGTCATGGCATTTCTGACCATCGAAGATCTGGTAGGCAGTGTGGAAGTTGTTGTTTTTCCCAGGACCTACGAAAGATACAATAAATATATGGAGAAGGATGCCAAAGTCTTTGTCAGTGGCCGTGTATCTGCAGAAGACGATAAACCGAGCAAGCTGATCTGTGAGCAGGTCGTTCCTTTTACAGACAGTCGGCGGGAGCTGTGGATCCAGTTTGCCGACCGGGCAGAATATGACCATGAAGTGGCCGGCCTCTACGATGTGCTGCGTTCATCGGACGGACAGGATCAGGTTGTTTTGTATCTGAAAGCCGAAAAGGCGGTCAAGCGGCTCCCTGCCAGTCGGACGGTACAGATCGATGCAGGTCTTACAGAACGGTTAAAAGGCATGTATGGGGATGAAAACATCCGCGTTGTGGAAAAAGGTCCTGCGCTTGTGAAGAAAAGGGGATAATTAAAAAAATGACAGAAAAAAGCAACTGGAAACGTCCATGGCATAAACATATGCGGGTAGAGCGTGTGGTGGCCGGAGGCTTCGGACTGGTGATCATTCTTGGCACGCTGCTTTTGCTGCTGCCGGTATCGACGGCTCCCGGATTGACAACACACTGGAGCGATGCGCTGTTTACAACAGTCACATCCGTCTGCGTGACAGGGCTTGTGACGGTGCCGACAGCGACGCACTGGAGTCTGTTTGGAAAATGTGTGATTCTGGTGCTGATCGAATTTGGAGGATTGGGAATCATTTCTTGTGCAGCCGGTACACTTCTGATCGTGGGCCGGAGGATCTCCATGCAGACCAGCCGCCTGATCGCCCAGAGTTATAATCTGGATACAATGGATGGTATGGCCAGTGTCATCACGAGGATCATCAAGGGTATGCTCCTGGTAGAAGCTATCGGAACGATCCCCTATGCATTGGTTTTTGTTCCGCAGTATGGTGTGGCTTCGGGGCTGTTCCGCTCGGTATTTAATGCCGTGTCCTGTTTCTGTAATGCCGGTATGGATATCCTTGGGGAAGACAGCCTGGCACCGTGGCTGACCAATCCGATCATTAATATCAATACGATGCTTCTGATCATCCTTGGCAGTATCGGATTTTTTGTCTGGTTCGATGTCATCGATACAGCAAAAAAATTCCGGAAAAAAGGGCGAAAACCCAAAGGCTTTTTCTGGCAGCTGAATCTGCACAGCAGGATGGCTATCTTTATGACGGCAGTACTGATCGTTGGCGGGGCTCTCTGCATTGCCGTATTTGACTGGAATAATCCAAAATCTCTCGGTACGTTGTCTGTGCCGGATAAGATCATGGCTGCCTGTTTTCAGTCGGTGACGACCAGAACAGCCGGATTTCAGACAATTCCGCAACAGAATTTTACGGACGCATCCGGCTTTATCTCGCTGCTTCTGATGTTTATCGGTGGTTCACCGATGGGCACTGCAGGTGGTATGAAAACGACAACAATCGCCGTGATCTTTCTTACAATGACGGCCTATGTCAGGGGCCGTGAAAATACCGAACTGTATAACCGGAGACTGCGTCCTTCGGATGTCCGGACAGCCATGGTGGTATTGTCGCTGGGATTTTCCATTGCCTTTGTGGGAACTGTAGCATTAAGTGCTGTCACAGGGGCCGGGGCAATGGATGTCCTGTTTGAAGTGATTTCGGCAGTAGGCACGGTGGGACTGAGCCGTGGCCTGACATCGACTCTCGGTGTCGCAGGCAAGCTGATCATCATAGCAATCATGTATTGCGGCCGTATCGGTCCGGTGACACTGGCTATGGCAGTAACCGCCCGGGCCAATGCAGCAAAAAACCAGATCAGTTTTCCGGAAGAAAAAGTGATGATCGGTTAGATGACAGGCAAAGCGGATATGAAAAAAGATCCAGAGGATTCACGTGGTGTTTATTCTGGAACAGACAGCAAAAAAACAGATAAAGAGGTGCATACATGAGTAAGCAATATGCAGTGATCGGCCTTGGCAGATTTGGTTCTGCCGTGGCTCTTGGTCTGGCAGAGGCCGGGCAGGAAGTGATAGCCGTGGATATAGAAGAGGAAAGAGTACAGCAGGTCAGCGATGACGTAACCTATGCAGCCGTCGCCGATGTAACAAAGAACGGTGTCTGCGAATCCCTTGGTTTTGCCAACATAGATGTAGCAGTGATCGGGATCTCCAGCAATATGGAAGACAGCATCCTTGCCACGATTATGACAAAGGAAGCAGGGGCCAAATATATTGTGGCCAAGGCAGTCAGCGATATCCATGCCACGATCTTACAGAAGGTCGGTGCAGATCAGATCGTTTTCCCGGAAAGGGACAGTGGCATTCATCTGGCAAGAAGCATCAGCTCCGGGTACTTTACAAAATTTTTCTCACTTTCAGACAGTTTCAGTATTGTAGAGGCCGCTGTGCCTAAAAGCTGGGTAGGTAAGTCCCTGACAGATGTAAATCCCAGAAAAAACCTTGGTGTTAATGTGATCGGAGTGATCGACGGTGAACATACCCGTGTTAATCTGGATCCATTGGAACCGATGCAGGAACACTGGACGCTGGTCGTTGTCGGTGATAATAAGGCACTGGGGAAAATGGGAAAATAAAACGGTACAGGACGTTGCAGAGGTCACCGGTCTTTAGCAGGGATCGGATGTATGGTAACAGGTGAAAGAGGCAAAGCTATGATTACAAGCAGCAGCAATCCACAGCTGAAATATGTACAGCAGCTGGCCAAAAAGGCCAGAACAAGAAGAGAGGACGGGGTTTTTCTGGTAGAGGGACCCCGTATGTTTTATGAAGCCCCGAAAGCACAGATTAAAAAGAGCTATCTGTCGGAACGGTTTTACAACAGTATGGAGGATCGTTCTGTGCTGGAGGGTACAGACTGGGAACTGGTCGAGGACAGTGTTTTTGATAAGATGAGTGCAACGATGACACCGCAGGGCGTTCTGTGTGTGTTAAGACAGCCTTCCTATCGTATGGAAGATCTTCTGAAAAAAGAAAAACCACTGCTGGTTTTTCTCGAAAATCTGCAGGATCCCGGAAATATGGGAACAATCTTTCGTACCGCAGAGGGTGCCGGTGCAGACGGCATCATCATGACGGCGGACTGTGTGGATATCTATAATCCAAAGACGATCCGTTCCACGATGGGGTCAATCTACCGGATGCCGTTTGTGTGTCTGAAAGAGGGAGAAATGATAAAGGCACTGTCCTGTTTGCAGGAACGGGGCATTACCACCTGTGCGGCCCATCTTAAGGGAGAACATACCTATGATAAGGAAGATTACACCACAGGCTGTGCCTTTATGATTGGAAATGAAGGCAACGGACTGACAGATGAGGCTGCCCAGGCAGCGTCGTTAAAGGTGCGTATTCCCATGGAAGGAAAACTGGAATCTTTGAATGCATCTGTGGCAGCATCCATTTTGCTGTATGAAGCCTACAGGCAGCGGAGACAGTAAGTGCCGGTTTGCAGGAGTGGGAATCTTAAGAATTAATCATAATTTTTCTGTTGAATATTTTTCCATATTCGGTAAAGTATAAACAGAACATTAAGTTATCACAAACTAATATATGGGAGGATAAATATGAGAAAATGGGTTTCAGCACTGGCCGTTGGTCTTTCGGCAGTTATGATTGCCGGTTGTGGCAACAGTGCCAGCAGCACAACAATTTCTGTGGATTCCGTAGGAAATATCACGGGACTTGGCAGTGTGGGGATTACGGACAAGTTTAGCGGTATGGTTGTATCTGAAGAAGAGGTAAAGGTTAATAAAAACAGTAATCTTTCGGTGAAAGAGGTCAAGGTAAAGGAAGGCGATGTGGTCAAAACCGGTCAGGTGCTGTTTACCTATGATACAGATTCGCTGCAGCTGACTCTGGAAAAGCAGCAGCTGGAGCTTGAACAGTTACAGGCAACAATAGAGAATAAAAATAAAGAAAATAAACAGCTGCAGAAGGATGCCAAAGGCGCCAAGGGCAGCACAAAGCTGGAATATACAGTGCAGATCCAGTCAAACGAAGCGGACATCAAGGAAGCAGAGTATAATTCCAAGCTGAAGGAAAAAGAGATCGAGGAGACCAAGAAGTCCATCGATGATGTCAATGTGATCAGCCCGATCGACGGTACAGTAAAGAGTATTGCCAAGAACAATCAGGACGGCAATGGCAGCGATGCATTTTCCGGTGACGATGGTTCCGGTGACGATGGCAGTGATGACAGCAGCAGCGGTACCAGCAGTGCTTTTATCGTGCTGACAAAATCCGATTCTCTGGAAATTAAGGGTACGTTAAATGAACTGAGTGCCAAATCCCTGTCCGAGGGTATGCCGCTTCTTATCCGTTCCCGTACAGACAGTACCCAGACATGGACCGGTACATTAAGCAGGATTGATTTTGAAAAAGGTTCGACTTCCAGCGGTAATTCTTCCTATGCGATGTCGGATTCTTCGGATTCCTCTACGACATCTACGAAATATCCATTTTATGTATCTCTGGATTCCGAGGACGGACTGATTCTGGGACAGCATGTATATATCGAGACAAATGTAGACGACAGTGAAGCTTCCGACGAAGCCGCTTTCTCCCTGCCATCTTACTATATCGTAGATGCTGATACAGATTCTCCCTATGTATGGGCTGAAAAAGGCAGCAAACTTGAGAAAAAGAACGTAACCCTGGGTGAATATGATGCCGATACGGATGAATATCCGGTTATCTCCGGTCTGGATCTGACCGACTATATCGCTTTCCCGTCTGAGGACTGTAAGGCCGGTGAAAAGACCGAACATATGAATGCAGCTGGAAATGATGGCGAAAATGGTGGTGCAGATGGCGGAATGCCTGAAGGCGGAAGGACAGATGATGCCGGCATGACGGACGAAGGAGATGGCGGTGCAGCCATGGATGACGGTGCCTATACCCAGGACGGGGAAGATGGCATGACAGAAGATGGCGAGGCTGCGGACGAAGACGAAATGACAGATGATACAGAAGTTTACAGTGACGGTACACTGCAGGGCGAGAGTGTTGTAGATGATGCGGCCAGCGCGCAGTAAGACGGGAGGATGGCATAAATGATTCTGGAAATGAAAGATGTATGCAAAGAGTATTCCCGTGGCAAGATTCCGGTACCTGTGCTGAAAAATATCAATCTGCAGGTTGATGAAGGGGAATATATTGCGATCATGGGACCCTCCGGTTCCGGTAAAACGACACTGATGAATATGGTGGGCTGTCTGGATGTGCCAACTTCCGGTACGCTTTGCTTAAACGGTGTGGATGTAGCCACCCAGAATGAAGACCAGATGGCGGCTTTACGAAATCGCTTTATCGGTTTTGTATTTCAGCAGTTCCATCTGCTTCCTGAAATGGATGCCAGAGACAATGTGGCACTGCCGCTTTTATATGCAGGTGTGCCGTTAAAGGAGCGCAGAGAGAGAGCAGAAGAGGCATTAAAGATGGTGGGGCTGGAAGAGCGTATGCATTTCAAACCCAACCAGCTGTCCGGCGGACAGTGTCAGCGTGTGGCGATTGCCAGAGCTGTTGTGGGTAAGCCGAAGCTTCTTTTGGCTGATGAACCGACCGGTGCGCTTGACACTGCTTCCGGTGAGCAGGTTATGGAGATTTTTTCTACGTTAAATGAACAGGGCATTACGATCGTTATGATCACTCATGAGCCATCTATCGCAGCATGTGCCAAAAAGATGTATCACATCCGTGATGGTGTGCTTACGGAAGACAGATAGGAGTGGGAGTATACATGAAAAAAGTAAAAAATAAGATAGTTGTCCGTGTCGGTGCCGGTGTGCTGGCTGTAGCTGTTGTCACAGGTACGGTACTTGGTGTCCGTGCGGCCAGAGGCGGCAGCAATGCTGTCGGCGTATATGAGCTGTCCGGTCTGTCTTCCGATGCGGATAATATGGGCATGGGCTCCGAAATGAGCGGCACAGTATCGGCAGATGAGGTACAGACAGTATATGTTTCGGATACACAGACAGTAACAAAGGTCTTTGTAGAGGAAGGACAGCAGGTCAGAAAGGGCGATGTCCTGCTGACGTACGATACGACCCTGACAGATATCGAACTGACCCGTAAGGAGCTGGAGATCCAGAAGCAGAAGCTTGAGCTGGAAAAAATGCAGAAACAGGTCAAGACGAGAAAACGTCTGGATGCTGCTCCGCCGGAAGAGGGCGTTGCCACCCAGAGTGAGACTGGTTCTGGTTCACAGGTTCCGTCCGGCGGAGATAATACCGGCGGTTCAACGGGCAGTGATGATAAAGACAAACAGATCCAGGATCTGCAGAATAAGATCAAAGACCTGCAGGATCAGGTCAAAAAGCTCGAAGACAGCAGCAGTTCAGCCGGGAAAGATCTGGACAAACTGAAAAGTCAGCTCAAAGACGCCGAAGATGCCAAAGCAGAGCTTGAACAGAAACTGCAGGAAATCGATGATCAGAAGTACGATGAGCAGATCGCTGAAAAACAGCAGACGATTGAAGATCTGACAAAGCAGCTGATTTCCCTGATGCCGGATGAAGTTTCCGACAGCGACGTGGAAAACGGCGTTGTGAAAAATTATCATATCGTGCAGGGTACAGGTACAGCTGAGGATCCGAAATTTGTCATCCTGGCCGATACCCAGGAGGTCAGCACAGGACTTCTTTCCAAATTAAATCTGAAAGAAGGCAAAAATTATCTGATCTTTGTGACTACACAGGATAATAAAGTCGAGGGTGATATTCTGACCAAATACGGTATGGTCTGCACCAATACCATCGATGAGCAAAATAACAGCAAATACCAGTACAGCTTCTTTGATGCGTCTGCTTTTACCTACAAAAAAGACAACGGTAACGGCGGCGGAGGTGGCGGTATCGTCATGCCGGGCGGTGGCGGCGGTATGGATAACAAGCTGACCGCAGCGGAGATTGCTGAACTGAAATCCAAGATCAAAGAGACGGATCTGGCTGTCCGTGTGGCAGAAAATGAGCTGAAACAGATGCAGGAAGAAAAGGATAACGGGCAGGTTGTAGCCAGTGTCAATGGTAAGATTGCTTCTGTGACTGATGCGGATACAGCCCGTGCAGACGGTACACCGATGATCAAAGTGACCGGTACAGGCGGTTACAAGATCACCTGCTCCATCGGAGAACTGGCCCGCGATGACGTCCAGATCGGTGAAGAAGTACAGGTGACTTCCTATGAGACTGGTGGACAGTATAGCGGAACGATCCAGAGCATCGGAGATATGCCAACGACAGATAATGCGGATTATTGGGGTGTATCTACCAATACCTCTTTCTATCCGATGACCGTTGTAGTGAATGCTGATGCCGATCTTTCTGATAATGAGTATGTTTCCGTACAGCGGGAGAGCACCGGTACATCCTCAGGTGAGGGCTTCTATCTGGAGAGTATGTATATCCTCAGCGAAAATGGAAAGAGCTATGTCTATGTCCGTGGGGATAACAACAGACTGGAAAAACGACAGATTAAGACTGGTGTCATTTACTACGGTTCAACACAGGTACTGAGTGGCCTTGACCGTAATACCGACTGGATTGCTTTCCCCTATGGCAAGCAGGTCAAAGACGGTGCGGCGACCAAAGAAGCGACCACAGATGAGCTGTACAATTATTAAGGAGGAAAGGGCATGCGCGAAAACATAAAATTATCCCTGCAGGGAATCTGGAGTCATAAGATGCGCTCCGTGCTGACCATGCTGGGTATCATTATCGGTATCGCTTCCATCATTGCCATTGTCTCCACAATCAAGGGCAACAGTGAGATGATCAAAGAGAGCCTTATCGGTTCCAATAATAACGTGGTTGATGTACAGCTGTATCAGGGCGACTGGACATACGATATGCAGTACAACGGCAATCCGGACGGACTGATGCCGATGGATGACAGCTTTAAAAAAGAGCTGACCGATCTGGATGCTGTAGACAAGATTTCCTTTTATAACAGCCGCGAGAACAGCGACAACAATATCTACTATCTGGAAACAGCCTTTAACGGCGGTATTTACGGTATCGACTCCGATTATATGGAGGTTTACAATTATAAGGTGACCAGAGGCCGTAACTTTATCCAGTCCGATTATGATAATTTCCGTAAAAACGTGATCCTGGATGATACAGCCGTATCTTCGCTGTTCCAGAATACGGATCCGATCGGCAAGGTCATCGAGATTTCCGGTGAACCCTTCACTGTTATCGGTGTGGTGAGCCAGCAGAAATCTGCGAATTTAAATATTAACAGTGTATCGGATTATTATACCTATGCCCAGAGTTCCAGTGGCAAGATGTTCGTCAGCAGTGCGGTCTGGCCGATGATTTTCCGCTTTGATGAGATCCAGAATGTGGCAGTCAAGGCAGTCAGCACAGACGCTATGACAAAGGCCGGACAGTCCGTAGCGGATGCGATCAATAAGAAATTCGGACGCACCAGCGATAGCGACACCTATTTCAAGAGCAAAGATCTTCTGGAACAGGCAGAAAAGCTGCAGTCCATGAGTAATTCGACGAACCAGCAGCTCCTGTGGATCGCAGGTATCTCCCTTCTGGTTGGCGGTATCGGTGTCATGAATATCATGCTGGTAACTGTTTCCGAACGTACACAGGAGATTGGTCTGAAAAAGGCGATCGGTGCCAGAAAGAGGATCATCCTCGGACAGTTTCTGACAGAGGCCGCTGTACTGACAAGCCTCGGTGGTATCCTCGGTGTGATTTTTGGTATTATCACAGCTAAGATCCTGTCAAAAATCATGGGCATTCCAACGGGCTTAAGCGTGCCTGCCATGGTCGTGGCCGTACTCTTCTCCATGTGTATCGGCTTGATCTTTGGTTTCCTGCCCGCCCGAAAGGCAGCCAATTTAAATCCTATCGATGCCCTTCGAAGCGAGTAAAAGAAAAACTCCGCCGGAGCTTTCTTTTACATGATGAGACAATAAAAATCCTCTGGAAGTCTGAACGGTTTCCAGGGGATTTTTTGTGCAGGAAATATTATACGCAATACGATTGCAAAAAGAAAATATTACAGAAAAATTATCGAAAGATATGTTATCAAACGCTGCTATGTGGGTGGAAAACTCCATATAGCAGCGATTTTATTGCAAAAAATGATCTATATATGGGGGAAAATTATCATATAAGTGGGGAACGCAAAACATGTCGAGAAAATAGTGTTGACAAAAAGCCTTAACTCTGTTAGAATCTCTTTGTAACAAGTTGTAATAAATTTGTAATAATTCAAAAAAGAAATTTAACAGGAGGAACCATGTTTCGTAAAATTAATACAACAGCCATAGTATTCGGATGTCTGATGGCAGCCCTTACACTGACACAGCATCCGGTATCTGCCGCAACGCCGGACAAGGTGCTGGGCAGCATTGACTGGGAAAGCAAAGTGGCGGCCGATGTTAACGACTTTTTAAATATCCGCAGCGAGGCCGATGCAGACGCAGAAATCAGCGGTGTCCTGCTTCCGGGCCGCGTAGCTACCGTAGTAGACGTGGAAGGTAAATGGACAAAAGTCAAATCCGGTGATATTACAGGGTATGTACTGACAAAGTATACAGAAACCAGCGATTCCGCAAGAAAAGAGTATATCCAGAATGTAGGTGCTGCCGGAAAAGTAACCGCATCCGGCCTGGTGATCCGCGAAGAGCCATCCACAGATGCAGCCAAAGTGACTGCCGTGTCCGAAGGCACGACGCTGTCTCTGAAATCTGTAGAGGACGGCTGGTACAAGGTCAGCTTTGAAGGTACGACCGGCTATGTCCTTGGCAAATACGTTAAAGAAAGTAATCCAAAGGGTGCCATTACTAAGGATGCTTTCGAAGAACTGAACACATCCAATGCCGATGGCAAAGAGAAAACATCTGATAAATCCTCTTCCAAAACGGAGAAGAGTGATGACAGTAAAAAAAGCAGTGGAGATTACGTGATCAAATGCAGCGACAGTGAGCTGGATATGCTTGCAGCTATTATCCAGTGCGAGGCCGGTGGGGAGAGCTATAAAGGTCAGGTTGCCGTAGGTGCAGTTGTAGTCAACCGTGTAAAGAGTGGGCGTTATCCGGACAGCGTGGAATCTGTCATCAAGCAGAAGAGTCAGTTCTCACCCGTTCGAAGTGGCAGCTTCTCCAGAGTCTTAAAAAAAGGTGCCAGAAGCTCCTGCTACAAAGCGGCCAGAGCAGCATTGTCCGGTGAAAGCCCGGTAGGAAATGCCAAAAGTTTCCGTGCCGGTCACAGCAAAAAGGGGACGCAGATCGGTAATCAGTACTTTTTCTAGTCAGCAGTATATATAATAAACAGAGAAATCTCGTGGGGAGATTGTGTATATAACGGGGGAGTCTCGGACAGAGGCTCCCCTCTTTATATTCCTTCACATATTTTCCTTTTCAAAGTGATTGAGTTTTCCCCCAACCTGTTGTAAGATAAAAGCAAAATCGCATACATCCAGCGAGAAAGGAGAAGACATTCATGCAGGCATATTACTGGCTGATCCTGTTTGCTGTACTGCTTGCCATCGAAGCATTCACCATGGGTCTGACCACCATCTGGTTCGCCGGAGGTGCCCTCATCGCCTTTGTGGCGGCATTGCTCGGTGCCAATATTATCATACAGCAGATCCTGTGGCTGGTAGTTTCCGTCATACTTCTGGTCCTGACAAGACCCATTGCCAAAAAGTACATATACAAAAGACAGGAACATACCAACGCAGATCGTCTGATTGGACAGGAAGCTATGGTCTGTGAACAGATCAACAACCTCGAAGGTACCGGAAAAGTCATATTAAATGGTATTGAGTGGACAGCAAGAACAGCAGATCCCACACAAATCATCGAAAAAGGCAGCGTCATCCGTGTCCTTCGTATCGAAGGTGTCAAAGTTATCGTAGAAAAAGGAGAACAATAATGGAAGGAATATTCTTAGTTGTCGTGCTTGCGGTCATCATCCTGATCGTTGTTACATCCTGTGTGAAAGTCGTTCCGCAGGCAAAAGCCTACGTAGTAGAGCGTCTCGGCGCATATCAGGCCACATGGTCCACAGGCCTTCATTTCAAAGTGCCGATCATTGAACGCGTAGCCAAAAGAGTCAATTTAAAAGAACAGGTCGTAGACTTCCCGCCACAGCCTGTTATTACAAAAGATAACGTAACAATGCGGATCGATACAGTCGTATTTTTCCAGATCACCGATCCGAAACTTTTCTCTTATGGCGTAGAGAATCCGATCATGGCCATTGAAAACCTGACAGCCACCACCCTGCGTAACATCATAGGTGATATGGAGCTGGATGAGACTCTGACCTCCCGTGAGATCATCAATACCAAGATGCGGTCTGCACTGGATATCGCCACAGATCCGTGGGGTATTAAAGTCAACCGTGTTGAGCTGAAAAATATTATGCCTCCGGCAGCCATCCAGGAAGCCATGGAGAAACAGATGAAAGCCGAACGTGAACGTCGAGAAGCTATCCTGATCGCGGAAGGCGAGAAAAAGTCCACCGTCCTTGTAGCTGAAGGTAAAAAAGAGTCTGCCATTCTGGATGCCGAGGCCGAAAAGCAGGCCGCTATCCTGCGCGCCGAGGCCGAGAAGGAAAAGATGATCCGCGAGGCAGAAGGTGAGGCTGAGGCCATTTTAAAAGTACAGAAAGCCAATGCCGAAGGTATCCGTCTGATTAAAGAAGCCGGAGCCGATCAGGCTGTCCTGACCATGAAGAGTCTCGAAGCTCTCGGTAAGATGGCAGAGGGCAAAGCTACCAAGATCGTTGTACCAAGTGACTTACAGGGTCTGGCCGGACTGGCAACGTCTCTGAAAGAGATCGTAAACGTAGATACACCGGAAGCTAAATAAAGTATACCGTACAGCAGAGGGAAGACCGTGTGTAAAGCGCAGTCTTCCCTTTTTATACGAAAACTATTAATAAAAATGCAGAAAAATACGAATAAAATATGCATAAATGAATAAAAAGAAATGGTAAATTACAGCTTTTTGTTGAAGAAACCGTCAAACGATGGTATGATGATACACAGTTTAGAGGGATAACCGTGCAAGGAGGATACAGTAATGAACCTGAAAAACAGAAATTTCCTGACTCTGAAAGATTATACACCGGATGAGATCCGTTATCTTCTTGATCTGTCCGCCGAGTTAAAAGCAAAAAAGAAAAACGGTGAGCTGACTCTGTGGCATACCGGTAAAAATATCGCTCTGATCTTTGAAAAGACCAGTACCCGTACCCGCTGTTCTTTTGAGGTGGCAGCCCATGATCTGGGTATGCACGTGACCTATCTCGATCCGTCCGGTTCCCAGATCGGTAAGAAAGAGAGTATTGCAGATACCGCCCGTGTCCTTGGACGTATGTACGATGGTATCGAATACCGTGGATATGGACAGGCTATTGTTGAAGAACTGGCCAAATATGCCGGTGTACCGGTATGGAATGGTCTGACAAATGAATATCATCCGACCCAGATGCTGGCAGATCTTCTGACCATCCGTGAAAAATTTGGTCATCTTGAAGGAATTCATATGACCTATATGGGTGATGCCCGTTACAATATGGGTAATTCCCTGATGATCGCCTGCTCTAAAATGGGCATGCACTTTACCGCCTGCACAAACAAAGCCTACTTCCCGAACGAAGAGCTTGTGGAACTGTGCAAGGGATATGCGAAAGAGAGCGGCGGTAGCGTGACCCTGACTGAGGATGTCAAAGAGGGAACGACAGACGCTGACGTGATCTATACTGACGTATGGGTATCCATGGGCGAGCCGGACAGCGTATGGGCAGAGCGTATCGAGACTTTAAAACCATATCAGGTCAATGCCGCAGCCATGGCCAATGCCAAAGATACAGCGATCTTTATGCACTGTCTGCCGGCTTTCCACGATCTGAACACGACAGTAGGCCGTCAGATCCAGGAAAAATTCGGGCTGACAGAGATGGAGGTTACGGACGAAGTCTTTGAATCTGCGCAGTCCGTTGTTTTTGGCGAGGCAGAAAACCGTATGCACACGATCAAAGCTGTGATGGCAGCGACACTGGGCGTACCGGAACACTGAAAAAGAACAGAGAAAAGTTCTGATACACAGAATTTTGCAGATGAAGAAATGTCACATCTGCGGGTAAACAGTTAGTATAATCATGAAACGGCAGCCGTATAAAGATACAGCTGCCGTTTACGGCTGAATCAATAGCGTAGGAGTAAAAAATGAAAACAGAAATCCTGCAAATTCTCAGAAATACCGACGGCTACGTCTCCGGACAGCAGCTTTGCGACACGCTGGGTGTGTCCAGAACCGCTGTCTGGAAAGTTATCAACCAGTTAAAAGAAGAAGGCTACGAGATCGAAGCAGTCCGAAACCGGGGCTACCGGATCGTGGAGGCTGCCGATGTATTAAATGCCAGTGAACTCAAAAGCCGTCTGCATACAAAACATATCGGCAGTGAAATCTATTATCAGTCGGAGATTGATTCTACCAATTCCTGGCTCAAGCGTCTGGCTGAAGAGGGTGCACCTGACGGCAGTGTGACGATCGCTGATATGCAGAGCCGTGGCAAGGGTCGTCGAGGTCGTGTCTGGGTGACACCCTTTGGTACGTCCATTCCGTTTTCCATTCTTCTGCGTCCGGACATCCGCCCGGAGAGAGCTTCGATGCTGACACTTGTGATGGGACTTTGTGTGGCAGAGGCGATGGAACAGCTCTATGGTATGGAGGTGGGTATCAAATGGCCAAATGATGTCGTGGTGAACGGCAAAAAGATCTGTGGTATTCTGACAGAGATGACGATGCAGGCAGAGTATATTGATTCTGTGATCATCGGCACAGGCATCAATGCCAATATGCAGGAATTTCCGGAAGAATTGCAGGATAAGGCGACATCACTTCGCAATATCCTCGGAAAACCGGTCAAACGGGCGGATATAGTGGTAAAGATTCTGGAACTTTTTGAAGAAAATTGTCACATATTTTTGCAGACGCAGGATCTGACCGGACTGATCGACAAATACCACAGCTTTCTATTGAACCGCGGCAAAGAAGTCCGGGTTTTGCAGCCCGGAGATGAGCATGAAGGTGTGGCAGAGGGCATCGATGCTTTAGGCAATCTCCTGGTGATCCGCAAAGATACGGGAGAGAAAGAGCAGGTTTTTGCCGGTGAAGTATCAATCCGTGGACTTTACAGTTATGTCTGAAGTGGAAGAGATATGTCCATATGAGCATGTAAAGAAAGACCGTACGAAAACAGTCTGCTGCATCATATATGAAACATCCGGCAGCAGAGAGAATAAGGAGACAGAATGAAAAAAGAAAATAAGGTGCTCTGTGGTGCCAGTGCTTACGAGCAGAAATATTATTTTAATAAAGAGTTTGACAAACTGCCAAGATCCATTCAGGAAGAACTGCATATCATCTGTGTGCTGTTTACCGAAGAGATCGGAGGCGTTTTCACGATCTCTTTTGATGACGAGGGAAATCTGCAGTTTACGACGGAAGCAAAGGATGCCGACTATATGTATGATGAAATTGGCAGTGCCCTGATGATCAAGGAAATCCAGAAATCCAAGCAGGAGCTTTTAGAGGAACTGGAACTCTTTTACAAGGTCGTTATCCTGAAACAGAAAGTGGATTTGGAATGAAACAATTAAAAATCGGCAACGTGGTGATGGACAATCCGCTGGTTCTGGCTCCGATGGCCGGTGTCACAGATCTGCCGTTTCGTCTGCTGTGCAAAGAGCAGGGAGCCGGACTGATCTGTATGGAGATGGTCAGCGCCAAAGCCATTTATTATAAAAACAAAAATACAGAAAGCCTGCTCGAAATCGATCCGAGGGAAAAACCAGTGTCCCTGCAGTTATTTGGTTCCGATCCGGAGATCATGGCGCAGATGGCACACCAGATCGAAGAGCGTCCCTTTGACATCCTCGATATCAATATGGGTTGCCCTGTGCCGAAGGTCGTCAATAACGGTGAAGGTTCCGCTCTGTTAAAAGATCCTGCTCAGGTGCGAAAAATCGTGACAGCTGTAGTGAAAGCCATCGACAAGCCGGTGACGGTAAAGATCCGCCGCGGTTTTGACGATGACCATGTCAATGCTGTGGAGATCGCAAAGATTATTGAAGACTGTGGTGCGGCTGCAGTGGCTGTCCATGGCCGGACAAGAGAGCAGTATTACAGTGGAAAAGCTGACTGGGATATCATCCGTCAGGTCAAAGAAGCCGTGCAGATCCCGGTGATCGGCAACGGCGATGTGACCTCTCCGGAGACAGCTATCGCCCTGATGGATGAGACTGGCTGTGACGGTGTGATGATCGGCCGTGCCGTCCGGGGGAATCCATGGCTGTTTTCTGAAATTTTGTATTATATGGAGATGGGACATCACAAAGCACGTCCGACGATCGAAGAAGTAAAGACGATGATCCTGAAACATGCCCGCATGCAGGTGGAGGTAAAAGGCGAATATACAGCTCTCAGGGAGATGCGCAAACATGTCGCCTGGTATACGGCGGGCTTTCCACATTCCGCCAGATTGCGTGCCCGTACGAATGAAATATCCACGATGGAAGAGCTGGTGACACTTCTGGAAAACTGATCAGCCAGTGTTCACATAGTGGCAGAATACCTGCTGACAGGAAACGAAGGAAACAGACACACGTTAAACATAACTAACAGGCTGGAAATAGCGTAAAATCAAGGATTTTCGCCCATCCTGATTCTTGACAGAGGTACAAGTTCATATTATAATAGCATGATGCCGAAAAAGGCACGATGAAAGAAGGGTATACAAAATCATGGAAAAAAAGAATTTAATGACCTATGCAGGTTTAAAGAAACTGGAAGACGAACTGCATGACCTGAAAGTTGTTCGCCGTAAAGAAGTAGCAGAAAAGATCAAAGAGGCCAGAGAGCAGGGTGACCTTTCCGAGAACGCAGAGTATGATGCTGCCAAAGATGAGCAGAGAGATATCGAGGCCCGTATCGAAGAGCTTGAAGCGATCCTGAAAAATGCCGAGGTTGTTGTAGAGGATGAAGCCGATACAGAAAGAATCAATCTGGGCTGTAAGGTTCTCGTATACGACGAGGAGTTTGACGAGGAAGTAGAATTTAAGATCGTAGGATCTACAGAGGCTAACAGTCTGCAGGGCAAGATCTCTAATGAGTCCCCGCTGGGCAAGGCACTGATAGGTGCAAAAGTCGGTGATATGGTATCCGTAGAAGCACCGGCAGGCATGATGGAATACAAAGTATTAAAGATTGAAAGAAACATCTGATAAATAAAAATACAGGAGGAGAGAAAATGGCCGGACAGCAGAAAAGTCAGGATCTGAATCAGCTTTTACAGATTCGCCGTGACAAGCTCGCAGAGATGCAGAGCAGAGGCAAAGACCCGTTTCAGATTACAAAGTACGATGTGACAAATCACACCACAGATATTTTAAATAACTATGAGGAATTCGAAGGCAAACAGGTAACACTGGCCGGACGTATGATGTTTAAACGCGTCATGGGAAAAGCATCCTTCTGTAATATCCAGGACCTTCCGGGCAAGATCCAGTGCTATGTAGCCAGAGATGCCATCGGTGAAGAGTCCTATGCAGATTTTAAGAAATATGATATCGGCGATATCATCGGTGTAACCGGTGAAGTTTTCAAGACAAAGACAGGGGAGATCTCCATCCATGCACAGGACGTTGTGCTTTTATCCAAGAGTCTGCAGACTCTGCCGGAGAAATTCCACGGACTGACTGATACAGATACCCGTTACCGTCAGCGTTACGTGGATCTGATCATGAATCCGGAAGTAAAACAGACCTTTATCAAACGTTCCCAGATTATCAAAGAAATCCGCAACTTCCTCGACGGACGTAATTTCATCGAGGTAGAGACACCGATGCTGGTATCTAATGCCGGTGGTGCAGCCGCAAGACCCTTCGAGACCCATTACAATGCACTGAATGAGGATGTCAAACTGCGTATTTCCCTGGAGCTGTATCTGAAACGTCTGATCGTCGGTGGCCTGGAGCGTGTATATGAGATCGGTCGTGTATTCCGTAACGAGGGTGTTGACACCCGTCACAATCCGGAATTTACCCTGATGGAGCTGTATCAGGCTTATACAGATTACGAGGGCATGATGGAGCTGACAGAGAGCATGTTCCGTTACCTTGCCGAGAAAGTTATCGGCAGCACGAAGTTTACCTACAATGGTATCAAGATTGATTTTGGCAAGCCGTTCGAGCGCATCACCATGGTAGACTGCATCAAGAAATACACAGGTATCGACTTTGATGAAGTAAAGACAGATGAAGAGGCCAAAAAGCTGGCTGATGAGCATAAGATTGAGTATGAAGCGCGTCATACCAAGGGCGATATCGTCAACCTGTTCTTCGAAGAGTTCTGCGAGAAGAACCTGATCCAGCCGACATTTGTCTGTGATCATCCGATTGCTATTTCTCCGCTGACCAAGAAAAAACCGTCAGATCCGGAAAAAGTAGAGCGTTTCGAGCTGTTCATTAATACATGGGAAATGTGCAATGCCTATTCCGAGTTAAACGACCCGATCGACCAGAGAGAGCGTTTCAAGCTGCAGGATGCAGCCGCTGACGCCGGTGACGAAGAAGCCAACCATACAGACGAAGACTTCCTGAATGCCCTGGAAATCGGTATGCCACCGACAGGTGGTATCGGATACGGTATTGACCGTCTGGTTATGTTGCTGACAGACAGTCAGGCTATCCGCGACGTATTATTATTCCCGACGATGAAGTCCTTAGACGCTGATAAGAAATCTGCGAAGTCAGAAAACAGCACTTCCACAGCAGTACCGGAGAAGGAAGAAGTTATCGACTTCTCTAAGGTAAAGGTAGAGCCTTTATTTGAGGAATTTGTTGATTTCGATACTTTCAGCAAGTCAGATTTCAGAGCTGTAAA
>CAKRQV010000016.1 GCA_934394565.1 uncultured Lachnospiraceae bacterium
GGGGTGTGGCTCAGCTTGGCTAGAGCGCCTGGTTTGGGACCAGGAGGTCGCAGGTTCGAATCCTGTCACCCCGATACTCTTACTCAATAAAATAGCATATGCAGGTGTGGTTCAATGGTAGAACATCAGCCTTCCAAGCTGAGAACGTGAGTTCGATTCTCATCACCTGCTCTGATTCTTAGGAATCATCCGTGTGCCAGTAGCTCAGCTGGATAGAGCAACGGCCTTCTAAGCCGTGGGTCGGGGGTTCGAATCCCTCCTGGCACGGTTTGTGGTGGATATAGCGCAGTTGGTTAGCGCGCCAGATTGTGGCTCTGGAGGCCCAGGGTTCGAATCCCTGTATCCACCCTTTTTTTATACCTAAATATGCAAGAAAAGCTGTTGATGACAGGATTTTTGTATTGGGCTATCGCCAAGGGGTAAGGCACAGCACTTTGACTGCTGCATTCGTTGGTTCAAATCCAACTAGCCCAGCTTTGACTGGGAACCCTGAAGGTACCCGTTACGTGAAGCACTCTTTCGAGAGTGCTTTTTTGTTGCTGTGCAGCAAATGAAGAAAAATTTGGCGAACCTTTTCTGGAATATTAAGATTTTTTCCTATGGGTTAAAAATGAATAAATCTGAAATGTAAACAGGGGCAGATGTAAAAATACAATCTATGTGTTACTATGAGAATAATGAGACGGAGGTGTGAACAGTGAAAGAAAAACGAAGAATACTTGTGGCCGATGATGATACTTCGATTCTTGAGGTGATAAAGATCATGCTGGAAGGTGAATACTATGAAGTCGTAACGGCTGAAAATGGCCGGGAGGCGATCGACAGGCTGGATGATTCCTTTGATCTGGTAATTCTGGACGTGATGATGCCAGAGTGTTCCGGCATTACAGCCTGCAGTGAGATCCGTAAAAAATCCATGGTGCCGATACTGTTTCTGACGGCAAAGTCTACCGATGCAGACAAGATTGCAGGATTCACGGCCGGTGGCGACGATTATCTGGTCAAACCGTTTTCCTATGCCGAGCTTTTATCCAGAGTTAAGGCTTTGATCCGACGCTATTATGCCTATAATGCCAACTCTGCACAGGAGGATACTGCCGGACAGCACGAGATCCGGATCAAGGACCTTGTTATTGATACGGAAAAGAGCAGTGTGTATCTCCGGGGAAAAGAGATTTTGTTTACGGATACAGAATACCAGATTCTGTGCCTTCTGGCATCTAACCGTAAAAAAGTGTTTAGTGTGCAGGCAATCTACGAGACAGTATGGAAGGAAACCTATTATATTGCTTCCAATAATACAGTAACGGTACATATCCGGAATATACGGAAAAAGATTGAGGATGATGTGCAGAAACCTGAATATATAAAGACCGTCTGGGGCAGGGGGTATCGCATTGAATAAGAAGAAATATCTGTTTCGGCTGCGCCTGGAACTGCTTGCCGCAGCACTGATTGCTCTTGTAGTGGCTTTTGGTGTGCAACAGTTGGGATATTATATGGGGATTGCCTGGGTGGACAAGCAGGGGTCTTCGAAAGAGTACCTCGAAATGAAGGGTACACAAATGATTGGCTTTCTGCAGGATTACATCGATGAAAGCAGCGTAAAGGCGGAGGACACAGTCAAACTCTGCAGGTGGCAGCGTTATGAAAAAATTTCTTTTTCTCTTTATGACAGTGATACAAAAGAGATGACCTACTTTTATTCGTTTTCAGATGAACAGCCGCTGAAGCTTGTTGTGGATGATACCGATTATGAGACGGCCAGAAAGAGTGCGGATGCTGTTGGTGTCCTGACTTTTGCCGATGGTGAGCAGCGAAATGTGCAGATGCTGTATGACAAGATATATCAGATGTACAATGTAGCGTATATATGCAGTCTGATGCTTGCGGCAATCTGCTATCTGATCGTTTTTATGCTGTTTATCAACCGCAAGATCCAGTATATCAAGCAGTTGGCCGATGAACTGAAAATCCTGGAAGGCGGGGATCTGGAATATGAAGTTACAGAAAAAGGAATGGATGAGCTGTCTGAGCTTGCCGCAGGCATCAACAGTATGCGAAAGGCTGTTGTATATCGTGAGAAGGAAGAACGTGAGAATGTGCGGCGGAACCGGGACCTGGTAACGGCATTGTCCCATGATATTCGAACCCCGATGACCTCACTGATCGGTTATCTGGAAATCCTTCTGATGCAACGGTTTCAGACACCACAACAGGAACGGAAATATCTGGAAAGTGCCAGACAGAAGGCTTTCCAGCTAAAAGAAATGACAGATACCCTGTTTGAATATTCTCTGGTTTCCGGTAAAACAGAGGAAACATATACACTGGAGAAAATCAGTGTGGCTGACATTCTGGTAAGCATTGAAGATACGCAGATGGCAGATCTGATATCGGATGGCTGGCAGATAGAAAAGTCGTTCGCTGCAGAAAGTGTAGAAAAGTACATTGCCGTAGATATGGATTTCTTCTGCCGTGTATTGGATAATCTGGTGTCTAACATCCGGAAATATGCGGATAAATCGCATAAACTGATATTTACAGCAACGATAAAGGACAATTGTTTCCGACTTTCTGTGAGCAATACTGTACTGCAGGGCGAAATGCTGGAAGGCAGTACCGGTGTGGGATTAAAAACCTGTCAGAAGATTATTCTGGATATGAGGGGAAGCTTTAAGACAGAGCGTACAGGAGATACTTTCTGTGTGACGATCCTTGAACCTCTGTGTCCGGAAGAGTAATGGCTTGACACAGAAAGTGTCGGGCGGTTATAATAAAGCTGTTGCGGATTTGTATATGCAATGGCCTTTTTGCGGAAATGACGGAATTGGCAGACGTGCAGGATTTAGGTTCCTGTGCCGCAAGGCGTGAGGGTTCAAGTCCCTTTTTCCGCAGTATAGAAGCCATCTCGTTACTGTTCACTCAGCATCTGAACACTTGCTGTTCAGATGCGTATGAAAGTGATGCAGGTGTGGGCAGCCCTCCTTTTGTGAAGCAAATTTGCATGAGGGCTGTGAAGGTTACAGTTTGCAGGGAACCTGTGAGCTGTAACGATGTTTCAGGGAGAATGGCGAAATATTCGCGTTTCTTCTTGAAATGTCAGAAAATATAGTGTATGATAACATTGTTTATATCTAGATTGTTTCCAGTCGTTTATTTTTCCCAAACAGAGGTAATTGAACATTGATGAGAGAAAAGTACGAATCTCTGCCGGCGGCCACATTGCGTGATCTTGCCAAGCACAGGGGTTTAAAAGGAATTTCCACACTCCGTAAGGAACAGCTGATTGAAAGAATGCTGGAGGCGGATGAAAAAGAAAAACAGGAGAAAGCACAGCAGGAACAGCCGGAGACTCCTGCAGCAGAGCAGGTACCTGCACCGAAAGAATATGTCAGAACGCCTGTCAGAGAACGCAGCTATGAGAAAACATACAATAAGGAGCGTTCCTATACCAGAGAACATACAGAGGTGTTTGACGAGCGCAGCGATGCTGAACAGCTGGAGGATATCCGTACGGAACACAAACAGCTGGATAGCGGACAGATTGCCGAAGGCATTCTGGAAGTTGTGCAGGATGGCGGTTTTGGCTTTATCCGTTCGGATAACTTTATGCCAGGCGATAATGACGTATATGTATCACCGTCCCAGATCCGTCGCTTTAATATGAAGACCGGTGACATCGTTCGTGGCAATACCCGTATAAAGAGTCAGGGGGAAAAGTATTCTGCACTTTTATATGTGACGGCAATCAATGGTATGCTGCCTACGGAGAATACCCACCGGTATAATTTTGAGGATATGACACCCATTTTTCCGGACCGAAGACTGCGTCTGGAACGTCAGGGTGGCAGCATGGCCATGCGCATTATGGATCTGATCAGCCCCGTTGGCAAAGGGCAGCGTGGTATGATCGTATCTCCGCCGAAAGCCGGTAAGACGACACTGTTAAAGGACTGTGCAAAGTCGATTCTTCAGAATAATCCGGAAATGCATCTGATTATTCTTCTGATTGATGAACGTCCGGAGGAGGTTACAGATATCAAGGAATCCATCCGTGGCGATAATGTTGAGGTAATCTATTCCACTTTCGATGAACTGCCAGAGCATCATAAGCGCGTATCTGAAATGGTCATTGAAAGAGCAAAGCGCCTTGTAGAACATAAAAAGGATGTCACTATTCTGTTAGACAGCATTACACGACTGACCAGGGCCTATAATCTGACGGTCCCGCCGAGTGGCCGTACGCTGTCCGGTGGTTTGGATCCGGCGGCTTTGCATATGCCAAAACGCTTCTTTGGTGCAGCCAGAAATATGCGTGAGGGCGGCAGCCTGACGATACTGGCGACAGCCCTTGTGGATACCGGCAGCAAGATGGATGATGTTGTGTATGAGGAATTTAAGGGAACCGGCAATATGGAACTGGTTCTTGACCGCAAGTTACAGGAAAAGAGAGTTTTCCCTGCCATTGATATCCAGAAGTCCGGTACGAGACGAGAGGATCTTCTGCTGACAAAAGAAGAACAGGAGACGGTATATTCGATGCGAAAGGCGTTAAATGGTCTTAAAGCCGACGAGGCTGTGGAGAACATTCTGAATATGTTCTCACGTACGCGCACGAATGCGGAATTTGTCCAGACGATGAAAAAACAGAAGCTTTTCTGAGATCTGTGAAGCTGTTGATGAAAATCTGGATGTTACCGTAAAAAGACAGGTGAAAATCCACAAAAAAAGCGCGTTTACACTTGCTTTTTGGAAACAGGTATGTTACAATAGCGAAGCTGTTTGAATTAAGAATCAAGTTGAAATATACAGATTTCAAGAATTATGAAAAAGTAAGAGGTGAATAACATGAGAGAAGCTATCCAGCCGACATATTATCAGGCAACAGTTACATGCAACTGTGGTAACACATTTGTAACAGGTTCCACAAAAGAAGATCTGCACGTTGAGATCTGCTCCAAATGCCATCCGTTCTACACAGGACAGCAGAAGGCTACATCCGCTCGCGGACGTATCGAGAGATTCAACAAGAAATATGGTATGAAATAAGTATCCATAACAGAGTTGATGTGATTAGGTTGAGGTCGGCATGATCTCAACCTATTTTCGTAATTAGAGAAAATTTGCCGTGCACATAAAAACAGTGGCGGCAGACGACGGGAGATCAATATGAAATCATCCAACATTGGCGGTCAGGCAGTCCTCGAGGGCATTATGATGCGCCATAAAGACGTATATTCTGTGGCTGTCAGAAAGCCGGACGGCGAGATCGAAGTAAAGGTTGAACCATACAAACCTATCGTGCCGTGGAAGGGTGCGTATAAGATTCCTATTGTCCGCGGTGTATTCAGCTTTTTTGAATCGCTGGTAGTGGGGACGAAGTGTCTGATGTATTCCGCTGCATTTTATGAGGAAGATGCGGATAAAGAAGTGCCAAAGACTGCAGAAGAAGAGATGGCTCTGCAGAAAAAGAAAGAAAAAGAAGATAAAGCCATGATGACAGGGGCTATTGCCATGTCGCTGCTTTTGTGTGTGGGCCTGTTTATCATGCTGCCATATTTTGCATCACGTGCCCTCAGACTGGTAACAACATCGGAAACATGGATTACGATCCTGGAGGCATGTATTCGTCTTCTGATTTTTTTTGGATACATTCTGCTGATTTCCAGAATGAAAGATATTCAGCGGACATTTATGTACCACGGAGCCGAGCATAAATGTATCAACTGCATTGAACATGGCATGGAGCTGAATGTGGAAAATGTACTGAAAAGCTCCAGAGAGCATAAACGTTGCGGTACCAGCTTTCTCTTTTTTGTTGTGATCGTCAGTGTGATCTTTTTCCTGTTTATTCATGTGGAATCACCGTTATGGCGTGTCGTGATCCGATTGCTTCTGATTCCGGTTATTGCAGGGGTTTCCTTTGAAATCATCCGCCTTGCCGGGAATTCGGAAAATCCAGTGATCGGACTCCTGAGCAAGCCGGGACTTTTACTGCAGCGCCTGACAACGGCTGAGCCGGATGCAGCGATGGTTGAAGTGGCGATCGCCGCTGTAGAAGCTGTTTTTGACTGGCGGGAGTATCTGGCAGAAAACGGGATGAAAGTGGAGGAAAAATGAACAGACAGGCGTGGCTGAAGATGGCAACGGAAGTACTGGATAAAGCGGGGATCGCAGATGCAGCTGCAGATGCATGGCTTTTGCTGAGCCACAGTACAGGTCTGTCCCGGATGGACTACAGTCTGGAACGGACAGTGGAACTGAAAGAGACGGAGCGGGTCTGGCTGACAGAGGGGCTGGAAAAGCGAAAACTGCATATTCCGGTACAGCAGATTACTGGTGAAGCCTGGTTCATGGGGTATCCCTTTTACGTAAATGAACATGTATTGATTCCGCGTCTGGATACGGAAGTACTGATTGAGGCTGTTTTGCAACGTGTACAGAAAATACCGACCCAAGATGACGGACAGCGTAAGCTTCTGGATATGTGTACCGGGAGCGGCTGTATTCTGTTGAGCCTTTTAAAAGAAGAACCGTCATTTAGCGGTACCGGTGTGGATATTTCGACAGAAGCACTGCAGGTGGCAGAAAAAAATGCCGGACAGCTTGAAACATCATGTTCGCTTGTGCACAGTGATCTTTTTGAAAAGGTAGAGGATATGTACAGTGTGATCGTGTCAAATCCGCCGTATATCGTCCATGAGGTGATGGAAACGCTGGATCCGGAGGTACGGGAACATGAACCTGCGCTGGCCCTGGACGGGGGAGAGGACGGTCTGTCCTTTTACCGCAGGATTGTAAAAGAAGCCGGAGCATACCTGTGCAGGGATGGGCTTCTGGCATTTGAAATCGGCTATGATCAGGGAGATGCGCTTAGGAAGCTTCTTTCTGAGAACGGGTACGGCAGGGTGGAAATCATCCGGGATCTGGCCGGACTGGACCGGGTTGCCCTTGGCTGGAAAAAACAGAGTGAATAACAGGAGGAATAAAAGATGTTTGATACTTCCATGATAGATAAACTGGAGACCCTGCAGATCCGTCTGGAGGAGATCCTGAATGCATTGAATGATCCGGCTGTGGCCGGGGATTCCACACGGTTCCAGCAGCTGATGCGTGATCAGGCGGAACTGCAGCCCATTGTGGATGCGTTCAAAGAATACAAAAAATGTCAGGAGACGATCGATGACAGTCTCATGATGTTAGAAGAAGAAAAAGACGAAGATATGCGGGAAATGTTAAAGGAAGAATTAAATGATGCCAAAAAGCAGATTACTGATCTGGAACAGAATCTGAAAGTGGCACTGCTTCCAAAAGATCCGAACGATCAGAAAAATGTTATCGTCGAAATCCGTGCAGGTGCGGGCGGTGATGAGGCAGCATTGTTTGCTGCGGAGATCTACCGTATGCTGGTCAAATATGCTGAGGGACGTCGCTGGAAGACTGAGATGCTGAGTTTAAATGAGAATGGTATCGGCGGTTTTAAAGAGGTTACCTTTATGATCAATGGTAACGGGGCGTATTCCCGTCTGAAATACGAGAGCGGAGTACACCGTGTACAGCGTGTACCGGAGACAGAGTCCGGTGGCCGTATCCATACATCCACGATCACCGTGGCAATCATGCCTGAGGCTGAGGAGATCGACTTTGAACTGGACCTCAATGAGTGTAAATTTGACGTGTTCCGGGCATCGGGAAATGGTGGCCAGTGTGTCAATACGACAGACTCTGCGGTACGTCTGACCCATATCCCGACAGGTATCGTGATCTCCTGCCAGGATGAAAAATCACAGTTAAAAAACAAAGATAAGGCGATCAAAGTTTTACGTTCCCGTCTGTATGATCTGGAGCTGCAGAAGCGTCATGATGCGGAGGCAGAGGCCAGAAGAAGCCAGGTCGGCACAGGAGACCGTTCTGAAAAGATCCGTACCTATAACTTCCCGCAGGGACGTGTAACGGATCACCGGATCAAATATACGAGTCACCGTCTGAATGAGATTTTAAACGGTGATCTGGATGAGCTGATTGATCAGCTGACCAGTGCAGATCAGGCAGCCAAGCTGGCAAATTTAAAGGACTGATGGTATGAAAAATAAAAACTTGATGATGGCGGAAAAGATCGCTGCCAGCGTCAGTGAGGCCGGCGGAAGCACCTATTACGTCGGCGGTTATGTCCGGGATAAGCTGCTGGGGATCGATAACAAGGATATCGATATAGAAATCCACGGGATTTCCCCTGAAAAGCTTGCAGATATTCTGGACAGTCTCGGAAAACGCACAGAGATGGGCGCAAGTTTTGGTATCTACGGCCTTCGGGGGTATGATCTGGATATCGCCATGCCCCGGAAAGAGGAGGCAACCGGCAGAGGACATAAGGATTTTGCTGTGTATGTTGATCCGTATCTGGGCACATATAAGGCGGCTCTCCGACGGGATTTTACGATGAATGCGCTGATGCAGGATGTGCTGACGGGAAAGGTCGTAGATCATTTTGGCGGCATGGCGGATCTGCATAAGGGTGTGCTTCGCCATGTCAACAGCAAAACTTTTGTGGAAGATCCGCTGCGTGTGCTCAGGGCTGCCCAGTTTGCTGCCCGCTTTGACTTTTCACTGGCACCGGAGACGGTGAACCTTGCCAGAACGATGGATTTGTCTGCTCTGGCCAGTGAGCGTATTTTCGGCGAGCTGGAAAAAGCTCTGTTAAAGGCTGAGCGTCCTTCAGTTTTTTTCAGGGAAATGAGCAGGATGGAGCAGATGACCCTGTGGTTTCCGGAGGTAGAGCAACTTAAGGGGATCGGGCAGAATCCACTGTACCATCCGGAGGGCGATGTTTATATCCACAGCATGCAGGTGCTTGACCGGGCGGCTTTGTACCGGGAGCAGGCAAAGGATCCGGTGGCATTTATGCTGTCGGCACTGGTGCATGATTTTGGTAAGATCACGGCTACAAGGACGACAGAAAAAGGCATCCAGGCGATAGGACATGAGACAGAAGGGCTTCCTTTGGTGGAAACCTTTATCCGGCGGCTGACCAATGAGGCAGGGCTGCGCAAATATGTACTGAATATGACCAGGCTGCATATGCGACCAAACAGACTGGCTGCAGATCATGCCAGACTGCAGGCCACAAACCGCATGTTTGACGAATCGGTGGATCCACGGGGACTTCTGCTTCTGGCAAGATGTGACCGTTCCCTGAGACAGCGTACGGAAGAGATTCGTGAAGAGGAGGCGTTTTTAGAGGAACGACTGGTGCTTTTTGAAGAGATCATGGCCCGTCCCTGTGTGATGGGGGCAGATCTGGTGAAGGCGGGATTAAAGCCGGGTCCGGCATTTTCGGATGTTCTTTCCTTTGCCCATACGTTGCGGCTTTCCGGCGTGGAGAAGGAAAAAGCACTGCCGCAGGTCCTTTCTTATGCCCGGGGAAAAGGTCTGTAAGGCAAAAAAGAGCTTTTTTACGGCTGGTTGACGGCAGAGGGTTTTTACGCATATAATAAGACAGAATCTGTATTTTGAAAAAGGCAGGAAAAGGTGGCAGCAGGAGGCCTTTATATTGCCAGAGTAAAAGATATGCAGGAGAATATCCTGCGTTATGGAGGATACAATGGGAAAATATTTTGGAACGGACGGTTTCCGTGGTGAAGCTAATGTAAATCTGACAGTAGAACATGCCTACAAGGTAGGACGTTTTCTTGGCTGGTATTTTGGAAGAGAACATAAGGCACAGATCGTGATCGGAAAGGATACCAGAAGAAGCAGTTATATGTTCGAATATTCTCTGGTAGCCGGTCTGACGGCATCTGGTGCAGATGCTTTTCTTTTACACGTAACGACAACACCAAGTGTGGCTTATGTAGTCCGTACGGATGAATTTGACTGCGGGATCATGATTTCTGCCAGTCACAATCCGTTTTATGATAACGGTATCAAGCTGATCAATGGCAATGGGCAGAAAATGGATGCGAAGATCGAAGCGCAGATTGAGGCCTATATCGACGGGGAACTTCCGGAGATTCCGTTTGCCCACAGAGAGCATATTGGACGGACGGTGGATTTCGTGGCCGGACGTAACCGCTATATCGGCTATCTGATCTCGATACCGACCCGTTCCTACAAGAACTGGAAGGTGGGTCTGGACTGCTCCAACGGCAGTGCATCCTCTGTGGCCAAGAGTGTATTTGATGCACTGGGAGCCAAGACTTTTGTTATCAACAATACACCGGATGGTACGAATATTAACAAAGAATGCGGGTCTACACATATCGAATATCTGCAGCGCTATGTGGTGGAAAATGGACTGGATATTGGTTTTGCCTATGACGGTGATGCAGACAGGTGCATTGCTGTAGATGAAAATGGTAAAGTGGTCAATGGTGATCTGATTCTGTACGTTTGCGGTAAATACCTTAAAGAAAAGGGACAGCTCAGTAATGATACGATCGTAACGACCGTTATGTCTAATATTGGTCTGTATAAAGCCTGCGACAGGGAGAAAATCCGTTATGAACAGACAGCGGTAGGTGATAAATATGTCAGCGAGAATATGCAGGCCAATGGCCACAGTCTGGGAGGTGAACAGTCTGGTCATATCATTTTCAACCGGTATGCAACGACGGGTGACGGCATCCTGACATCTCTGATGATCATGGAGGTGCTGACCCATAAAAAGACAACACTGGCAACACTGGCGGGCGAAGTAAAGATCTATCCGCAGCTGTTAAAGAATGTCCGGGTGGCAGACAAAAAGACAGCCAGAGAGAATTCTGCCATGCAGGCAGAGGTGAAAAAAGTCGGGGAAGCTCTGGGCAGTGAGGGACGTATTCTGGTAAGAGAGAGCGGTACGGAGCCGTTGATCCGTGTTATGGTCGAAGCAGCCGATGACGCAACATGTGAGAAATATGTGGACCAGGTGATCGCTGTGATGAAGCAGGAAGGCCTTGTTCTGGAATAAAGAGAGGTATACATGAGATACAAATCAGGTATGGCTGCCATGGTGCTTTCTCTGGCACTGGTGTGTACCGGCTGTGCTTCACAGGCGGACCAGTTTTACAGCGAAGGCGTGGACAGTCTGGAAGCCGGACAGTATGAAGCGGCGGTAACATACTTTCAGCAGGGCGTGGAGACAAAGCAGAGACTGGCAGAAAACTACAGGGGGCTTGGTATCGCCTATTATAATACGGGTGATTATGCATCAGCAGTGACTGTGTTAAAGCAGAGTCTGGAAGAGATGGATACTGTCAATGATGCTTTCACAATTGATGTGTATTATTATCTTGCCGAAGCCTATCGTGCCAGAGGTGAGCTTGTCCGCTCCGCAGAGGCCTATACAAAACTGCTGGAGTACACCCATACAGCGGAGGCCTACGAACGCCGTGGGACGGTTTATATGGAAAAGGGTGATATGGACCGGGGATTGCAGGATTTTGAAAAAGCGGTGACCCTGGATGACAGCTACAGCGTAATCTGGCAGGTTTATACAGTGTGCAAGACCTATGATATGGAAAAACAGGGCCGGGAATTTCTGGAACAGGCCCTGGATACAGAGTTAGATACCTCCGCAGATGTGACAACTTTGTATTACCGCGGACTGTTTAACTATACACTGGGATATTATGATCAGGCCAGAGATGTGCTTTTGCAGGCTGTGAACAAGGATTCGGACGAGGCCAGACTGTTGCTCGGCAAGGTGTATCTGGCTATGGAGGATACGGTGAGTGCCCGTTCGGTGTATCAGGAATATCTGAGCAGGAAGGAAGATGCGGCAGAAGCCTATAACGGGCTGGCCCTCTGTGATATTGCGGAGCAAAATTACGATGCTGCATTGCAGAATATTGAACAGGGACTGGCAAAGGCCGGTGAGGATGAGAAACAA
This sequence comes from uncultured Lachnospiraceae bacterium, assembly GCA_934394565.1. GTDB lineage: Bacteria > Bacillota > Clostridia > Lachnospirales > Lachnospiraceae > UBA11957. The sequence continues at coordinate 11,873 of CAKRQV010000016.1, forward strand.
AGTCTTTTGTTTAACCGCATTGTGGTGTATGAGTATAAGCTGGATTTTGAACAGGCAAAGTCGTACATGGCGGAGTATGTGAAAGCATATCCGGACGATGAAGCAGCTGCCAGAGAAAATCAGTTTTTACAGACACGGTAAATAAAAGAAAACTCCAATGGAGCATTCTTTATATGCTGAGGCAACAAAAGCAGGAAAAGCTGACAAAGAGTCGGCTTTTTTCTGCATAGAGGAGAATACATGACAGAAATGATCAATAATGATACAGTCCGGGAGACGTTTGTCCTGGTGGGAGCGCAGACACCGGATATGTCTGGCAATATTGCCATGGAAGATTCTTTAAACGAACTGGAAGAGCTGGTGCATACAGCCGGGGCAGAATGTGTGGGTAAGGTCATACAGAATATGGAACGAATTCATCCGGGAACATATCTGGGCAGCGGTAAACTGGAAGAAATCAAGTGTATGCTGCTGGCATATGATGCGACAGGAATTGTGTGTGATGATGAGCTGTCGCCGGCTCAGATGAATAATCTGGAAAAAATCCTGGAGTGCAAGGTGCTTGACCGTACGATGGTTATCCTTGATATTTTTGCCGCAAGAGCCAGGAGCCGTGAGGGAAAGATCCAGGTCGAACTGGCACAGCTCAGGTATCGTGCAGCCCGTCTGGTCGGTATGCGTGCTTCATTGTCACGTCTGGGCGGCGGTATAGGGACCAGAGGACCAGGTGAGAAGAAGCTGGAGATGGACAGACGTTTGATCCATGGTCGGATCTCCCGGTTAAAAGAAGAACTGGAAAGTGTGAAAAAACACAGAGAACTGATCCGCGGTCAGCGTAAAGAAAACCGTATCCCGACAGCAGCAATCGTTGGATATACGAATGCCGGAAAATCAACATTCCTTAATGCGATGACCGGAGCTGATGTGCTGGAGGAGGATAAGCTGTTTGCCACGCTTGATCCCACCACCAGGCTTCTGGAGCTGGAAAACGGTCAGCAGCTGCTTTTGACGGATACCGTTGGATTTATTCATAAGCTGCCGCACCATCTGATCGAAGCATTTAAGAGTACGTTGGAAGAAGCAAAATATGCGGACTATATTATTCATGTTGTCGATGCATCGGATCCTATGGTAGATATGCATATGCAGGTTGTATATGATACGTTGCATGAGCTGGAAGCTGATCAGAAAAAGATTCTGACGCTGTTTAACAAATGTGACCGGGAAGCAGCACAGCAGGGATTGCACGATCCGCGGGCGGATAAGACGCTCGGTATTTCGGCAAAGACAGGAGAAGGACTGGAAAATTGCCGCAATGTCCTTTCAGATCTGCTGATGGAATCCTTTATTCTTCTGGAGAGAGTATTTTCCTACAGCGATGCCGGACTTATACAGCTGATACGTCGGGAAGGACAGCTTCTGGAGGAAGAATATCTGGCCGATGGAATCCGCGTCAAAGCGAATGTCCCGGTAGAACTGTATGGCCGTCTGAGCTGAAAAATAGAAATAGCTGAAAGACGGAAGGTGTACGCTGAGAAAAAGCCAATTTTTTGTTTGCAAAAAAGGAAAAGAAAGTGCTAAAATAGTCCATATATGTATCCTGGCCCATCTGCCATAGGCAGAAGGATATGTAAAGCAAAGCATGAGAAAGGAAATACAGCGAAACAAACCGTATGATCAGAGATAAACTTTTCAGAAAAGTAACAGGAATTTCCGATGAAGATGTGATCGTGGAGCTTGAAAAGATGGCATCCGTCCAATCCCTCAGAAAAGGTGAAATGTATATCCACAGGGGTGAGCCCGAGATGCAGGTGGCATTTCTTCTCAGTGGAGGAATCAAGACCTTTCTGATCCAGGACAATGGCAGCATGTATGTCAATTGTCTGGAAGCCAGACAGTACGCACCGCTTCTGACCAATGGCAGCGGCCCGCATGCACCGGCCCTGATGAATATACAGACGATTGCTGATACAGAGATCTTAAAAGTGCCTATGGATCTGGTATGGCGGCTCAGAGAAGAAAATCCACAGGTGGCATCGGTGTATGACACATGGCTTTTGCGTTACCTGCAGGAGCATCAGGAACATAAGCAGGTACTGTGTCTGCCAACAGAAGACAGATTGCGTTGGCTGGCAGAAAAGCGACCGGATCTGGTGCGGATCGCTTCACAGAAAGATATAGCACTGTTTTTGAATATGACACCCGAACGTCTCAGTACGGTAAAAAAACAGCTTCTTGAAGATTCCGCGTTCTGTGAAAAACATAAGTTATAAGAAACGGTTAATACTTAATGTACATTAATGCAAAGCGGAAGCGCGTTTGCTATAATGACAATCAGTAGCAGAGATCGACACAGCATTTTTGTGGTTCAGCCACCTTTTACCATTCTGTGGTGTGCGCGATATACTGTTTATAGTAGTGAAATCGAGTAGTCAGCTACGAACTAAAGCCCCGATATACAGAAAAGGGTACTGTATATCGGGACTTTTTTTATTTACGCGAGCAGTCGCCAAAGTCCATGCTTGCATGAGACCTTGGCGACTGCCGCGATAACTTGTCGTGATTTAAAAAATATGAAAATTATTTGTTTTTGTTTGCCTCGACCTCAGCCATCTTCATGGCACGGACTTTCAGCGGCAGGCCGAACAGGGTGATGAAGCCTTCAGCATCGTGATGGTCATACAGATCACCTGTGGTGAAGGAAGCCAGAGATTCATTGTACAGGCTGTACGGAGAAGTTGTACCGGCTTTGATGATGTTGCCCTTGTACAGTTTGAATTTAACTTCACCTGTGACATATTTCTGGGTGGAAGTAACGAAAGCCTGGACAGCTTCGCGAAGCGGTGTGAACCATTTGCCCTCGTATACGATCTGAGCCATCAGATTGCCCATATCTTTCTTTGTCTTTAAGGTCTCGCGGTCAAGTACAAGCTCTTCCAGCTGCTGATGAGCTTCCATCAGGATGGTTCCGCCAGGGGTCTCATACACACCACGGGATTTCATACCAACGACACGGTTCTCTACGATATCTACGATACCGATACCATGCTTGCCACCCAGCTCGTTGAGCTTGCGGATGATGTCGGAAACTTTCATCTTTTCACCGTTAACGCTTGTCGGAACACCGGCCTCAAAGGTCATGGTCACATATTCGCCTTCATCCGGAGCTTTTTCCGGGCTGACACCAAGAACCAGCAGGTGATCGAAATTCGGCTCGTTGGCCGGATCTTCCAGTTCCAGACCCTCGTGGCTGATGTGCCACAGGTTACGGTCACGGCTGTAGCTTGTATCTGCGGAGAACGGCAGGTGGATACCGTGTGCCTTGCAGTATTCAATCTCGGACTCACGGGAATCCATGGTCCATTTGTCATCACGCCATGCAGCGATGATCTTCAGATCCGGTGCCAGAGCTTTGATGCCCAGCTCGAAACGGATCTGGTCGTTACCTTTACCGGTAGCACCGTGACAGATAGCGGTAGCACCTTCTTTTCTGGCAATCTCTACCAGTTTCTTTGCGATACCCGGACGGGCCATAGATGTACCTAAGAGATATTTGTTCTCATATACGGCACCGGCCTGTACGCACGGAACAATATAGTCATCACAGAATTCATCTGTGATATCTTCAATATATAATTTAGAAGCACCACAGGAAAGGGCTCTTTCTTCCAGACCATCCAGCTCTTCACCCTGTCCGCAGTCGATACAGCAGCAGACAACATCGTAGTCATAATTCTCTTTCAGCCACGGAATGATGGCAGTTGTATCCAGACCACCGGAGTAAGCTAAGATAACTTTTTCTTTCATTGTAATGTATCCTCCTCATTGGAAAAATGTATTTTTCATTTGCTGGAACTTACTATACAACATCAGTTCTCTAAAATCAACCCCTAAAATTTATAAAAATTCATCTATTGTGCATAAAACACAAATATGTATGCATAAAAATGCATAAATAACGAATAAAACTGGAAAATATACTTTACTTCCGGAAAAAACTGGTATATTATACTTTTGTTATTTACTATAGGAAAGTTCATGTGCCGTCTGCAGAGAAGAAAGAATGGAACTTTTATCCGGTAAAACTATATCGACAGCCGGACAGGCGCAGGATCATGAAACATAAAAAGGAGAAAAATCATGGTAAGAGCAGGAATTATCGGTTCCACAGGCTATGCCGGTTCTGAACTGGTGCGCCTGTTACTGGGACACAAAGATGTGGAGATCGTATGGTACGGGTCAAGAAGCTATATAGATAAGAAGTATGCTGAAGTATACCGGAACATGTTCGAGATCGTAGATGCGGTCTGTATGGACGATAATATGGAAGAACTGGCAGAGAGGGTCGATGTGATCTTTACTGCCACCCCGCAGGGACTGTGTGCGTCTCTGGTCAATGAAGAAATCCTTTCAAAAGTGAAAATTATTGATCTGAGTGCGGATTTCCGTCTGAAGGATGTCAAGGTCTATGAAGAATGGTATAAGCTGGAGCATAAAGCTCCGCAGTATCTGGACGAAGCTGTGTACGGTCTGTGTGAGGTCAATCGTGAGGCTGTAAAGAAAGCCCGTATCGTTGCCAATCCGGGCTGCTACACGACCTGTTCAATTCTGACAACAAGACCTCTGGTGGCAGAGGGGCTGATCGATCCGAATACGCTGATCATTGATGCAAAGTCCGGTACTTCCGGTGCAGGACGCGGTGCGAAACTGCCGAATCTGTTCTGTGAGGTCAATGAAAATATGAAAGCCTACGGTGTGGCTACACATCGTCATACACCGGAGATCGAGGAGCAGCTGTCCATAGCCTGCGGCCAGCCGGTGACAATCAATTTCACACCGCATCTGGTACCGATGAACAGAGGTATTCTGGTGACGGCCTATGCAAGTCTGAAACCGGGCACAACGGCTGAACAGGTGCGTAAGGTTTACAAAGACTATTATGATAAGGAAACGTTTGTCCGTGTACTGGAAGACGGCGAATGCCCGGAGACAAAATGGGTCGAGGGCAGCAATTACGTGGATATCAACTTCAAGATCGATCCCCGTACCGGCCGTATCATTATGATGGGTGCACTGGACAATCTGGTCAAGGGGGCTGCCGGACAGGCTGTACAGAATATGAACCTGCTGTTTGGGTTTGATGAGGATGAGGGCCTGAGACAGGTACCGATGTTCCCGTAAATATACGAGAAAAATCACACAAAAATACAAAAAGGGTACGAAAAACGGCAAAATCAACAGGATGTCTGATGGCTGTTACCCTATGTGTGAAAGAAAAATAATGAGTTAAAATAATCGATAAGGTATATAAAAGGAGGGCAGTCTTTCAGACTGCAAAAAACAAATGAGTATTACAGTGATCGAAGGCGGCGTGACCGCACCGAAAGGATTTAAAGCTGCCGGTATTGCGGCCGGTGTAAAGAAAGCAAATGTCAAAGATATGGCGATGGTATACAGTGAAGTACCGTGTCATGCAGCCGGTACATTTACGACAAATGTGGTAAAAGCCGCACCGGTAAAATGGGACCGGGAGATCTGCGAGACCAGTCCTTTTGTACAGGCAGTCGTTGCCAACAGTGGTGTGGCCAATGCCTGCACCGGTGAGGAAGGTATGGAATATTGCAAACGCATGGCCGACAAGGCCGGAGAGGTACTTTCGATTCCGGGCAATGCCGTTTTGGTCGCATCCACCGGTGTCATCGGTAAGCAGCTCCCGATCGATACGATCGAAAAAGGTATTGAAAGTCTTACGGGTGTGTTGTCTGACACGACCCAGGCCGGTACGCTGGCTGCCCAGTCCATTATGACAACAGATACCCATAAAAAGGAGATCGCTGTGCAGTGTGAGATCGGTGGAAAAACGGTTACATTGGGTGGCATGTGCAAGGGTTCCGGTATGATCCATCCAAATATGTGCACAATGCTTGGCTTTATCATGACAGATGCGGCTATCAGCGATGCATTGCTGAAAAAAGCACTCCGCGCGGACATTATCGACACCTACAACATGGTATCTGTAGACGGTGATACTTCTACAAACGATACCGTTCTTCTGTTGGCCAACGGACTGGCCGGTAATCCGGAGATTACTACGGAGGGCGAAGATTACAAAACGTTCTGTGAGGCTCTTCATACGATCAATGCCTACCTGTGTCGTCAGATCGCCGGAGACGGTGAGGGTGCAACAGCGCTTTTTGAAGTAAAGGTTGTGGGAGCCAGAACAAAAGAGGAAGCCAGAATCCTGAGTAAATCTGTCGTATGTTCCAGCCTGACAAAAGCTGCGATTTATGGTCATGATGCCAACTGGGGCCGTATCCTGTGCGCCATGGGATATTCCGGTGTGCAGTTTGATCCGGAGAAGGTTGATCTGTTCTTTGAGAGTAAGGCCGGAAAGCTGCAGATCATCGAGAACGGAGTAGCCTGTGATTACAGCGAGGAGTTTGCCACAAAGATTCTGTCTGAAAAAGAAGTGACAGCTATCGCAGATATCAAGATGGGCTCTGAAGAAGCAACAGCCTGGGGCTGTGATCTGACATATGACTATGTAAAGATCAATGCAGATTATCGTTCCTGATAAAAAATACAGATGTCAAAGATCCAGGGAATGCCGGATAGGAAATATGAAGCAAGAGGATCACAGACAATAGATGCCGACAGATATTTATACGGGAAAGAATAGATACGTGAGAAAATCTCACAAATAAAGGAGAAAAACATGGTAGACCAGAAATTTCTTGATAAAGCAGAGGTACTGATCGAGGCACTGCCTTATATCCAGCGGTTCAACCGTAAAGTTATCGTAATCAAATACGGCGGGAGCGCCATGGTCGATGAAAGATTAAAAGAAGATGTGATCAAGGACTGTGTCCTGTTAAAGCTTGTCGGTTTTAAGCCGATTATTGTACACGGTGGCGGCAAGGAAATCAGCCGCTGGGTTGGCAAAGTCGGTATGGAACCGAAATTTATCAACGGACTGCGGGTTACGGATGCTGAGACCATGGAAGTGGCTGAGATGGTTTTAAATAAGGTCAACAAGGAGCTGGTCAATCTGGTACAGCGTCTTGGGATCAAAGCTGTGGGTATCAGCGGCAAGGACGGTGAGCTGTTAAAGGTTAAGAAGAAGCTCTCAGAGGGAAAAGATATCGGTTATGTCGGCGAAGTGACAGAAGTTAATCCGAAGATCTTAAACGATCTGCTGGATAAGGATTTCCTGCCAATCGTCTGCCCGATCGGTATGGATGACAATTACGATACCTTTAACATCAATGCAGATGATGCCGCCTGTGCGATCGCCAAGGCGATGAAAGCAGAAAAACTGGCATTTTTGACGGATATTGAGGGTGTATACAAGGATGCATCGGATCCGGAAAGTCTGATCTCAGAGCTGACAGTATCCGAGGCAAAACAGCTGATCGCTGACGGCTATGTGACTGGCGGTATGATTCCGAAACTGACCAACTGTGCCGGTGCCATTGAGGCCGGTGTAAACCGTGTGCATATTCTGGACGGTCGTATCGAGCACTGCCTGCTTCTGGAGATCTTTACAAACAAAGGTATCGGTACTGCCATCTTAAAGGATGCGGAAGAAAAATATTACAAACAGGGAGAAGAGGAGTAAGTCATGGGAACAACAGCAGAAAAGTATATGGAGCTGTCCGAAAAATATGTACTGCATACCTACAATCGTTTTCCGGTTGTTCTGGATCATGGTAAGGGGCTGTATCTGTATGATGTGGAAGGAAAATCGTATATGGATTTTGCTTCCGGCATCGGCGTATTTGCTCTTGGCTATGGGAATGAAGAATTTAATGATGCACTGAAAGCACAGATCGACAAGGTGATCCATACCTCCAATCTGTATTATAATGTACCGATGGGTGAGGCTGCAAAACAGCTGGCCCAAAGCTGCGGTATGTCAAAGGTATTCTTTACCAACAGTGGTACGGAGGCTATTGAGGGTGCGATCAAGGTGGCCAGAAAGTATGCATATCTGCGGGATAATTCCAATGATCATGAGATCATTGCCATGAATTCTTCGTTCCATGGCAGAAGTCTGGGTGCCCTGTCGGTTACGGGAAATACCCATTATCAGGATCCGTTTAAGCCACTGATCGGTGGCATCCGATTTGCGGATTACAACGATATTGAGAGTGTAAAGGCACAGGTTACGGACAAGACCTGCGCGATTATTCTGGAAACAGTACAGGGCGAAGGTGGTATCCACCCGGCAGACCCGGCATTTTTGAAAGAAATCCGCAGGATTTGTGATGAAAAGGATATTCTGCTGATCCTGGATGAAATCCAGTGCGGTATGGGCCGTACAGGTAGTATGTTTGCCTGGCAGCAGTACGGAGTGAAACCGGACGTGATGACATCGGCCAAGGCACTGGGCTGTGGTGTGCCGGTTGGTGCCTTTGTACTGAATGAAAAGACGGCAAAAGCATCTTTGGTTCCGGGAGATCACGGCACGACATATGGTGGCAATCCACTGGCATGTGCAGCTGTCAATGCGGTGTTTGCACAGTTTGAAAAGCTGGATCTTGTAAATTATGTCAAAGAGATCGCACCGTATTTTGAGAAGAAGCTGGATGCACTGGCTGCAAAGCATGTGTGCGTGAAGGAACGCCGTGGTATGGGGCTGATGCAGGGTCTTGAGCTGACGGCAGATAAAGCTGTGGGTGATGTGATCACTGCGGCCAGAGAAAAAGGATTGTTTGTGATCTCGGCGGCTGGCAATGTACTCAGGATGTTACCACCATTGACGATCACAAAGAACGATGTGGATAAGGCAGTAGAAATATTGGATGAGTGTTTATAAAGAGAAAATATACGGAAAGAAACTGCGGGAGCGGATTCTTTCCGTATATTTTTTTGATGAGAGGAGATGATAAAAGGAAAAAGGAGTTTTAATGGTATGGGATGGCTGATTTCGGCACTTTCGGGTATTATGATGAGTTTACAGGGGATATTTAATACGCAGGTAAATGAGCAGACAAGTGTATGGGTCAGTGCGGTATGGGCACAGATGACGGCATTTTTGGTGTGTCTGGTCTGCTGGGGAGCAGTAGACAGGGAAAGTTTTCTGGCTTTGAAAGATGTGACACCACGGTATATGCTGTCTGGCGGTGTGCTGGGAGCGGGGATTACGGTGACGGTGATCTTTGGTATGCATCTTGTGGGACCGGCACAGGCTACAGTGTGTATTGTGGTGGCGCAGATGGTGTTTTCCTGGCTGGTGGAACGGTTTGGCTGGATCGGTGTGGAAAAAACAGAATTTTCGTGGATACAGCTGGGAGGTATAGTGCTGGCTGCAGCCGGGTTGATACTGTTACGTCTGGATGTCGGTAAAAACTGAAAGCTGTATGATATGGAAAAAAACGTAAAAAATATATGACAGAAATCTTAGCAAAGGGTTACAGCTGTTGAAAAAATGTGACAGAAGACGTAAGTTTCCCTTGTAATACTGTGTAAGATTCGTTAAGATAAGAAGTATGAGAGAATGCGTGTGGACTATGTCTTGGGAGAGTGTTTCGAAAGGAGCACTTTATGAAAAAAGACAAAAAGACACAAAGTATCCGGTATCTGGTGATCATGCTTTTCCTGTTGTGGGAGTTGACAGGATGTGCAGAACCGCAGGTACAGTTTGTGGAGCAGTCGCAGATTTCGTCGCTGACTCAGGATACAGCCAAGGAAGCATGGAAATCGGTGACGGATGAGGCACATCAGGCGCAACCGCCTGTGGTGTATGTCCATGTCTGTGGTGCGGTACAAAATGCCGGAGTCTATACACTTTCCGGAGATGCCCGGGTGTTTGAAGCTATTGAAGCCGCCGGTGGCCTGACAGAGGAAGCTGCCGGAGAGCGTATCAACCAGGCAAGGCTTATCGCGGATGGGGAGGAGCTGTATATTCCCACAAAAGAAGAGGTTCTCTCGATATCTGCCGGTTCTTTTGCACTTCCCGAGGCGGCTAAAGGAGCGGATACAGCAGATAAAGTCAATATCAATACTGCAGATGTTGCCACATTGACGAATCTGAATGGAATTGGTCAGTCCAGAGCTGAGGCGATTATTGCCTGGCGCGAGGAAAATGGCAGATTTTCTTCTATAGAAGAGATCAAGAATATTGATGGCATCGCAGATAAGACATACGAAAAATTAAAAGATCAAATAACTGTAAACTGAGGAGAAGATAAGATGAGCAAGAAGGTTCTGGTTGTAGATGATGAAAAGCTGATCGTAAAGGGGATCCGTTTCAGTCTGGAACAGGACGGTATGGAGGTCGATGCGGCCTACGATGGAGAAGAAGCCCTGGAGATGGCCAAGGAGAAGGAGTACGATATCATTCTTCTGGATCTGATGCTGCCAAAACTCGACGGTCTGGGTGTATGTCAACAGATCCGTGAATTTTCCAATGTGCCGATCGTGATGCTGACAGCCAAAGGCGACGATATGGACAAGATTCTGGGACTGGAGTATGGCGCGGATGACTATATTACCAAGCCGTTTAATATTCTGGAGGTCAAGGCCCGTATCAAAGCGATCATGCGCCGTACGACCCAGGCGGCACCGAAAGAGGAAAAGGCAAGAACCGTTGTCAGTGGCGATCTGAAGCTGGACTGTGAGGGGCGTCGTGTCTTTATCGCTTCCCGGGAGATCAATCTGACAGCCAAGGAATTTGACCTTTTGGAGTTGCTTGTCTTTAATCCCAATAAAGTTTACAGCAGAGAGAACCTGTTAAATATCGTCTGGGGGTATGAATATCCGGGAGATGTGCGTACGGTGGATGTACATATCCGCCGTCTGCGTGAAAAAATCGAGCAGAACCCCAGCGATCCAAAGTATGTACATACGAAGTGGGGAGTTGGTTATTATTTCCAGAGTTAATACGAAAGAAAAACAGGAAGGAGAGCCTTCCTTTTTCCGAAGCCTGCGTTTCCGTCTGACGATCATACTGATGGTTATCGGTATTATACCGGCCCTGATCGTCGGTTTCGGAATCGTCAGCAGTTACCGAGATCGCGCTGTGTCCATCCGTACAGTAAACGTGATGAATCAGTGCGATATTTTATGCGACCAGATCGTCAGTGAGAATTATCTGAATGTACAAAGCAGCGTGTCCCTGAATGGAGAACTGGAACTTCTGTCAAATATATACAGTGGCCGTGTGCTGATCATCGACAGCAATTTCCGGATTGTCAAGGACACATTTAATCTGGATGTGGGAAAGAGCATGATTTCAGAAGAGGTGCTGCAATGTTATAAAACAGGGGAGTCCGGGCGGTACAATTCAGACAAATATATCGAAATGACGATTCCGATCGTGGATAAGAGCGCCGGAAGTCATATCCTCGGTGTGATGATGGTGAGTATCTCCATGGATGAGATCAATGCCAGTGTCAGCGCGTTGGAGCAAAAACAGATCCTGATGATCGGCATGATCACCGTGATGGTGCTGATTCTTGGCTACATTCTCGCCGGTATTCTTGTCAAACCATTTAACAAGATCACGAGAGCCATCGAAGATATCTCGGATGGATATATGGATGCGGACATTTCTGTCACAGACTATACAGAGACACAATTGATCACCAATGCTTTTAACAGTATGCTGGAAAAGGTGCGTACGCTCGACGAGTCGAGGCAGGAGTTTGTATCCAATGTGTCCCATGAGTTAAAAACACCACTGACTTCCATGAAAGTATTGGCGGATTCCTTAAATGGGCAGGAAAATGTACCGGTGGAGCTGTATCAGGAGTTTATGCAGGATATCGGAGAAGAGATCGATCGGGAGAACAAGATCATTACGGATCTTCTGTCCCTGGTCAAGATGGATAAAAAGGCTGCAGATCTGAATATAGATACAGTCAACATCAACGATATGCTGGAACTGATTCTGAAACGGTTAAAACCGATCGCTGCCAAGCGGGATATCCGCCTTCTGGTGGACAGCTTTCGTCCGGTATATGCCCAGATCGATGAAGTGAAGCTGACGCTGGCCTTCACCAATCTGGTTGAAAATGCAATTAAGTACAATATTGAGGATGGATGGGTCAGAGTATCTCTGAATGCGGATCAGAAGTATTTTTATGTGGTGGTGGAGGATTCCGGGATGGGTATTCCGGAGGACTCTATTGATCATATTTTTGAAAGATTTTACCGTGTGGACAAATCACATTCCCGTGAGATCGGAGGTACGGGTCTGGGCCTTGCCATCACAAAGAGTGCGGTCATGATGCATCACGGTGCGGTCAAGGTATACAGCAAAGAGGGCGAAGGCACACGTTTTTCTGTACGTATCCCGCTCAATTACAGCAAATAGGGGGCAGATATGAAGCAAATCAAATATGGAATGGTGTCTGCGCTTGTCTGTCTTTTGCTGGTGGGATGCGGTGACAGACAGAGCGGTACGGGTACAGCAGATGGCTATGTCCAGTACTATGTGAATACCGAGGGAACGAAGCTTTTGCAGGATACATTTACGACAGAAGCAGCCGATGATACAGGGCTCGTTACGGCCATGGCAGATGCGCTGGAAAATCAGAAGGAGGGCACATATCTGGAGCCTCTGTTGCCGGATGGTGTGCAGATTTTGTCCTACAGTCTGAAGGAGGGACATCTGACACTGAATCTTTCAGAAGACTATCTTACGGCTGATGATGCACAAAAGGTTCTGCTGCGGGCAGGTCTTGTGCGCAGCTTTGTACAGTTTGAAGGCGTAAAGGATGTGACATTTGAAGTCAATGGACAGACACTGGCAGACAGCAGCGGTAATGCAGTGGGACCGTTGACGGAAGAAGACTTCGTTGAAGCGGAGGGGCGTGAGATTGATGCTTATCAGTACGGCACTTTTACCCTCTATTTTGCAGATGCTTCCGGTAAAAAGCTGGTTGCAGAGACGCAGAATGTTTATTACAGCAGCAGTGAGCCAAAAGAGCGGGAGGTTGTAGAACTTTTGCTGAAAGGTCCTCTGCATACAGAGCTGAAGGCTACGCTGTCACCGGATGTCAAAATTTTAAATGTGACACTGTCGGATGGTGCGGTGTATGTCAATTTAAACGATGCCTTTTTAAATGGTACATCAGAAATTTCTGAACGTGTTGTGGTATATTCACTGGTCAATTCCCTGCTTGAGCTGGAGGGAACGACCAAGGTGCAGATATCCATCAATGGCGAGACAAAATATATGCTGGGAGATGGTATCGACCTGAGTAAATTTCTGACAAAAAATACAGAGCTGATCGGAGAGTAAGAATGGCGAAAAGACCACTTTGTGTGATCTGCAGCTGTTTTATTCTGCTTTTGCTTGTGCTGGGACAGACGCAGGCAGCCGCACTTTTGGAAGAACGGCTGCCTGAAAAAACAGTACAGGCTCTGCAGACGGCCACATCCGGCAGGATCTATGGACAGATCTATCGGATACAGCCGCAGGAAGAGGGCTGTACGATCTACCTGAAAAATACAATTCTACTGGTTCGTTCGAACCGCTATTTTCTCAACAACAGTAAAATATCTTATAATCAATGGCCGGATGTTACGATTGGGGACAGCGTGATGGTGTCCGGTAAACCATCGCTGGCAGAAGCGGCGGGCAATCCCGGGCAGTTTGATGCTGCAGAGTATGATGCAGCCCGGCATATTTCGGTGCGGATGCGGGCAAGGACGCTGACTGTCACAAAACATAAGATATCCTGGATTCCCGAAACAGCCAGACGGCTCAGAACATGTATCCGTACAGAAATTGAGCGTGTACTGGAGCCCGCCGAGGCAGGTGTATTAAAGACAATGCTTCTGGGAGACAAACAGGATCTGGAGACAGAGGTGCGCCAGCTGTATCAGAAAAACGGGATTTCTCATATCCTGGCGATTTCCGGTCTGCATATTTCAGTGCTGGGCATCGGTGTCTATAAAATACTGAGAAAAAAACTCATGATCAGACCGGCGGCTGCGATTTCCGGCAGCCTTCTCTTCTTTTATCTGATTCTGACGGATTTTCCTGTATCTGCACAACGGGCGGTCTATATGTTCTGGCTGCGGCTGGGAGCAGAGGTAACCGGGCGCACCTATGATGAACCAACGGCGATTGCAGCGGCAGCATTGCTGATCCTGGGGCAGAATCCGCTGTATGGCAGGGACAGCGGTTTCCTGCTGTCATTTGGTGCGGCCTGCGCGGTATGTATGCTGAAACAGTGTGGTATAAGTGGGCACCGGTTTGGCCTGTGGCTTTGGCTTTATATGCTTCCCCTGACACTGATGTTTTATTATGAGGTATCCTTCAGCGGTCTTTTCCTGAATCTTCTGGTGTTAAAGCCGCTCGGTATGCTGCTGTTTCTGGGACTGGCCGGAGGGATACTGGGCAGTGTGATGCCAGTGGCTGGCACGTTGCTTCTTGTGCCGGCAGAATGGTTGTTGAAAGTTTATTTGCTGCTGTGCAGACTGTGTGCCCGGCTGCCCTTTTGCAGTGTGATTCTGGGACGGCCGGCACTATGGCAGATCTGCATATACAGCGGCGGGCTTACCGCCTGGCTCCTGTATAGAAAGAAACAAAAACGGTGTCAGGGCATAAAAGGGCCGGGCCAGAGAACAGAAAAACATAAGAAAGTCCCGGTTGGCGCAACAGACAGAAATCAGTGGAAACTATATGCAGACAACACCGTGATCTGCCTGCTGCTTGCCACAATCCTGCTTTTTCGAATGCCTGCTCCGGTCTCTGTGACAATGCTGGATGTGGGACAGGGGGACGGACTGGTGATCCGGCAGGGGTATCGTGCAATACTGGTGGATGGCGGCAGTACGACGGTGTCAAAGGTGGGCCGGTACAGGATTGTACCGTATCTCAAATATCAGGGTATACGGAAAATTGAGAGAATATTTCTCACACATGCGGATGCAGATCATATAAATGGTCTGGAGGAAATACTGGAAATGATCAGAGACCGGGAACTGGGTGTGACAGTCGGAGGGATCATCGCACCGGCGTGGCTGCAGGAAAACGCAGAAAGCGTGAAACTGTTCCAGCTGGCCAGTAAGATGGATATTCCGGTGAGCTGGGCCGCAGCAGGACAGTGTTATTTGTCGGGCGATATCCGTTTTCAGATACTGCATCCGGAAAAGAAAGCGGTGTATACGACGGGAGGAAATGCCGGATCATTGACTTTCCGGCTGGAGACACCGGCATTTTCCATGCTGTTTACAGGAGATCTGGAGGGACAAGGGGAGCAGGAGGTGTGTCAGAAAGAGATTCGCTGCGACATCCTCAAGGTGGCACATCATGGGTCGAAAAATGCTTCATCGGAATGCTTTCTGCAGCGTGTGGGGGCCAAGATCGCATTGCTTTCTGTGGGTCGGGGAAATACATATGGCCATCCGGCAAAAGAGACGTTAAAACGGCTGCAGACTGTCGGCTGTCAGAGTTTTACGACAGAGGACTGTGGTGCACTGACTGTGGTGGGAAAACAGGGGGGATTCTGTATCGAAGGCTATCGTCGGTTGCAGGAGAGAGAGCCATAGGGTCTTTTACGTTGACAAAAGGGCGGAAAACAGGTATCGTAGACAGGAAAAGGAGGATGCGATGAAGGATCTGCAGAATGATATCAAGACAGGAAGCTGGCAGCGGGTGTATCTGCTGTTTGGCGAGGAGGATTACCTGCGGCAGCAGTACAGAGACCGGTTGGTAAAGGCACTGTGTCCGGAGGAGGACACGATGAATTTTACACGGTTTTCCGGCAAGGATGTCAATCCGGCTGAGGTGATCGATCTGGCTGAGACGGTGCCTTTTTTTGCGGATCGTCGGGTGATCTATCTGGAGGATACAGGCTTTTTTAAAAATAAATGTGAAAAACTGCCGGAGTATCTGGCAGAGTTGCCGGAATATCTGGTTATGATCTTTGTGGAACGGGAAGTAGACAAGCGAAACCGTATGTACAAGGCTGTGGTGAAGAATGGCCGGGCAGTGGAGTTCAAGCGGCAGACAGAGAGTACTTTGTTGCGCTGGGCTGCCGGACAGCTGAAAAGAGCCGGCAAAAAGATTACACAGGAGGATATGGAGCTGTTTCTGGGACGTACAGGGACGGATATGTTTCATATCCAGACGGAGCTGGACAAGCTGATCGCATACTGCGCGGATGAGGAAATCGTGACGCGGGAAGCCATTCTGGCGATTACAACGGAACGGACGGAGAATCAGATCTTTGAGATGGTACGTGCAATTACGGAGCGCCGTCAAAAGCGGGCACTGGAGCTGTACTATGACTTGCTGGCATTGAAAGAGCCACCGATGCGGATTTTGTTTCTGATCGCCAGACAGTATAATATCCTGCTTCAGGTGAGGGAACTGATGCAGCAGCATATGGGTACGAATGATATTGCGGGAAAGCTGGGTATTCAGAGCTTTATTGTGAGAAATGCCGTACCGGTGGCCGGCAAATATACGACCAGGCAGCTGCGCGGTGCGCTGGAGACGATGGTGAAGATGGAAGAAGACGTCAAGAGCGGACGGATCAGCGATGTTCTGAGCGTGGAGCTCCTGATCGTGCGCTACAGTACGGCAACGAAAAAAGTACAGACAGACAATTCCCGGTGAAGTGAATCACTGCCTGTCAAGAAAATAGATTCTGCCAGGGATTATTTTCCCGATGAAAAGTAATAAAAGAAACCTCCAGTGGAGCTTTCTTTTACAGGCTGAGGCAACAAAAAAGCCGTATCACGGACATTTCTGTCAGCGATACGGCTTTGCTTTACGGATCTTATTTCATAGCTGCAACCATCTTGCTCAGACGGGAAACTTTGCGGGCAACGTTGTTTTTGTGGTAAACACCCTTTGTGCCAGCTTTCTCGATAGTAGAGATGGAAGCTTTCAGTGTAGCCTCTGCAACAGCCTTGTCACCGGCTTTAACAGCAGCTTCTACTTTCTTGATAGCTGTCTTAACAGCAGAACGGATAGCTTTATTTTTCTCAGCGTAAGCGCGGCTTACAAGTACTCTTTTTTTTGCGGATTTAATATTTGCCATAATGTAATTCCTCCAAATGGATATCTATGATTTCGTATATAGTTTTGTCCCAGATCACAGCAGCCGACACGAATCTGCTGTAAACATACTCTTGTATTCTATAGAAGAGTTCCTGCTTTGTCAATACATAATTTCACAAAAAAAGTAAAAAATAAAAAAATGTTACAGTTTGCAGGGAACCTGTGAACTGTAACGGAAAAATCAGACTTAAGAACTGGTGCGCCGACAGGCTCCGGGGAAAGGTCAGCGAAGAAAACATACCATATACAAGGCAGCAGGAAAGGAACGAAAAAGCTATGGAAATGACAGCAGCGATCCGCACAGATCTGGCCCTGGAAAGCCAGGAGAGTGTGCAGGGGACGGGAAATGCTATCCCGGGGGTTAAGATTCGAAAGAAAAGTGTGTCACTTGGTCATGTGCAGACAACCATCGTAAAGATCATCAGCCGGGAGGGAGAGAAAAGTCTGGGCAAGCCAAAGGGCACATATATTACGATGGAGATTCCGGATCCCGATCCGGCAGACGGGGAGCTGTATCACGAAATCACCCAGGAACTGTGTCGGTATCTTTTACGGTTGTTAAAAAAATACAGACCGTCGTCAGTGATGGTGGTGGGACTTGGTAACCGGGATATCACCCCGGATGCACTGGGGCCACGGGTAGTGCATCAATTGCATGTGTCTCGGCATATTGCCATGCAGTTTGGGCGGCATATGGTACCGGGCGGCGGTAGCTGTGTGCTCAGCAGTCTGGCACCGGGGGTGATGGGACAGACCGGTATGGAGACACTGGAAATCGTGCGAGGCGTCACAAAGCAGACCGGTCCGGATCTGATCATGGCAATCGATGCCCTGGCGGCCCGGAGTCTGAAGCGGCTGAACAGTACGATACAGCTGACGGATACGGGGATCAGTCCGGGATCCGGGGTGTTCAATGACCGGATGGGGTTGAACAGAGAAACACTGGGGGTGCCGGTGATCGGGATAGGTATCCCTACGGTCGTGGATGCTGCAACGATTGTTTCCGAAGCACTGGGACAGGCAGATACTGCTGGCTTTGGACGGCTTCGGGAAATGTTTGTGACCCCGAAGGATGTGGATGAAACGTTAAAAATGCTCAGCAAGACCGTAGCCCAGGCAATCAATCTGGCTGTGGAGGAATACGCCGTCTGACAATATGAGAAAGCCAGATTGCGAAAAAGTCCATTCATAAGCCGCCCAAAAAGCGTCATATACTGTAGGGATAAAGGGAAAGGGACAGGCCGGATGGCAGATCAGGAAAAAAAAGCACAGTGGATCATGCATCTTACGGTCTGTCTGTGTGGTATTCTGATACTTGGAAAAGCTGTTCAGGCGAAGCTGGAGGACTATGCCAGACCGGGGCAGTATATGCTGCATAGGGCGGTAGCATTTCTGGCAGAGGAGGCCGGGCAACTCTTTTTACCTGCCGTGACAGCTACAGAGGAGCCAGATTCTCTGACACAGGCTGCTGTGGGGCAGATGGCAGCGTTCTTTGGCTGGACAGGGGAAAGTGAACAGGACAGCTATATAGAGGATGAATATACGAGACAGGAACTGATTGAGGCAGGACGTGGTGGTTCGCTCCAGGCAATCCAGGAGGAAAACAGGCGACAGTCCGGCAATCGGAACGAAAAAAAAGTGGATGATGGAGCGGAAGAAACGGACAAAAAGGATACCCGGGATGCAAAAGGCAGCACAGCTCTGGAGGACACACAAGAGCATGGAACGGACAGTACTACTGAAATTGTGTCTGAGACGGGACAGACAAAAGCAACAGGGGAAGAGTCTGGAAAAGCTGCATCAGACAACAGTGGGGATGGCATATCTGCTTCAAAAGAGCAGGGACAGGATCCTGCGAAGGAGGAAACCAGTGAGACCGTGTCTCTGCCCTCGTTTCAACAGCTGATAGAAAATCAGGAGAAAATATCTCCGGATAAACTGCTCCGGCAGTTTTTTGTGGTGGATCCGGTGACGGAGATAGAGGAAAATCTGTTATCCTACGATATTCTGACAGGAACAAAGCTGGAACTGGATAACAATCAGGAGGGTATGCAGATCGTGATTTATCATACCCATTCACAGGAGATGTTTTCCGATTCAATAAAAACTGACCCGGACACCACAATCGTGGGTGTAGGTACAGTACTGGAAAAAGAGCTGACAAAAAGGGGATATCGTGTGCTGCACCTGACGGACACCTTTGATCTTGACGGACAGAGTATTGACCGAAATAAAGCATATACAAATGCGAGAAAAAAACTCATAGAAGTACTGGAAGAAAATCCAACAGTGCAGGTACTTTTGGATATTCACCGGGACGGAGTAGCGGAAAATAAGCATTTGGTGACAACAATAAATGGCCGGCCGACAGCGCAGATCATGTTTTTTAACGGTCTGAGTCGTAAGAAGAAAAGTGGCGTGCTGAGTGGCCTGGAAAATCCTTATTTACAGGAAAATCTGGCCTTTTCTTTTCAGACAGAATATCTGTGTGATCTGTGGTATCCGGGGTTCAGCCGCTGTATCTATTTGAAAGCCTACCGGTATAATCTGGATCTTTTGCCGAGGTCAATGCTGGTGGAAGTAGGAGCCCAGACAAATACAGTGGAGGAAGCCAAAAATGCCATGCTTTTACTGGCAGACGTTCTGCATAAACTGTTGCAAGGAACTTCATGACAAGCGACCGGGGATGTGTTATACTTTAATGGAGTACGTTTAAACGACAATAGTATAACAGGAGGTCATACTTTTGGCAGACATTCAACAGAAGAATATCAGAAATTTTTGTATTATCGCTCATATCGACCACGGTAAATCTACGTTGGCCGATCGTATTATAGAAAAAACAGGATTGTTGACAGAACGGGAGATGCAGTCTCAGGTGCTTGACAATATGGATCTGGAGCGGGAGCGTGGTATCACGATCAAAGCGCAGACGGTCCGTACCATTTATAAGGCAAATGATGGGGAAGAGTATATCTTTAATCTGATCGATACCCCGGGGCATGTCGATTTCAACTATGAGGTATCCAGAAGCCTTGCTGCCTGTGACGGTGCAGTGCTGGTCGTAGATGCGGCGCAGGGTATTGAAGCTCAGACGCTGGCCAATGTTTATCTGGCACTCGATCATGATCTGGATGTTTTTCCGGTTATCAACAAGATCGATCTGCCCAGTGCAGATCCGGAACGTGTTGTGGAGGAGATCGAGGATGTGATTGGTATCGAAGCCCAGGACGCCCCGCGCATCTCAGCTAAAAATGGTATCAATATCGACCAGGTTCTGGAACAGATTGTTGAAAAGATCCCGGCACCGACCGGTGATCCGACTGCGCCATTGCAGGCTCTGATCTTTGACTCCTTATATGATCCCTACAAGGGCGTTATCATTTTCTGCCGTATCAAGGAAGGTACAGTGAAGCGAGGTACGCCGATCCGTATGATGGCGACAGGAGCTGTAGCCGATGTTGTGGAGGTCGGTTATTTTGGTGCAGGTCAGTTTATCCCCTGCGATGAGCTTTCTGCAGGTATGGTCGGTTATATTACCGGCAGTATCAAAAATGTCAGTGATACCCGTGTAGGTGATACCGTGACAAACCGGGAGAATCCGTGTGCAGCACCGTTGCCGGGTTATAAAAAGGTCAATCCGATGGTCTACTGTGGTCTGTATCCTGCAGACAGCGCCAAGTACCCGGATCTTCGGGATGCACTGGAAAAGCTGCAGTTAAACGATGCTTCTTTGTCCTTTGAACCGGAAACATCTCTGGCGCTGGGCTTTGGTTTCCGCTGTGGCTTCCTTGGCCTTCTGCATCTGGAAATCATTCAGGAGCGGCTGGAAAGAGAATACAATCTGGATCTGGTGACAACTGCTCCGGGTGTTATCTATCATGTGCATAAGACAAATGGTGAGATGATCGAGCTGACAAATCCGTCCAATCTGCCGGATCCGTCTGAAATTGAATATATGGAGGAGCCGATGGTTAAGGCAGAGATCATGGTGACGACCGATTATATCGGGCCGATCATGGATTTGTGTCAGGAGCGGCGTGGCGAGTATCAGGGCATGGAGTATATGGAAACGACCCGTGCGCTTTTAACCTACCATCTGCCGTTAAATGAGATCATTTATGATTTCTTTGATGCCCTGAAATCCCGTTCCCGTGGATATGCATCCTTTGATTATGAGCTTTTGGGCTATCAACAGAGCAATCTTGTCAAGCTGGATATCCTAATCAATCGTGAACAGGTGGATGCGCTGTCCTTTATCGTATTTGCGGATTCTGCTTACGAGCGGGGCAGAAAGATGTGTGAGAAGCTTAAAAATGAAATCCCGCGCCACCTGTTTGAAATCCCGATTCAGGCAGCCATCGGTGGCAAGGTGATTGCCAGAGAAACGGTCAAGGCAATGCGCAAGGATGTACTGGCCAAATGCTATGGCGGTGATATCTCCCGTAAGAGAAAGCTTCTGGAAAAACAGAAGGAAGGTAAAAAACGTATGCGCCAGGTCGGCAATGTAGAGATCCCGCAGCAGGCATTCATGAGCGTGTTGAAGCTGGATGAAGAATAACAGCTGTGTGCCAGCAGGTGTCCGGGAATATGAAAAACACATATACCCGGTATCCGGCAGCATACAGTGATACAGACAGAGGAAATGCTATGGAATTATATATACACATTCCCTTCTGCATCAGTAAATGCGGCTACTGTGATTTCCTTTCTTTTCCCTGCCAGGGTGGGGAAAAGAAAGCTTATCTGCAGGCACTGCATAAGGAAATACTCTGCTGTCACAAAGATGGTGGGAGTACACCGGTAACCAGTGTGTTTTTCGGCGGAGGGACACCTTCCCTCCTGAGCGGAGAAGAGCTGACCGGTATCCTGTCGTCTTTGCGGCAGCAGTTTGTGTTTGCAAAGGATGCAGAGATTACTATGGAAGCCAATCCAGGTACATTGAATAAGGAAAATCTGCGGCTATACCGTGCGGCCGGAGTCAACCGGCTCAGTATAGGCTGCCAGTCTGTACATGATACAGAATTAAAAATGCTGGGCCGTATCCATACCTTTGCCCAGTTTACAGAGAGCTTTACCCTAGCCAGAGAGGCTGGATTTTCCAATATCAATGTGGATCTGATGTCGGCGATTCCCGGACAGGAGCTGGCTTCGTGGCGGGACTGTCTGGAAGCTGTTACTGCACTTTCTCCGGAGCATATTTCAGCGTACAGCCTGATTATTGAGGAAGGAACGCCGTTTTTTGAGATGCAGGATACATTGATGCTGCCGGATGAGGATACAGAGCGTGAAATGTATGCTCTGACAAGGGAGTTTCTGGCAAAAAAAGGCTATATTCAGTATGAAATCTCCAATTATGCCCTTCCGGGCCGGGAATGCCGCCATAATATCGGCTACTGGGATCAAACACCGTATCTGGGGTTGGGACTGGGTGCTTCTTCTTATAAAGAAGGTGTCCGCTGGAAAAATACATCGGATATGAAAAGCTATCTCAGCCAGGCAGATACAGGGCAGTTTGTCCGGGTGGATGAGGAAAGGCTGTCGGTGGATGAACAGATGGAGGAATTTATGTTTCTGGGACTTCGGATGAACCGGGGTGTAAGTATATCGCTGTTTCAGGAGCGCTTTGGCATGGATATGATGGCGGTATATCAGGCACCAATCGAACACTTTGTTCGAGAAAAACTGTTGACAATTTGCCAGAATCGGGTATGCTTGACTGAGAAGGGCATGGATCTGGCCGATATGGTTATGGCGGAGTTTATGCTTTCGTAAAACGGAGGACGATATGACAGAAAACCAACAGAAAAAAGAATTTATCCGTATCCGCGGAGCCAGAGAAAATAATCTGCAGGATATAGATGTCGATATACCAAGAAACAAGCTGGTTGTACTGACCGGATTAAGTGGCTCCGGCAAGAGTTCGCTGGCTTTTGATACGATTTATGCCGAGGGACAGCGCCGCTATATGGAGAGTCTCTCGTCATATGCCAGACAGTTCCTGGGGCAGATGGAAAAACCGCAGGTCGAGAGTATCGAAGGTCT
Organism: uncultured Lachnospiraceae bacterium; assembly: GCA_934394565.1. Taxonomy (GTDB): domain Bacteria; phylum Bacillota; class Clostridia; order Lachnospirales; family Lachnospiraceae; genus UBA11957. The sequence continues at coordinate 34,944 of CAKRQV010000016.1, forward strand.
GCCTCCGGCGATTTCCATTGACCAGAAATCAACGAACAGAAACCCGCGTTCAACGGTAGGAACAGTGACGGAGATCTACGATTATTTTCGTTTACTTTACGCCCGGATCGGTATTCCGCACTGCCCGAAGTGTGGCCGTGAGATCAGCAAACAGACCGTTGATCAGATGGTCGATCAGATCATGGCATTGCCGGAGCGCACGAGAATACAGCTTCTGGCACCAGTTGTACGTGGAAAAAAGGGCCGCCATGAAAAAGTGCTCGAACAGGCGAAACGAAGCGGTTATGTACGTGTACTTATTGATGATAATATGTACGAGCTGTCAGAGACAATCACGCTGGATAAAAATATCAAGCATACGATCGCTATTATCGTAGACCGTCTGGTGATCCGTGAAGGCATCGAGAAACGTCTGACCGATTCCATCGAAAATGTCCTTCAGCTGACGGATGGTCTGTTGGTAGTGGACAAGATGGACGGCACATATATGAATTTCAGCCAGAGCTTTTCCTGTCCGGACTGCGGTGTCAGTGTTGATGAAATTGAACCAAGAAGCTTTTCCTTCAATAATCCATTTGGTGCCTGTCCGACCTGTTACGGTCTGGGATATAAGATGGAATTTGACCCGGAGCTGATGATCCCGGATCCATCCTTAAGTATCAATGAAGGTGCAATTGCCGTGATGGGCTGGCAGTCGAGCAAGGATGAGGGCAGTTTTTCAAAGGCACTGCTGCATGCACTGGCAGACGAATATGGGTTTTCGCTGGATACACCGTTTCAGGACTATCCGGAGGCAGTCCGGAATATGCTGATCTATGGCACTGGCAGCCGGGAGGTGCTCGTGCACTACAGCGGGCAGCGGGGCAGCGGCGTCTACCCGGTCACATTTGAGGGTCTGGCCCGCAATGTCGAGCGCAGATACAGAGAGACCGGTTCTGAGGTGATCAAGGCAGAGTACGAGACCTTTATGCGGATCACGCCGTGTAAGGACTGTCGTGGTCAGCGACTTAAGGCAGAATCTCTGGCTGTGACCGTCGGCGGTAAAAATATCTACGAGGTGACCTGTCTGTCCATCGAAGATCTGGTGGCGTGGCTTGAACAGCTGAAGCTGACAAAACAGCAGCATCTGATCGGTGACCAGATTTTAAAAGAGATCCGTGCCCGTGTTGGCTTTTTAAAAGATGTCGGTCTGGAATATCTGAGCCTTGGACGGGCGACGGGTACGTTGTCCGGCGGCGAGGCCCAGCGTATCCGTCTGGCGACCCAGATCGGTTCCGGTCTGGTTGGGGTGGCTTATATTCTGGATGAGCCGAGCATCGGTCTGCACCAGAGGGACAATGACAAGCTGCTGGCAACGCTTTGCAAGCTGCGCGATCTTGGCAATTCACTGATCGTGGTGGAGCATGATGAGGATACAATCTGTGCAGCAGACTTTGTTGTGGATATCGGTCCCGGCGCCGGAGAACACGGTGGAAAAGTCGTGGGACTTGGCACCGCTGAGGATCTGATGAAAAATGAAAACAGTGTGACGGGAGCGTATCTGTCCGGTAAATTACAGATTCCGGTGCCAAAAGAGCGCCGTCAGCCGATGGGCTGGATTACCGTAAAGGGTGCCCGGGAAAACAATCTGAAAAATATCAATGTCAGGTTCCCGACAGGCGTATTTACCTGTGTGACCGGTGTATCCGGTTCCGGTAAATCGTCGCTGGTAAATGAGATCCTGTACAAGACACTGGCAAAAAAGCTCAATCGTGCCCGCACGATTCCGGGAAAATGCAAGGGAGTAGAGGGACTGGAGGTGCTGGACAAGGTTATCGACATCGACCAGTCACCGATCGGACGTACCCCACGTTCCAATCCGGCAACCTACACCGGTGTGTTTGACCAGATCCGTGATCTGTTTGCCTCCACGGCGGATGCCAAGGCCAGAGGCTACAAAAAGGGCCGCTTCAGCTTCAATGTCAAGGGAGGTCGCTGTGAGGCCTGCTCAGGTGACGGTATTATTAAGATCGAGATGCATTTTTTGCCGGATGTCTATGTGCCCTGTGAGGTCTGCCACGGTCAGCGCTACAACAGAGAGACGCTGGACGTGCGGTATAAAGGCAAAAATATTTATGAGGTGCTGAATATGACGGTGGAAGAGGCACTGGAGTTTTTCCGTCCGATTCCGTCCATCCACAGAAAAATCCAGACTCTCTATGATGTAGGACTTTCCTATATCCGTCTGGGTCAGCCGTCCACCACTCTGTCCGGTGGTGAGGCACAGCGAATCAAGCTGGCGACAGAGCTGAGTCGTCGAAGTACAGGCAAGACCGTATATATTCTGGATGAGCCGACTACAGGGCTGCATTTCGCTGATGTACACAAGCTGGTCGAAATCCTGCAGCGTCTGGCAGAGGGTGGCAATACGGTCATCGTCATTGAGCATAATCTGGACGTGATCAAGACCGCCGACTACATCATAGATATGGGACCGGAAGGCGGTGATAAGGGTGGAACGGTCGTAGTATGTGGCACACCGGAAGAGGTAGCTGCATGCAAGGCTTCCTATACCGGAAAGTATGTCGCAAAATATCTGTGACAACAGCTTTCCATTTCCAGGCGTCTGGTTTATAATAGTGGCAGTCCGCAGTTTCTGGAGGACTGTTACATACAAGCTGTACAGTACAGTTTTGGGGAATCTATAAAAAGGGGAATGATATGTCAGCAGATTTGGGAATTGATCTGGGTACATCCAGTATCCTTGTATATACAAAAGGAAAAGGCATCGTCTTAAAGGAGCCGTCCGTGGTGGCTTACGATAAGGATGCCGACAGAATCCGGGCTTTCGGTGAGGAAGCCAGACAGATGATCGGACGCACGCCGGGCAATATTTCGGCCATCCGCCCGATTCGTGAGGGCGTGATCTCCGATTATATGACGACGGAGAAGATGCTCAAGTATTTTATTCAGAAAGCAATGGGCAGAAAGGCATTCCGTAAGCCGCGTATCACTATCTGTGCGCCCAGTGGCGTGACTCAGGTGGAAAAGCGTGCCGTGGAGGATGCCACCTATCAGGCAGGTGCCCGGGATGTAACGATCATTAAGGAGCCGATCGCGGCAGCTATCGGTGCGGGGATTGATATTACAAAGCCCTTCGGCAATATGATCGTGGATGTTGGCGGTGGTACGACAGATATTGCGGTGATCTCCCTTGGCGGAGAGGTGGCATCATGCTCTGTCAAGGTGGCCGGCAATGCTTTTGACGAGGCCATTGTGCAGTATGTACGTAAGCAGCACAATCTGTTTATCGGCGAGCAGACGGCAGAGGCTATCAAGATGCAGATCGGTACGGCATTTCCAAAGCCACAGATTGTGACGATGAATGTCAAGGGCAGAAACGTGATCACAGGTCTGCCAAAGAGTGTGACTCTGACGTCCGAGGAGATCAGGGAGGCATTGCAGGATGCGGTCAATACGATCGTGGAGAATGTGCACAGTACGCTGGAAAAGACACCACCGGAGCTGGCCGCGGATATTGCAGAGCGCGGGATTGTGCTTACCGGAGGGGGCAGTCTTCTGCACGGCCTTGAGGAGCTGATTGAGCAGCGGACAGGTATTCAGACAATGACAGCGGAAAATCCAGCCTGCTGTGTGGCTGTAGGTACGGGACTGTATACTGAGGTTATGGCGGCATTTCAGTAAAAATACAGATACAGAAAGCGGATAACATATTGGAAATACGGGAAGGTTATGTAGAACATATTATCTATCGCAATGAGGATAATGGCTATACGGTTATGGAGCTGTCCTGCGATCGTGAAGAAGTGACCTGTGTGGGTACCTTTCAGATGTTGCATGAGGGGGAGCTTCTGGAGGTACAGGGCGAATTTGTGGAACATGCAGCCTATGGTCATCAACTGAAAGTTCATAAATATGAAATTAAAATGCCGGAGGATGCGCTGGCTATAGAACGTTATCTGGGTTCCGGGGCAATTCGTGGTATAGGAAAAGCACTGGCAGCCCGCATTGTGCGCCGATTCGGCAAGGATACCTTCCGTATTATGGAAGAAGAGCCAGAGCGGCTGGTGGAGATTAAGGGCATCAGCGAGCGTATTGCCCGGGATATCTGTGACCAGATGCAGGAAAAAGTCGATCTGCGAAATGTTATGCTGGTGCTGCAGCAGTATGGGATCAGCGTTTCTCTGGGAGTACGGCTGTATAAGAAATATGGCAGTGCTGTCTGCGAGATCCTTCGGGAAAATCCCTATCGTCTGGCAGACGATGTTCAGGGAATTGGCTTTAAGATGGCCGATGAGATTGCAGCCCGGATCGGTATTCACAGTGATTCGGATTACCGGATCAAAAGCGGTCTTTTTTATACACTGATGCAGGCAGCTGGTCAGGGCCATATGTATCTGCCCAGGCCCGTGCTGGAGGAGCGTACCGCGGCTCTTCTGTGTCTGGAGCCGGCACAGCTGGAAAAGAGTCTGACAGACCTTCTGATGGAGCGAAAGGTTGTTCTGAAAAAAGGAGCGGACGGGGTGGAACGGCTGTATGCCCAGCAATATTATAACATCGAGCTGGATACAGCCAGGCTTCTGATGGAGCTGAACCTGACAGATATAGAGAAAGAAGCTACGATGGCAAGGACACTGTCCGCCATTGAAAAAGAAACCGATATGGAGCTGGACGGACTGCAGCGGGAGGCCGTGATGCAGGCGGCCGGTCATGGTGTATTTATTCTGACCGGTGGTCCGGGTACCGGTAAGACAACGACGATCAATACGATGATTCGGTATTTTGAAAAGCAGGATGCCAAAATCGCCCTGGCAGCTCCCACAGGACGTGCGGCCAAGCGGATGAGCGAGACCACCGGACGCAGTGCCCAGACGATACACCGACTGCTGGAATTAAACGGTGGTATGGAGGATGAAAACGGCCAGTCGCTGACCGGTCGCGTACAATTTGAACGAAACGCTGCCAATCCGCTGGAGTACGATGTGGTGATCATCGATGAGGTATCCATGGTGGATATCTTTCTGATGCACAGCCTGTTACAGGCGATTGTTCCGGGAACGAGAGTGATCTTTTCCGGCGATGTCAATCAGCTGCCCAGTGTCGGTCCGGGGCGTGTGCTGGGCGATATGATCGATTCCGGCTGTTTCTGTGTGGTTCGGCTCAACAGAATCTTCCGGCAGGCGGCCATGAGCGATATCGTTGTCAATGCCCATAAGATCAATGCCGGGGAACCGATTGATCTGGATAACCAGAGCCGGGATTTCTTTTTCTTAAAGCGCTATGATGCCGATACGATTATCCGGGTGATGCTGACGTTGATGACAAAGAAGCTGCCGAAATATGTGGATGCGGATATGCTTGATATCCAGATCCTTACGCCGACCCGTAAAGGGCTTCTGGGTGTGGAACGTCTCAATGAGATCCTGCAGGCCGTGTTAAATCCCAAAGAGGAGAAAAAGCCGGAGAAGGAGACTGCCTCCGGACTGCTCCGGCAGGGTGACAAGGTCATGCAGATTAAGAACAACTATCAGCTTGAATGGGAAGTACGTGACCGTTATGGTATTCCGGTGGAAAAGGGTACCGGAGTTTTTAATGGTGATATTGGTTTTATACGGGAAATCAACACTTTTGCAGAAACTCTCACAGTGGAATTTGATGACAAACGGATGGTGGAGTATGATTTCAAACAGCTGGATGAGCTGGAACTGGCCTATGCTATCACGGTACATAAGGCGCAGGGAAGTGAGTATCCTGCAGTGCTGATCCCGCTTCTTGCAGGACCGAAGATGTTGATGAACCGGAATCTTTTATATACCGCGGTGACCCGGGCACGAAAATGTGTGACTGTGGTGGGGAGTGAGGAGGTTTTTGCGCAGATGATTGCAAATCGTCTGCAGCAGAATCGTTTTACATCTTTAAAGGACCGTTTGATGGAGTGGGAAGCTATATAAGACAGCCTGAAGAGAGAGTGGGAAAGGCTGTATATGACACATGGTATAATCAAAAATCTGTTGTACCCACCGGTCTGCATGTCCTGTGGAAAACTTCTTTCCGGACAGACCGGTCTGTGTACAACCTGCAAAAAAGAGGCAGAATGGCTGAAGGAGCCGCTGTGTATGTGCTGTGGAAAGCCGCTGGTATCGAATGCACAGGAATACTGTCCGGACTGTGCACAGGAGGAACGGTGGTTTGACGGCGGTCGTGGAGTATTTCCTTATCGAGGCGGAATGAAAAAAGCTGTACTCGACCTCAAAAGCAGAGGCAGACAGGAAAACGCGGTTTTTCTGGGAAAATGTATGGCGGCCTGCATCGGGCCGCTGTTTTCGTACTGGAGACCGGACTGTATTGTGCCTGTACCTCTTAACAGGGCAAAACTTTGTCGGCGTGGCTATAATCAGGCAAAACTTCTGGCTGTTTCTGTGGGGGACTGCCTTGAACTTCCGGTGCGGGATGACCTGCTGTTCAGGTATCCGGGTGGAAAAGAGCAGAAAACACTGGGACGTTTTGCAAGAAAAAAGGGACAGCAGGGGGCTTTTTATACAGTGGACCGGCCGGTGCCGGAACGCATTCTGCTTGTGGATGATATTTATACCACAGGCAGCACGCTGGACGCGGCTGCCCATGTCCTGAAATGTGCCGGTGCAGAAAAAATCTGGTTTGTTACCGCGTGCATGGGCAGTGACTTCTGATGCCTTAACATGCAAAAGAAAGCCCCGGTGGAGGTTCCTTTTACTTTTCTCTTTTCGGCAATGGAGTTTTATGGTATACTAAAGCTTAATTATGTGATGCATTTTAAAGAAATGGAGGAAAGTATATGAACGCCGGAAAGATCCGCAGAATGGCTAAAATCGAACAGTTCATTGCAAAAGAATCGGATGATCATTTAAAAACGGCCAGATATTACCGGAGTGATTATCTCGGACTGCAGTTGATTCGTAATTTTTTCCTCGTAACGATAGGTTATCTGCTGGTAATGGCGCTGTATTTTATGCGTCATGGTATGGCGATGCTGGATCATCTGTATATTCAGGATATCGGCCGGCTGTCGCTTGGCTGGATCGCAGGGTATATTATCGTACTGGCGGTATATACACTTTTAACGTATACGATTTATTCGCTCAGATATGCCAAGGCTCAGAAAATGGAACGCTTTCTGGACCATCAACTGGAAAAGATGCAGGAAAAGTATGAACCGGACAGCCGGGGGCAAAAATAAGGAGTTACTATGGAAGCATTACAGAAATTCAGAAGAGGTTGCATCAATATTGCGGAGGAGTATGCCTTTATCATACATCCCTTACTTAAGTTTGTCATAGCGTATCTGGCGTTTTCCACAATCAATGCCCAGCTGGGATATAATACCCGCCTGGCAAATTTGTTTATTGTACTGGCCATGTCCCTGATCAGTGCGGTACTGCCCAATATGGTTATGATCATGCTGGCTGCTGTTCTTCTGATCGTACAGAGCTATAGTGTCCATCTGTTTGCCGGGATCTTTGTGGTCCTGATGCTTTTGCTCCTGTATATTTTTGTGCAGCGCTTTTCAGGTAAATATGGTCTGCTTCTGATTTTGACACCGCTGGCGTGTCAGTTTGGTCTGGCACCTGCAGTGCCGGTGCTTGGTGGTCTGCTTCTTGGGCCGTCAGCACTTCTGCCAATTTGCAGTGGTACGCTGATCTACAGCATGGTCAAAGTTGTCGTTGCCTGTGCCCCCACAATCCATGAGGTAGAGCTCAAGGAATTTACTTCGGTTGTTACTCCGCTGATGGATGGATTTTTGCAGAACACGGATGTCGTGCTTTTACTGATTGTTATGGCCAGTACGTTTCTTGTTGCGTATGCATTGCACAGGCTTTCTGTGGCATATGCCTGGTATATTGCTGTGGGATGCGGAGTTGCCACATATCTGCTTTTGCTGGTGATCGGCGGATTTTTTCTGGAGACAACACTGACGGTTGGTACGATGCTGCCGGGACTTATCGTTTCACTGGCTGCAGGAGCGCTGCTCGGATTTTTCTGCTGCGGACTGGATTACAGGGAAACACAGCGACTGCAGTTTGAGGATGATGACTATTATTACTATGTAAAAGCAGTACCGAAGGTCGATGGTGTGCATGTTGGTAGCGACAGAGACGAAGAGGTACAAAAACCTGCCGGGCAGCAAAGCCGCCGGGAAAGAAATGCAGAGCCAATGCAGAATGCGGCAGTGCCGCCGGTGCAGGTGGAAAAGCCAGAGGTCGAGATCGACGATCTGGAGTCCAAATTAGAGGAAGCAATGAAACAGATTCAGGAATAAAACAGGAAGGAATGTAGCGTGGAACATATACTTCAGGTGATGAAAAACACACTGACGGGGTTGTCACTTCCGAAAAACATCGGTCTGATCGATGTTGTGCAGGTGCTGCTGATCGCTGTGGTCGTTTATTATTTTATCCTGTGGATCAAACAGACAAGGGCTTATACGCTGTTTAAAGGTATGATTCTGATCGCTCTGATCGTTATGATCGCAGCGTTGACCGGAATGGAAACGATCCTCTGGATATTCCGTAACATAAGTACGGTTGTGCTGGTAGCGCTGGTCGTGATCTTTCAGCCGGAGCTTCGGAAAATGCTGGAACAGCTGGGAGAGAAAAACACGTTGTCCATGTTGGGTATGCTCAACCGTGAAAAAGAAGGTATAGAGCGACTTGGCGAACAATCTGTGGAGGAAATCATACGCGCCTGTTACGAGATGGGGGCTGTTAAGACCGGTGCACTGATTGTACTGGAACGTGACATTGTGCTGTCAGAATATGAAAAGACAGGCATAGAGATCGATGCTAAAATCAGCAGCCAGCTGCTGATCAATATATTTGAGCATAATACACCGTTGCATGACGGTGCGGTACTTGTCCGTAATGACCGGATCCAGGCAGCAACCTGTTATCTGCCACTGTCAGATAATCTGTCACTTAACAAAAATCTGGGAACCCGTCATCGGGCAGCGGTAGGTATCAGTGAGGTATCGGATGCTCTGACAATCATTGTATCCGAGGAAACCGGTAATGTATCCTATGCCCAGAAGGGCAGGATCAATACCGGAGTGACACAGACAGAATTAAAAGAGCAGCTGCGAACATTTTTAGCAGACGGCAGTACCAGTGATAAAAAACGTAAAAACCGGAAAGGACGTGATGGCTTTGAGACAGGGGCTTAAAAATAACTGGACATTAAAGCTGGCATCTGTTGCGATCGCGTTTCTGATCTGGCTGGTGATCGGTAATATTAACGATCCGGTGATCCAGAAGGTGTACAGCAGTATTCCTGTGACAATTACCAACGGTTCCTACATTGAAAGCCGTGGTATGACCTACCGGCTGGACAGTGGTCACCAGACGGTCAGTGTGACTTTAAAGGGAAATACATCCAGAGTAACAAGAAGAAATGATGATATTAAAGTGGAGGCGGATCTGACCCAGATCGTCGATATGAATTCAACGCCGATCATGGTTCCGGTGACGGTCAGTTGCCCCGATATTTCCGCAGATAATATTATTGTATCACCGACTGCAATCCCGATTGAGATCGAGGGTCGCGAGACAAAGGATTTTATGATTGCGGTGAATTATGGTGATACAACACCGGGAGCAGGTTATGAAGTCGGTAAGATTTATGCTAACCCGGAGAAGGTCAGTGTAAGCGGACCGGAGTCTATTGTGGACAAGATTGACCGTGTTGTAGCCAATGTGAGTGTGGAAGGGATGACGGCCGATAGTACCAAAAAGGCCAGCCTTGTACTTTATGATAAGAACCAGGAGATTATGTCCGATAAGGATACACAGTATCTGACGTTTGATATCGGTACGACAAGCGTGGATGTTAATGTAGAACTGTGGAATACCGTCAGTGGTGTCACCTTTACCGGTGAACCCTATGGTTCCCCGGCTTCCGGGTATGTGGTTGCTGACATCATAACCACACCAAACGAGATTTCTCTGGCTGGTACCAAGGAAGCTCTTGATAAGCTGGCGGCAAATGGAAATACAGTAGAGATTCCGTCAAAGCTGCTTAAAATCAGTGGAGCCAGCAGCACAGTAGAGTGTAAAATCGATCTGGACGATATCCTGCCCGAAGGTACAAAGGCCGTATCCAATCAGGCAGAATCCATCATTGTGGAGGTGGAGATTATTCCGCTGGGCAGTAAACAGCTCAGTATACCGACACAGGATATACAGGTAAGTGATATCAGCGAAGGTCTGCAAGCTGTTTTTGCAGATACCAGCATTACAGTAACGCTGCAGGGAAAGGCGGCGGATCTGCAACAGCTTACCGCGTCATCTGTCACTGCTTCCGTCAGTGTGAAAAATATGACAGAGGGAACCTATGAAATCCCGGTGAGCATACAGCTGCCGGATGGCGTATCATTATTATCGGAGGTTAAAGCCAGTGTGCAGCTGGTATCTTTACAGACAAAGATATCTGCTGCAGAATAAAAAAAAGAATATGAGAAATACAAAAATAACCATTAAAAATCCTACAGGGATCGATCTGGACCTGGCGGGTGTGCTCTGTAAACAGGCAGTGCAGTATAAATCCCTGATCACCTTTGCCTATGAAGACGGTACAGCTAATGCTAAAAGTGTTTTAAGCGTTTTGGGTTCCTGTGTGCGTGGCGGTGATACGATCGAGCTTTTCTGTGATGGTGTGGATGAGGACGATGCTGTAGCTGCAATCACAGAGATCCTTTCTCCGACAGAGTATGAATAAAACAGCGGGTGTGGCTTTTTTGGATACACCCTGTTTTTTGAATTGCAGGAAAAATTTTAACAAGTATCAGTTGAGTTTATAAAAATTTCCCGATTCTTTAGAAAAGCATAAGACGCAACAATATTTACAAAAGAATAGGGATTTGCTATCATAGGACGAAAGAAATAATGCACGAGGGCTGAAAGTGCCGGATATGCAGGAGGAAAAGATATGTCGGAAGACAAGACAAAAGAAACACAACACAGTGATGATACATATGAAAGAGTCTGTATGCTGTGCCGCAGGCCGGAGAGCAAAGTCAGTAGTATGATTTCACTGCCAAATAATATCTGCATCTGTTCAGACTGTATGCAGAAGAGTTTTGATTCGATGAACAACAGCAATATCAATTATGATGAGCTGATGAACAATATGCAGGTATTTCCGATGATGGACTTTGGTAATATTACCAACCAGGTACCGGAAAAGCAGCGCCTGAAAAAGAAGAAACCCAAAAAAGAGCCAGAGGCAGCCTTTGACATCCATCAGCTGCCGGCACCACATAAGATCAAAGCCGGTCTGGACGAATACGTAATCGGTCAGGAACATGCCAAAAAAGTGATTTCTGTGGCAGTGTATAACCACTACAAGCGAATCCATGCAGATAACAGTGACGGTGTTGAGATTGAAAAATCCAATATGCTGATGATCGGACCGACAGGAAGCGGCAAGACATATCTGGTACAGATACTTGCAAAGCTTCTGGATGTGCCATTGGCGCTGACAGATGCGACATCTCTGACAGAGGCCGGTTATATCGGTGATGATATCGAGAGCGTGGTTTCCAAGCTGCTCGCAGCCGCAGACAACGATGTGGAGCGTGCCGAACATGGTATCATCTTTATCGATGAGATCGACAAGATCGCCAAAAAGAAAAATACGAATCAGCGTGATGTCAGTGGTGAAGCTGTACAGCAGGGCATGTTAAAGCTGCTTGAGGGGGCGGACGTGGAAGTGCCGGTAGGTGCCAATTCCAAAAATGCCATGGTTCCGCTGACAACAGTAAATACCCGAAATATTCTCTTTATCTGTGCCGGTGCTTTTCCGGATCTGACAGAGATCATCAAAAACCGTCTGAATAAGCAGGCATCTATTGGATTTATCGCTGATCTGAAAGACAAATATGATGAAGATAAAAATATTCTGGATAAAGTGACTGTCGAAGATTTAAGAGAATTTGGTATGATCCCTGAGTTTTTAGGGCGTCTGCCGGTGATCTTCAGTCTGCAGGGCCTGACGCAGGATATGATGGTAGAGATTTTAAGAAAACCGAAAAATGCGATCATCAGGCAGTATGAGAAGCTGCTGGCGATGGATGAGGTCAAACTTGAGTTTGAAGAAGACGCGCTGGAGGAGATAGCGGCCAGGGCACTGGCCAAGGATACAGGAGCCAGAGCACTGCGGGCAATCATTGAAGAGTTCATGCTGGATATCATGTTTGAAATCCCCAAAGATTCTTCCATAGGTGAGGTTGTGATTACGAAAGAATACATCACACATACCGGAGGCCCCCGCATCCTGATGCGCGGACAGGAGCCGCTCTATCTGGAAGATAAAGCCTGAGATGCTTTGGCACAAAAACATTCTCATTGACAGACGTTCACTGAGAATGGAATATATCACAGAAACTTTTGCAGAAAAATATTTCCTGCAGGTGTATAAAAAATAAAAACGGATGCATACTAAGAAAGGGTGAAATCAGATGTTTGAAGATGTATTAGAAAAACTGAAAAAGAATTTTGGAGAGACAGCAGAAGTCATTGGCAAGAAGACGGAGAATTTCGTGGAGGTGCAGAAGCTGAAAAGCCAGATCCATACAGCCAACCATGAAATCGCCCAGAATTATGAAGAGATTGGTGAGATGCTTTACAGAAGATATCAGCAAGGAGAGACGTTCGATCCGGAGATCACAGCTATCTGTGAGGATATCACAGAGCTTAAGACGGAAGTGGCTGCCTGCAAAGAAGAGATCACCAAATACCGTGGCGAGGAGACCTGCCCGGAATGTGGAGCTTCTGTTCCGGTGGGAGCTGCTTTCTGTATGAAATGCGGTGCGCAGATGCCGGTCTGTGAGGCTGAGTTTGAAGAGGGCGAGGTTGTCGTACCGTCTGATGCAGATGCTGACGAAGTAAAAGCTGCTGATGAAGTCGCAGAAGAAAAAGCTTCTGAGGAAGATTTCGAAGAAGAGACAAAAACTACCGAAACGGATGACGATACAGAGAAAACAGAGGAATAATCTATGAGCGAGGCCAAAGCACTGTCGGCCGTCCTGGCTTTGTATACCAGCGATGCTGTATTGAAAAAATATATGGTGCATCACTTAAAAGAGGGCGAAGAAAAAGAAATCCTGCATGGAAAAGCCGTGCTTCATCCCTTAAAGAATCCGGGAGCAATCTTGGGCATGGGAAAAGAGCACCCGGGAAAGTTAAATGGTATGGTGGCTGCCATGCTGGGAGCTGTGGGACTTCGGCTATGGATTTTAAGCAAAAAAAAGGGACATGGCATGGAAAAGGCCGCTATGACGCTTCTGGCCGCCGGTGGTCTCGGTAATCTGACGGACCGTGTCTGTCAGGGGTATGTGGATGATTATATCCGTATTCCCTGTAAAAACAAAAGGCTCAGTCAGATCGTTTTTAATCTGGCAGATATCTTTGTGGCAGCGGGTGCCGGTCTGATGGTGCTTTCTGCTGTAAAAGAAAAATAAGATTGACAGAAGAAAAAAGCTGCTGCAGGAGACGTCAGCATCCGGTTCGCTGCCGGGAGAAAAGACGGATCCGACAGCAGCTTTCTTATACAGTGAGGATGGATATGGCGCGTAAGAAAGAAAACAGAAAACGGAAGAAAAAACATTTTTTTCTCCGCAGCTTTTTTAAACTGTTTCTCCTGGTTGTGTTTCTGGGAGTGGGAGTTAGCCTGGGGCTGGTGGCGTTTGCTGCTGTTGAGGCACCGAAGATGGATACGCTGGACGTGACACCGAGTGGATTTCGCACCGAGATCGTAGACGATGCAGGAAAAACAACGAGGATTCTTGCCGGAGAAGGAGCCAACCGTGTCTACGTGACCCTTGACAGAGTGCCCAAAAAGCTGCAGGAGGCTTTTGTGGCAATCGAGGATGCACGTTTTTACCAGCATCATGGCATTGATGTGAAGGGGATCGCCCGGGCCGGTGTCAAAGGAGTTTTAAACGGATTTCATTTTTCCGAGGGAGCCAGCACGATCACACAGCAGCTTTTGAAAAATAATGTATTCACAGCATGGACGCAGGAAAAAAAACTGATGGACCGTGTGATCCGCAAAGTACAGGAACAGTATCTGGCCGTACGTCTGGAACAGAAGTATTCCAAAGAATATATTTTGGAAAATTATCTGAATACAATCAACCTGGGTAGTGGCTGCTGGGGTGTACAGGCGGCTTCTATGCAATACTTTGGGAAAGAAGTTTCGGAATTGAACCTGGCAGAATGCGCCGTGCTGGCTGGCATCACCAAAAATCCCAGTGGTTACAGTCCGTTTCGTTCACCAGAAAGCTGTAAAAAAAGACAGCTTCTGGTCTTACAGGCGATGCTGGAACAGGGATATATTACACAGGAAGCCTACGATGAAGCCTGTGCAGATGATGTATTTGCCCGTATCCAGGAACAAAAGGATAATACGGATAAAAACAGTGTGCTGAGTTACTATGAGGATGCCCTGTTAGAGCAGATCGTGTCAGATCTGGAGCTGTCAAAAGGATGTACGGAGGATGAAGCCTGGCAGATGATCTACCGGGGTGGTCTGACGATCTATTCCGGGATGAACAGTGAGCTGCAGAAGATAGTAGAAGAAGAAATCAATAATGACGATCATTTTTCCTCCGATGCGCAGGCATCGATTGTGCTGGCAGACTATAAGACAGGACAGATTAAAGCCATCGCCGGGGGGCGGGGTGAAAAGACGGCCAGTCTTGTTTTTAACCGTGCAACAGACAGTATCCGCCAACCGGGGTCTACGTTTAAGATTCCAGGGGAATATGCGGCCGCTCTGGAGCAGGATATGATCACACTGGGTACAACGATCGATGATGCGCCTGCAGAGTATTCGGATGGCAGATCTGTGAGGAATGCCAGCGGAAAGTACAGAGGCATGACGACTGTGCGGGAAGCCATCGAAGATTCACTCAATATTCCGGCGGTCAAGGTGCTGCAGGAAACCGGTGTGGTCAGGGTATGGGAATTGCTTCGAAGCTTTGGCTTCACCCATCTGAACGATGAGGATAAAGTGGAATCGCTGGCGCTCGGCGGTACGCACAATGGCGTGACCAACCTGCAGCTGGCCGCAGCCTACGGTGCGATTGCCAATGACGGTGCATACAGAAAACTCCGGTTTTATGATAAAGTTGTGGATCGTGATGGAAATGTGCTGTTAAATTCAGAAATGGAACCAAAGACGGTGATACGGAAAGAAAATGCAAAGCTTCTGACACTGGCGATGGAAGATGTCATAAAGAGCGGTACCGGTAAAAAGGCGGCTTTTGATGGTATGAGCCTGGCCGGAAAGAGCGGCACGACCACGGATCAGAAAGATCTGTGGTTTGTCGGATATTCGCCGTATTATGTCTGCAGTGTCTGGGGCGGATATGACAATAACCAGTCCCAGGAGGAGAGTTCCTATGTCAAATATCTGTGGAAAGCTGTGATGCAGAGGGCACATGAAGGACTGGAAGATACGGGATTTCCCGACATGGAGGATCTGGTGACCTGCAAGATCTGTACAAAGTGTGGAAAAAAGGCGGTAGATGGTCTGTGTGATGATACTGTGCAGGGCAATATGACCCGCACAGAGTATTATGAGGCCGGGACGGCTCCGACAAAGGATTGTGACTGCCATGATGCTGTGCGTATCTGTACGGTATCCGGAGAAAAGGCCGGAGAGTACTGTCCTGAAGATACGATACAGACGAAAGTATATCTGAAAGAAGCCTCCAAAGATACTGCGGATATGGCATATGTTGTACCGGAGAAATTAAAGACTGGAAGCTGTACAGAGCATAAAAGCTGGTGGGATCGCTGGTTTGGTAATGGAGAAAATCCGGAGGATCCGGATGTGGCACAACCGGAAGAGGGAACAGAAAAGCCGGGTACGGACAGTACCAATCCCCCGGAGACTACGGAAACACCAGTCAATCCGCCGGTAGAAAAACCGGAGGATACACAAGACAAGCAGCCCGAAGAGGGGCAGGAAGAGATAAAGCCGAAACCGGATAAGAATCTGGCCGGAAAGGTACTGGACTGGATCACGGGAAAAGCACAGGATTAAAATGGCTGTAAGTAAAAAAGCTGCTGTAATCGGAGAAAATTCCGGACAGCAGCTTTTTGTATGCATGTCAGATGTAGCAAAAAAAATAGTGCAGGAGATGGGACTTGAACCCACACGGTCTTAACGACCACAGGCACCTGAAGCCTGCGCGTCTGCCAATTCCGCCACTCCTGCACGTATTCTGTGAATGTCAATTACTTGCGTAACCAACAAAAATTATTATACAGGGGAAAGGATGGATTGTCAAGAAAAAAATGAAAAAATTTAAGACGGATGAGCAAAAAAATAGTGCAGGAGATGGGACTTGAACCCACACGGTCTTAACGACCACAGGCACCTGAAGCCTGCGCGTCTGC
>CAKRQV010000017.1 GCA_934394565.1 uncultured Lachnospiraceae bacterium
AAAACGTAAAAAAGGCTTTAAATATAGTAACAGGGCGGGATTCATAAGAATCCCACCCCAAAACTTGACATAGAGCCCAAAAAAGCTGGTTTGCTGTCTTTACAGGCAACATACAACATTTCTGTTTCTTTTTTACTCACGTTTTATCTGTTGGATTTTTTGTTTTTCAACTGTTTTTACTCACTGTGCGCATTTTTTCAGCCTACATATGTTCTTTCTGCATCATCAGCCCGGCTACAGCCAGCAGTGTACAGGATACCCAGATGGCCTTCAGTCCGATATGCACTGAGCAGACACCTCCGATACCCGCGCCGACGGCAAACAGTAAAATAATGCCATAATAATGCAGTGTCTTATGCAGGGCCGGCCACTGTCTGTCACGGATAAACATGGACAGACTCTCCGTTCCGCTTCTTAAGTTGCCGATACACATCGTACTGGCATAAGCATATCCATTCACTTTACGGAAGCTCTGTACCTGCATAGCGCAGGCAAAAGACACCAGCATCGTGGCCGCCAGATTATATTCGGCCGGAATAAAGCCTACCAGTAACAGCAAAACCACTTCCATTACGATGATGATCTGCCGCCAGTGGATCTTTGTTGCCGTCTTATACGCATGTCCGATCCGCTCCGCCACAAACACACCAAGGGCAAAAGCAAACAGTGGAAACAGATAATGTATTCCCTCTTTCCATTCTCCCATCATAAAATGCTGGCTCATCAGCACCACATTCCCTGTCTGGGCATTGGAGAATACTTTATTTCTGACATTGTAGGTATAGGCATCCTGAAAGCCACCGGAAATCGCCAATATTGCACTCAGCAGAAATGTTTCCGATGTCTGGATCAGTTGCTGTTCTTTTTTTATATCCAGTTTCATCTGTCTTTTTCCCTTCACATTCTCTTCAGATCCCGCAATGTTTCTTTTGCAATTTCTTTTGCAACAATTCGCCGGATCCTTTCTATCCACATAATGCATAGCCATCTGCAGATATCTCGCAAGCAGTCCATTTTAACTTTATACCAGCAGAAAAATCCGACACATTGTAAAAACAACAGTGCCGGACTTTCTCATACGTTCAAAATATCTTTATGCTATCAGAAACGGCTGGATATCTTTTTCCAGTGCTTCCATATTCTGATATCCGATCGGTACTTTCAATTCCAGTACACGATTTAAATCGATGGATAAAATTCCCATCAGAGAACGTGCATCTACACTGTAGCGTCCTGCAGCAATATCTAATGAACCATCGTATTTTGAAATCTTTTTAACAAACTCGCCAACTTTTTCAATACTGTTTAAAGATAATTTGAAAGTCTCCATAATAACTCCTCCTCAAACTTTCAGATTAGAAACAAACTTCCAACTCTTTTGTTTCCCGAGTACTTTATCAGAAACAGCCGGCAAATTTCATCAGATTTCTTAGAGGTTTTTATCTTTCTTATATTTTTTACATGTTTTTTTGTATCATTTCATATTCTCTGCTGTTTTTTCCACAGTATACATATCCCGGTATTCTCTTGGTGTCACGCCCGTAATCTTGCGAAATACAGTGCTGAAATGGCTCTGCGAACTGAAATTCAACGCAAACGCAATCTCCTGCAGAGAATTTTCTGTATACAGCAGCATGCTCTGCGCTGCCTTCACTTTCTCTTCCAGAACATACCGCCGGATCGTCTTTCCCGTACTCTTGTGAAACAAAAAAGAAAGATAGTCAGGATTGACAGCGAACTGTTCCGCCATATCACTGACTTTGATTTCCGACTGCAGGTTGCGAAATACATAATCTTTGACCCGGCCCACAATTGGATGTGGCAACTCTTCTTTTGTCTTTTGCTGCTGTACCATACCGGCCAGTTTATATTCAGCTTCCCGCATGACCGCCTCGATCTGTTCTGGCTGTGTCAGTGCTTCTGCCATACGAATATAGCTGTCGCTGACTGTAAAGGCTGTCTCGGCGTTGATTCCACCGCTGATGGAGGCCCGGGAAGCCAGTGTAATGATGGCGATCGCTATATTTTTTGCCTGCCGCACCGCATCCGTAGATAAAATCCCCCTCTCACCCACAGTCGGTTCAGCGATCACCTGACGCAGTCCTTCGATATCGCCCTCCTGTATGCTCTTTAATTCACGTACTTCCTGATTGTACGGAGTATGGGCAATCTCCTGTTCCTGCCGACTGATGATCGTCTCCACAAGATTCTGCTCCAGTCGGTTCTTTAACTCGCTGCTCATAAAGTTGCGTTCCCACAGTTCATCCATCGTCAGTTTTATACCTGTCAGCAGATGGAAAAGCATCAGCACACTGGAAAAAAAATACTCTCTTGAACAGTAGGGCAGCCGAAACTCATCCGCAGGATTCAGATGATGGTTCTGGATCACGGACCGGTTTAATTCCGCTGTCACAGGCACCATACTAACAGGTCCGATGATTATTGTGCAGCCATACTCCATGGTCATCACCACATACACGATCTGTTCACAATCGTAATATAGATGCGGACAATCCTTCCAGCCATATCCAAACAGTACACGAAAGAAATCCGTATCCCACATTACCGGATCTTTGTCATCATCCAGAGAACCGTATTTCTCCAGAATATAACCATCTTTGTCAAATACACGAATGATGGCATGCATCTGCACAACAAATTTGCTCATGATATAACTAAAATCAAGTTTCTGGCTGATACAGTCATCCAGATTCAACATAGACAGACCTCCTTTTTTTCTTTATCCTACCATATCTGTCGGCAAGCGGTAAACAAAAAACAGCTTCTTTTGCATATTTTTTTATGGTGCTGCGGATACTGTAGACAGTTGCAGACATGTACTTTTTTCCATGTACATGACTGGTCTGCCTCTGCATCTATATGGAAATGCAAAAAAGGAGTATCTATGGACTATATTACCATTTTATCACAGACACTTTTATCTTTTGTCGTGCTGTTCATTCTTGCCCGGTTAAGCGGCTACCGGCAGATTTCCCAGATGAGCATGTTTGACTATATCAATGGCATCACCATCGGCTCTATCGCCGCTGAAATGGCTACAGGACTGGATATGCACTGGTCATATCCGCTGATCGCCATGGTGGGCTATGGCCTTCTGACGCTCCTCGTCTCCTGTCTCAGCGCACGTTCCCTGAAAATCCGCCGCTTTGTCACCGGGAATCCTCTGGTTTTGCTGCACAATGGTAGTATTTACTGGAAAAATCTGAAAAAAGCCCACGTCACTGTCAATGAAATGCTGGAAGAATGCCGGATCAGTGGTTATTTTTCCCTAAACGACCTGCAGACAATTCTGTTGGAAAGTAATGGGAAATTTAGTTTTATCCCTGCCGCAGGACAGAAACCGGTCACGACCGAAGACCTGCATATCCCAGCGGAGGCAGACTGCATCCATGCCAACCTGATCATCGATGGTGTGCTCTTAAAGACCAATCTGCAGACTGCGGGCAGAGACGAACACTGGTTAGACAAAAAACTCCGGCAACAGGGCTTGACCTCTGTAAAAGATGTCTTTCTGGCTGTCTTTGAACAGCCGGATACACTTCTTATCTTTCCTAAAGAGGCCGGTGACCCGCCACCGGATATTCTTTCCTGATCAGTCCAATAAAAAGCAGCTTGTATACGCAATCGTGCATGGACCGTAATAATATTTCATCCCATTATCGGTACAGACCTGATTGACCAGCATGCCATAAGATTCCATGGAAGACACTGCCTTTTCCGGGAAACGGCACGGTGTATCCGGATAAGAACAGACCTTACAGATCGTACAGGCTCCGGCTCCCAGGGCCAGCATATTTGGATACAGCTCCTGCAGTTTTGCTCTGACCGCCATAAAATGCTCTTTATGCGCAGCCTCTGTATCCATCATGGCTTCCACATCCATGGAATCCTCCAGCTCACCGACTGTCTGTACCAGAATACCATGTTTGAAAGCCCGCACACGCGCCTCACATTCTTCCAGTGTGCCACATCCGGGCGGGCAGGACCAGCATTTACCACACATGCCGCAGGTATTATCTTCGCACATCTTGCGGACCTCCGGCAGCAGATGGATCGTATCGCAGTCCAGCTCGCCCACATGGGTAAATCCGAGCTCTGTTGCGATTGCCTTTACCTTTTCATAATCCATTGCAAAAACCCCCTTATATCAGAAAAGGCTGCCGGATAACCGACAGCCTGTTTCCAGTTTTGATAATTTAGCAAGCACCAACCAGCTTTTTAGCCAGAGTAGCTGCGGAAGCAGCATCCTCAGAATATCCGTCAGCACCGATCTCATCAGCGAATGCCTGTGTAATCGGGGCACCACCAACCATGATCTTGATGTCTTTACGGAAATCTTCTGCGTTCAGAGCTGCAACTGTGTCTCTTAAGGACGGCATAGTTGTTGTCAGCAGTGCAGACAGACAGATAACTTTTGTATCCGGGTTCTCTTTGTAGCACTCGATGATCTTCTCGATCGGAACATCAACACCCAGGTCGATAACTTCGAATCCAGCGGACTCGATCATCATAGCAACCAGGTTCTTACCGATATCATGAAGGTCACCGGCAACTGTAGCGATGATCAGTTTACCAAGAGCGCCTGTAGATCCGCTTCCAAGATGCGGTTTCAGAACCTCAACACCTTTCTTCATAGCACGAGCTGCTACCAGCATCTCCGGAACGAAGATCTCGCCGTTTTTGAACTTCTCACCAACAACTGCCATAGCGTCGATCATACCTTTGTTCAGGATTTCGATCGGCTCACATCCAGCATCCAGAGCTTCCTGTACTGCTTTGCCAACTAATTTAGCTTTTCCTTTTTCAACTAATGCTGCTACGTCATCAATCTTAGACATAATATTACCCTCCGCTAATAAAATTAATATGTTTTTATTTAAACAGACAGTCCTCAATGTCTGCTTAAACCATGTGGAAAATTATTTTACCGGACCAATCTCGCCGTCACGGTATGCGCTGATGTAGTTCATGCAGAAATCATCTTCGCCAAGTAATGCGATTGTAGCGTAGATCAGACCTTTCAGATCTCTCTCTGCGTACTCGGACGGATATTTCTCCAGCAGGCTTGCTGTCAGAGCGTCTACATCGTACTCATCATACTCATCCATTTCAGCCTCGATAACTTCATGCTTCAGACCAAGCACTGCGTAAGCCGGAAGAACGTACTTTTTGTTCTTTTCCTGTACTTTGGTTTCGATCGGAGCCAGATCCATATCAGCCACAACACCACCGGCTGCCTGAATAGCCTCTGTAGCCTCGATCAGACCCATCAGGTCTTTGTTCAGCGGATCGAAGATAGCGCTGTCCAGACCACAGTTCATAGCCAGAATAGTGAAGCCCTGGTTTACCAGTTTACGAACCGGCAGGTTGAAAGAAATGTTGCTGACAGCACCTGTGATATGGATATCCGGATACTGTTTTCTGATGGTGCTCATAACTTCTTCGTTCATGGCGATACCATCTTCGGATGTACACAGCATTTCGATCAACGGATCGATATGTATACGGCTCGGAGCAATACCATACTCTTTAGCTTTAGCCATCAGGTTATCAAATACTCTCAGTCTGTCAGCTGCAGATTTCGGAATACCTGTGTCGTCGCAGAGAAGTGCGGCAACTTCCCACTCTGTATCAGCGATAGCCGGGAACAGGATGTCCACCTTGTCACCCTCCATAGATACGGAGTTGATAAGTCCCGGTCTCTTGCAGTACGGGAAGATCTCTTTCAGTACTACCGGGCTCGGGCTGTCCACTGCGATCGGAAGATCAGTAACTTCCTGGATACAGTCGATCATCCATTTCAGTGTCTCGACCTCAACATCCTCTTCTACGGATGCACAGCAGTCGATGTAAGTAGAGCCAGCCTCAGCCTGGGCTTTTGCTCTGGATTTGATCAGCTCTGCGTCTCTGTCAGCGATAGCCTGAGCTACGGACGGAATAGAGCCATTGATTTTCTCACCAATAACAATCATTGATATAGCCTCCTAAACATTATATGGCTATCATACCACGTTATTGTGAAAAGGTAAACAAATATTTTATGCATTCACTATACTAAGTTATTCTTTTTACACAACCCAGCCGTATGCCAAATTGAATATCCTCTGCATTTTTCACACTAATTCATAATCATTCTCATCAAGAAACATCAATTCGTCCACATAGGTGTCGTTGAATGCCGGATCAGCAGCCAGTTCAAGAAATTCAACTCTCTCGTGCAGGCCGCCACTTCTGTCATATTCCGGCTCATTCAGTACAGCAATCTGCGCACCTTCGCCGGCGGCATTTCCGATCATATGGATACGGTCAAACAATTCTGCCGGCAGAAGTCCGATCCTGCACGCACTTGAAGCGCGCATATAATTGCCAAATGCTCCGGCGATCAGGATTTCTTCGATATCCTCGATTTCGATCCCCATCTTCTTGCACAGCAGGATGATACCGGCTGCGATCGCAGCTTTGGCCTGCTGCACTTCTCCGATATCTTTCTGGGTCAGATAGACATCTTCTGTGATCTTAAAAGCATTTTTACCATCCACTTTGATGATCCGGTCCTGATTTGCGATTGCCTGCTCTGTCTCCAGCTCATCCGGATCCATCAGACGGCCTGTATCTTCGATAAAGCCCTCTTTTAACAGCATCGCTACGATATCCATCAGACCGGAACCACAGATGCCGACCGCTTTTACATTGCCAATCGTACTGTAGACGATCTTCCCCTCTTTCATTTCGATATGATCGACAGCACCTTTGGCACCACGCATGCCGCAGGCGATCTTTGCCCCCTCAAAAGCAGGGCCTGCTGCGGTGGAGCAGGTGATCATACGGTTTTTGTTACCAAGTACCATCTCTCCATTTGTTCCGATGTCGATCATCAGCGTCATTTTTTCTCTATGCTCCATATCGCAGGCGATCAGACAGCCAACCGTATCGGCGCCAACGAAACCTGCAATATTCGACAGCATCAAAACGGTGCCCTCCGGATGAATCTTCAGATTCAGATCACTGGCTTTTGCCATGATATTTTCACGGACAGCCGGATTGTACGGCGCATGCACAAGGGAAGCCGGTGAAATATTCAAAAACAGATGATGCATACAAGTATTTCCGACAACAGCGATCTGATAAATTTCCGTTCTGGCGATACCGGCCTTGGCAGCCAGTTCACCCAGCATCTCATCAAGAGCCTGACGGATACAGCGTGCCAGTTCATCTCCACTGCCATTTTGCAGCACATGATCACTTCTGGCAATCACATCTGCACCAAACTGAGACTGCGGATTTAGACGGCTTGTCACTGCCAGCTGTTTACCATCCACACTGTCCAGCAGATATCCGACCACCGATGTCGTACCGATATCGAAAGCAGCCAGGTAGCATTTCGTTCTTTTTTCTGTCAGGGCCAGTACCCTGTCTTTGCACAGGATCACCTCTGCCTCACGGCCATGGTCTTCCATAAATTTGTAAATAGAAGAGATCACTGCCGGAGACGCTGTAAATCCCGACTGAGGACGGCCTGTAGCTGCCGACAATGCCTGTTTTAACAGTTCCCATTCTGAATCGCTCCGACCTATGGCACAGCGTTCTCCTTTGACCAGTACATGCTGGATCATCGGCATGATGGGAATCTTTCTTTCTACACCTGTTGTCAGCAGGCTGTGGCCTGTGGCTTTTAAGGAAGTATCCACTTTCATATCACAGTCCGTATGGATCTGGCAGGCCTTCTGCACACCGTTATACTTTTCACTTTCCACCAGGACAAGGCATTTGCCGCAGGTGCCATGTCCGCCACAGGGTGCATCCGGCGCCGCCCCCGCATGGATCAATGCATCCAAAAGCGTCAAAGTCTCATTGCTTTTGAAGCTGCGTTTTTCTTTTACAAGAGTAATCGTATATTCAGCCATATCTTCCTCCTATAACAAAATCGTCTTTTTTTCATCATAGCACATGCGCCATTTTTTTTCATGAGAAGTACAAAAAAAAGACAACCGGGAAGTTGTCTTTTTTCAGAGAACCATATTCTCTTTTGGTGTAGCAAAAACTATATAATGTATTGGGGGGTTTTTACGGTCTTTATTATAGCGGTCTTCTCCCCAAAAGTCTGCACAAAGTTCATAAAAATCAGTATCTGTTTTTGTTAATTCTGACCAATCTGGTCGGTATTCTCCACTTCTGCAAACAATGCCTCAAATTCATCACGGCCGATTTTTTCTTTTTCCAGAAGAACCTCGGCACAACGATGTAAAACAGCCTCATGCTTCATCACGATCTCACGTGCCTTTTCATAGCAGTCATTGATAATCTGGCGCATCTCTTCATCGATTGCCGCAGCTGTTGTCTCACTGAAGCCCTTGGTATGGCCAAGATCCCGGCCAATAAATACTTCATCAGAGTCATTCTCATACGCAATGAGTCCCAGCTTCTTTGACATACCGTAGCGGGTGATCATAGCTTTAGCCAGTGCTGTTGCCTGTTTGATATCCTGTGATGCACCGGTCGTAATATCCTCAAAGATCAGTTCTTCGGCAATACGGCCACCCAGACATACCATAATATGCTGCAGCATCTCGCCTCTGGTTTCAAACATATCATCCTTTTCCGGAAGTGGCATCGTATAGCCTGCTGCTCCCATACCGGTTGGAATAATGGAGATCGTATAAACCGGCTCCATATCCGGCAGTACATGGAATAAAATCGCATGCCCCGTCTCATGATACGCGGTAATCCGCTTTTCCTTGTCTGAGATTACACGGCTCTTTTTTTCCATGCCGATTCCTACCTTAATAAAGGCACTTCGGATATCCTGCTGCCGGATGTACATCCGGTTGTCCTTTGCCGCAAGGATCGCAGCCTCATTTAAAAGGCTCTCCAACTCTGCGCCTGTAAATCCTGCTGTTGTCTGTGCGATCTGCATCAGATCCACATCCTCAGCCAGCGGTTTATTACGGGCATGTACCTTTAATATAGCTTCACGCCCCCGCATATCCGGCGCAGACACAGCCACCTGACGGTCAAAGCGACCCGGACGCAGGATCGCAGGATCCAGCACATCCACACGGTTGGTTGCCGCCATGACGATAATTCCTTCATTGATCCCAAAACCATCCATCTCTACCAGAAGCTGGTTCAGCGTCTGCTCTCTTTCATCGTGGCTGCCACCCATACCGGTACCACGGCGTCTGGCCACAGCATCAATCTCATCAATAAATATAATACAGGGACTGTGTTTTTTGCCTTCTGCAAACAGATCCCTCACACGGGATGCTCCGACACCCACAAACATCTCCACAAAATCCGAACCTGAAATACTGAAAAACGGCACTCCAGCTTCGCCTGCAATAGCCTTGGCCATCAGCGTCTTACCTGTACCCGGAGGGCCTACTAAAAGGACACCCTTCGGTATACGGGCACCAACTCTGGTATATTTTTCCGGACTTTTCAGGAAATCTACGATTTCCTTTAAATCCTCCTTTTCTTCTTCCAGACCGGCTACCTCTTCAAAGGTAATCTTTTTATCCTTGTCATTCGAAAGCTTTGCACGACTTTTGCCAAAATTCATCATGGACATATTTCCGCCGCCATTGCCGGCAGAACGGTTCATAAACATCATCATGACGACAACAACGACCAGTGACAGCAGTACCGGCAGAATAATATTGCTCAGTATACTCTCGCCCGGCACATCATCCAGCACATACTGGATACTGTGTTCCTGTAAAAGCTGCTCCACCTCCTTTACGTCACTGACATAGAAGCGGTAACTCACATCCGATGTAAGTTCCACTTCCACAGAGCCGGTTGGGATTTCACGGTTAGGTCTGATCTCAACAGAACCTACCACGCCATCCTCTACCGCCTGTTTGAAATCCTGGTAGGAATATTCACCGTGTGTGGCGATATTGCCGGACAGATAAATAAACAGTACGACAAGTCCCACACAAAACAGCAGATATGCCCCCCATACTCTTGGTTGTTTTTCCACTGAAATTTTACTCCTTTATCTCTGCGCCTGGCGCAGTCTTGCTTATTCTTCCCCGTCCGGGCAGATCACACCAATATAGGGAAGATTGCGGTATTTCTGTGCATAATCCAGACCGAATCCCACGACAAACTCGTCCGGGATATTAAAGCAGACATAATCAGACTTAACATCCACGACACGACGTTCAGGCTTGTCCAGCATGCAGCAAAGCTTCAGGCTGGCCGGGTGACGGTCTTTTAATACCTTCATCAGGTAATGCAGCGTACGTCCTGTATCGACAATATCTTCTACGATCAGAACATCCTTGCCCTGCAGCGGCTCATCCAGATCCTTGATGATTTTTACAACGCCGGAGGACTTTGTGCTGTTGCCATAACTGGTTACAGACATAAAATCCATGGTTACCGGAATAGTCAGACGTTTGGCCAGTTCACAGGTAAAGAAAATACTGCCCTTTAAAATACCAACAAGATGGACACATTTACCGGCATAATCACGATTTAAAACAGCTGCCATCTCATCCAGCTTCTTAGATACTTCTTCTTCACTTAATAATACTTTGATCTTATCGCTCATCTTCACACTCTCCTGTGATTTTTATCTCGAGGATCCGCTTTGTCTCCTCTGTTACTTTGTACTCTGCCCCCATTCGTTCTCCAGGAATCCATACTACCTGCGAACCATCAGCAATCAACCACAGACTGTCTCTTTTGTACCGGGGGATCTTTCGGTCAATCAGAAAACGATTCAGCTTTTTGTGGTGTCCTGCTGCATCTATGCACAGGATATCCTCTGGCTGTCGTCTCCGAAGAACCAAATTCGTCTTGATTTTATCATAATCCACCCATTTCGTATATGGTTTTTCCATAATTTTTCCCGGTTTTGCAGGGAGCAGCGTCAGTGAGATCTGCCAGTCTTTAAAAATACAGATTTCTTCCAGATGCAGTTCACAGGCAGTTTTTTCCATATCCACTGGCTGTATGCCTATACAGACACTGTCTGCTTCTCTCCAGGCCATCTTTTTCCCCGGCAGCATGCATGTCCGGCCACAGGTACTGTCGAAGAGGGCATCCACCTGGGCAGCATGATCCCTGGTCAGATCCCTGCGGCCATCTGTCACACATGCGATCGCCCGATAACAGATTCTCTGCCTCAGCAGACGATCTTGCTGTAAAAGAGCGTCCGAAAGTCGCAGATAACCTTCTTTTTCAGAAACCATCTGCTGCCAGAGCGGTTCCTCCTGCTCTTTGAGATACCTTTCTGTATCCTGCAGATCCAACGCTAATGCCGCAAAATGTGCTACAGCTTCTGTATTGATCTTTTCTAAAAGCGGCATCACCTCACAACGGATCCTGTTCCTTGTATAGGTAGTATCTGTATTTGTCTCATCCTCCCGCCAGGTGAGGTTTTTTTGTTCAAGAAATGCCCGGATTTCTTCACGATTTACGCAAAGAAGAGGCCGGATGATCTGTCCCTGTACCGGTCGGATTCCTCCGGCCCCTGTCAGACTGCTTCCCCTCGCCATCTGGAAGAGCATCGTCTCTGCCTGGTCATTTTGGTGATGCGCTACAGCGATAGCTCCTGCATTCCATGAATCTGCCAATGTCTGAAACAGGCGGTAACGCAGCTGCCGTCCGGCTTCTTCCAGACCGATACCGTATTTTTTTGCCTCCTCTTTTGCAGACACTTCACAAATTTCAAAGGCTATCCGGTATTTCTCACAATAGTCTTTCACAAAAGCGGCATCTTTATCCGCGTCCTTACCACGGATCCCATGATGTACATGAACGGCCAGGAGTGTCAGTCCATGGCTTGCAGATAATCCGCGAAGAATTTCCATCAGGCATAAAGAATCCGCGCCACCGGAAAAGCCCACAAGAATACGGCCATTTTCCGGCAGCATAGACCACTGCATCATGAATTCTTCTACCCGTTTTATCATCTGTCTTCACCCCTGTTTTTCCCAGAAACCGGCCACAAGCACGGTCATATCATCCTTGTTTTCATCTTCCTGCTGTAAAGAAACCTTTGCAAGAATCTCCTCACTCATCCGCTGTGGTGACTGTTTTTTCAGATCTTCCAGCATCGTCTCCATGGATTTCGTCTCCTGACTGTTTTTTAAGGCATCGCATACGCCATCTGTAATCATAACAATGTAATCCCCCGGTCGCAGTCTGACACGAAGTTTTTCATAACCGGTCTTTTTTTCAAGACCTGGTGCCATGGCGGGCAATTCCACCGGCTGGACATGACGGTTTCTTATAATATAAGAAGCAGCCGCACCTGCCTTCATAAATTCACAGATGCCTGTATACAGATTGACCTGGCAGATATCCAGTGTTGCATACCGTTCATTCTCCTCTGCCTGCAAAAGCAGTGTTGTATGCAGCATCTGGAAGGTCATTTCCTTTGAAAAACCACAGGCCATAAATTCTTCCAGAAGATTCAAAAGCTGCTCACTGCTTTTCTTTGCACCATCTCCACAACCCATTCCATCAGAGAGACACAGATGTGCCTGTCCATTCTCTGTAAATATGCTGTAATTATCTCCGCAGACGGTCTGTCTGCTTCCCGGCCTTCGGCTGATGCCGCAGAGGATTTCAAAACGTACTGTCTCTGTAAAACTGTACAGTGCATAGTTCTCCCCGACAAAAGCCTTTTGCCGGGGATCGGCTGTCATATGCCGACCACTTCTTTTTTCAAGTATCCTGGTGATTTCCTGCACCAAAACTGCCTTCTTGCCACAGGCTTTCATGGTTACAAAAAAGCTGATCCGCCGGGTATCTCTTTCCAGCACCCAGATCTCACCAATCTGCACCCCTTGATGACGTGCCGCTGCTTTGAGCTGTTTTTCCATTGCCTGTCCCAGAGGCTGGTAACGTGAGGACTCTCTTGCCGACTGTCGAAGCATATGGGCGATCTCTCCCAGCTGCATAGCTGTCACCAGACGAACCTCCGTCAGCTTTTCTCTCCAGAACTGTTCCCGGTGATGTTCCTGCACACAAAAGCGCAGCGTTTGCATCGTATCCCGGCCACGGCTGCACCAGCAGACCCAATCTGCAACGCTTTTTTCGTAGTCCTCCTCCCGGTTTTCCTCTAAGAGAGCGATCATCCGGCTGGCACAGGCTTTGCGGTGGATCCGTCCGACCCTGTCACAATTTTTGCGATACCCGCAATCCGCACAGGCTTTCTGACGGAAGCCCGCCCAGATACGTTCACTTTCTCTGTCAGCATCCGGTTTTGTATCTTCTTCCTGACCAATCGCTCTTGAAAGTGCACCGAAAGCCTCCGCTTTCAGCCATAACATTCTGTCCTGTGGCATCTCCTGCATCCAGGCTCTTTCTTTCTCCTCAGAAAAAACTTTTGCCATGCTCCACAACGCCAGTACCAATCCGGCCGCGAGCATGGCAAATAGTATTTGCTGCATATACCGTCCCCCCTGACTGTAGTGTCAGGAGCCATTATACAAAAGTTTCTATGCGAAATCTGTCAAATCATGATCTTCTGCAAATTATTTTGATTCCTTGAACATGATCTCATCATCATTGACAAGGCCGAGCTTTTCCCGGGCAATCTTGGCAATATATTCGTCACTTTTCATGTATTCGCCCTGTTTCTCAATAGCCTCTGCACGCTCATTTTCAGTCTCGATTTGTGTTTCCAGCGTCTCTATCGTATTCTGATTAGCCTGAATTGTCTGCTTAAGGCTGCGGCTTTTCACCACGATCACTCCCATTAAGACACATACGATCAGTACAATCATCAACATACCGATCATATTCTGCCGGTAACCTCTGCTGGCACGGTATGCCCGTTTTTTATATCCTGCTCTCGCCATTATGCTTTCGTTCTCCCCGGCCATCCTTTTTTCTGTGATGTGTAAAATGACCATATAACGTGATTCTACCTCTTTTACCATGATATTTCAACCATTTTATACATCTGCAGACGGCGAAACACAGTTTTTTCACAGGCAATGTCAAATATTGCAGGACAAAGGTTCCTCCCTTTACCACACTTTTGCTCAGACACAGTTCATATACTGCTCCACCGGCAACAGCTGCAGCCAACCAGTCCGGCCGAATTCTGCCATCCATATGTCGCACAGCAGTATCAAAAGACAAAAGGCCCACGCATATCCAGAATACCAGGTCTTCTGTGTCACGCCACCATCTGGCGTGTACACATGTATTTCTGAATATACGCAGACCATCATATGCCAGTCCCGCGCATATACCGGTTACCAGCATACGCAGAAGTACATAAACGTCCTGCATCACTCCTGTCTCACGCATCAGCGAAACATCCTCTGCCAGATACTTTTCCCCTCTGTTTTTACATTGGTTCCTCTGACATACTGTATACTTTCCACTGTTCCGCTCATCATGATACAGCCATTTTCAACAGACAACTGACTGATATGCATATCTTTTCCACGGATTGTCAGTCGTCCACAGACTGTATCCAAACGAATACCTTCGGTGTCAAAAGCCAGCACTTCCTTCACGCCGCTGATCCTGCCTGATGCGCGATCCAGAATCTGCAGTTCATGCTTTCCTTCTGTTCTATTGTCCGACATAGCCCATACCTTCTTTTTCTTTCTATCCAGTGTATGAACTGCTGTCCCTTTTCATGCTATCAGATATAACGGTACAGCTCTTTAGCTTCTTCCTTCTTGACAGTATCCTGCACATCCAGAATCTCTGCTTTTACTGTCCGTGTACCGAACTGGATTTCCAGTACATCACCTGTTTTGACTGCTGTCGATGCCTTTGCCGGTTTACCATTCAGCAAAACACGACCAGCATCACAGGCTTCATTTGCCACAGTTCTTCTTTTGATCAGCCGGCTGACCTTTAAAAATTTATCTAATCTCATATTTTCACTTTCCCCTGGGTTTTCCAAACCTGCCATCTGCTGCTTTTTTTTATATGCTAAGGCAACAAAAGCCGGACAGTATCCTGTCCGGCTATCATTTATGCGAATTATTTGTTCAGCATATCCTTTAAAGCTTTACCAGCTTTGAATTTTGGAGCCTTGGAAGCTGCGATTGTCATGGAAGCACCTGTCTGCGGGTTTCTTCCCTCTCTTGCTGCTCTCTCAGAAACCTCGAATGTACCGAAACCTACCATCTGGATCTTTTCACCTTTTTTTAATTCTTCAGCAACAACATCTTCAAATGCTTTCAGCGCTGCTTCAGCACTTTTCTTGGACAGTCCGGCTTTCTCAGCCATAGCTGCTACTAATTCAGTCTTGTTCATTTCTAATTCCTCCTGTATTCAGCAAATCATCATCGTGTCCAAAATTCACTGAGGAAATTCTCAGACCGCTTGGATATGCTGCTTATCTTCATCTTCACGAGTCTCTCTTCATGAGATGCACATCAATACTTATATAACGAATATACCCGTTTGTCAAGGAAAAACCGCATATTCACAGGGTTTGCGTGATATTTTCAACGAACCTGCACCAGTTTTTCTGCTGTTTCAGAATCTTTATCATTTTCTCCATATTTTTCCCCGGTGGCATAGTTTTTGAACTCTGCATATAATAATTGGCAAGCTTCCAGTTTTTCCAGGGATAACACAATCGCAGACACAAATCCATCCATTCTTCTCTGGAAAGCGGCCGCACATCCTGATACCATTTGAGCATCTGATCAAACAGCTGAAAATTCCAGTCATTTTTTTCAAGGATTTTGCGCATATAGCGATACAAATCCGCACTCTGCTTTTCATAGCTCCATTTCTGAAAGCCGACCACCACCGGCTTCTGCGCGCAAAACAATAGCGTATGATGTGTGAAATCACCATGGCAGACCCCGACTTCACCGTCAGGAACACTATATTTGGGAATACAATCCATCTGTGCCACGGCGGCCTCTCCCTGCCGGATAAATTCTGCCATAGAATCTGCCAATAGCTCTTCAAATGCATTTTTCTGACGCCGCTTCTGCAAATAACGTGCCGTACGTTTCAGCTCTCTGTTATGCCGCAGACAGTCCTCATATAAAGACGGGGGTGCATACTGCTGCTGATACGGAATCTTCATTACCGTATGTATCTGTGCCAACAGTCTGGCTCCTTTTCGTATATCAGCAATGGCATGTGTATCACATTCTCTGCCACGGTACCAGCGTCGCAGTGTATAGACTGTTCCGGCTCTGTCCCGGCTGTATAGTTCTCCATCCAGATTCGCAAGAAGCATATCTGTACAGGCTATATCGCTGTCTTCGATCCGTTCCTGGATTAACTTCTGCCAGATCAGCTTCTGTACTGAACCCGGATATTCCTGTAAAATTCTGAGTCCGTCTTCCGTCTCACAGATCCAGGCTCCTCTTCCCCTGACAAGATTATCTGTATGAATTCCATATTTTTCGAGTACTTCCAGTTCATATCGATACAAGGCAATTCCCCCTCAAGTCCGTTTTGCGTTGCGTATTAATCTATGAATCCACAATGCAAAATAGAAGAGAGGGGGAACATTTTATCGTATATTCTGTTTTATTTTAATACGCACGACCCCAGTAAACCAGTTTCTTTGCCGGTTTTCCACAGCATACGCAGACATCATCGATAGCTTCTCCTTTAAGCGGAATACAACGGGAAGTAGCTGCTGTATCCTCTTTGATCTTGTCCTCACAGGCCTGATCACCACACCACATGGCTTTGATAAAACCTGGCTTATGCTCTACGATATCGGTGAACTCTTCGTAGTTATGGGCCTCATAGGTATGGGAATCACGATGTTCACGGGCTCTCTCGAGCATTTCGTGCTGCATCGTATCCAGAAGTTTTTCAACCTCCTGTGTCAGATTTTCCAGCTCTACAACGGTCTTTTCACGAGTATCACGGCGAACCAGTACAGCCTGTCCATTAGACAGATCCTTCGGTCCCAGTTCTACACGTACCGGAATACCACGCATCTCTGCCTCGGAGAACTTCCATCCCGGACGGTTATCACTGTCATCCAGATCTACACGAATACCAGCTGTCTTTAATGCAGCCAGTATCTCCTGACACTTGTCCAGAACGCCTTCTTTATGCTGCTGCACCGGAATGATACGTACCTGTGTCGGTGCGATACGTGGTGGCAGTACCAGACCACTGTTATCGCCGTGCACCATAATGATGGCACCGATCATACGGGTGGTAAAGCCCCAGGATGTTTCATATACCGGTTTTAACTGGTTATCCTTATCTGTATACTGTACACCGAAAGCACTGGCAAAACCGGAACCGAAATTATGGCTTGTACCGGACTGCAATGCCTTGCCATCGTGCATCAGAGACTCTATCGTATAGGTCGCATCTGCACCGGCAAATTTTTCTTTGTCTGTCTTTTTACCGCGGACAACCGGAATTGCCAGAACTTCTTCGCAGAAATCTGCGTAAACATTCAGCATCTGTACAGTTCTTGCCTCAGCTTCTTCTGCTGTGGCATGCACAGTATGGCCTTCCTGCCATAAAAACTCACGGGAACGAAGGAACGGTCTTGTGGTCTTTTCCCAACGGACTACAGAACACCACTGATTATATACCTTCGGCAGATCCCGGTAAGAATGTACCTCACTTGCAAACAGATCACAGAACAGTGTCTCAGATGTTGGTCTGACACACAGACGCTCCTGCAGCTTTTCTTCACCACCATGTGTTACCCATGCCACTTCCGGTGCAAAGCCTTCGATATGATCCTTTTCTTTCTGCAACAGGCTCTCCGGAATAAACATCGGCAGATATACATTCTGTACACCTGTTTCTTTAAACCTGCGGTCCAGCTCATGCTGGATATTCTCCCAGATCGCATAACCCGCCGGCTTGATCACCATACATCCCTTTACGCTGGTATATCCACAAAGTTCAGATTTCAGAACAACGTCCGTATACCATTGTGCAAAATCTTCCTCCATGGAAGTGATAGATTCTACTAATTTCTTTTCCTGTGCCATATAAATCTCCCTTTTACTTTATAATTGGATCTCAATGCTTCTTCCGGAACGGGTATACTGGTAATAGCGGACCCCTGCAGCATCCATCATGCGCTTGGATGCGATAGTAGACTCAGAGTCTGCATATTTGTCACTGTCATAGATCACCGTTGTGATCCCGGCCTGAATGATGGCTTTTGCACATTCATTACAGGGAAAAAGTGTGACGTAAATCTTGGCTCCTTCCAGACTGCCACCCCGGTAGTTGAGAATAGCATTCAGTTCACTGTGTGTCGTGTAAAAATATTTATTGTTCAGCGGATCTCCCTCTCTGTTCCACGGAAACTCGTCATCCGAGCATCCTTTCGGGAATCCGTTGTAACCCATAGATAAGATCTTGTTGTCAGCGCTGACAATACATGCGCCAACCTGCGTGTTCGGATCTTTGGAACGCATACCTGATAACATGGCAACACCCATGAAATATTCATCCCAGGTCAGATAATCCGTCCTTTTTCCTGCCATCCGGTGTTTCCTCCTTATCCTGTTTTATTGTTTCACCGACTACTGTTTTCGGCTGTTGGGAATTTTCATATCCATTTTCCGGTATTTCACCGACTTGCTGTGACTGTACACCCCTCTTGGGCTGTGTTTCCTTTGTCTTTCCGGCTGCACTGTCCCTGATCGATAGTTCATTCAGATGTATGACCAATTCGTCCAACAGTCTGTCCATCTTAACAACCCATTCTTCATAGGACTCCACCGGCTCACCGTAAAGCGGCAGAATATCCCCGGAATAATGGATAAACTCTGCCAGTGTATACACATGTCTGGCATTTTCAAATGTTTCCCATATTTTCAGCTTCTGCCGATCCTCCATTGTCAGAATCAGTACATCATCCTTGATATCCTCCTGCATCAGTTGTCTGGCCGGGATATCATCCAAAGCATACCCATAAGCATTCAGTACAGCATAGGCTTTGGCATCCAGTGGTTCCGGAAAAAGTACCACCATCCCCCGGGATTCAAACTCTACCGGATACAGTAAAAACTTGCTTTTCATAATGATCCGTATCATAGCGGAACGGCAGGTGCCGTCACCATCTACAAAGATCACTTTGTTGTAAGGCATATACTATCCTCCTTACACCTGTATTACATGATGACCTGCAGCTTTGAGCAGTCTGTTCATGATTGCCTGTCCCATCACCGGAGTACTGAAAGACTCCGAAAAAATCCTGGTCACTTCCATATCATCAAACTGCCGTAATACATCATACAGATGGCGGGCAATACTCTCCTCGTCAGCTCTGGCGCCGATATTTAAAACCACCTCTGCCTGATAATCCGTCTTGGTTTCCTCTGCTGCAATCACTCCACAATGTTCTCCCTTAGCTGTCAGTCTGGCAACTTCACTGTTAATATAATCTGCAACGGCTTTTTCCTCACCCTCTACAATCACCAGATCAGCTTTCGGTGCGTAATGCTTGTATTTCATACCCGGTGCTTTGGGATGGATACCGGAATTTTCTGCAATCAGTCCTTTATCCATCTGGACATCACCGATCACAGAAGCAATCATTGCCTGTGTAATATAACCCGGACGGAGAATTGTTGGAATCTCTTCTGTGAAATCAACGATTGTAGATTCAATGCCTATTCCGACTTCTCCCCCATCAAGGATCATATCAATTCTGCCGTTGAGATCATCACGGACATGCTCTGCTTTTGTCGGGCTTGGTCGTCCGGATGTATTGGCACTTGGTGCTGCAATGTAGCCTGTACTGGCCGCAATCAGCGCTCTGGCAATCTCGTTGGAAGGCATCCGCACAGCCACACTGTCAAGTCCGCCCGTTGTTTCCAGCGGTACTTTATCGTTTTTCTCAAAAATCATGGTCAGAGGGCCAGGCCAAAAAGCTTCTGCCAGACGTTTTGCCTGCTCTGGCACCTTCTTTACAATACCATACAACGCATCCATATCTGCAATATGTACGATCAACGGGTTATCTGATGGTCGTCCTTTTGCACTGTAGATCCTGGCAGATGCCTCCGGATTTAAGGCATCACCCCCGAGGCCGTAGACCGTCTCTGTCGGGAAAGCCACCAGGCCACCTTTTTTCAGAATATCTGCAGCTGTCGTAAGCCATGTTTTGTCTGTCTGTTCTGTATCTGCTTTTCTATATATCGTTTGCATAGATTTTCCTCGTATATTATGCCATACTTTTTATATTATACCATTATCCATTTCAAATGAAAAGCCCCGGCGGACGCAAAAAAGGCCGGTATTCCCCCTTTTTCTCCATATATACAAAAAGAACCAGCGTCCAACACCGGTTCTTTTGTGTCTGTAGTTTGTATCAGTTCTGCAGGCCATGCGTAAACTGATGATACCTCAGTGCCATAGTTCTGTCTGCTTTGTACCATCTTTCATAATAAGGATGTCGGAAACCTTTCGCATTGTTCTGCAACTGCACATCCACGTCATAATAATATACTTCGCCGCCAAGTTTCAGCCAGTTCCAGTAATGACCGGACCTGGTGCCATTGCTGTTTAAATAGTATCCGGCACAGACGCCACCTTCAATACCGGCATGATTGCACAAAATCATAAAAGCATCTGCGGTACGGTTACACTGTCCTACTCTGGAATTAAACCACAGCTTCGTTGTATTCTGAAAGCTTGCATGACGGCTATCCGTATAGGCTCCTGTCGAGTATTTGATACCGGCACAATAAATCAGCTTGACATACTGCGCTTTTCCTTCAGCCACCAGCCGGTCTGTGCTGGTCCGGTATGCCTGAATCTCGGAAGACAATGCATTCAGAGCATAGTATTTTTTATAATTGGTATGTGAATCATGCACATGTTTAAATTCATGACTGACCCAGTAATAAATCCGCTGTACTTTTTCATCCGCACTCATGGAAGCGGTCACACCGGCCTCACGAAGCATCATCTCTGCCATATAATCCAGCTGGGCATCTCCGGTCAGACGAGCCACACCGGACGCCGTTGTCTCCATCCCCTCTGTCGGCAGAACCGTATTATCAGATGGGGTTGTACTTGGGGTTGTACTTGGGGTTGTACTTGGGGTTGTGCTCGGACTCGGACTTGCCGCAGTCTTTCTGGATACCTTAAAACTCGTACGCTTTGTTGTCGCCCGGTTCTTCTTTCCAGCCTTACCGGACAGATATACCTCGATCCGATAGGTACCGTTAGGTACCAAGGCACCAGCTGTCAGCTTTGCAGCATTACCGGCACTGGCTTTTCCATCCCAGATCACCTTTTTTGTTCCCTTGCGGGACAGATTGGTCAATGTCTGCTGATAGACATATTTGCCTTTTTTGTTTAATACACGAATCCGCATTTTAAGATTTTTGCATGAAGATGTCTTATAAGTAATAGAACTTGATGCATATGTACTGCCACTCTTTGGCGCACTCACTTTAACTTTGGATATTCTCATACTTGCGGCCTGGGCACTGACCGGTTTCACACACAATAAAGCCATCATACCCATGCATACGAGTAAAAACCGCAGCAGATGTCTGCTATGTTTTTTCATGATTTTCTCCTTTAATTGCAAACTTTTTACCAAGTTATCGTATATTGTAACACATTCTTAATATTCTGCCAAGTCCACACCTCTATTTTTCCAGATATTGCTGTATGCCTGCACAAATGGCACCGGCAATCTTTTCCTGCACTGCCTCGTCCTGCAGCTGTTTTGCTTCCGCCGGGTTGGACATGAAACCACATTCTACGATCAGCAGTGGTATTGTCGTTTTTCGCAGCAGATAGTAGGAATCGTTTGCCTTACTTATCCGCCGATTGTCCGGATCCACCTTCTGTATCAGCTGTTTCTGCATGATATCCGCAAACCTTTTCCCCTCCTCTGATGCCGTATAATAAAAGACCTGTGCCCCTGAAGCCGCGGTATCCGTAAAACTGTTCTGATGAATGCTCACGGCACAGCGCGCCCCTGAAGTATTGATCCGTTCACAGCGCAGACGCATGTCTGCCTTTTTTTCCGCTTCCGCCCCCTGTTCATGCACCATTTCATCTTTTTCCCGTGTCATTCTGACTGTAATTCCTTTTTTTTGCAGTGCTTTTTGTACTTTTTTTGCGATTGCCAGATTGATGTCCTTTTCTCTTGTACCATCAGCTGCTACTTTTCCCGGATCCGCACCACCATGCCCTGCATCAAGCACCACATCCACAGACTTTTCCGGTTTTGCCGTTGTCGCCTTGGCGGTTTCCCTGGACAGCAGGTACACAGCTGCCAGCAACAGCACAGTCATTACGATTTTGATTGTCCTTTTCTGCAATATAAAACATCCTGCCCGGCTTTTTCCTAATATATGCCCGGCAGGATGTCTCTATCCTTGCTTATTCTTCACTGAAAAACATTTTTTTCATTTCTTCTTCGGAAATGTCTTCGGATTCGTCAAAGGACTCTTCCTCCGGCTGTTCTGCGCTTTCACATATCTCTGGCAGCTTTCCGGTATCTTCCGGTTCTTTCAGATCATACAGGGATTCCGGCATCGCTGTCACTATACGGTGCACCTCCTTATAGGACGACATAAAGCGCTTCTGTGCCTGATTGATCAACTCCACGATCTCATTCATCTCATCCTGCACAGCAACATACTTTTTCTTTCCATCGGCCAGTTTTTCATTGACTTCCTCCTGCACTTTTTCAATACGCTCTGTAGCCTCACGCTCCGCCTCTTCACGCATCTTCTGAGCTTCTGTCTCTGCCTGCTGCAGAATTTCGTCACGCTTGGTCTCCGCTTCTTTAATCATTGCATCGGCCTGGATCTGTGCATTAAAAATGATGCTGCCTATTTTTTCATAATTATCCACATACTTCTGATATTTTTCAGTAACGTCCTGCTCCAGACGTTCTTTCTGGGCTTCTTTCAGCTCCAGTCGTTTTGTCAGCTCGGCCAGCTTTTCATTTTTTTCTTTCAGCTCTTTTTCCAGACGCCGTTTTTCACGAAAAGCACTGTCCTTGAGTTCTTCAACCTTCTGCATGACATCATCCTTATCAAAACCGCCCATCAAAGTGGTTTTGAACATCTCATAATCCCCCATATACTCTCCTCCTTATAAATACTGACCTATCAGGGTCCAGATTTCACTGCTTTCAAATCCAAGCTTCCAGAATGCTCCTCCGGCCAGTTGATATGTATCGATCAGTTTCAACTTCTCTTCCAGAGACTTGTCATCCTCCAGCCACATTTTCTGAAGATTCTGTTCTGTATCCAGCTCAGCAATATTCTGGCCTGCCGCAGCGTCCCAGTAAATGTCCATACCTTTTTCCCGGGCATAGGCATTGGCATCTGTCATGCCAAGCGTCTGACACTCCAGAGCACCATTGTCATAGCTCTCGATCCAAAGTCTGGTGTAGAATGGCATGGCATTGATCACCTTGGATGCCGGCACTTCCTTTAAAGTCTGCTCAATTCCTTCGGTCACAAAGTCCAGGGACGCATTGGAACCTGCCGTCTCGCTGCCTGCAGTATTTTCATCATATCCCATGATGATCACATAATCAGCCACCTGTCCCTGTACACTGCGGTTGTAATGGGAAGAAAATTTCGGCACAGGATCATCTATAGAAAAGACCAGTCCATTCTTCCTGCAGGCAATGGACAGCTCACGAATCAGCTCTGTATAATATACCGCCTGATCAGCCTTGATGGACTCAAAATCCAGGTTAATACCATCCATACCGCAGGCCATAGCCTGTGTGATCAACTGATTTATCATATTTGTACGTGCAGCCGTATTGCTCATAAATGCCGTCATATCAATCTTGTTTGTAAAATTATCGATCAGCCCCCAAACTTCAACTCCAGCATCATGTGCCTGCTGCACATAGGCTGCGGAAGCCAGTGACGTGATATTTCCTTCTATATCAGCAACCGTAAACCAGGTCGGTGAAATCACATTCAAACCTGTAGCCACACCAAGACGTTCTCCCAGTGCATCATTACCACTGGCATATGTCATCTGATGCCAGCCCAGACTGATCTTATGATCCCGGCTGATTGAAGTGTATTCTGGAGCGTTTTCTGCAAAAGCCAATGCTTTTTGTCCGCCCAGCTCACTGTTGGCCGCATAGCCGACATACCCCTCATGGCTCATAACCTTTGACCATTCCTCACCACTTTCCAACAGATATACGCTGTTGGCCACAGTCAGTACTTTTGCCTTTTTATTATCTTCCGTACGAATACGGATACCACCCTTTTTCTCATCCGGGCTGGCAGCATCTGCGATCTGTGCCTGCGGATCTGTCATGACTACGATCGTCTGAATATCACCATGTTCTGTATCCAGATATAGATTCATGACCTGTGTCAGGTATAACAGATTGACATACCAGGCACCATTCTGTTCAACAATGGCTGTCCATGTAGTCTCCACATGCTGTCCACTCTCTGTATCGTATCCAGTTGCACCCGGTGTAAAATACCAGATTTCATCTGGTCTGGCCAACATACCCTTCTGATTTGCTTCGTCCACATACAGCGGACTGTTCAGAAGATCTGCTGCCTCCATCCACGGAAAGAAGTATCCCTCCTGTCCGTCTATTGTTATGGCCTTTGTCTCTGCCTGCTCCCCATCCGGCAACACCAGCGTGTAAGTTCCCGCCTCCGGTGTACCAAAATAGTCAGAAACATCCGCATAGGAATCTCCTATAAGCTCATCAAAAGAACCGGTAGCCAGTCCCACAATCAGCAACACAATGGCTGCACAGATAGCCAGAACGGCTACAGTTAGTTTTTTTTTCATTTGTATACCCCTTAATTTTCTAAGAATCGACATTCTTATTATAACAACTTACATTCTGTTCGTCACCAGCAATTCAGCTTTTTCATAAAAAATTCACCCGGAAGGTTTTACCAGACCTTCCGGGCCGCAATGTTACCTGTCAGACTTGATCCACTGGAAACTCAGGCGTTTCACTCTGCCGTCCGCATCGCACTCATACTCCCGCATATAAGTGCCCTCCTCTGCGGTACTGCAGGCTTTGACAATTTTCTTTGGGCTTGATTTTTCATTGCCAAGCTGCAGTTCAATTCCTTTTTTCTGATAGGCTTTCAGTTCAGCTTTTAATTTTTTCTTTGCTTCTGCCATCTCATTCCGCCACTTCCTTATTTTTTTTGTGATACATCATTTTATTCCTTTCCGGACATATTAAGATAGACCCATTCGGCTTTTGCAGATACACTGTGCTATATTTGCTCTACATCGTATGGGAAATCTGCGGTGAACACCGCTGAAATGAAAAACAGGATACATTGCGAAAAGATCAGTTACACAGCTCCTTTCCAGCACACTGCTCTGTAACTATGATTATAGCCGTTTTTTATTTAAAAAGCAATCTATTTTAACTATTTTTTTCGACCTTGTTTCCGCAAATATAAAAAAACAGTGAACTTCTTTACAGTATCCGAACATATGGTATATAATGTACCATACACTGGAGACAGTATATACACTATACATTTCGTGACAAGTAAATCTCCTGTCACAGCTATGACAAGAAGTAAAAGGATGTGATCATATGAAAATCGAAAGAATCAGTGACACGCAGATACGCTGTACACTGTCCCGCGAAGATCTCGCCACACGGCAGATCAACTTAAGTGAACTGGCCTATGCCACTGACAAAGCCAAAGAACTTTTCCGGGATATGATCCAGCAGGCAAATGACGAATTCGGTTTCGATGCTGAAAATCTTCCGATCATGGTAGAAGCCATACCGATCATGCCCGATAGTATTGTATTGATCATCACAAAGGTAGAGGATCCAGAAGAGTTAGATACCCGTTATTCCCGGTTCTCTCCCAGTAGCGATACACCATCCCGCACAGATCTTTTGGCACAGATGGTTGGTGCCGACGACATCATCGATCTCTTCCGCAAGCTCTCTGAGTCCGCCGCACCAAAGAAAGCTGCCAAAGAGTCCAAAGCCGCACCCAAATCGGATGCAGCTTCTGAAGAACAGCCTCTGGATCTTATGCGCATTTTTGAGTTTTATTCTCTCAATGATGCGATCCGGGCCGCAGGTGCCATGAAAGACCGCTACCACGGTCACAACACACTCTACCGTTTCGGTAAAGATACCTGTTACCAGCTCGTTCTCCACCAGTCTGGTCAGAGTCCCGAGCTATTCAACCAGATTTGTAATCAGCTGTCTGAGTACGCACACGGTGAACCCTTCTCCGAAGCCACTGAGGCATACTTCAAAGAGCATGCCCGTTGCATCATTCCCGAAGATGCTCTCACCAAATTGTCGCAGTTAGCTTAACAGCTAACTGCGACAATTCTGCTATATCGGCACACCGGGAAAAGAGCGTGTATATAATATTCACCCCACAAACACTCAAAAACGTCTTGCGTTTGCGGGGTGAATATTATATACACGCTCTTTTTCATCCATCCAAAATCAACCAAGAAAATCATTGATCTGATCAACCAGCATATCCGCATCCAGTCCATGCACCATAGCCGCCTCTTCCAGAGATTCCCCCTGAGAAGACGGACATCCGATACAGTGCATACCGGCACGCATCAGAATTGCTACAATATTTGGATCGATCTGAATCAGATCCGCAATAATCATATCTTTTGATACTTTGCCTGCCATATTTCTTCCTCCTTATCTGTTCTACGCGCCCCATTATAAAGAACTTTTCTCCGCTTCGCAACCCTGTTTTTCAATTAGTCAAAACTCACTTTTTTCTTATCCCTACAGCAGAAAATTTTCTTACGGTTATGCATAACTAAGTACTTGTTTTCTCGCACATTTTAGTTTATCATGGTCAATGACCCTGATAATACAGGGATACATCAATACTTAAACCGTTTAAGGAGGATTCAAAAATGGCATACGTAATTACTGACGATTGTGCAATGTGTGGAACATGTGAGGGCGAATGTCCGGTTAGTGCTATCAGCGAAGGTGATGGCAAATATGTAATCGATGCTGATACATGTGTAGAATGCGGTACATGCGCAGCTGCCTGTCCGACAGAAGCTATCAAAGAGGCTTAATGATCCTTTGAGGATATGAAGAAACGCCCGGAGTTTACTCTGGG
This sequence comes from uncultured Lachnospiraceae bacterium, assembly GCA_934394565.1. GTDB lineage: Bacteria > Bacillota > Clostridia > Lachnospirales > Lachnospiraceae > UBA11957. Next base: position 27,048 of record CAKRQV010000017.1, read on the forward strand.
CGTTTTTTCATATGTTTTTTTCTTTTTTCGTTTTCTTTTTCTTCTGTCGCCGCAATCATCCGACGCGTATTCTGCTGTCTGCGGATTGCTTCATCCAGACGATGGTATCTCGCCTCCCGATTTCTTGTCAGGGCAACTTCCCGGACTACTCTTTCAAGTATCTGATAAAACTGCTGCTTCTTTTGATTTTCTTCAGCCTTTCCGGGGATTGTTCCCTGACATTTTTCCTGTAACATCTCTGCCTTGAGCACTTCACCTGCTACGGATAAATTCTGTGTCTGCACAGACGAAATCTCCTGTGATTTTTTTCTTTCTTTCTGCTGCTGTACCTCACGAATTTCTTTTAAAGACAGACCCTCTTCTTTCAAACGCTGTATTTCATGAATTTCTGCAAACTCGGCTTCTGTATAGCAACGGTGCCCTTTGTGGTTTCGTTGGACATGAAGAATCCCCTCTTCTTCCCAGTACCGCAACACATATGATTCCACACCGCTTTTTTTCGCTGCTTCCGAAATCGAACATCCCTGTTCTCTCATCTACGTCCCTTCTTTCATCCGCTGCCTGCGTTTTGCAGATTCTGTCTGTATTATACCGCCAGCCTGTTCTTCCCACAAGAAAAAGCCGTCCAAATATTACGACATATTCAGACGACTTCTCTGTTTTTTTTTGTCTTTCTCTATTCCCGCTCGATATCCGGGATCTGATCCTCAGATATCGGATCGGCAAACTTCGTGTACTCGGGAATCCATACCAGGCTCACCGTACCGGTCGGACCATTACGTTGTTTGGCAATATTGATTTCTGCAATATTCTTTAATTCATTATCCGCATCACGGTTGTAGTACGCATCACGATAAATAAACATAACTACATCAGCATCCTGCTCGATAGCACCAGACTCTCGAAGATCTGACAGCATCGGACGCTTGTCATCTCGTTTTTCTACTGCACGGCTAAGCTGTGACAATGCAATGACCGGGATTTCCAGCTCCCTTGCCAGAGTCTTTAATGCCTGGGAAATCTCAGAGATTTCCTGCTGCTTGGAATCTGAATGACGGTCTGCCTCCATTTTTTGCAGGTAGTCGATCATGACACAGTCCAGACGCTTCTCCAGCTTTAACTTACGGCATTTGGAACGCATCTCTGATACAGAAATACCCGGTGTATCGTCGATAATCAGCTTGGACCCACCAATCTTATCAGCTGTGTAAACCAGCTGTCCCCACTCCGTATCACTTAAATTACCGGTACGGATATTCTGGGCATCGATATGCCCGTCACAGGCAAACAGACGGTTGACCAGCTGCTCCTTGGACATCTCGAGACTAAAAATACAAACATATTTATCATCATGCAGCGCCATATGATTGGCAATATTAAGGACAAAAGCAGTCTTACCCATGGACGGACGTGCCGCCACAAGAATAAAATCAGAAGGATGGAAGCCCGCCGTACGGCGGTCCAGTTCACGGTAACCACTTGAAAGACCTGTAATGTGATTAGAGCTTTTGGAAGCCGCATCGATAGAATCCAGCGCATTCATTACGATCTCACGGATCGGTGTAAATTCGCCTTTGTTACCACGCTGTAAAAGCTGAAACATCTTCTGCTCTGTTGTCGCCAGAATATCGCTGACATTTTCCTGATCCATATAACAAGTATTGGCAATTTCCTCATTCAAACGGATCATCCGGCGCAGCGTTGCTTTATCGCTGACAATATTGGCATAATATTTGACATTGGCCGAAGTAGGCACAGCATTGACCAGCTCACTGATATATTCCACACTGCACAGCTCATCCGGTACACCATTCTCCCTCAAACGGTTCTGCAGGGTGATCAGATCCACAGGCTGCCCTTCGGTATACAGCTCAGCCATCGCCGTAAACATTGCGCCATACTGCTGCTGGTAAAAATCATCCCCGGTCAGGATATCTGTTGCTACCATAATGGCATCCCGGCTCATAAACATGGCACCCAGCACAGACTGTTCTGCTTCTGTATTATGGGGCATGATTCTCTTAATGACAGCTTCTTCCAAGATCTTTCCTCCTACGTCTATGTTCCTTACATTCCCACCTGCATATATTCACACAGTGCCAAACGCTTATTTTGCCTCCTTAACAACTACCTTCAATGTGGCAGTTACCTTCGGATGCAGCTTAATAGTCACATTCGTTGTCCCCAGTTCTTTAACCGGTGTGTCCAGTGCCATTTTCTTTTTATCAATGTCATACCCCAACTGTGCTTTGGCCGCCTCAGCAATTTCTTTTGTAGAAACAGACCCGAACAGTTTACCGTTATCACCGACTTTGATAGCCACTTCCACCTTCTTATCTGCAAGCTCTTTGGCAAACTCCTGTGCTGCCTTTAAATTTTCAGCAGCGATCTTATCTTCATGTGCCTTTTTCAGCTTAAGATCATTCAGATTCTTCGGGGTTGCTTCCAGTCCCAGTTTTTTGGGAAACAACATATTTCTGGCATACCCGTCACTGACATTGACAATCTGATCTTTCTTTCCCAGACTTTTTACATCTTCCAGCAAAATTACTTTCATTAAATTTCTCCTCCATCTGTCATTTCTTTTAACGTTGTCTTTAGAAGCATCCGTGCTTCCGCTATGGACTTGCCTTTTAACTGCGCACCGGCTACATTCAGATGGCCACCGCCACCAAGACGTTCCATGATAATCTGTACATTGACCTCGTCAATTGCCCGGGCACTGATATATACCGTATCTTTAAACAGTGTCAGCACAAAGGAAGCCTTGACGCCCTTGATATTCAACATTTCATTTGCTGCCTGTGCACCGACAATCGTCGGACTCTCGATACCCTCTGTCGGACAAACTGAGATCGCATAATATTTATCATACAGCTCTGTTTCAGATATTGTCTGACCCTTTGCCTGCAGATTTTTCATATCCTCTCTGAACATTTTGCGGATACGGGTAATATCTGCACCATTTCTTCGAAGGAAAGCAGCTGCTTCAAATGTACGCACACCCGTCTTTGTCAGGAAATTATCTGTGTCCACCATAATACCGGCATACAGGCTGTCGGCCTCAATATTGCGGATATGGATACTGTCATCAAAATACTGCAAAATCTCTGCCACCATCTCACTGGCAGAGGATGCATATGGTTCAATATACGACAGTGCTGCATTCTGAATGATCTCACCGCCCTGTCTGTGATGATCCAGTACCACGATCGTCTCCACCATATACAGAAGCTCCTCGCACTCCGTATAACTCGGACGGTTGGTATCCACAACCACCAGCATCGTATTCATATTGACCATTTCCTTGGCATCATGACCGGAAACAAACATATCTCCGCCATATTCTTTATCTTTGATAAAGGCATCCATTAACGGGCGAATCGCTGTTGTTGGATGTTCGACAACAATATGAGCCTGCTTACCCAGTGTCCTGGCTGCACGGTAGATACCGATACCGGAACCCAGCGCATCCACATCCGGCAGAGAATGTCCCATGATCAGAATGCGCTCTTTATGATTCATGATTTCCCGCAGTGCATGTGCTTTGACACGTGCCTTGACGCGCGTGTTCTTTTCCGCATGCTGCGACTTGCCACCGTAAAAAGCCAGCTCTTCACCGCTCTTTACCACCACCTGGTCGCCGCCGCGACCCAATGCCAGCTCAATAGCCACACGGGCATACTCACTGTTCTGGATCATTGTAGGTGCATTCTCGCCAATACCGATACTTAAAGTCACCGACATATCGTTACCGATATTAACTGCTTTTACCTCCTCCAGGACATCAAATTTCTTCTGTTGCAGACCCGTCAGCGTCTTTTTCTGCATAACAACAAAAAATTTGTCTTTTTCCAGCTTTTTGACAATGGCATCATTGGACAGAAAATACTTGTTAATTCTTCGCTCAATCAGTGCTGTCAGAAGTGAACGCCGTACTTCATCAACACTCTCCATAGCTTCCTCATAATTGTCAATATAGACAAGGCCTGTTACCAGCTTTTCATCCTGATTTTTCTGGATGTAACTGTTAAGTTCCGTAATATCCATCAGATATACAGCCAACATGCTGAACTGTTTCGACTGTATCTCCAGGATCTGGGAGTCTTCTGTCAATTCATCCACCGAAAGCGGTTTTAACTGCATACGGTAATCCCGACCGTCACGGCTCACAAAAAACTCCCGCACCTGATCTTCAGAAGGAAATCTCTCCGGAATCACCTGAGCAAAGATTGTTGAAACACATTTATGATAATCCTTATTCTTGCCAATAATGTCCATGAACAGCTTATTCATCCACAAAAATCTGCCAGAACGATCAATCAGCGCATACGGAATCATCATGTCCATCATGATCTTCTTCTGTACCTGGCCATAATTGGTGGCAAAGGATATCATTTCATCCACAAACCGGTTTCTCTGCGTATAAAAGATCAACCATGCAACCAGCAGATACACAAAATCCACAATAAAAGAAATCAGACCCGCCTGCTTATTCACGCAAAAAACACCGATGCTGCCCGCTGCCAGCAAAAGGAACAGATAATACGGCCATCGAAGATAAAAATCAAGAAAACCTTTAAAACGAATACCTTTATTCATACTGCCTCCATAGCTATCCGTTATTATACACTCCCCTAAGCGATAGTATATTGCATTATACCATTTTCACAGAAAATAAGCAACTTCTGTTCACATGCAAAAAAAGGCATGCTGCCAAAAGCAGCATGCCTGATCAAGCATTTAACAATACAGATTATTCAGCAACGTACGGCATAATAGCTACGTGTCTTGCTTTCTTGATCTCTACAGTCAGAGCTCTCTGATGTTTTGCACAGTTACCTGTGATACGACGCGGAAGAATTTTACCTCTCTCGGATACGTATCTTTTCAGCTTGTTAACATCTTTGTAGCTGATCTCGTTGTTTTCTTTACCACAGAATACACAAACTTTTTTTCTTCTGTGACCGCCTCTTCTCTTCATCGGAGAATCCGGTCTGTCGCTTTTATTGTAAGCCATTGCTCTTTACCTCCATTATTTCATATGAAAACTAATTGAACGGCAGCTCTTCTTCGATTCCATCCGGAATGTTCATAAAGCCGTCTGCGCTTGTAGCCTTGGGAGCCGGTGCAGATGCCTGTCCATAATTGCTGCCTGCAGAATAATTGCCGCGGTTGCCGTCGCTGACGCTCTTGCTCTCGGCGAACTCCTGCTCCTCTACAACAACATCTGTTGTGTAGACCTTCTGTCCGTCACGGTTAGTGTAGCTACCGGTCTGGATACGACCTACGGCTACGATTTTTGTACCCTGATGCAGATACTTTTCTGCAAATTCTGCGTTTCTGCCAAAAGCAACACAGCCGATAAAATCAGCTGTCTGGTCACCCTCTCTACGGAAACGTCTGTCTACAGCCAATGTATATCTGGCAACAGCTGTTGCAGACTCACCTGTAGAATAGCGAATATCAGGATCTCTGGTTAAACGGCCCATTAAAATAACTTTGTTCATATTGTCCTCCTATGTGTAAAACACAAACTTCATCAACAGTTACGAAATAAGCCATTAATGGGTTCTTATTCGTCTTTTAATTAAGCTTCTTTCTTAACGATAAGATATCTTAATACGTTGTCCATGATACGAACGTGTCTTTCCAGCTCAGCCGGGCATGTCTCAGCTGCTTCGAACTGGATGAAATAATAGAAGCCCTCATTCATTTTCTGAATTTCGTAAGCTAATTTCTTCTTACCCCATTCTTCAACTTCTGTCACTGTGCCGTCGTAACGAGCGATATATCCTTTCGCTTTCTCAACAACAGCTTCGCGAGCTTCGTCTTCAATTTTCGCATTCACAACCAAACATAATTCATATTTGCTCATGCTTCTTACCTCCTTTTGGTCTCTGGCCCCCTGATTTGCAGGGAACAAGGAATAAAATTAATATCACAATTGGAGATGATACCATAGTGACAGGAAAAAAGCAAGTAAATCTTTGACTTTTCCCTTATATTTCTGCCTGTACTCTACTGTTTGTCCTCTGCTCATCTGTAAAACTGATTGCCAACACTTTTGAGTGGGAATTTATGCAATCCAGCTCCCTATGCTTTACTGATTTTCTTCTTTTTTGATATGTTCCCTACAATTCTTCTCCACCAGCTTGCGGGAAACCATGATCTGATGGCCACATCCCTCACATTTCAGGCGAAAATCCGCTCCCACTCTCAGTATTTCCCAGTTGAAACTGCCGCAGGGATGTTTCTTTTTTAATTTTACCACATCTCCGACTTCAAACACCATCTGTCTTGCCCCTCCAATTCCTGTGTATGATCATTGCCCTCTGTTCCGGCATGCTCTCACCCTACTTCAAAATAACGAACAGATTTTTTATAAAGAGCTGACTGCAGTTACCGAACCAGTATCTGTCCCAGTACCTGGCCAATCGGTTCTTTGATCACCAGATCGGCATGCGCGTCTCTGGATGTAGCGCCCTTATTGATCAGCACCACCTTGTCTCCCTCAAAATAATCGATAAGCCCTGCTGCCGGATATACCGCCAGCGAAGTACCTCCCACGATCAGTACCTGCGCCTCAGAAATAGCCCGGATGGACGATTGGATCGTACCGGAATCCAGCCCTTCCTCATACAGAACCACGTCCGGCTTGATCATACCTCCGCAGCTGCAGCGGGGCACACCCTCTGTCTGCAAAAGCTCCTCAGCACTGTAAAATTTGCCGCATTTCATACAGTAGTTGCGATGGATAGACCCGTGAAGTTCGTATACAGCCTTACTTCCGGCTTTCTGATGCAGTCCGTCAATATTCTGTGTCACCACGGCTTTCAGCTTTCCTGCTGCTTCCAACTCTGCCAGTTTTTTGTGAGCCGCATTGGGTTTTACGTCTGTGATCAGTATCTTATCACGGTAAAAGCGGTAAAATTCCTCCGGTCTTCTCATAAAAAAGGTATGACTCAGAATCGTTTCCGGCGGATAGTCATATTTCTGATTATACAATCCGTCCACACTCCGAAAATCCGGAATACCGCTTTCCGTGGACACTCCGGCTCCGCCGAAAAATACAATATTATCATGTTCATCAATGATCTTCTGCAACTGTTCTACGGCTGTCATAACGGACTCCTTTCTCCGACAACACATTTTTCTGATAGTATACCATATTTGAGCAGAATCGCCAACGAGGGCGATCATTTTCGATTGAGTCTTTTGGGGGAATGTTGTATAGTATTTACGTAAAATCCGGTAACTGTTCAGAACAGGCCGACTCACTTGGTGACGAGGCTGCGGGAATACGATTCAGAAGTGGAAAAATCCTGTTTTTCGGGGCTGCAATTTGAATCTGTGAAGGCACTGAACAGATACAAAATCTGTATAAAGAAGGAATACATATGAAGGATACGCTGTCACATGAAATACAGGCACACACAGATGAGCTTATTTGGCTGCGTCGCCGTTTTCACAGCTGCCCGGAAACAGCGTGGGACGAATTTTCAACCACACAGATGATCCGTGAATATCTGAGTCCTATGGGCTATGTTCTGTCACAGCTCCCCGTAAAAGGACACGATACAGGGCTGTTGGCCACACTTTCCTGCGGTCAGGGGCCCGTGCTTACTTTCCGGTTCGATATTGACGGGCTCCCTGTTCAGGAAAGCAACTCCTGCTCACATTTCCCGGCGCATGAAGGATTTATTTCCAAAAATCCAGGCCGTATGCATGCCTGCGGTCATGACGGACATATAGCGATCGGACTGATGACAGCAAAACTTTTGCATCAGCATCGGCATCAACTTCATGGAACGTTGCAACTTTTGTTTCAGCCTGCAGAAGAAGGATGCAGGGGAGCACAGCCTATTGCAGAAAGCGGGCTGCTGCATACGACAGATATTTTTCTCTCCGGTCACATTGTCCCCGCTGCCCAGTACCCACAGATCAACGGCGATTTCATGGTCACAGATGATTCATATGCCACCACAAAGCTTGATGTCACCTATTACGGCAAAGCTGCCCACGCTGCCCATCCTGAAGACGGCCGTTCTGTAATGCCCGGTACAGGCTGCCTGCTGACCCGGTTATATGCTCTCACGGATGCAAAAAATGAAGACACTGTTCTTAATGTAGGAACACTGTCCTCCGGCACCGGCAGAAATATTCTGGCAGATCAGGCACACATGGAAATCGAAGTCAGGGGAAAAACAACAGAAAAGAACAGCCAACTGACAAAAGCAGTGCTTGCTGTCATTCAGGAAACAGCCCATACCTATGGTCTGCAAAAGGATGTGAAAATCGTCGGCAGTGCTCCTTCTCTGAAAAGCACACAAGCCCTTACAGAAGAGCTGTATCATCTTTTTTCGGATAAATCTCTCCCTGTACAGTCTTCTTCTTTGAAGACCACTGCCTTTATGGCCAGCGAAGATGCTGCACACCTGATGGAAGCGGTAAAAAGCCACGGCGGTCAGGCCGCCTATCTTCTGTTTCCCGCCCACGCCAGTGCTGTGCTGCACCAGCCGGATTATACATTTGATGAAGCAGTGCTTCCTAAAGCTGTAGAGGTCTACTGCCGCACTGCTCTGCATTTTTTAGGAAAATAAGATGAATTCTGATCAGTAACGAAGCTGAATGCCCTGACCTTCAATCCAGTCTTCCAGATCATCTCTGGCATCTTCTGCCCAGGTCTCGGCTTTCTCTTTCGGCTGGTCTTTCTTTTGAAATTCCTCAGTATCGGCATAAAATTTGTTCGACTGCTCCAGTTTATTGTAGTTGTACTTGTATTCGTCGCTCATAGACTGTACCTCCTGTGGAATTATAGCATCTGTTCAGGTATCTGTTCAGTACCTTCACGGATACATTTATTTTAGCAAAAACAAAAAGCATGGGCAATAGCCTGCGTGTAAAACGAAGGAAAGGAAAGTTATGACACCACAAATACTCTTATATAATATTACAAATGAAGAACAAAAAAAGAAAATCAAAGCACTGATACTTCGTCTGAAAATACGGGCACGGATTGTGGAGAAAAACAGATATGCTGAGCCGATCGGTCGTCTGGCGGGTATGAATATTGATCCGGCAAAGGAGCCTTCTGACAGAAGTATCTCTGAAATGACAGAAGGAGATATGACTGATTTTTCTGATGAGATGCTGATTTTCTGTTTTCTTCCGGATGGGCTTTTGAACCAGATGCTGCAGGGGCTTAGGAAAGCTGGAGTCTATATTCCCCTCAAGGCGGTATTGACGCCGTCGAATTGTATGTGGAACAGTTATATGATGCATCGGGAAATTGCGAAGGAACATGAGATGATGCACCAGACGAGGGAATGATGGATCCGGCAGGCGTGCGCGCTTCAAGCCTGTAGTCTCGAAGTCGTGCTCGCTAAAGTCGCTTGAATATATATAAGTAAGCTGGAGGAGACTCTTTCTCTTGTTTAAGTAACTATGTTATTTCGGTGTCTGTATGTGGTGCCATAAGAACCGAATAAAGCATTTTCATTTGTTCCTATCCTTTTTATATCTCGGATGGCTTGGCCGTCGGATTTTCGGATCCCAGCTTGTCCTTCCATTTTTTTCGTTCTACGAGACGGCCCATAACGAAAGCGATGACGCCTACGCCGATGCCGGTCTGGAGGCAGAACATAAGACTTTCTACTTCACCGGGAAGTTCGCCGCCAAGGAGAGTTTCCAGAACGGGGGTGAACCAGGGTTCATAGTCCTGCTGGGTTACTTCGGATACCATTTCTCCGCCGGCATCGTCAGAACCGCCGAATTCGGCACCCTTCAGTGCAAAAAGAGGTACCAGAGCGATCAGGAGACAGGCAAGAATCAGAGCGATAACTAATCCTTTATTACTTTTTGTTTTCATCAGTTCTGTACTCCTTTCTTCAGAAATCCTATCTTTTTCAGTTCATCCTGAGCATAAGTTTCCAGGCCGATTACGATCACTACCGTCAGCAGGCCTTCAATAACTGCCAGAGGAATCTGAGTCGGCGCAAATACTCCCAGATATTTGATCAATGCATAGCCGAATCCGCCTGTGGGGGACGGATGAGCCAGCGCCAGCTGAACACTGGTAACACAGTAAGTGAACAGATCACCTGCAAATGCCGCAACAAATACATTTACTTTTCTGTTAACTCCGGTTTTACCAAGAACCTTATATAAGCCAAAGCTTACCAATGGCCCCGCAATAGCCATGGAGAAGCAGTTGGCTCCCAGTGTAGTCACACCGCCGTGAGCCAGCAGGATAGCCTGAAAGATCAGGACAATAAGTCCAAGAATACTGGTCACACAAGGCCCAAATAGTATCGCACCCAGGCCGGTTCCAGTCATATGAGAACAGCTTCCGGTAACAGATGGGATTTTTAAGGAAGAAAGCACAAATACAAATGCTCCTGTTAATGCCAGCAACATCATCGTCTGTCTGTTTTCTTTGACTTTTTTATCCACATGAATAAATCCGATAACCAGAAACGGTATGCAGATCAGTCCCCAGATCACGCAGAAAGAAGCCGGGAGAAAACCTTCCATGATATGCATGGCATTCGCCGTTGGTACGATCGCAAACATACCACAGAGAGCTGTGATAAATACAATCAGTTTTTTTTGTTTTTTTGTCATTTTTTCTCCTTTCTTTTGTCTGCATCATTAGATGCAATATATAAATTCCTCTACATTCCTTGGATATGACCGACCTTCTTTTACCAATCCTTTTTCTTTCATCGTTTCATAAATATCCAGTATCATCGGTCGTTTAAGATTTGCCTGACATATAATATCTTTATTTTGAAATACAGCCAGAGGTGTATCATCTGCGATGATCTTTCCATCACAAAATACCACTATTCTCTCAGCCCAGCGATAAGCAAAATCCACATCATGGGTAGAAATCATGATCGTCTTTCCTTCCTGAGCCATTTTTTTCAGCACCTCTTCCAGCATATCCGCATTTACCGGATCAAGTGCTGCCGTTGGCTCGTCAAAGATAATGATCTCAGGATGCATGGCAATAATATCCGCAATGCTGACCCTCTTTTTTTCACCGCCGCTGAGATAATGAGGCGGACGATTGCGAAAATCTGTCAGATTCATATAGGCCAGTGCCTCATCCACACGATCCTTCACGTCATTTCGGGACAGTTTCAGATTCATCGGACCAAAGGAGACCTCCGCCTGTACGGTAGAAGCAATGATCTGACTGTCCGCGTCCTGAAAAACGATCCCTACATTTTTGCGAAGATCATTCATTGTTTTTTTCGACATTTTCTGTCCGCGATAAAATATTTCACCGTGCTCACTTTGCAGCACACCATTGATATTCAGAAAAAATGTGGATTTCCCCGCACCGTTTGAACCCATCACAGCAATACGTTCTCCCTGACGAATATCCAGATCCACACCTCTCAATGCCATTTTTTCATCACTGTAAGCATATTGCAGATCTCTGACCTGCAGAATCACTTCCTGTTTCATTTATCTACTAAACAGTTAACCGCCATATACACAGAAGCAAAGATACACTTAATAAAGCACCTGCTGTCTGCATGACAGATACTGTCTCTTCCTCCTCAAGAAATCGAAGTTCACCATCATAGCACCGGGCTTCCAGCGCATGATAATAGGCATTGCCTTTTTTCAGAGATACTACCAAAAGATTACTGGCTATCTGTCCAAAGGACAGGCAGGAAGTCTTAAAATCACAATACCCCAGACGAGATACTGCCGCGTTTTTCATCCTGCACTGTGTATCCATCAAAATAAAAATATAACGATAGATCATATTCATCAACTCTACAAGAAGCTTCGGCATATGAATGCCCCGAAGCACAGCAATAATCTCACTGGTCGGTGTGGAAAGGGTCAGCATATACATAGCACTGACAGCGCCAAGAGCCTTCGCGATCAATTCTACTGTTTCCCACAGACTTTCTTTTGTCGTATACAAATAAAAAAATCCAAGAGGCAGATTATAATCTCCCACCGCAGTCTTTGAAAAACTGATTGCAACAGCCACGCAGCCCAAAAAAAGAAACACCAGCGGAATAGTCATCAGCGAAAGATATTTTTTCAGCGGCAGCCCCCCAATCACAACTGTAATATATGTCATCAGTAAGATCACCGCACATGACACATAAACATTATTGCAGACAATACAACAAACAAGACATACCATAGAAAACAATGCCTTGAAACGCGGATTCCAGGAATGAAGTCGCGACGCATAGGCATAAAAATCAATAGAAAATACAGATCCGTCATGACTATGACCAAAGCTGCTGTGCTTATGATGTTTATCATGTATCATTATCTGCACACATATAAGCACAGTTGCAACTACTAATAGGATCTGTATCAATGATTTCATCTCTCGTTGTTCTCCTTTATTCACTATGTGTTATTTTACAGTTTCCATTTAAAAAATTCAGCCTTTCCTATTCCCAGAAGGCAATCAAACCATTCCATTTCAGAAGATATCAGGAACCTTTTTCAGGTATTTCTAACTGCATTTTGACCTTTCATACCTATTACATAAAGAAAAGCATCTGCTTTCTTTTGAAAACAGATGCTTTTCTCTAAAACAGATCTATAACAGATCCGCATACTTACTTATTTTTCTTCTGTATCTTTTTCAGAATATCTCGCCGCTTATCGTATCGATCACCCTGGTAACGGTCTCGTATACACCCGGGTAGGCCGATCCCGCGCCTCCGGCAGTCATGCAGGGAATGTAATTCTTTGTACCGTACATTTCACATCGCTTACGTACTTCTGCCTCAATCTGCTCTTCACTAATCCCTTCCTGATCAATACGCGTGTTTTCGATGCCGCCCATAATGGTAAGCCTGCCTTCTGTACGTTCGAGGATTCCCTTAATATCATTTGTGGTAAGCGCACCCTGCCAGATATCAATTCCCATCTCAAGCATATACGGTACCAGTGTTTCAGCATATGTATCACTGTGATGAAGCAAAATCTGAATACCATTTTCTCTGCAGCATGCATATAACTTCTTATATGGTTCCAGAAAGAACTCTTCAAACATAGCCGGCGAAAGAAATGTAGATAACGAAGATCCCCAGTCATCTGACTGAATGAGCATATCCGGATGAACATGAGTACACAACTGCGTAATATATTCCATTTCCCACTTCACCTGATATTCGATCAGTTCGTGCATGCATTCCGGTTCCTCGTAAAGAGCAAGCATTGCTTCTTCCATGCCCATGAGACAGTGGCAGAATTCAAACAGGCCCGGGAAGAACATAATTGCAGCAAGTTTCTCCGTTCTGTCTATCTTTGCATACCCTTCTTTTGTTTTTGTCCAGATCTCATCGGTATACTCAAGAGGCGGCATCTGGATCTGTTCTTTCCACTTTGTAATATCTGTGATTGCCGTAAGTCCTTCGCCGTGAAGTGGAAACGGTCCCGGTGAACCTGCAGGCCAGGACCATGTAATCCCCCACATATCCCTGACATCTGCATCCCCCGGAAACATAGGAGACGGATTTATCAGACACAAAGGATCACAAAACGGCAATTCATAAAACTCATGCTGATTGACATATCTCTCTGGCTTACCTCCGCGAATCGTCTCCAGAAGATTATCTCTTGCACTCATACTCATAAATGGCACCTTCCTTATCTGCTGTTTTCAGCTTCCCTATGCATCCTCTTTTTTTCCGTTCAGTATAATTGCACCGATAAATACAACGAACACGATTCCTGCAAAAATCGGGTAAATAGATTTAATATTCTCTGCCCCCATGGCTGCCATAACACCGGTAATAAAATACGGCATCGGCAGATAGGATAACGAATTCGCTGTAGTGATGATACCTGTGGTTGTACCTACCATATTTTCCGGAACAACGATGGTAGGTTTGAAGAACCAGTAAGTATAAACAGTGCCCCAGCCCAGACCGAAGATAGCGCCGCTGATAAGAAGTATTGTTTTGCTTGGTACAAGCATCATCAGCAGAATAGAAATTGTGATGAGTAAATAGCCGGGAATAGATACTCTGTTTCCGAGTTTTTTATAGGTTACTCCAAACGCTGTACATGCAATAAAGGATGCTACTGTCTGAATGGAAGTATATGTTCCGGTCAAAGCAGATGTTCCCAGATTATTGCCTGTAATATACAAATCGACATACATCATAACAGACATTCCTGCAAAGCTTACAAAGAAGAAAGCCAGCACGATCGGAATAAGGCGTTTTGCCCAGCCCTTTTCACCTTTCACATTTCCGCCGGTCTGAACATCTGCAACCTTCTTAGGCGGACATGCCGGAATGAAAATAATGGCAAGAATAATCACAACCACGGTAAACCAGTTTGGAATAACAACATTGTGCCAGTTATTTACAGCCAAAAATCCCATGATCGGAGAAACGATAGCGCCGACTGCCGCCATTGCGCCATTATAAACGCCCATTACCGTACCACGCTGTTCTTCTTCCTGAAAGCAGTCGGAAATAATACCGATCATCGGTACACTCACCATACCATAGCATACACCGCCGCTGAAGCATGCACAGATGACCATAATGATAGTACTGTTCCATCCCAAACCGCAAAGATTTGTCGCACTCAGCAGAAATAGCACCATACCGGTGATGAAAAGCCATTTTTTGTCCACTTTATCCGCGATTTTGCCGCACAAAAGACAGGAAACCATACCTACCAGAGAAGGCCATGCGATAAAACCATTAACCGCCCATTCCGGATATGTCTCATACAACTGAGTCATAACGATGGGATACCAGTTATAGCCCATGATACCGATATTGCTTAAGCAGGCAACAGCTATAAGCATTACAATTACAAATGTATATTTTTTCTTCATTTTTACTCTCTCCAAAAATCGTTCAGCATTTCAAAACAGAGGCGGATAACATCTCCGCCTCCCTTTTAGAAATACTCATTCAGCAAATTTTTCACGACTCAACACATAGAGCACTTCAAGGAATTTCTCATGATATTCAGGCTCATAGATTACCGGGAAAGCATTTCCCTTCTCTCCTGTATAATCATTGAGGAATCTCTGGCATGTCTCGACAACCTCATCCATCGTCGCATCTACAGGCGGGGCCGGCAGTGTAACACCGATGGTGATCTCCTTTCCGTAATTGTCATATAAGTATTTGAAATCATTCATCGGCTGCGGGCACCATACATCTACACCTGCTTCAATCATTGCCGGAATTAGGTTCCCGCACTTTCCGCAGCTATGGAAGTTGAAGATCATACCGTTTTTATGTGTCGCATCCACAACACGTTTCAGATATGGCAAAATCATTTCTCGGCAAACATCCAGGGAGAAGAAGGATGATCTCTGCGAACCCCAGTCATCATGGAAATAAAGCACATCCACATCGTATGTTACTTTAATCTTTTTGATCATTCTTTCATACAAATCAGCCAGTTTGTCAAAGAATCTGTGAACTGCCTCCTTCTGATCCTCATCGATAAGAGCAACCGCAGCATCTTCAAAATCAAGGAAAGAAATCAATCTTTCAAATATTCCGTTCATCATCCAGATGTTTGTCGCAAACTCTCTGGTAACCAAATCTTTGTTAATTCTTCCGCTTTCTTCCCAAGGCCAGGAATCAATATCCGGGAAGGTGATATAATCTTCCCACGCCTCGATATCTTCAACCTTCGGCTTACCCGGACGAACCATGGAACCTCCAACCTGCTCGACATAGACCCACTCAATGCCAAACATATCTTTTCCACCGAAATCTTTTGGCTCAATACCCTCGTTATCAACAACAAATGCCCTTGCGATAGCATCCGGAAAGATCTTCGGAGAGAGCATAAATTCATCTGTATCAATAGCCATAAATACAGGCTTTTCCTTACGACAGAATTTCAGATAATTCTCTCTGGGCGTAATCGGTGTATGACGAAGCGGCGGCGGCGGCCAAAAACAGCCAATCGGCATTTTTACGTTTGGACGTTCTTTTAATTCGTCTGCATACTTTTCAAGCAATACATTAATATCCATAAATACCTCCTTCTTATTCTGCTGCATATTTTTCAGCATTTTCTTTAATGATCTGCTGCATTTCTTTATCAGAAACCTGATGAAGGAGCATGATCAGGATCGGGCAAAAGTATCCGATAGCCGGAGCAAGACCCGTACACCAGGTAAGAGTTGTCTGGCCTGCGGCATCAAGGACTGCATCCGGGTTGTAATTGATTGCACTAAGAATAACACCCAGAAGAACGGAGGAGCAAGCCATAGCCAACTTAACTGCTACGTTATACATAGAAATTAGGTATGGACGGGTATCCTTACCCGTCTTGTGGAGCCAGTATTCACCGGCATCCATATAAAGCATCATGTCCAGAGTATCAATAAAGCTCATGAAGAAAAATGCTGTTGAACAACTGATAACAAAGCCCCAGAGAGAACGACCGAAAATACCGATGGATGCGAATGCCATACTGGTAAGAAATCCGAACAATGCGATGGTTTTCTTGCGGCCGCCGATTTTTCCTACGATGAGCGGTGCGATAGAAGCACCACAGAAAGAGCAGAAGTTTGCAGCAGACAATACATAAGCCATAGCCATCATATTTCCGATTACTTTTGTACACTGGTAAACCATCATAGAGAACAGCACAAAATAACCGGTAAAACGAACGATATCCGACAAAAGAACGGTAACTGCCTGACGATTGACAATAACAGCCTTGATCATATCGACGATAGAAGCCTTTTCCTGAACAGCCTCTTGTCCTGCGCTGCGATTATCCGCGTCAAAGGGTGCTGACATTTTGAAGAACCAGACAGAGCCTGTCATTACGATAACTGTAAAGATCAGCTGTGTAAGAAGGAAACCAACCGTCTCGTTACCGGATCCCAAAAAACCAACCAGCGGAACTACCGCAAATCCGCTTACAACCAGACAGATTGCCTGTCCCTGCCACTGGCGGCCTGCAAACATATCGCGGGCACTGCTGTCGGCACCGGCGATGCAGCCATACAGCGCACCTTTTGCAGTGTAAATAAAGTCCATAGAAGAGTTAGCCATCAAATAACCAATGGAAATAACTACTGCCTTCAGAATAACAGAGTTTCCGACATTGAAGAAGATCAGGAATCCACCGGTCAGACAAACAATATTTGCCCCGATAAGCCAGGGCCGGAAATTGCCGAATCTACTTCTGGTAGAGGTTACGATTGCACCGGAGATGAATGTAATGATCAGAGCTATTACATTCACAATGGTCATACAGATTGACATTGTTGTAGGATCGATCTTAGCAAGATCGGTGTAACTATAAGTTGCATAGTTTTGGGCCATAGTTAATGAGAAGCCCATGAGGAAGTTGGCACCGGCAATGACCAGACCCATTTTGGCCATTGATGGTCTCATTTTTGCATTTGTACTCATAGTTTTTTCTCCTTTCCCGATAAATGATAAGATAATGGTATATCAAAACATATTTGATAACAATTTTCATAAGATGTGAAAAGAATTTAATTTTTTTTACAAAATATATAAAAAAACTTGATTCGAACCGAATTCATAGTATACTCAGGTTAAACCAACACTACATGGGAGAACTTTCATGAAAATCAACGCATATATCATTCAGGATTTCTGCAAATCCGTTTCATTCACTTCAAGGATTCATTCAGACTCTCAGGAATGTACACTGTCGCGTCCCGGGTTCTTTATGAACAATATGGAGTTTCTGCCGAAAAATATTTATATAGCCGATCCAAATGAGATTCTGTCTTTTTCATCGCTTCCTTCTGGCATCTGCTTTGCGCTTACTTCTCCGCCCTCCGAGGCCGCCATCGCAAATTGCCCGGCCGACCTGCTGATCAGCAAAGTACCCACCACTAAGCCCAATCTTCTTTCTGCGATCATGGATGTATTCGATATATTTAATAACTGGGAGCTTACCCTCCATGACTGTTTTGTTTCTTCGACTCCGCTTCAGGATATCGGAGAGTGCAGTCTTCTCCTTTTTAGAAATCCTGTGGGTATATACACAAATACTTTCCGGATTCTCTGCTACTATGAACGTCAAAAGCCTTCAAACCATTGCCTGTATCAGGAAAGTGATGTTGACACATATATAGAGGAGGACTCTATCAATGAGCTTATGCTGCATCCGGACTTCGAAAAGTCTTGGAGCACATCCGGTGTAAACATATTTACTTCCACAGATCAGCTCACAAAATGTCTCTACAAAAACCTGAAAATCAACGGCAAATATCTCTGCCGTGTTGTTATGAATGAGTTTGATAACCCATGCCGTAAAAGTGATTATGCTATTCTTTCCATTTTTTCCACATACGTCGAAAAAGTCCTTCAGATCCAGGAGAATTTCTATTTTGGAAACCATCCGATATCCATGGATCAAATGATTCTGGAGATGGTCCTGGAACAGCCCTGCAACGAAGAGCTGTTAAAAGTGCGAATGGATAGCATCCACTGGGGATGGAATGACACCTATTATTGCTATAAAATTCTTTCTCCAAAAGATTTCAATATTGGATCCGTGAACAATATCTGCTCTCGGTTGGAAAGTCTTGTTCCCTTCAGCTATGCTCTGCCGATCGAAGGAAGTATACTTTTCATCATTAATCTTTCAAAGCAGAAGTCTGAAAGAAAGGATATCGATATGCATCTTGCGCTCTACCTGCGTGACTATTTCATCAAAGCCGGAATCAGCAATGAATTTCACGATTTTTCCAAATTAGCGGAATACTACAAGCAGACTGAAGTGGCTCTGGAAATTGGACAGCAACAAGACAGTACCCGCTGGTTCTATCATTTCAGGGACTATGTCCTGCAGTATATAAAGAACAGATGCACAAGAGACTTGAAACCGGAAACAATTTGCTGTCCGGGGCTGCTGAAACTTCTGGATTACGATCGCCAAAAGAACAGAGATTATGCAAATACACTTCGCATCTATCTGGAAAACAATATGAACATTGCAGAAACCACACGACGGATCTATATGCAGCGCGCTACGTTTTTGTATCAGATAAAAAAAATACAGGAAATATCCGGTCTTGATCTGTCCGATTTCAAAACGCGGCTCTATCTCATGCTTTCTTTCCATCTGCTTGAACAATGATTCTCTGTAATATCGCCTGATTCGCATAGGGTGATCTTACGATCTAATATTTTGTTCAAAATGAAGAAAAAGGATTGCACAAATTCCTATATTTTATAAATTGTCGCCTCTTGAAAAAGAAGATACAATTAATGTATAGAAATTCAGCAGGAGGTATACATATGACGCCTAGAGAAAATGCTATGGCTATTCTCCGCGGGGAACAGCCGGATTATTATTTTGATATGATGGATTGTATCGAAATCCTGCCGGATCCGGATTTGATCAGAAACTGGAGTCCGGACGACGGAAAAATCCACCCCGACGCTTGGGGTACGCTGTATATCCATCCGCCGGGAGCACCGGGCGCACATCCCGTTGTTACAAATGAAACTGCTGTGATCAAAGATATTGAAAAATGGGAAGAACAGATTCGTGTGCCTACCCTTGAAGGTCTGGATTTTGAACCGGCCAAAAAAGCTGCTGCTGCTGTGGACAGAAAAGAGCGTTTCGTCGGTGTAATGATGGGCGGCGGCTTATTCGAAAGGACCCACCATCTTCAGGGCATGGAAAATGCCCTTGTAAACTATCTGGAGTATCCGGAAGAGACAAAAGGACTTCTCGCATGTATTCTCGATTACAAGCTTCGCTATATCGATCTTGTGTACAAAGAATTACATCCGGATGTCATCTTTTATCATGATGACTGGGGGTTTAAAAGAAACCTGTTTCTTCCTGTGCCTGTATGGCGAGAGTTCATCAAACCGCTCCAGAAACAGATTTCTGACAGAATTCATTCTCACTGCATGATGTACATCCATCATGCAGACTGCTACTGCGAACCCTTAGTAGAAGACATGATCGAGCTAGGCATAGATGTCTGGCAGGGTGTTATTCCTGAAAATGATATCGTTGGTATACAGGAGCGAACCCAACACAGGCTCCCTATGATCGGAGGCATCGATATTCCTGCCATAGATATAGATAATATCAGTGAAGAGGCTATTCGCCGCGAGATCCGACGTGCTTATGATACATATTGTCCAGGCGGCAAATTCTTCCCAGGCGGTCCCGGCGGCGGATGCTACATATCCCGAAACGAAGAAATCGCACAGGACGAAGCCGCAAAATATGGAAGAGAATTTGCGCAGAAGCATCCTGTTGTCAACGGGAAGATACAGATGTGCTGATATCCCTTAAAAACGATAATGATTGTAATGAAGCAAGTGGGCTGATATATTCAGCTCATTTGCTTTATATTTTTACCAAAATGTATAAAAACTGCTAATCATTTTCCTAAATTATAAAAATAGCATTCAGATTCTTTGTCTCCTATACTGTATGTATGATAAAAAGTAAGGAGGATATACATATGAATAAGATACCGTTTGATGAAAAAGAAATGCAAATTCTGGAAGAACGTCCTTCATTCTGGGAAGGCGGATACCCTACAAGGCGATACGATCGTCCCATCACTTACAAAGAAAATATGAAGCTTATGTATGAAACAAAGCACCCTGTATGGCTTCCGATTTCATCAGATACCTTTGATTTTAATCCGAAGATTATTCCGGATAATATCGCCAGAGCATTCGTAATGGAAGCAGAGCCCTATGACAACGAAAACAACAGCGGCGGACCTGATATGTACGGTGTGGAATGGGAATATGTTCCCTCCGCAGGAGGTTCAATGGTCCGTCCTGGCGAGCCTATGCTGACCGATGTGAACAACTGGAAAGAAGTGATTAAACGTCCTGACATTGATTCCTGTGACTGGGAAGGAAGCTCAAAAATGAATAAGACCATGCTGGATAATCCCAACGAATGGATCGAAATGCAGCTTCTTACCGGTGCCTGGTTTGAAAGACTGATTTCATTTATGGATTTTTCAGAGGCTGCTGTAGCAATGATCGATGAGGAACAGAAAGATGCGCTGCATGAGCTGTTTTCCGCTACCACAGAGGATCTCTGCAAAATCGTAGATAAAATTGCTGAGTACTTTCCGCAGGTTGATGCGCTTTCTGTTCATGACGACTGGGGTTCACAGGGAAAACCCTTCTTCTCTATGGATACCGCAATGGAAATGATCGTACCCCATATGAAAGTTCTTACAGAACATATCAAGGAAAAGAACATGGTTCCCATTATGCATTCCTGCGGACACACAGAATCGCGAATTACAGCATACATCGCAGCCGGTTGGTCATTCTGGATGCCGCAGAATATGAATGATATAGAAAAACTTCTAAACAAATATGGTGATCAGATCATCTTTGGATGCGAGGAAACAGATCTTCCGGAAAATATGGACGGAGAAAACGGACGACTGGCAGCAAGAAATTTCATGAAAAAATTTGTCAAAAAAGGGAAAATCGGTATTCCGGGATTTTCCTTCCCCAGTTCCCCTGATTTTGAAGAAGAATTATACAGACTCAGCCGCAAGTTTTTCCTGGAAAATTAATCAGCATATTGATAACCAGATAACGCTTCTCTCAGTTTTCAGACAACATCCCGGCAAATGCCGGGATGTAAACATTTCACTCTTGTTTCTAAGACCGCACTGATACTCTCATATAAAAAGTGCTGACATTCCGGCAGAATAGAATAAAAACACCAATGATGTATCAAACATTTATTCTTCATATATTTTGTATAAAAAGCGAATTCAAATACACTCAGTTTGTAAGTAGGAATACTCATCCTTCAATGATATTATTTTTATACAAAGTGAATAATAATTAATATCATCCAACAAAGGAGGCGACTTTTTATGACTACTGAAGTATTGGCAGGTATTCCATTGGTCATATTGATTGTTGGTGCCTTGGTCATGCGGCGTATCACTGAACCTGCAATTGTATCATCCATCGTTGCAGTTATCATGGAGTACAAAACAGGTTTTATCAACGGATATGTTGAAAAAATGTATCAGGTTCTCTCCGACCCTTCCTTCCAGCTCCTTGTAATTGTCGGAGTTGGATTTGCCGGCCTGTCTGCATTACTCGAGAAATCCGGTGCCATGCTTGGCTTTAGAGAAATCATGAAGAAGCTCTGTAAGACAAAAAAACTAACTGTATTTTTCACCTGGCTTTTGGGCGGTATCATCTTTATTGATGATTATCTGAATGCTCTTGCTGTTTCGGCAGCCATGAAGGGAATATCTGACGAAAAACGTATTCCACGTGAGCATCTTGCCTATACGGTTAACTGTATGGGTGCCTGTGTTTGTGTAATGCTTCCTTTCTCAAGCTGGGCTGCATTTGCCATAGGATGTGCATCAGAATACAATCTTACAGCAGTTGATTATTTTCACGCAATACCGTTTATGATGTACCCCATCTGTGCAATTATCATCAGCTTACTGCTTGCTTTCGAAAAATTTCCTCTTATCGGTGAGTTAAAGAAAGCATACAAGCGAGTGAACGAGGGAGGTCCTCTTCTAAAAGTTGCGGCTACAGGATCAATGCCTATTTCAGATGAGACAAAACCTTCGCACCCAGTTTACTTTCTGATTCCAATGATTGCATTAGTTGCAGGTATGCTGCTCTGCGAGCAGAATATCGTTGTCGGATTTCTGGCAGCACTGCTCTGCATGATGCTGATGTATATTGGAAGCAAAAAGATGAAAGTTGTTGAATTTTTTGATGTATTTTTAAACGGTGCATCCGTTATGATGCCTATGATGGTTAATATCTTTATTACTTTTATCATGGAGAGGGCTATTACGGATATGGGCTTCATCAATTTTCTTACCGGATTGATCAGTCGAACGATTCCTGCATGGCTTATCCCTGCAACAGCATTTATCATCGTAGGTACAATCACTTTCTTTGCTGCTTCTTTCTGGACACTTATTATCATTGCATTCCCGATATTTATTCCAATGGCTTTCACCGTAGGTGTGAATCCTGCTCTGGTAATCGGTGCAGTAATGTCTGGAGTGGCATTGGGAAGCCAGGCTTGTCTCTATTCGGACGCAATCTTTATGGTTGCTGCAGGAACAAGCGTACCAAACGATACACAATTTAGGACAGTTCTTCCCTATGTTTTGATTGGTTCAGCTTTTGCTGTAATACTATTCATCGTTGCCGGATTACTTTTTTGATACCAGTTTTATAATTTATTCTATATTATGTTTATAAAAATGCTGCTCCATTATTGCAATTCAATTTATGGAGCAGCCATTTTTATAAGCTTAATAGTATCATTAACCATTCCCATACTGAACAGATCAATTTCTGCAGACAACACTGCCGAATAATTTGTATGAAAAGAATAACCGCCGTGTTTATCAAAACACAACTCAAATGCGTAAACCTTGCGTATTTTTCAAAAAGCCACATGATACAATAGCATAAAAAAAAACACTCATAATTGAGTGCTTTGAGAGGCGCGAGCCGGATTTGAACCGGCGGATACTGGTGTTGCAGACCATTGCCTTACCACTTGGCTATCGCGCCATAAGTGACTCCTACGGGATTTGAACCCATGTTACCGCCGTGAAAGGGCGGTGTCTTAACCGCTTGACCAAGGAGCCATAACTCCCCGAGTAGGGCTCGAACCTACAACAACTCGGTTAACAGCCGAGTGCTCTACCATTGAGCTATCGAGGAATATATAAAAATATCCTATGTACCTTGAAAACCGCACACACAAAACATCCAAACACACGAAACATTCAGGTCAAACCCTCGACCGATTAGTACTGGTCAGCTGCATACATTACTGCACTTCCACTCCCAGCCTATCTACCTCGTCGTCTTCAAGGGGTCTTACTTCCTTTAAGGAATGGGATATCTCAT
>CAKRQV010000018.1 GCA_934394565.1 uncultured Lachnospiraceae bacterium
GGATATATGGAAAACCGTGACCTTAATTTTTATGTTTCAAGAGAAGAACTTAAAAATCCCTATGTGATGGCAGATGAACTCAGAATCAGGGAAGTATTGCTCAACATTATCAGTAATGCCGTCAAATTTACAAAAGACGGAGGCAGCATTTCATTTACTGCAGAAAACTGTAAGGGTAATGATGAGCATCACATAATCGTACGCTACCGTATATCGGATACCGGAATTGGCATGAGCGAGGAGTTCCAGACCAGGATATTTGATGAGTTCAGTCAGGAAAATGATGGAGCAAGAACCAGTTATAAGGGAACAGGACTGGGAATGGCGATTGCTAAGAAATATGTAGATCTTATGGGTGGAAAAATTGAGGTCAGCAGCAGACAGGGCATTGGTTCAACATTTACTGTAGAAATCCCCCTGCTTATAGCAGAACAGGTACTGACAGAAAAGGAAGAAAAGTCAGGGAAAGATATGGATTTACATGGTCTGCATGTCCTTTTGGCAGAGGATAATGATTTAAATGCAGAGATAGCAGTAGCTTTATTGGAAGAACAGGGGATGATTGTAACCAGGACTGCCGATGGTAAATCCGCTCTGACACAGTTTTGCAATACAGATCCGGGAACTTTTGATCTGATTCTGATGGATATTATGATGCCGGAAATGAATGGATATGAAACGACAACAGCTATCAGGAATCTGTCGGACCGCCCGGACGGAAAGAAAATACCTATCATTGCCATGACAGCAAATGCATTTGCAGAGGATATACAGGCTGCTTTGGATGCCGGAATGGATGACCATGTGGCGAAGCCGGTTGATATGGAGATTTTAACATCTGTCATCATAAAATATATAGAACGATGATTCAAATGAGACTGAAAATTCAAAGCAGCAATAAAATGCCCCGTGAAGATCCAAAAAGTGATTTTCACGGGGGCATTTTTGCATATCGGGACTTTGACCGGGATGAAAAGACTACTGTTGATTTTTACGAAGCAGCTGCAGCATATAATGTACCACGCGGAGCAGTTCTTCCGCCTCCTGATCGGTACAGGTATCGATCTCAAGCTGCAGCTGATGCTTGTGCGGTTCGTTTTCTGCGATTTCTGGATAGAAAAGCCTGTCTCCGGGAATCTTTAAGAAGGTGACCAGAGAATACAGACTGTCGTATTTGGGATTCCCACGGAAGTTTTCGATATTTAAGATTGTTTTATCGCCAAGGCTGAGCTTTTCCGAGAGCTCACTTTGCGTCAGCCCGGCATCTTCGCGGGCCTGACGTATGACCATACCAAGATTTTGCTTTATTTTATCCATTACAATTCACCTCAAGCCTAGTGTACAGTACGGTTCAAAGCTAAGGAATGTACCTGCACTGGACTATGAAAGTGCATTGCACAGGAGGAAGATATGAAAATTACTGCCGCGTATATTGCCTGGGTGTGACGTTTTTGTACTTCTTGAAGGTTTTGATAAAATAACTCAGATCATTAAATCCACAGGCGTAGGCAATATCGGTGACGGTTTCGTGCGAAGTGGACAGCATATAGGCAGCGTGTTCAATACGCTGATAGTTCAGATAATCCATCGGCGTCCGGTGCGTCAGCTCCTGAAAAAAGCGGCAGAAATATTTCGGTGACATATGGGCTGAAGTGGATAATTGCTCCAGGGTGATACTGTTCTGGTAATTCGCATCAATGTATTCGAGCACATTTTTCAGCTGGTGAATTTTCTTATGGTCCCGGAGGGACTGTGGCGGTTCTTCATAATAGAAGTGTGAGGCAAAAATCTGACCAAAAAACTGATAGAATCCACCGTAAACCGTCAATTCATACCCTGTCTGTTTCTGAAGAAAGGCATCAAAAATCCGGTCGACAGTCTGACAGATATCCTGACGTTCCCGGTGAAAATGATGAAAGATCAGCGCCCGGTGATCGATGATCTTCTGAATATACGGCTGACAGGCCGGGTTGTGCTTCAGAAAGGTATTCATATCAAAAACCAGACATTCGTACACACAGTCATGCGGTATGCCGGAGTGCAGGATGCTGCTGTTGACAAAGATCAGATCCCCGGCGGAGGCTGTAAATGTCTTTTCGTCCAGCGTCGCGTCAAAGGTCCCTTCAATAATCCGGATGATTTCATATTCGATATGCCAGTGATACGACATCATATACTGGGGATGTGATTTATCTACGTGATAAAATTCAAAGGGAAAATCGTAGGTGCCTCTTTGCTTATCTTCATTAAAATGGTAATATTGCACAAAAATATCCTCCAAATTTTTACTATCACTTTTTGAAAAAGTGAATATTGTCATACTTTAGTCCAGTATAACACAAGATATTAAATCCAATCAATGCTATATTTACTATATGAGTTCAAAGTACAGGTACACTGTGCACTTAGGGTGAAGCGTTTCGCTCATCCTGGAACATAAATTAAAAAAAATGGAGGGTTTTTATCATGGCAAAAAACAGATATGTCGGTGAGTATCCGGTAATCGGTATCCGTCCTACGATCGATGGTCGTAGAGGTGCCCTGAAAGTTCGTGAGTCTCTGGAAGACCAGACAATGGGTATGGCTCTGGCAGCTAAAAAATTATTTGAGGAAAATCTGAAATATTCCAACGGTGAGCCGGTTAAGGTTGTCATCGCTGATACAACGATCGGACGTGTAGCAGAAGCTGCTGCATGCCAGGAAAAATTTGAAAAAGCTGGTGTAGCTATCACACTGACAGTTACTCCGTGCTGGTGCTACGGTTCTGAGACAATGGATATGGACCGCAACACAATCAAAGCTGTCTGGGGTATGAATGCAACCGAGAGACCGGGTGCTGTATACCTGGCATCTGTACTGGCTACACATGCACAGAAGGGTCTGCCGGCTTTCGGTATCTATGGCCAGGATGTATGTGAAGCTGACGATATGAGAATTCCGGCTGACGTTCAGGAGAAACTGCTTCGTTTCGGACGCGCAGCTGTTGCTGTAGCTACCATGAGAGGTAAATCTTACCTGCAGATCGGTTCCGTTACCATGGGTATCGGCGGATCTATCATGGATCAGGGATTCATCGAGTCCTACCTTGGCATGCGTGTTGAGTCCGTAGATGAGGTTGAGATCCTTCGTCGTATGGATGAGCATATCTACAATGAAGATGAATATCAGAAAGCTCTTGCATGGATCAAAGAGTACTGCAAAGAAGGCTGGGATAAGAACCCGGATTTCGTAAAAGCATCTGATGAGAAAAAGAAAGAAACATGGGAGTTCATCGCAAAGATGGCTGTCATCATCGAAGACCTGTATCAGGGCAACCCGAACCTGCCGAAAGGCTGCGAAGAGGAAGCTGTTGGTCACAACGCTATCTGCGGTGGTTTCCAGGGTCAGAGACAGTGGACAGACTGGAAGCCGAACTGTGACTTCCCGGAAGCTATCCTGAATACTTCCTTCGACTGGAACGGAGCAAGAGAGCCGTTCGTACTGGCTACAGAGAACGATGCACTGAACGGTCTTGGTATGCTGTTTATGAAGCTTCTGACCAACAGAGCTCAGATGTTCGCAGATGTCCGTACATGCTGGAACGGTAAATCCGTAGAGCGTGTAACAGGATACAAACTGGAAGGTCATGCTGCAGATGCAGACGGTATTATCCACCTGATCAACTCCGGTGCATGCTGTCTGGATGCTTCCGGCGTTTGCAAAGATGAGAACGGCAACGCTGTTATGAAAGAATGGTACAACGTAACAGAAGAAGATCAGAAAGCTATCATGGACGCTACAGAGTGGTGTGCAGCCGATAACGGATACTTCCGTGGCGGCGGATTCTCCTCCAGATTCGAGACAAAGGCTGAGATGCCGGCTACTATGATCCGTCTGAACCTGATCCATGGCCTTGGACCGGTTCTGCAGATCGTTGAAGGTTGGACAGTTGCTCTTCCGGAGCAGGTATCTGATACTCTGTGGAAACGTACAGACTACACATGGCCGTGTACATGGTTCACACCGCGTACAGACGGTGTTACAGGCAGCCCGTTCGAGAACGCTTACAGCGTAATGAACAACTGGGGTGCTAACCATGGTGCTATCTCCTATGGCCACATCGGTGCTGATCTGATCACCATGTGCTCCATGCTGAGAATTCCGGTTTGCATGCACAACGTAGCAACAGAAGATATCTTCCGTCCGGCTGCATGGAACGCATTCGGTATGGACAAAGAGGGTGCTGACTACAGAGCCTGCGCTAACTTCGGACCGTTCTACAAAAAATAATTACATCTGAAAACAGATACTGTGTTCAAACGATACAGGGCCGTGGCTTTTGGCCACGGCTCTTTTTACCTTAGCAAAGAATATAATAATAAGTAAAATAAAAACCCTTTTTCAGGGCGGCTGCGACAGACAGCCAGAAAGGACAGATTATGTTAAAAGGAATTCCGAATATTTTAACTCCGGAGCTGTTAAAAGTACTTGCAGAGATGGGACACACAGATGAACTGACTATCGGTGATGGCAACTTCCCGGGCCACAGCTTTGGTACACAGGTTATTCGTCTGGATGGACATGGTGTGCCGGAGATCCTGGACGCTATCCTGCAGGTTATGCCGCTGGATACTTATCCGGATTCTACAGGCAAGATGGTACCGCCGTGTACACTGATGGCAGTAGAGCCGGGCGATGATGCCAAGACTCCGATCTGGGATACATATAAAGAAATCGTTAAGAAATACGATGACCGTGGAGATGCCTGCTTCGAAGAAATCAACAAATGGGACTTCTATGAAAAAACAAGAGCAAAATCCCGTGTTGTTATCATGACAAGTGAAACTGCAATTTACGCAAACATCATCCTTCGTAAAGGCGTTGTTATCAATAAATAAAATGACAGGAAAACAGGGTCTGCAGTGTGGACTGCAGACCCTGTTTCTTATAGTTTCAGACGGTCATACTTATAAAAAACGGTGCATCAGTTTTGGTTCCGGCTATTTTTCTGTAGTATCAGCCGGCGTTTCTTCGCTGGCTACAGGTGAGGCATCCTCAACAATCTCCGTCGCAACAGCGGCTGTTTCAGCGTTGCTTTCTGCAGTGTCAGCGGCATCTGTATCGTTTGCCGTGTTTTCTTCGGCAGCTGGCGTTTCTTTGCTGAGCTTTACGATAGCTTTGATATTGGAGACAATAATCATGACGCCAATCACAGCGAAAAGCACAGCAGCGAGGATAAATACCGGATTATTGGCCTCACCGTTTTTAAAACCACTGAAAAGCTGCCAGGACAGATACAGTAAATATACGCCTGCCAGCATCAGAAATGTATGACGACCTGTTTGATTACCCTGCATAATGTGTTTCCCTCCTGAAATTCAATAGGACTATCATATAGGAATATGCTTGGAAAGTCAATGTTTTTGCAGACAGGGAAACAAGGTTTAAGGAAAATTTAAGTAAATATATAAAGGAAGTTCAGCTGCAAATGACCGTCCGGTTTCGGCATTCTTTTGCAAATCAGGACAGTTTTTTGTGCAAATCACGGACTTCCATTTCTAGGTTGTTTAAGGTATTATATATGTTAGTGAAATATTCAAAAACAATGGGAGGTTTTTGTTATGAGTAATTATTATTTAGCAGTAGATATCGGTGCTTCCAGTGGTCGTCACATCCTGTGCCATATGGTCAATGGCCAGATGCAGCTGGAAGAAATTCATCGCTTTGAAAATGGCATGAAGATGAAAGACGGTGAGCTTTGCTGGGAGATGGACAGACTGTTCCAGGAAGTTGTCAATGGTCTGAAAAAGTGTAAAGAGATCGGAAAGATCCCGGTAAGTATGGGTATCGATACCTGGGGTGTTGACTTTGCCCTGCTTGACAAGGATGACAATGTGATCGGCAACACCGTAGGTTATCGTGACGGCCGTACCAATGGTATGGATGCTGAGGTTTCCAAGATTATTTCCGAGGAAGATCTGTACAAGAGAACAGGTATCCAGAAACAGATGTACAATACCATCTATCAGCTGATGGCTGTTAAGACAGCACATCCGGAATATCTGGAGAAGGCTGAGGCCATGCTGATGGTTCCGGATTATCTGCAGTTCAGACTGACAGGCAAGAAGGCACAGGAATATACCGAGGCTACGACAGGTCAGCTGATCGACCCGAATACCAAGGATTGGGATTACGAGCTGATCGATATGCTTGGTTTCCCGAGAAGAATCTTCCAGGAAGTACATAAACCCGGTACAGTTCTCGGCAATCTGAAACCGGAGATCGCCGCTGAGGTTGGTTTTGACCTTGAGGTTATGCAGATTGGTTCCCATGATACCGCTTCTGCTGTATTGGCTGTTCCGGCCAATGATGATGACTTTATGTATATCAGTTCCGGTACATGGTCTCTGATGGGTGTTGAGTCCAAAGTAGCTAATTGCTCTATGGAGAGCCGTGCCGCTAACTTTACCAATGAGGGTGGTTACAACTACCGTTTCCGTTTCCTGAAAAATATCATGGGTCTGTGGATGATCCAGTCTGTACGTCATGAGACAGGCGATGCTTACTCCTTTGCCCAGATCTGTGACATGGCAGAAGAGGCCAAGGACTTCCCGTCCAGAGTTGACTGCAACGACAACTGCTTCCTGGCTCCGAAGAATATGACAGAAGAAGTTAAGGATTACTGCCGCCGTACAAATCAGCAGGTTCCGGAGACTCTCGGTGAGCTGGCTACTGTGATTTACGCTTCTCTGGCAGAGTGCTATGCCAAGACGATCCATGAGATGGAAGCTATCACAGGCCGTACATACGGACGTATCCATGTCGTAGGTGGCGGTGCCAATGCCGGTTACTTGAACCAGCTGACAGCCAATGCCTGCTCAAGACCGGTATATGCCGGACCGACAGAGGCTACAGCCATCGGTAATCTGACAGCCCAGATGCTCAAAGCCAAAGAGTTTACCGCTGTAGAGGAAGCCAGAGATAATATCTTCAAATCCTTCGGCGTAAAAGAGTACAAGCCGGAATAATATCATCAGGAAGAGACTGCCGTTAAAGCAGTTTCTTCCTATTAATAAGAACCTTTAAGGTTGTGCCTGCTTATGCAGGGTCACTATTGAAATATATTTATATTTGGAGGATGAAACATGCTAGTTAATACAAAAGCAAGAGTTGGTGTATTTTCCATCGCATTAGGTGCTTACCTGCCACAGTTCCCGTCTCTGGTACCGGAGTTTGAGGCTCAGTATGAGGCATTTAAAAAAACACTGCCGGATACTGTAGAAATCGTTGACGGTGGTATCGTTACGACAAAAGAGCAGTCTATGGTAGCTGGGGACAAGTTCCGTGCCGCTGACGTAGATCTGGTATTCCTGCAGATGCTTACATATGCTACATCTTACAATATGCTGCCGGCTATCCGCGATCTGGATGTTCCGGTTGTACTGGTCAATGTACAGAAACTCAAAGCACTGGACTATGATCATACGGATATTGCATCCTGGCTGGGCGAAGGCTATGCCTGTGGTGCTGTAGGTGAAGCTGTAGCTGACCTTGAAAGAGCAGGCAAGCGCCACGCTGTAATCACAGGTGTTGTTGAGGGTGGAGATCCGGCTGTTCAGGCAGAGATCGAAGACTGGTGTAAGGCAGCACAGGTCAGAAGACGTTTCCGTGATACCAATATTGCACAGATCGGTCGTCCGTATCCGGGTATGATGGATCTCTACATCGATGAGACCAATCTGTACAACAGAATGTTCCTTTATACCAAACAGTTTGACTGGGAGAAAATGTGGGCTATCGCTGACAATATCACAGACGAAGAAGCTATCCGTGCCAAAGCACAGGAAATCCTGGATACTTTCGATATCGAGGGTGGCGGAAGCATCGAGGAAGTATGGGAAATGGCCAAATATGTCGTTGCCTTCGAGCAGTGGGTTAAAGATGAGCATCTCGGTCTGATCGCATCCCATTATGACGGATTTGCACAGGGTAAAGCCGGTGTTCTTGACAGTATGCTGATCCCGGCATTCTCCATGCTGATCAAACAGGGTACAGCGTGTGCCGTTGAGGGTGATATGAAGGTTGCCATGGCCATGAGTATCTTAAAGACCATCTCCGGTACAGGCCAGCTGTCTGAGATGTACTCTATCGATTTTAACGACGATATCTGTATCATCGGCCATTCCGGCAGTGGTGATGCTGATATTTCCGATAAGAAACCGACCATGAAGATCGTGAAAGTTTTCCATGGTAAGACAGGCGGCGGATATCTGACACAGTTCTATCCGTATCTTGGACCGGTAACTTACCTGGCTATCACACAGGACAAAGACGGTCACTTCAAGTTTGTTGTGGCTGAGGGTGTCAACGAAGAGGGCAAGATCCTTTCCTTTGGCGATACCAATATGAGAACCCGTTTCACCTGCGGTGCACGTGAATTTGTCAACCGTTGGAGTGAGGCTGGCCCGACCCATCATATGGCTGCTGCTACAGGCCGTCATATCGATACGATCCTGAAGGTTGCCAAGATCTTCAATGTACCGGTAGAGATCGTTACAAGATAATATCTGCATATAAAACATGGACACAGCGGAGGTTCACAGGAAGGAAGCTCTGCTGTGTAATAAAAAAGACAGCGGAAATTTCTGGAAAGAAATCCGCTGTCTTTTGTGTATCCCTGGACATGAATACAGGAAAATTGTTACTGGTGTTACATACAAAAAGCAGATATGGGTGTTTTGAAAAATATCAGTAGTATTTTCTGTATTCTGTCGGCGTCATTTTGACAAGCTTTTCAAAACTGCGGGTATAGGTCAGCGTATTTTTATAGCCCACGCTGTTGGCCACGGCTGCGATGGACAGCTTGGAATAGGAGAGCAGCTCCTTGGATTTGTTGATCCGGAACTCTGTGACGTATTGATGTACCGTCATACCGGTGTGTTCTTTGAACAGCTTGCAGAAATAATACTTCGAAAAGCTGATACTGTCGCAGATGGTGTCGATATCCATGTCGTTCTGGTAATTTTCCTGGATATATTTGATGGCTGTATTGACCGCATTGTCCTGCAAAGGAGTCAGATCCTTGGCGGCGAGGATATTCTGGGACAGCTTGTACAGCTCCAGAAGCAGCCGGTGGATCAGAACGCCCGCTTCAAGCTGATGCATCAGGGCATTTTTTTCCGACTGGAAATCAATCTCCAGAAGACTGATAAAATAGTCGAGGATACTGCTCAGCTGGTTCGTGTGAAAAAGACTGTTGCTCTTGCGGATCAGATTGTAAAACTGCTGGGCCTGTGCACCGCTGATTATAATATAGAGAAAATCACGTTCTTTATTCCAGGGCTGGACAAAGCTTAAGGGGGTATTGCAGGAAGAGACAATCACATCATCCGGATTGACCGGATAACGGAATCCATGCTTGGTAAACATCATGCTGGTCTGGGAATAGAGCAGCAGATAGTCTGAATAGTTGTTGGCTGTGCCCCGGACAAACTTCCGGTTGTTGGAAAAACCGGCTTCCTTGATGTAAAATGGCAGTGCTTTGATCTGCGGAGTGAGAAAAGCTTCTGTACCTCGTCGTACAGAAGGTAATGTACGTTTGGGGAGTTTCATAAAGTCAGACCTCCAAATAAGGTGAAATATGTTATATTTTTTGTGAAAATACTACAAAACCGTAACGATTTGTTAATCTTGATAATTGAGTATAACATTTACCGTCGAAAATGGCAAATATGTATCAAAAAGCAAGAAATGAACGTTGAAAAACAATTTTTGATATTGTATTATGTGCTATGTCACGGTAAATTTATAGCATAGTCACCGCGAACACGTGCGTAGAGGTGGTGTTGTACGGTGAAAAACAAAGAAGGAAGGAAAGGAGATATAACAAATAATGAGTGATTATATCTTGGAACTGAAAGACGTTGTCAAAACGTTCGGTGGTGTCCGCGCGTTAAACGGCGTACATTTTCAGTTGAAAAAAGGTGAGATCCACGCTCTGATGGGTGAAAACGGAGCCGGTAAATCAACCTTCATTAAAGTTATCACGGGTGTACATCAGCCGGACAGCGGTACCATGCTTCTGGAAGGCGAGCGCATGACATTCCGTAATACTTCTGATTCTGCTAAGATGGGTATTGCAGCCATCTATCAGCATGTTACATCTTTCCCGGATCTGACCGTTACAGAGAATATTTTTATGGGTCAGGAAATCAAAAATAAATTTGGCTTCTATGACTGGAAGGCCATGAGAAAACGTGCGAAAGAGCTGATCGAGCCACTGAGCAAGGAGATTGATGTCAACAAGCCGATGGGTACACTTTCTGTAGCCGCACAGCAGCTGGTTGAGATCGCCAAAGCCCTTTCCCGCGATGCCCGTATCCTGATCATGGATGAGCCGACAGCGTCCCTGACAAGAAATGAGTGTCTGCAGCTGTACCGCATCGCAAAAGACCTTCGTGATAAAGGCGTATCCATTATCTTCATTACCCATCGTTTTGAGGATATGTACGAGCTCTGTTCCCGTGTTACGGTATTCCGTGACTCTACATATGTTGGTTGCTGGGATGTTGACAAGATCACTAACCATGATCTGGTAAAGGCCATGGTAGGTCGTGAGCTGACTGCCATGTACCCGGAGAAAACTTCCAAAATCGGTGATGTTGTTCTCGAAGTTGACGATATTTCCAAAGAAGGTTACTTCAAGAATGTTTCCTTCAACGTACGCCGTGGTGAGATCCTGGCTCTGACAGGTCTGGTAGGTGCCGGACGTACAGAGGTCTGCCAGAATATCTACGGTATTATGCAGCCGGACAGCGGTGAGATCCGTCTCGAAGGCAAGAAAGTTAATATCAAGAGCCCAATCGATGCATTAAAGCTTGGTATCGGTCTTCTCCCGGAGAACAGACAGACCGAGGGTCTGGTCAACGAACTCCCGATCTACCAGAATGTTTCCTCTGCTACGATGAAGCAGTTTACCAAAGGCGGCAAGCTCGATGTTAATGCCGAAATGGAAAATGCGATCAAGCTGTGTAAAAAGATCCAGCTGAAGGCCAACGATATCACGGCTCCGCCGAGCTCTCTGTCCGGTGGTAACCAGCAGAAGGTCGTAGTAGCCAAGATGCTTTCAGCAGAGCAGAAGGTTCTGATCATGGATGAGCCGACAAAGGGTATCGACGTAGGTGCCAAGTACTCTATCTATGAGATCATGAACGAGCTGGCCTGCAACGGTTATGCAATCATCATGGTATCTTCCGAGATGCCGGAGGTTCTCGGTGTAGCTGACCGTGTTGTTGTTATGAAGAGCGGCCGTGTGACAGCTGAGTTCACCGATATGAAGAATCTGACACAGGAGATGATCCTGGAGGCTTCCCTGAAAGAGAAGAAAGGAGGAGACAAGTAATGAAAAAGTTATTACAGTCCCGTAACACCGGTCTGGTTGTCGTACTGATCCTTCTTCTGATCCTGGCACGTATCCTGACACCGGGTATGTTTACACCAATGTCCATGTTGAACATGCTGCAGAACAACTCTGTATATGCTCTGCTGGCTGTGGCTGAGATGGTGGTTATCCTGACAAGTGGTATCGATATTTCCATCGCTTCCACACTTGCTTTTGTAGGTATCGTGACAACATCACTTTCCTGCTCCAATCCGGGCGTCCCGGGTATCGTATGGTTCTTACTGTCCATCGTTCTCGGTGCACTGTGTGGTGCTTTAAACGGAGCTTTGGTAGGTTACCTGCACATGGTTCCGATGATCTGTACCTTAGGTACGATGTATATTTTCCGTGGTCTGGCATTTGCCGTATCCGGTGGACAGTGGTGGTTTGCCGCTTCCTATCTGGACAGCTACCGTGCCTATGCTATTACAAAGATCTTAGGTGTATCCGCTATCGTATGGATTGCTGTGATCGTTATGATCCTTGTTGGTCTGTTCCTTGGCTATACAGCACCGGGCCGTCGTATCTATGCGATCGGTACCAGCCGTGAATCTTCCGCAGTTGCCGGTATCAAGGAGCCGACCGTTACATTCTATGCATTTGTGATCTGTGGCGCTCTGTCCGGTCTGGCAGGTATGCTTTACACAGCCAACTATGCGATTGGTTACTATGGTATGGCCGAAGGCTTTGAGATGACAGCCATTGCGATCTGTGTACTGGGTGGTGTTTCCATCAATGGTGGTAAGGGCCGTATGGACGGTGTAGCCATCGGTGTTCTGATCATGTGCGTAGTTACCAACTTTATCAGTATGATTCCGGGTATGAGTGTATGGCAGAAGGCCCTGCAGGGCGGCATCATTATCGTAGCCGTAATTATCAACTATTTCACAGAGCGTACTGCTGAGAAACGTGCTCTGAAAGAAAGGGGTGCTTTGATCTAATGCCAGGAAGTAATTACGACAGAGACCTTTCGGTAAAAGAAGGTTTCGTATTATCCAAATTCCTTGTTAAATGGGAAATGATCCTTGTATATATCCTGATTCTTCTGAATCTGGTACTTTTGATCTTCGAGCCGCAGCTGTTTTTCCAGGCTGGTACGATCCAGACCATCATCAACTCCGGTTTCGACAGCTCACCGTTGGTTCTTGGTATGGTATTCATCCTGTTACTGGGTGATATCGATGTATCTGTAGCTGCACAGATCGTTCTTGGCGGTATGGTTACCGGTCTTATGATGGATGCCGGTATCCCGTCGATCGTTTGTGTACTGGCAGGTATCCTTACCTGTGTATTGTGTGGTGCTTTCAACGGCTTCTGTGTTGCTTTCTTCAAGATGCCGGCCGTTATCACTACGATTTCCACTTCCATGCTGTTTCGTGGTATCGCTGAGATCGTTCTGGGTGAGAACTCCCTGAAGAACTTCCCGGCATGGTACAACAAGATCGGCTGGTATAATATCGGTGGTGTGATCCCGCTGAGTATGTTACTGTTCCTGATCATGGGTGTGATCCTGTGCTTCGTACTGCACAAGTCCCCGTTTGGCCGTAAGGTGTATATCGTTGGTAATAACCCGACCTGTGCTACATATTCCGGTATCAGCGTATTCCGCATAAAGATGGAAGTTTTCATGCTGATGGGCTTCATGGCCGGTATCGGTTCCATCTTCTTCATCGGTCGTATGGGTGGTGGTATTTCCTCCTCCATGGCTACCGGTTATGAGATGACAGCCATTGCCACAGCTGTACTTGGTGGTGTATCCACCAGTGGTGGTAAAGGTAAGATGTATGGTCCGATGATCGCTACATTCATCATGTCCTTCCTGATTTTCGTACTCGGCCTGATCGGTATTGACCCGAATACGAAAAAAATCTTCATCGGTGTTATTTTGATCCTGACGATCCTGGTATCTACGATCAACAGACAGATGATCAAGGATATGAAGCTGCGTATGGTATACCATAACAACAAGAATATCGAGGCTGTCAACGACAGAACTGCTGAGCTTGTCAAAGAGCACAAGAAAGAGATCAAGAAGCTGCAGAAAGCCGGCGGCAATGCCGAGCAGATCAAGAAGCTGCAGAATGAGATCGCTGCGGCACAGAAAGAGTGTAAGGAAAAGACGGCGCAGTTCTGGGCTGACCAGCAGGCAGATGAGAAAAAAGCAAAAGAGCGTTTTGCGAAATAAGATTACAGCAACCGATTTGGCAAATGTGTCCAAAAAAAAGATGAAGTATATACAAAATACACAATTTTGAAAGATATATTTGCCAAAAAATTGGTTATATGCTACCATCTATTCATCGATATAAACGAAAGGTTTATATACACATATCCTAAAGGAGGAAGAAAAGTATGAAAAAAATGAACAAGTTCATGGCACTTGGTCTTGTAGGTGCTATGGCAGCAACAACACTCGCAGGTTGCGGCGGCAGCTCTTCTGCAGCTACATCCACACCGGCTGAGACAAGCGGCAGCGCAGCAGCTGAGAGCGCAGCACCGGCAGCAAGTGGAGCAGCTGAGGCTACTGCAAGCAAAGGTGGAAACCATGTATTCATGTTCAAATCCGTTGGTAATGCATTCGGCGTTATCATGTACGAAGGATTCAACAGCTACATGACACAGGTTGGCGAGACAGCAGAGGAAAAATCCCCGGCAGAGACAACTGTAGCCGCTCAGGTACAGCTGATTGATGAAGCCCTGACAAAAGGCTGCAAATCCATTTCTATCTCCACAAACGGTGATACAGGATTTGATGAGGTATTTGCAAAAGCTCAGAGCCAGAAAGTACCGATCGTATCCGTTGACTCCGCAGCATCTGCTGATTACCGTGTAACACACAACAATCAGGCATCTACAGAAGATATCGGTGCTATGCAGGTTCGTGCAGCTGTTATGATCGCTTGTGGCAAGGACTTTGATCCGGCTGACGGCGATATGACAAAGGGTGTTGAGGCAGCACTGGCTGGTTACACAGGTGATCCGATCAACATCGGTGTTCTTTCCGCTGGTATCGATACACCGGTACAGAACGGCTGGATCGCTGAGATGGAAAAAGAGCTGGCAAAAGACATCTACGCTGGTAAAGTAAATCCGGAGCTGGATAAGAAATACGGTGATGATGAGGCTACCAAATCTACACAGCAGGCTCAGGCATTCTTAAGCGAGAACAAAGTAGACGTTATCATTTCCCCGACAACAGTTGGTATCGCAGCTGCTGCTGAGGTTATGAAATCCGCCGGTTCCGACATCAAGGTTACAGGTCTTGGTCTTCCGAGCGAGATGAAACCGTACATGCCGACATCTGATTCCGATAACGCACTTGATTTTGTTTGCCCGTACATGATGCTGTGGGATGTATCTCACCTGGGTGCTTCTACAGCTGCTATCCAGATGGCTGTTCAGAATGACGGTTACACTGGTGCTGCTGGTGAAGAAGTTAAGATGGAAGCCTGGGGCGAGTACACAGGCGAGACCTTCAAGACAGAAGAAGATCCGGCTGGCGGCACAAGCGTTCTGACAGGTATCCCGTACACATTCTACAAAGGCAACATGGCAGAGTGGGCTGACAAACTCTAATACAGAAGTTGTCACGAGAAACTGCATGACAGTTTAAGCTGACCTTCAGGAACAGCCGATGGCGTTCCTTAAGAATGTAAAGCAACTTTAGGCGTCTGCCCGAAAGGGCAGGCGCTTTTAAAATTGGCGGACAGATACAGCATTGTCCGGACAGAATGGTCTTGCGGCTGCTGTTTCAGCTGAGTGCTTTTTAAAAAGAGCCTTCAGCTGAGTCAGCATGTTCACAATTTCTCCACAGAGAACTGCTAAAGTGGTACACTATGGGGAGGTACTGCGAAACAGTGCGGACGACAGATGAAAAAGAAATATGGTAAAGGAGTATACAAGCTGTGATAGAGGTTAAACATCTCGTAAAGAAATACGGAGATCACACCGCAGTGGATGATCTTTCTTTTACCCTGGAAAGTGGGAAAATCTATGGCTTCCTCGGGCCGAACGGTGCGGGTAAGTCTACGACAATGAATATGATGACCGGCTATATCGCTTCCACTTCAGGAGAGATCCTGATCAATGGACACGATATCTTAAAAGAGCCGGAGGAAGCCAAAAAATGCATCGGCTATCTGCCGGAGATTCCGCCGCTGTATATTGATATGACGGTCTGGGAATATCTGGTAACCGTAGCAGATCTGAAAAAGGTGCCAAAGGCTAAGCGAAATGCCATGCTTTCCCAGATCATGGAGACGGTACAGATCACCGATATGAAAAAACGTCTGATCAAGAATCTGTCCAAGGGATATCGTCAGCGTGTCGGTATTGCCCAGGCACTGATCGGTTATCCGGAGATTATTATCCTTGATGAGCCGACTGTCGGTCTGGATCCCAAGCAGATCATTGAGATCCGGGATCTTGTCAGATCACTGGGCGAAAAACATACAGTTATTTTAAGCTCCCACATTCTGACGGAGATCAGCGCTGTCTGTGATTATGTGCTGATCATCAACAAAGGGCATCTGGTGGCTTCTGATGCGACAGAAAACTTAAGTAAGATGTTTGCCGGACAGAACAGCATGGAGCTTCTGGTGGATGCCGATGGCAAGACAGTGGATAATATCCTGAAAAACATACCCGCTGTGGAAAATGTACAGCTGACAAAAACGCCGGAGGGTTACACACGAACAGAGATCCAGATACAGGGAGATACAGATATCCGCCATGAGCTGTTCTTTGCCTTCGCCGATGCCAGAGTACCCATCCTTGAAATGAAAAATGCCAGTGTGACGCTGGAGGATATCTTCCTGGAAGTTACAAAGACAGAAGATGCCGCGAAAAGCGCTGCCGAAGCAGAAGAGACGGCTCCACAGGAAAATTCCGCAGAAAAAACCACAACAGACAGCAGTAAAGAAAGCACTGCAGCCGGAGAGGGGGACAAAGCATGACAGCCGTATATCGTAAAGAACTGCGCAGCTACCTGACGTCTATGATCGGCTATGTGTTCATCGCCTTCATACTCGTGGCTGTGGGTATTTATTTTGCCTATCAGAACCTGAATCTTGGTTCCCCGCGTTTTGAACTTGTACTCGACAATGTGCAGTTTATCTTTCTGGTCTTTGTACCGATCTTGACGATGCGTGTGCTGGCCGATGAAAAGAAGCAGCGTACCGATCAGCTCCTTTTGACTCTGCCGCTGTCCGTATGGGATATTGTGATCGGAAAGTTTTTGGCACTGGTAACACTGTACGCTGTGCCGGTGGTGATCTTATGCTTTTATCCGCTGCTTTTGTCAGGCTTTGGTCCGGTCAATATGCCGGCGGCATATTTTTCCATCCTGGCATTCTTTTTACTGGGCTGTGCGGATATTGCCATTGGAGTGTTTTTGTCCTCTGTGACAGAAAATGCGGTGATCGCAGCGGTCATGACCTTTGGAGCACTGCTGTTGTGTTATCTGATGAATACGATTTCTGCGATGGTTCCCTATACTGCCATCGCCTCCTTTATCGCCTTTACGGTGCTGGTTGTTTTCCTTGTATTGATCGTGCATCATATGACGAGGGATGTGACCGTGACCTGTATTTCTGCAGTGGTACTGGAGGGTATCCTCTGTGCGGTATATATGCTGAAACGCCCCCTTCTGGAGGGAGCATTCCAGAAATTCCTCTCGGTATTCTATCTGAATGGCCGCTTACAGAATTTTTTCAGCGGTATGCTGGATATCGGCGGTATCCTGTATTATCTGTCAGTGATGGTGATCTTTCTGCTGCTGACTGAGCAGACCATCGTAAAGAGACGTTGGAGCTAGGAGGAAGTTATGGAAAAGAAAAGTCTGAAAAACGGATCCTACAGCATTCTGATCACGGTGATCGTGATCGCTGCGCTGGTGATCGTGAATCTGATCGTCCGGACACTGCCGACGGATCTGACACAGCTGGATTTTTCCAGCAATAAATTATATACTCTGACGGAGACAACGACGGATTTTATGGAGGGCCTTTCCGAGAATGTCGCTCTGTATTATATCTGTGAAAACGGCGAGGAGGACGATACTACGGTAAAGCTTCTGCACCGTTATGCGGATGCATCTCCCCATGTGACGATGCAGCAGATCGATCCGGCCCTGTATCCGGGCTTCACCTCCCAGTATACAGAGGATAAGGTGGAAAACGGCAGTATCATCGTTGTCAGCAAAGAGACAAACAAGATCGTGTCCGTGGACGATCTGTATACGGACACCTATAATGCGGCCACAGGTAAATCGGTGCACGTTGCCTATGACGGTGAAGGTCTGGTGACCAGTGCCATCGATTATGTGACAAATAAAAATATTCCGGTGCTCTACGTGCTGAACGGCAACGGCGAGGCAGCGCTTGACGATACCTTCCTTGCTGCCATTGACAAAAATAATGTGGAAGTAAAAAATTTAAACCTGTTGTCTGAGGATATTCCTGCAGATACCGCTGCACTTCTGATCAACGCACCGGAAAAGGATTATTCCGAAGAACAGGCAAAGAAGATCATCACGTATCTGGAAAATGGCGGCAGTGCCATGATCACTTCGAATTATTCGATCTACCAGATGCCGAATTTCGATTCGATTCTGCAAAATTACGGCCTTTCCCGCAAGGATGGCGTAGTATTTGAAGGGGATTCCGGACATTTCATGACGTATCCCTACTGTCTGATCCCGGATATGCAGTTTAATCAGATCAATCAGAAGCTGTACAACAGCGCCTACCTGTTGATGCCGATGGCGCAGGCAATCGTACCGCTGGATACCTACAGAGCGTCGATCTCGATGTATCCGCTTTTGCAGTCCTCGG
Organism: uncultured Lachnospiraceae bacterium; assembly: GCA_934394565.1. Classification (GTDB taxonomy): domain Bacteria; phylum Bacillota; class Clostridia; order Lachnospirales; family Lachnospiraceae; genus UBA11957. The sequence goes on from CAKRQV010000018.1 coordinate 18,253, forward strand.
CCTCTTCTTATAATAAAGCCGATGTGGTGCATATGACCACCTCCGTCAAAGAAGCAGGAGATGAGGACGGCCCGTTTACGATCGGTATGCTGGTGGAAGAAGATACCAACACGGATGACGAAGTGGATACCCGTATTGTATACTACAGTACCGGTTATCTGCTGGATAAAGATTATAACAGCTCCGTATCTGGCAGCAATGCAGAGCTTGTGGGCAGTACCATCAATTATCTGTGCAACAATGCCGATGCATCCAGTGCCGTACCGGTCAAGAATTTGCAGGTGCAGTATCTGACGATGACATCCTTTGCAGCAAATACATGGACTGTGATCTGCGTCTTTATTCTGCCGCTGTTCTTTATCGTTGTCGGCGGTGTGATCTGGTTCAGAAGGAGAAAAGGCTGATGTCCAAAAAAAATAAGAAAACGCTGGTGATCGCCGTAGTGGCACTGGCTGTGCTTTTAGTGGCATGGCTGGGTGTCAGTACGATGACCAGACATATGAAAGAAAAACAAGAGAGCGAGGCAGCCGATCAGGCGGCCACCCTGGCGATCCTGTCCCTGCCGGAAAACGATATCGCCTCTATTTCCTATCCTGGCGATGACGGTGAGATCCATCTGGAACAAAAAAATGGTCAGTGGACCAATGCCGAAGACGGCTATGTCCTGACCGGAAGCCGTATGAAGCTTCTGACCGATGATCTGGCAGCCCTGACTGCAGAGCGTGTGATTGAGGATGTCACAGATCTGACCACATACGGCCTGGCTGATTCCGCCCGGACTATCAACATCACCATGCAGGATGGCACACAGTACACACTGGTCTGCGGTGATAAAAACACCACCACCAACGAGCTGTACGTGCAGCTGGCCAGTGACAAAACAAAAGTCTACCTGACCAAAACCGCCCTCGACAGCCATTTTTCCGGCCGTGTTCAGGCACTGGCTGCCTACGAAGCCTTCCCTGCCATCGAACCGTCCACCATGCGCGAATTTGATGTGCAAAAAGCAGAAAATTCCTACATACTGACCATGACCGGAGACGATCAGTGCTCCGTCACCGGGGATGACGGCGTGACCCAGCTCGCCAACCTGACCGCCCTTGGCAGCGTGCAGCAGAATATCTCCTATATCAGCTGGGTCAGAAATATGGAATACGACTGTAAAGACATGGCCGCCTACGGCCTCAAAAATCCGCAGTGCACCCTGAAAATCACCTACGGTGACGGCGATGCCCGTAAAGAAACCACCCTCTATATCGGTGATCAGGACAGCTACGGCGATTACTACGTCCGTGTAGATGACTCCACCCAGATCAGTACCGTCCATGACGAATATCTCTCCGATATCGTCAACGGCCAGGCAACCTCCTTCTGGAGCCTCACCTACAGCTTCGTATCCATAAGCGACCTGGATAAGCTCACCGTAACCGTAGACGGCGCAGAACATACCCTGCAATATCAGGCAGAGGAAACCACCGAAGAAGGTCAGTCCCTCGGCGAAAGCTGGCTGTTTGATGGAAAGAATGTAGATAAAGAACTGTTTAATAAATTCTATTATGACTGCGTCAGCGTAACCGCCCAGGAACGTATGGACACCGTACCCGCCGACCCCGGCAATGCCGTGATGAAGCTTACTTACACACTCAAAGATGGCAGCACCAAAGAGATCACCTATTACCCTGGTGACCAGAACTTCTACACCGTCATATACGAAAACGGCACAAAGGCCGGCAGCACGAATAAACTCTATGTTAATCAGATGCTGGAAGATTTAAAACAACTGGCGGAATGAGCGAAGCAATATGACACATCATCATAAAACAGGCAGAGAACGGAGGCACACTGGAATATAGCGGTGAAAAACGATTCCGTAGATCTGTTAGTATAACTTAGCATACAGAGCCGCTGTCATTGGGGATGACAGCCGGATATCCGATCCGGCTGTCAGGGAAGCTTTGAGCAGGAAAATATCGATTTTCCTGCGAATGCTTCCTGTGCCCCAATGGCAGCGGCTCTGTATGCTTAGTTATACTTCAGATCGAAGGTGTTTTTCACCGCTATATTCCAGTGTGCCTCCGTTCTCTGCCGTCCGTTTTTTGCCGCCGTCCGTCTTCCAACATATTCACATTTCCCCAGTTGATTTCCGTCCATAAAAAAGGTATGATATAGAGTTAGAAAAAGACGAACAAAAGAATTTGGAGGAATTTCAATATGAAACAGACCACAATGGCTCTTCTGGAAAAATACAACCAGACTCATCTTTTAAAATTTTACGAACAGCTGTCACCGGAAAAACAGGACGCCATGGAAAACCAGCTCGAAAAACTCGACTGGGGCGTATTTGACTGCTTCGGAAACGACAACACCCCCGACGGCAAAGGCAAAATCGAACCCATCGGTGCCTTAAGTATCGCCGATATCGAAAAGAAAAAAGCAGACTATGTAAAAACCGGCCTTGAAGCCATCAAAGCCGGCAAAGTCGGCGCCTTACTTCTCGCCGGAGGTATGGGAACCCGCCTCGGCTGCGACGGACCGAAAGGCAGCTTTAATATCGGTGTCACCAAAGAACTGTACATCTTCGAACAGCTCTTCAAAAACACCATGGACGTCGTAAAACAGGCCGATGCCTGGATCCCGTTCTTCATCATGACCAGTGATAAAAACCACGAACAGACCACATCCTTCTTAAAAGAACATGACTACTTCGGCTACAACCCGGACTACGTATTCTTCTTTACCCAGGATATGGCACCCTGCATGGATTACGACAAAAAGCTCCTGATGGAAAGCCCGGAGAAGCTCGCCTCATCCCCGAACGGCAATGGCGGCTGGTTCACTTCCTTTGCCAATGCCGGACTGCTTAAAAAAGCCAAAGAAATGGGCGTAGAATGGTTAAATTGCTTCGCCGTAGATAATGTACTGCAGCGCATCGCTGATCCGTGCTTTGTCGGTGCAGTCATCGATGAAAACTGTGTCAGCGGCTCCAAGGTTGTCCGCAAGGCCGATCCGGAAGAAAGAGTCGGCGTGCTCTGCCTCGAAGACGGCAAACCGTCCATCGTGGAATATTACGAAATGACCCACGAGATGAATTACGCACAGAACGAAAAAGGCGAATATCTGTACTGCTTCGGCGTTATCCTGAACTATCTGTTCCGTATGGACAAACTCGAAGAAATCGTAGCCAAACGTATGCCGACCCACGTCGTAGAGAAAAAGATCCCGTATGTAGATCCCGACGGCACAGCCCATGCACCGGAAAAACCAAACGGCTACAAATTTGAAACCCTGATCCTCGATATGGTACACATGATGGACAACTGCCTCGCTTACGAAGTCGAGAGAGAGCACGAATTCGCCCCCGTCAAGAACAAAGAAGGGGTAGACTCTATTGAGACAGCCAGAGCACTGCTTCAGAAAAATGGTGTAGAGCTTTAATGGTATTTAGATAGGTGGAGACGGACGGAATTGCCCGGAACTGTCGGAAAGAGGGGGTGTGTCCTCTGGTTCAAAACAAGTGCAACGCTTTGCTGAGCTAATCGTTAACTCCGACTAACGCACTCGCAAGAGCGAGCTCGTGCGTAAGTCTGCGTAAACGATGGATCTCATCAAAGCTAAGAACGCACTTTGCATCGTTTTGAACCAGAGGACACACCCCCTCTTTCCGACAGTTCCGGGCAATTCCTGGGTAAACGTGGTTGGCTATATGTTATCTGTGATGCCACCTATTATATTATCGGCAGTTTTCTTTTTAGTTTAGTCAGATGCCCACCCCACCTGCCTGCCCTGTGCATCGTCCGTCCTGCACAATCACATTTTCCTATAGCATTTTCTATCCGATGATGTTACAATAAGCAATGGACTAAGCAATAAAAATGTAACAAAAATGTAACAGGAGAACCTCCAATTTGAACGAAAAGAAACAATCCAGCACTTCCCTGAATAAGATTGCCTTAAAAGCCGGCATATTCTACATCTTTGCCCAGCTGTTTATCCGGGGAATTTCCTTTATAACGACCCCACTGTACACCCGCCTTCTGACCACCGCGCAGTACGGCCAGATCAAGGTCTATGAATCCTGGCTTTTGATCGCTGTACCCGTGATGTCGCTGTGCCTGTGGAAGAGCGTGGACCGTGCCAAATACGATCTCGACGAACAGGGGTATAACGCCTATGTTTCCTCAAACCATACCTTATCCTATATCTCCATCGCCGTCTGCATGCTGCTTAGCCTCATCTTTAAAGAGCAGGTGGAAGCCTTCTGCAATATGGACGACATCATGTTTTTTGTAGGATTCGGCTATGTTTTCGCTTACACCAGTATCCTTTTCATGCAGCGCCGTGAAAAACAGCTGATGCGCTACAAAGCCAGCACCCTGATCACCCTGCTGACGGTGGTTCCGGCGACGGTGATCTCACTGGTGTGGATGTATATCGGCAAGCAGAACGGTTTACAGAGTGAGTTGGTACATTACCGTGTGATTTCCTTCTACGGTGTACATATCATCGGTGGCGTGATCGTCATTATCATGCTGACCGTACAGGGAAAGAAGCTTTTTTCAAAAGAATTCTGGCGTTACGGCTTACTCTACAGCCTGCCGCTGATCCCGGAGGCCATCTCCATCCAGATCATGAACCAGGCGGACAAGATCATGGTGCAGAAGATGATCAGTGATGAAGCCTCCGGTCTGATAGGCCTTGGAACGACGGTGTCTTTTATCATCTGGATCCTTGAGGACAGTGTATGGAATGCCTGGCAGCCCTGGCTGTTCGAAAAAATTTCCCGTAAAGAGACAAAAGATATCGAGGCTCCGTGGAAAATTCTGATGCACGGCTTTGGCCTGATCTCCTGGTTCCTCGTCATGCTGGCACCGGAAGCCGTGCTGATCCTTGGCGGCAGACGCTATGCCGATGTGATCTGGCTGATCACACCGATGGTGACCGGCACGCTGTTTCGCTTCTACAGCTACAGCTACACAGCAATCCAGAATTACCATAAAAAGACCGGCTATGTGGCCCTTGGTACCTTGATGGCCATGGTCGTCAATGTGATCCTGAATTATATCTGTATTCTGCTGTTTGGCTATCAGGCCGCAGCCTATACCACGGCCGTCAGCTATTTCCTGCTTCTTTTACTGCAGGGCTGGCTGGAGTTTAAGATCACCGGACAGCGGATCATACCGCTGGGGACGACCGTGCGGATTTCACTTTTATACTTTGCTGTCAATCTGGTTTCCATGGCAGCCTATGAAGTGCCGTGGTATGTCCGTTACATTCTGATCCTTGCCGGTGCGGCATTTGCAGCAAAGAAAGTCCTGCCGCAGTTTCTGCATGTCATGAAGACAACAAAGAAGAAAAAAGAGCAGGCTTAAAAGCAGTAAAGGAAACATACCAACCGGAAAAATATAAAACAGAAAATCCGGAACAGAGATAATATAGAACAGAAGTACCCATAGAAGCATATAAAATATGGCTGTAACAAAGGAGAGAACATCATGTTTGATAAATTGCAGAGAAAACTGGTAAATGTATTCATTTTCCTGGATCTTGCAAAAATGGAGAAAAAAGTGCCGTATGACCAGAAAAAAGTCGTGCCAATGCAGAATAAGCGCGTGCGCAAACTGGTGAAAAAGGCATATAAGATCCCTTTTTACAAGGAAAGGTTTGACAAAGCCGGTGTGCGCCCGGAGGATATAAAGACCGGCGATGATCTGGCAAAGCTGCCGCTTCTGACCAAGGATGATCTGCGTGCCTGGATGAAAGAAGAGGAAAAAAAGCCCCGATACCGCTACTGGTTCAGGGATACGACCAGTGGTTCCTCCGGTGTACCACTGATGGTGCTGTTTTCCCCGAAGGAAAAGGCATACATGATGGCCAACTGGTTCCGCGTGATGCTGGTGGCCGGATATAATCCCTTTACCGGCAAGACCATGAGCCGCAGAAGTGCCCACAGTGTGACCGGCGGAAAGGATACGATCCTGCAGAGAGTCGGTATCCTGCGCCGTGGATTTGTCAACCAGTATGCGCCGGAATCCGAGATGGCAGAGCAGATCAATGCTTACCGGCCGGATTTCCTCTATATGAATAAAACCGAATTCATGCGTCTGTGTCTGTACTGCAAACAGCATAATGTAAAGCTGCATCAGCCCAAATTTTACACACCGACAGGTGAAAAGATCGATGATACCGCCCGGGCGATCTTTCATGAGATTCTTGGGCCGGGTATCATAGATTCCTATGGTACGGCTGAAGCCGGTGCCTGCATGGTCAAGCTGTTTGATTCCACCGAGTATACGATCCATCAGGATTCCTTTGTGGTCAATATCATGGACGATGACGGCCATGTGGCAGAGGAGGGCAAGATTGTAGTCACTCCGCTGTACAAGACCGATATTCCGCTGATCAATTATGTGGTCGGAGACAAGGGTAATGCCGAAATAAAAAACGGCGTCCGCGTAATCTCCGGTGTGCAGGGCCGTATGAACGATTTCTTCCGGTATAAGACCGGTGAAGTGACGACCTTCTTTGAAATCGCGCCAATCATCGCCCACTGCAAGGATGTGCTGCAGATCCGCTTTATTCAGGAAAGCTATGAAAAGATCCATGTGCAGTGCGTACATAATACCCAGGATTCCACCCGGACAAAGGAAGAGGCCCAGAAAGAGCTGGAAACCGCACTGCAGGCCAAATTCAAGCATCCCTTCGAACTGGAATTTGAATGGATGCAGGTCATTCCACCGGATCCGAACGGCAAGCTGCGCATGATTGTATGCAATGTAAACTAAAAAACGGTTATCCCGGAAGAATGTGACCATATCTGATGCAGCCGTCAAAGGACAGACGGTGAGTATGGTAGTAACAATGAAGTCTGCAGTTGCAGATGGGGAGAAAAGGGAGTATGAACAGAAAAAACAAAAAAACACTGTGGATCGGCTGCTTACTGGCGCTGTTGCTTATTTCTGTGTTTGGCATGCCAAGACAGACGGAGGCAGCAAACAGCAAAAAGATATCCTCCTACAGTGTAACGATTAACAATAAAAATGTTAAAAAGAAAAAGTATACAATGAATACGGGAAGTACTGCACAGCTGCAGACGACGGTAAAGCCTGCACAGGCCTTAAAATCTGTAAGCTACAAATCCAGTAGTTCCAAGGTGGCGAAAGTAGATAAAAAGGGAAATATCACCGCCCTGAAAAAGGGAATGACCAAGATCACCATTACCCTAAAAGCCAAAAACGGCAAAAAACAGTCCACCTGGGTGAAAGTAAAGGTCAATGGCACAGACACTTCCAAAATCCAGAGCTATGCGGTGACTAGCGAAGAACAAAATGCCGGCAAAAAGACCCTGAAGCTGGAAAAAGGAAAGACCACGGCACTGAAGGTTGCCATCCAGCCGGCATCAGCCAGAAAATCCGTAAGCTATAAGACCAGCAATAAAAAAATTGCCACAGTCAGCGGCTCCGGCAAGATCAAAGCGAAAAAAGAGGGCACGGCCAAGATTACCATCACGATCAAAGCAAAGAACGGCAAAAAATATACGACCTGGGTCAAAATAAAGGTCGTCAAAGTAAACAACACCAGAATCACCGGCTACACCGTGACGAGTGCCGGAAACAACGTGGATAAACAGCGACTGACCCTCGACAAGGGCGACAGCACCAAAATCGATGTGGCCGTTACCCCGGCTGTTGCAGCCAAATCCATCGTTATGACCTCCGACAATCCGGCTGCTGTCGGCGTGGACAATGCCGGAAATATCAGTGCCCGTGCCGCCGGAAATGCCCGGATCACGATCACCATGACACCAAAGGAAGGCGCTGTCCAGACCACCTACGTGGATGTCAGTGTTATGGAAGTCATTAAATATTGTCTCCTGATGGAAAAAGGCACCACAAGCCCGGTACAACCCGATGGCTTTAACGGTAACCTGACTGCAACATCCTCCAACCCGGCAATCATCAATGTGGTATCCGGGAACACCCTCCATGCCAACGCCTACGGTACCTGTGAAGTCATCGTAACCGGCATGAACCAGAGAGCCTATATCACCATGACTGTCCCGGATGTCAGCAACAGCGACAGCGGAGCCCAGCTTTCCCTGCCGTCCATGAACAGCGGCTGGCATACCTTCACTGTATTCAAACAGGCTGCCAGAACCTACAATGAGTACAGTGAATTCCTGGCCGGTCACGGCTGCGCCAACTGCACCCTGACCAATATGATCCGCGCCTACGCCCCGGCCTTTGCCACAGCCACCCCGGACAGCGTTATCGCCACCATCGAACGTCAGGTAGCCGGAGAAGAGGCCTGGACAGAAAACCATGTGACAAAAGCTCCGGATGACCAGAGCCCTCTGAGCATGTACGGCATCAGCCAGATCCTGTCCGCCGCAGGCGTGCGCAACACCTACGTAACCAAATTTAACAGCAATATGCGTGACAGCAGTGACGGCAATGCCGCCGCTGACATCATCGCCCACTTAAAAACCGGCAACCCCGTAGTTTTTGAAGCCCGCGACTACAACCGCTACACCGGCCAGGCCGATGGCCGCTGGACCAAAAACTACCACACCTTAAGCCTGCTGGGCTACTTCGTAGACGGCCGTGTCCTCCTAACCGACACCGCCGGCCGCGGCTGGTACAAACCCTCCAACGGCTACTATGGCGGCCAGCGCTTTAAGATCGTAGATCTGAAAGACCCCATGAGCCACATGTTCTCCTGCGAGAACAAACCCAACACCATCTACTTCAAAGGAACCTCAAAAGCCGGTGGCTACATCAAAGTCAACCCCTAAATCCAAATCACCCGCACTCCAACAGACCAGGGGAGAAAATGCCTCCGGGTGAGAGTCAGGGTTCCTGTGCAAAACGATAAAAAGTGCGCCCCTAGCCTCGATGAGATCCATCGTCTACGCAGACTTGGCACGCGAGCCCGCTTATGCGAGCGTGCCTAGTCGAAGTTGACGATTAGCTCAGCGAGGCGTTGCACTTGTTTTGCACAGGAACCCTGACTCTCGCCCGGAGGCATTTTCTCTCCGTCCGTTCCTCAAAAATTATTACAAAATCATTAAAAATGCTGAAAAAAGTGAAAAAAACCCAAAATCCAATGCAAAAACCCCAAAAGTATGCTATCCTCTATCTGGTTCATTCCGCCCTTTTATGGATATAAGAAAGGAATACATAGTATAATGAGAAAAAGTGTAATCAGTTATCTGGAGTCTTCCGCTTTGAAGTACCCCGATAAAACAGCATATGTAGATGAGCACGACAGCCTGACCTTCGGTGCTTTAAAAGAAGCAGCCCTGGCCATCGGCGCAGGACTCATCCCCCATGTACAGATCGGTGACCCCGTCTGTGTTTACATGGAAAAAAGCGTCGGCTGTATCGAAAGCTTTCTCGGTACCGCCTACACCGGCGCCTTCTACGTACCTATTGACTTTGCCATGCCCGAAGCCCGTATCCGCCTGATCCTGGATACCCTCGAAGCCAGAGTCATTCTGACAAAGCGCGGCATCGAGGTCCCCGCCGGACTGTGTGAGGGCTGCACGATCCTGTGTATCGAAGACCTCAAAGAGAACGTAGATCCGGACAACCTTGCCCAGATCGCTGTCCGCCAGCGAAAGACCATCGATACCAACCCGATCTACGCCATCTTTACCTCCGGTTCCACCGGTGTGCCAAAAGGCGTACTTGTCAGCCATCAGTCCGTGATCAATTTCACCGAATGGTGGTGTGAGACCTTCGAATTTACAGAGAAAGAGGTCTTTGCCAACCAGACCCCGTTTTACTTTGACGCATCCGTCAAGGATATTTACGCAACCCTGCGCTGTGGTGCCACAATGTACATCGTACCGCAGAAGCTGTTTTCTCTCCCGGCCAAGCTGGTAGAGTTCTTAAACGAGCATAAAGTCAACTGCATCGACTGGGTTCCGAGCGTACTCTGTATGATCGTGAATTTCCGTACCTTCCAGAAGGTGAAGCCGCTGTACTTAAAGAAAGTCATGTTCCTCGGCGAGGTCATGCCAACCAAGCAGTTTAATATGTGGCGCAGGGAACTGCCGGATATCAAATATGCCAACCTGTACGGACCGACAGAAGCCACCGGAGACTGTACCTATTATAAGATCGAGAGGGAGTTTGCCGATGATGAGCCGATCCCGATCGGTGAAGCCTGCAACAACACCGAAGTTCTCCTCTTAAATGAGAAAAACGAGCTTGTGCAGGGTGACGGGCAGGGCGAGATCTGTGTCCGCGGCTGTTCTCTGGCCCTTGGCTATTACAACAACCCGGCAAAGACCAGCGAAGCCTTCGTACAGAATCCGCTGCAGACCAAATATCCGGAGCTGATCTACCGTACCGGCGATATCGGCCGCTACAACAGTTACGGCGAGATCGTTTTCTGTGCAAGAAAAGATGCCCAGATCAAACATATGGGCCACCGTATCGAGCTTGGTGAAATCGAAAACTCCATCGCCTCCCAGGAGGATATCCGCCGCGTCTGCTGCCTTTTTGATAAGGCAAAACAGAAGATCGTAGCTGTATACGAGGGCGATATCGAGTCCAAAGAGCTGATCAGTCGGATCAAAAACAAGATCCCGAAATACATGATCCCGCAGATTTATCACAGAGTCGAGACCATGCCGACCAACTTAAACGGCAAGATCGACCGTGTCAGATTACAGAAAACCTATATAGAAGGAGAAAAATAACCATGGAAGAAAGAATCTTAGAAGTAGTCAAAGCAATCCGCCCGGATGTAGATTTTGAGAAGGAAACCGCATTGATCGATGACGAGATCCTCGATTCCTTCGATGTGATCCAGATCGTCACTGAGCTGATGGAAGAGTTTGGTATCTTTATCGATGCAGACGATATCGAGCCGGAGAACTTAAACTCCCTCGAAGGCATCCGTGAGATGGTAGAAAGAAAGATGGAGAACTGATGCGAAAAACCGTATCTTTGGGAGACATCCTTTTGTATATCTATGACTTTGCCGTGATCGATGCCCGGATGTATATGCTCCGGGCCGACGGTGCGGCTCTGATCATAGACCCAAATGAAAACGCGGCCCTCCTTCCGGATCTGGAAGGGGTCAGCCGCGCCTTTGTGTATCTGACCCATGAACATTACGACCATATCAGCGGTGTAAACTGGCTCAAAAGTAAACTTCCCTGCGACGTCTGGTGCAGCGAGATCTGTGCGAGCCGTCTGGGGAATATCCGGGAAAATCTTTCCAAGACCTTCCCGTTTTTGTTTTTACAGGACAAAGAAAAGTATGATTATGTACGAAAAGAGCTGAAGCTGCCCTATACCTGTACAGCAGACCATACCTTTGCCGAAGAATTACACACGATATGGCACGGTCATACCCTGTATGCCAGAAAGGCTGGGGGCCATTCCCCCGGAGGCAGTCTTTTGCTTCTGGATGGGAGACTGCTTTTTGGCGGCGATTCGTTGCTTGGCAACGGACTCGAACTGAAAAGCCTCGGCGCAGACCGGGAAGCGTACTGTACAGAAGTCCTTCCCTATGTCCATACACTGCCGTCAGAGACCATCGTCTGCCCTGGCCATGGGGAGATAACGACACTCGGAGAGCTTCTGCCGGTGATCGAAGCCTATATCACCGCATAAAAGGCATTCTCCGGGAAAATGCCCGAACCGCCGCAGCATCCGCGGCCCATGTAACTGTGAATAAAAACCTGAACTATCAGAAAAAGAGAGAAAACTATGGAAATCAAATCTTTGGCTTTTATGCTGTTCTGCTTTATTGGCGCTGTGGCATACTTTGCCCTGCAGCGCACCGATAAGCAGAAATATGTCCTGCTGGCGGCAGACTTTTATTTTGTCCTGCGCTACAGCGGACTCAAGGCAGTTATCGCCCTGTTTCTGATCTGCGTGGCAGTTTTCTGGACAGCCCGGCAGATGGAAAAAGCAGAAAAAAAGAAAGGCTGGCTCTGGCTTGGCCTTGTCTTTACCATCGGCGTCCTGCTTTTCTTCAAATTCTTCACCGGTATAGCAGAAACCCTGCTCAGCATGGCCAGTGGCCGCCCGGTGGACATGATCAAAATCATCGTACCTGCCGGTATTTCCTACTATACCCTGGCCATGTGCGCATACCTGGTTGATATTTACCATAAAAAATACAAGGCCGAGACGGACCTTGTCGCCTTTCTGGTGTATGTCACCTATTTCCCGGCGATCGTTGAAGGCCCGATCAATATGTACCGCAAGCTGATGCCCCAGATCAAGGAAAAGCATACCTTTGACTGGGACCGCATGATACGTGGTCTGATGCGTACCCTGTGGGGCTATTTAAAGAAAGTCGTGATCGCCGACCGCATCGGCATTCTGGTTATGGGCATCCTGCAGACCGAAGACGCCCATGGCATCGTGATCTTGTATGCGCTGGTCATCTACAGCTTCCAAATCTACACCGATTTCTCCGGTGGTATCGACGTGATCATGGGTATTTCCCAGGTGCTTGGCATCGAGCTTGCTGAGAACTTCAAATCCCCGCTGATCTCCAAAAACGTCACCGAATACTGGCAGAGATGGCACAAATCCCTCGGAGAATTTATGGAAAAGTACATCTATTACCCGATCGTACTGAACCGCAAGCTGATGAAATTCTCCAAAAAAATCAAAAACAAGTACCAGAGCCGCGCTTTTTCCGCTTTCGTAGCATCACTGATCGTCTTTGTTATCGTCGGTATCTGGCACGGCACCGGCTGGAACTATGTCGTATACGGTATGTATCAGGCCTTCTTCGTTTCCACAGCCGTGATCCTGAAACCGACCTATACCGCCGTGAAAAAGAAACTGCATGTCAACGAAAAATGCTTAAGCTGGGAGATTTTCTGTATCCTCAGAACCTTTGTGATCCTGGTCTTTGGTCGTCTGATCATCAAAGCCAGCAACCTGCATCAGGCAGGTGAGCTGCTGAAAAAGATTGTACATATGGACAATATCTACAGCCTCTTTAACGGCGACCTGTTAAATTACGGTCTGGATTACAAAAACATGATCGTCATGTACATCGGTATCCTGATCGTACTTCTGGTCGATATCCTGCATGAACAGAAGGTCGAATTCAGAGAGCTGATCTTAAAGCAGGATATCGTATTCCGCTACGCCGTATACTTCACTGCACTGGCGATTCTGATCATCTTTGGTGTGTATGGCGGAGAATTCAGCGCAGCATCATTTATCTATCAGGGATATTAAGGAGAGAAGAAAAGTGAAAAAACATTGGAAAAAAGTCGTTGTATTTTTCCTGCTCCTGGCAGCAATGCTGGCAGGGCTGTCCCTGGTATTCCATCACCGCTGGACAGGAAACGACGACATCTATTCGCTGAATATGAGCTACAAGGAGCAGCCGTCAGACAGCATCGATGTTCTCTACTTTGGTACGAGCGAGATCTTAAACAGCGTCTTCCCGGCAGCCATGTACGAAGAGACCGGTATCACCGGCGTCAATTTCGGTACGACCCATAAATCAGCTATCGTAACCTACTATCAGCTGAAATATGCGCTCAAATACCAGAAGCCAAAGCTGGTTGTCTGCGATTTTCAGTCCCTCTTCTCCGGCCGTCTGCCCTCCCGTTCCACAGAGGATGAGACACTGTACATGAAAGTCTTTGACACCATGCCGGACTGGGATATCCGGCTGGAACTTCTGCATGCCATGAAAAAGGAAGATCCGTCAGTAAATGTCGCTTCTTACCTTGTACCGGTGCTTCGCTACCACAGCATGTGGAATGAGCTGACGACAAAAGATTTCCTGCCGGACGAAGCTTCCAGAGCAGACTATAAGGCGTACATGATGGGGTGTGATCTGGTCTTTAATACCAAGTACAAGGATGAACGCCGCCCGGATATCACGAGTATCGTGCCGGAGCTTTGGACACCTACCGGACTGAAGGAAGAGCTGTCAAAAATCAGTACTAAATATTATGACAAGTTCATTGCACTCTGTCGTGAGGAAAATATACCGGTTGTAGCTCTTATGCCGCCGAAGGTGCGCGATGCCTCCATCAAGATGGACCGCTGGGAACAGATCGAAGGCTTTCTGAGTGAAAGAAATGTCGATATCATCGACTACAATACCTACGAAGAAATCAGCCGTCTGGGCATCCGGCTTCCGGAGGATTACAAGGATTCCGCGCACTTAAACTACAAAGGTGCCCTGATCTTTTCCAAAGATCTCGCCCACCGACTGGCCGAAGAGTATGGACTTGAAGACCACAGAGGGCAGCAGGGCTTTGAAGCCTGGGATACCTACTGGGATGAATTCTTAAAAGACTGCGAAACCGAGGTAAAGTAAGATGGGAATAAAGAGAGTATTCTTCGGCGAAGTCACCGACGAAAAAGGAACACTTTTGCAGTACGATGTCTGCAGAAACCTTCCTTTCCATCCGGAATACATCGCCTGTATCACCGACACCCATAAGGAAAGCGTCTATTATAACAAGGCCAACCTCCTTTGCGACTGCGTCATCGCCGTGGTGCAGGGCAGCGCCGTCCTGCAGCTTGACGGCGTCAGAGAAGAAAAGACCTTTGTCCTGAAACGCAGATGTGAAGGCATCTTCGTTCCCCGCATGACCTGGCTGCGCATCGAAAACGCCTCCCCGGATGCCGTGATCCTTTTGTTTGGCAACCGCGACTACCAGAAAAGCCGCTGGATCGAGGACTATGACACCTTCGTCAAAATGAAGATCGAGCGGATGGCAAGGCGGCCGAAGAGAGCGGCGGAAGAGGACAAGACAGAGTAGGCTAAAGTATATTATAAAGTGAAACATGATTCAGTAACTTATAAGTAGAGGATTCCGGATAAAAGTTCCGGGATCCTCTTTGAAAATAAGACAAAAAAAGAAAGAATGTAGATAAAACCAAATGCAACACTTGAAATATATTAAGAAAAGTGAAGAAACTGTAGAACTTATCCGGAATATATAGCAAAATGGAGCAATTTAGGGTATAATGCGTTACATACTATGAATAGGTCTGTCCTTTGCGGCACATCTGTCATAGGAAAACATACAAAAGAGAACGGAAAGATTATTATGTACGAAAAAAAATCAAGAAGCTGGATCAAGCATCTGGATTTTATCATAGGCGATATTCTGGCAATCACCATAGCCTTTCTGGTGTCATATGGTATGCGCTTTGGTGTATGGACGATTCTGGAGGACGGAAGTTATCGTAGTTATTATCTGGTACTTCTGGGATTTCATATTCTGGCATCCTTCTTTTGCAGAAACTACAGTGATATTGTACGACGTGGCTACGGAAATGAGCTGATCTATGTTCTGAAACATAATGCAATTCTGGGTGCCTGTACGATGTGCTGGCTGGTATTTACCAAACAGTCCGAGGATTATTCAAGATTAGTTCTGGGAATGTTCTTATTGCTGGATATCGCATGCATGTTTGTTATTCGTGATATATGGAAACATTTTGTGCGCAGACATATGACAGAAAATGATAACAGCAGGAAACTTTTGATCGTAACGACAAGCAGCCGTGCTGAGACTTGTGTAAAGAAGATGCATAACGATACATATCAGGGATATGAGGTCTGTGGCATTGCTTTACTGGATGGAAATATCACTGTACATACAGTCGATGGGTATGCTGTTGTAGCGGATGAGCAGACACTTTTAGAATATGTATTACGTAACGTAGTGGATGAAGTTCTGATAGAGACAGAGTTTCTGTCTGCAAATACAGAGGAAATCTGTCAGCAACTGTTGAACATGGGCATCGTTGTGCATGTCGGGGTGGATTATTTCTTCGAAAATATGCCCAATATGCAGGTGGGCCAGCTTGGCAGCCAGACAGTCATCACCTCCAGTATACAGACAGCCGGCAAGATAGAACTGGCGCTGAAGAGAGTTATGGATATCTGTGGCGCTTTAGCAGGTCTGCTGATCACCGGAATCGTCTGTATATTTGTAGCACCGGCAATCTATATAAAGTCACCGGGACCAATCTTTTTTTCACAGGTCCGTGTGGGAAAAAATGGCCGGTTTTTCAAAATCTATAAGTTTCGTTCTATGTATATGGATGCCGAAGAGCGTAAGAAAGAGCTCATGGAACAGAATAAGATGTCCGGTCTGATGTTTAAAATGGACGATGATCCGAGAATCATCAAAGGTATCGGGCACTTTATCCGTAATACAAGTATAGATGAATTACCGCAGTTCTGGAATATCCTGAAAGGTGACATGAGCCTTGTGGGAACCCGACCGCCAACCAGGGAAGAGTACGAACAGTATTCCCAGCACCATAAGATCCGTCTGAGCTTTCGCCCGGGTCTTACCGGTATGTGGCAGGTGAGCGGCAGAAGCAATATTACAGACTTTGAAGAAGTCGTACGGCTGGACGAAAAGTATATCGAGGAATGGAGCATCTGGCTGGATGTACGGATTCTGTTTAAAACGGTGGTTGTGGTACTGACGAGAAAAGGATCAGAGTAAATTAAATAAGGAAGATGTTATGAAAGATTTATATTACAGAGACATGCTTCGGCAGGTTGGAAAACATAAGCGGTTGATTGTCCTTGGTGCGATCGTATGTATGATACTGGCTGGATATGCCGGGGATCATAAGGGATTGACAGCCAAACAGGAATACGAAACATACCAGACAGCTCTGCAGAAGTTTCAGGATACACTGCCGGGATACGATGAAACCATTACCAATATTGGCGTTTGTCTGTAAAAAATACAGCAGAGACAGGTACATGATGGCACTTGTATATGGATTAAGAAAAATTGTACAGGAAAAATCCAGTGTAATAATATAAATGATTGTGAAAACAAAAAGAAATTGGTATAATTTATTTAAGATTTGAAGAAAACAGGGAGGTACAGATGAATCAGGAAGAAACAACAATAGATTTGATGGATTTATTAAGACGATGTCTGGAAAAATGGAAATTTATTTTACTTTGGATGCTGGTCGGTGCTGTACTGATAGACTGTGCTGGTGCAGCCAAGTCTGTGCTGGAAAGAAAAAATGCACAGACACAGCTGCAGCAGGAAGAAAAGAACGATGAGACAGTGCTGCTTTCTACGCTTAAAGAAGCGAAAGATAAATTAACAGACCGGGAAGCAGATGATGTGGAAACGGCGATTTCGTTATACAAGGAATATCAGGCAGCATACGAAAAAGAACTGGCATATTATCAGAATTCTATCAGAATGAAGCTGGATCCAGCGGGTGTTTCTACGGTATGTCTCAGCTATCTGATTGATAACCATTATGAGGCTGTATATCCGGTGATCGGACATAAGGATACGACGAATGATATTATCAGTATCCTGACAAACAGCATACTTACCGAATCAACGAATCAGAAAATCGCGGATGCACTTCAGATTGACAATGTGGTATATGCGCAGGAGCTGGTATCGACTTATAGCAATGATAATAATGTACTATACTTTAAAATTGTTGCTGAGAAGCAGGAGGATTGTGAAAAAATAGCAGAGATCATCAAGCAGGCTGTGAATGAGAAGGTGGAGTCTGTACATGCAGTATGTGGTGACTTTGATATTACGCAGTCTGGTGAGCAGTATGCGAGAGAGATGGATTTGTCGCTGCAGACAGAGCAGGAAAATAAAGTAACTTCATTACGCGATTTGAAGAGTACGATTGCTAATTTGACATATGGAATGAGTGAGAATCAGCAGACATATTATAACGCCTCACTTGACGAACAAAACATAAATGCAGATAGTACAGAGCAGAAAAAGACTGAAACGACAGAGAATATTGTGATGGAAATACCAGCGGTAACCTATGTGAGTTTAAAATGGCTGCTGATTGGAGCTTTTGTGGGAATTTTATGTGCTTGTGCATGGATTACACTGAAATATATTCTGGCTAAACAATTGCGTACGGCAAGTGATATTGAAGAAATGTACGGACTGACTGTATTAGGCTGTATCACTGATAAAGATAAGAAAAAATTGCGTATATTCCAGAATGGGTATGATGCAATGGATACGGAAAGTCAGCTGGATATGATTGCAACAAAAATACAGCTGGTGGCTGGAAAAGAACAGTATAATAGAATCTTTGTTGGTGGAGCGGTATTATCTGAAAAAACAGAAGAAATCTGTGAGAAACTTGTGAAAAAGATAAATATCATGTGTCTTAATGGGTGTAGTGGACAATCCTTGTTGTATGATGAAAATACGATGCAGGAGATGGCAGAGTCAGATGCAGTGGTTTTTGTTGAACAGATTGATGCATCACAGTATGCTGAAATCAAAAAGGCTAAAGAACTTTGTGAAAAATGTCACCAGCTTATAATAGGATGTGTTGTTGTTGAGTGAGATGAGGAGACTAATTTCAGGACGATGTTGCAGAAAATAGTGCAAACGAAAACGCGACGGATGTTATGAAAAGCTTCCTACACTAAAATGAGAATGGTGCAGGAAGCTAAACTATAGATGTAAGGGTTTTGACAAAGTAATTATTGTTGCTCCTCTGTGAATATTTTTCTGCTCATGAAGCTCCTCCGCTTCTGTGATTAGAATATCACATTTGAGAGGCAGTGTCTAAGAAGCAGTGTCTGAGAAGCAGGAGGCACTTGGGAATGGTATTAAAAAATAGGGAAAATTAGTGAATGTATCTAAAAAACAAGTGCTACGCTGATTCACGTGTCCCCAGTCAATGGCACATTATATCATGATTTGGTGGAGTCAGTTATGGCAATAAAGGTCAGCATTAAGAAATAGAGAAGTAGTAGGACATGTTATGACAATAATATCTAGCACTTTGATGCTGACGGCAGATTATTGTTTATGTTACGATAAATGATGGGCATGAATCTGTGCAGTTTTAACAAAGTGAGTTGCTTATAAGATGTCTACATCAAAATCCAGTTGAGAGAAAACGAATGAGTGGCTCATGGTAAGTTTCTATAAAAGTTTCAGTGTTGGTCAGGACAATAGATAGCCACTGTAAGAAAATGATAAGTCACAGCGTGATAGGTCATTCGGTATGGAAGATAACCACACTGATTTGAAGAGATTAATTGGTTCGATACGAGCCTTACATATAAGCAAAATGAATCTCGGGAGGATATAGGATTATTAAAAAGAGCTATAAAATTGCGGTTGCGGGTACTGGTTACGTTGGTTTGTCCATTGCCACGCTTCTCAGCCAGCACCATCAAGTGACAGCTGTGGATATCATCCCAGAGAAGGTGGATTTTATCAATAACCGCAAGTCTCCGATTCAAGATGACTATATCGAAAAATATCTGGCTGAGAAAGAACTGAACTTGACCGCAACACTGGATGCAAAGGCTGCATACTCTGATGCGGATTTTGTTGTAATTGCGGCCCCTACGAATGTCTACCTCAAACTTTCAGTGGCGGCATGATGGTCTACGGTGGCGTATAAAACTCATGCAAAATACCCCTGCTGCGTGCCTGTTTTACTGCAGAGCAAGGGACGGACATGATAACTGCATTTTTCTGGTGAATTAGAGGTAGAGGGTGGTAGATGATTGTTAATGTAGCAACAAAGAAACGGTATGAACTTGTACAGTTTTGACAAAGTAAGCTGGTGCGAAGGTTATGACAATAAGGGACAACACTTTGAAAAATAGAGAAGTGCGATTGCGAGTTATGACAATAAGACACAGCACTTTGTCAGTGAGTTGGTATGAAGGTGTCTACCATAAAGTTTCAGTTGAGGGGAAAATGATTTCTTATTTTGCTCTAATATATAAGGAAGCACAAAAAATTTGCATGGTAGGAATGCATAAAATAAAGGATTTCATTAAATAAAAGGAAGAATGAAGAATGAGTTTGCATTGTATAAAACAATTAATTCATAGAAAAAAGATAGGCAATGCTTGTACATTTGGAAAAAACACTACTATCGATTCAAAAGCTTATTTTGAAGGAATGAATAGATTAGGAGAGAACACATGGTTCTTAAACAGTTCTATAGGCTATGCCTCTTATATAAGCAATAATTCCTTTATAAAAAATACAGTGATTGGTAGATACACATGTATTGCAAATGATGTAATGACAGTGGCAGGAAATCATCCAACTTCTTTTGCTTCAATACACCCAGCTTTTTATTCCCTTGCTCAAAAACCATCCTATGTAAAGCAGTCTAAGTTTGAAGATTTTAAATATTTAAATTCAGAGAAACAAATTTCGATTGAGATAGGTAATGATGTATGGATTGGCTCAAGAGCAACGATACTTGAGGGAGTCAATATTGGTGATGGTGTTGTTGTTGCAGCAGGTGCAGTTGTGACAAAGGACGTTCCTCCTTATGCAATTGTCGGTGGTGTGCCAGCAAGGATTATAAGGTATCGATTTGATGAAGAAACAATCCAGAACTTATTGAAAATGAAATGGTGGGAAAAAGATCAGGAATGGATTCAGAATCATGCAGACGATTTCGATGATGTGAAACAATTATTTTCTAATACATAAAAAAATAAGAATGCTATGGAAATAAAGTTAAAGAGGAAGGTCAGGTAACATGACAGCAGTGAAACAAGAATTTATACATAAGGTGGATAAAGCTAAAATTCCTACATGTAATATTTTGGGAGTTGATATTGCAGCTGTTGATATGGTGTGGTTGCTTGACTACCTCAACGATAATATCCACGCCTTATCAGGAGATTACATATGTGTGTCTAATGTACACACCACCGTGACAGCATATGAAGATGTGGAATATCGAAAGGTACAGAATGGTGGAATTATGGCAATACCAGATGGCGGACCACTTTCTTCAGTTGGCCAAAAACGTGGTTTTAAGAACATGAAACGAACTACTGGGCCGAGCCTGATGGGGGAAATTTTCAAAATTTCTGTTTCCAAAGGGTATCGACATTTTTTTTACGGCTCAACTGATGAAACTCTTGAAAAACTCTACTCTGTTTTGGAGAAGACTTATCCTGGAATCCGGATTGCTGGAATGTACAGCCCTCCGTTTAGAACTATGACAGCGGAAGAGGACAAGGCAATCGTGGAAAGAATTAATGAAACAAAACCTGACTTTGTCTGGATTGGACTTGGAGCACCAAAACAGGAAAAGTGGATGGCAGCACATCAGGGATGTGTAGACGGACTGATGATTGGTGTAGGTGCTGGCTTTGATTATCATGCTGGCAATATTGAGAGAGCACCTGAATGGATGCAGAAGAGTAATTTGGAATGGGTATATAGGCTGTTGCAAGATCCAAAGCGATTGTTTGGACGATACTGGCACACGAACACGAAGTTTATTTGGAATGCAATGATAAGGGGAAAGTAAGAGATGGATATTAAGAGATATGTAAGAGATCATGAAGGATTGATGAAATTCTTAGCATTAATATACAGAGCAATCGGTTTTAATTCCATTAAAGGTAAAGCTAATATGAAAATTTTATGGGGAGGGGTATTCGCACAGCGTACACATATTAAGAATAACGGAAAAAATAATTGTTTGATATTAGAAGAAGGATGCAGAATATATGATTCTCAAATACAGTTTTTTGGAGAAAACAATACAGTTAAAATCGAGCATGACTGTGTTTTGAGAAATGTAGATATATGGATTAGTGATGGTGGAATCATTGAAGTAGGACATAACACACACTTTTCAGGGAAAACTCATATAGCCTGCATTGAAGGGAAAAAGGTTCATATAGGTGAGAGATGCTTGCTTTCAGATACGATTACTTTTAGAACAGGAGATAGTCACTCTATACTAGATAGTGATGGAAAAAGAATAAATAAAGCTAAAGATATTGCTATTGGAGATCACGTTTGGATAGGACAGCAAGTGATTGTTTTAAAGGGATCTACAGTTGGTGCTGATTCAATTGTTGGAACAGGGTCTTTATTGACAGGAAAAACATATGATTCGAATTCAATAATTGTGGGGATACCTGCTAAAATTGTAAAACAGCATGTTTCGTGGGATCCAAGGACCTTGTAAATAATCCAAGAAGATAATAGAAAAGTAGAGGTAATAGGTGTGAGTAGTGAAAAAAAGAATATATTGATTGTACACAACTATTATCAGATTCCCGGTGGAGAAGATACCGTTGTTGCAAATGAGAAAACGATGCTTGAGAAGCATGGACATAAAGTGATTTTATACAGTCGTAATAATGCAGAATTAAAGCAGATGTCAAAAATTAGAATTCTGTTTCTCCCATTCACAACAGTATTCAACCTGCGAACATATAAGGAAATCAAGAAACAGATAAGGCGAGAAAACATAGACGTGGTTCATGTTCATAATACACTTAGCCTGATAAGTCCAGCGGTTTATTATGCAGCAAGAAGCATGAAAGTACCGGTTGTACAGACGGTACACAATTTTCGTCTACTTTGCCCTGGAGCAACTTTTTATCGTGATGGTCATATCTGTGAGGACTGTGTTAAAAACGGCTTGAAGTGTGCTGTGAAATATAGCTGTTATCGAGGCAGCAAGGCACAAACTTTGGTTTGTGCGATAAGTACATGGCTGCATCGGACAACAGGCATTTACGGAAGGATTAACTATATTTGTTTGACAGAGTTTAACAAAAATAAATTGTTACAATTAAAGCATATCAAACCAGAACGTGTCTTTGTGAAACCAAACTTTGTTGAGAATAATAGCTTTATACCAGGAGAAGAGAGGCTTAATCAGTTTGTCTTTGTAGGTAGGCTGGATAAGCTGAAAGGTGTGGATATCCTTTTTGAAGCGTGGAAGCGTATGGGAGAAGGTGTGATTAAACTGATTGTTTGCGGTATGGGACCAATGGAGGATTGGTGTAAGTCATTTATCAAAGAAAATGTTGTAAACATTGAAATGCGTGGATTTGTGCCAAATGATGAAGCTCTAAAGATAATAGCAAACAGCAAAGCACTTGTATTGCCTACCCAGTGGTATGAAGGATTTCCGATGAGCATTTTGGAAGCATTTAGTGTTGGAACTCCTGTTATTTGCTCTGATTTGGGAAATGCTGGAAGTGTTGTTGAAGAGGGAATTACAGGATATAAATTTAGATATGACTCCATAGAGAGTATAATGTCGGCAATTGATAAAATGAGAGAAAAGCCATTAAATAAAGAAAAAATAAAAAAAATATATGAAATTAAGTATAGCGAAAATGCCAATTACAAGATTTTAAATGACATATATACCGGTATAAGTGATTAAGGAGATTGAGTGTGGAACGACTAAAAGTTAGCATGATTACAATTTGCTATAACGCAGAAAAAACAATTGCAAAAACAATAGAGAGTGTATTGAGTCAAGACTATGAAAATCTAGAATATATTATTGTTGATGGTGGTAGTAAGGATCATACAATAGATATTATTAAAAGTTACGAGAATGAAAAAATACGTTGGATTTCTGAAAATGACAACGGTATTTCTGATGCCTTTAATAAAGGAATAAAAATGGCAACAGGAGATTTTATAGGGTTGATTAATGCCGATGATTATTTGCTTCCTCATGCCATAGCAAATTTGACGTTAGCGTGTTATGAGCGCACAGATGTATTATATGGAAATACTATTGTAAATGATGAAGAAAATGAATTGAAATTAGTAAAATATGCTGGTTCAGTAGAAGGACTTGAATATTCCCTCCCATTTATACATCAAAGCTCATTAGTAAGAAAAAAAGCTTATGAGCAATATGGAGGGTATTCAGAAAAATATAAAATATGTATGGATTATGATTTGTTTGCAAGGTTTTATCGGGAGGGGGCAAAATTTCAATTTGTCAATACAGTTGTTAGTTGCTTCATGTATGGTGGAACATCGTGTAGACATCCGTTTCAGACAATTGAGGAAGATATATCCATTGCGGAAAAGTATGGTTTAAGTCACTCCAAGGCTATGAGATATAAAATTAAAATGTATACAAAAAATAGTATAAAAATTGTTTTGACAAGACTAAGAATATGGAAAGCGTTCTATTGTCTGATCAAACGGGATAACATATATAAGTATTAGAGGAAAAATAATGAAAAAGGTTTTATTGGTTACAAATATACCGGCGCCATATAGAGTGGATTTATTTTACTATTTGCAGACACATGTCAAGCAATATGAATTCTACGTCATGTATTGCGCAAAGGAAGCAGATAATAGGTGTTGGAATGTTGACAATACGAAATTATTAAATACTATTTTTACCAAAACAAAAGTGATTTCTATAAAGAAAAAATATGATACAAAACATATTTATATTCCGAAGGGAATCGGAAAAGATTTGTCAGATATAAACCCAGATGTTGTAATTGGATGGGAATATAATCCGATTGCTGTTAAATGCTTAATTTGGTGTAAATGTCATGGAAAAAAATACATTAGCTTAACAGATGGTACATTATATTCAGAAAGAAATATTAATCTTATGCAGCGTATTACTAGAAAAATGATTATAGGAAAATGCGATGCATCAATTGCAAGTAGTACGAAAGCTAAAGAAAAACTTTTGAAGTGGGGAATCAATCCTAATAGAATTTTTATTAGTTTATTAACGGTCGATGTGAACAAGATCTGTACTATAGAACATAAGCCAGAACAAGGACGGCTATTATATGTTGGAAGTATGATTGAAAGAAAAGGATTAGATTTGTTGGTATCGGCTTTAAGATATGTGGATGAAAATTTTAAATTACATATTGTTGGAAATGGAACAGATAAAGAAATTGAAGAATTAAGAACTAGAATTAAAAACGCAAATATTGAAGACAATATTATTTTCTGCGGATATAAAGAGGGACAAGAGCTACTTGAAGAATATCAAAAAGCGCAGATATTTGTTTTACCTACAAGAGAAGATTGCTTTGGCTTGGTGCTTTTAGAAGCGTTATGTGCGGAAGTACCGATTATTTCTTCAAAATATGCGGATGGTGTATATGACGTAATTGATGAAGGAAAAAATGGCATATTAGTTGATCCATATGATTCAAAAGAATTTGGCGGTACAATAAATAAGGTGCTAAAAAAAGAAATTTCTTTAGATGGAAAGAAAAACATAATTGTAGACAAATTTACTTTTGACGAAGTGTCAAAAGGATACATAAATGCAATAGATTATGTTCTGAAAGGCGAAAGATGAGAACAAAAATTTTAGGCTTAATGACCTGCTTTAACCGTAAAGAAAAAACAATAACAGCAATAAGTAATTTGATTTCAAAAAACCCTAATATTGAAATTAAATTTGTAGTAGTGGATGATAATAGTACTGATGGAACGAAAGCAGCCTTAGAAAAAATAAGAGGTGTTGTAGTTTTAAATGGTAATGGACAGTTATTTTACAGTGGTGGTATGCGAATGGCCATGCAATATGCATTAGATACAACAGAAGTCTATGATTACTGTTTGCTATTTAACGATGATGTGGAATTTTATAGTAAAACAATAGAAAAAATGCTGTCTATAGAAAATGAGGGCAGAGAAATACTAGTTGGACCAACGTGCGATACAGAAGGGAAACTTTCTTATGGCGGGGTAATAAAAAAATCAAGATTTCGTCCGGACTTTGATATTATAGATGGCACATCACAAAGAGCAAAATCCTGTGATACATTTAATGCAAATTGTGTTCTTATACCTTGGAAAATATTCAAAAATCTTGGAAATATGGACTCGGCGTATTCACATTCGCTGGGAGATTTTGATTATGGATTTAAAGCGTCAAAAAAAGGAATTCCTATTTGGGTTTGTGATTTCTTTGTTGGGCAGTGTAGTGATAACCCTATAAGTGGAAGTTGGCGAGATACAAATTTAAGCAGACGAGAAAGACTAAAGAAAAAAGAGTCACCGAAGGGTCTTCCTAGAAAAGAGTGGTGGCATTATTTGAAAATAAACTATTCAATAGGGACAGCAATGGTTTATTCTATTACGCCTTACCTAAGAATTCTTATAAGGAGATAAAAAAATGCAAACAGTGCTGATGGCAGGGTGGCTTGCTTTAACGCTATTTTTGATATATAAAGTCACAGAAGATAAGGGAAAAATATTTGTAATTTTAATCTTGTATTATTTTATTACAGTTGTTAATGGCATTTTCTTTATGTTAACAATAGAACTGGCAAATGCATTTGGATTCTCATATCAATTGAGCGATATGCTTGCAATAGTGATGTTGGGCACTGTATTGGTTGATTTATTGAAAAATCCTTATTTAAAAAATAACTTAACTAATTGTTTTTTGCTTTTTATATCAGCATTACTCGTAGTATCAATGATGAATGGTCTATTGAGATATGGATTTTCTTCTGAGTGGGTGGGAGATTTAAGAACAAATTCAGTCTTTTTATTTTCAATTTTTTATTTTGCACGTTTTGATGTTTTTCAAGATGCAAAAAAATATCGAAGATTGTTAGACTCTGTGATGACAATTATTTTGGCGATTTCGTGCGTTCTATGGGCATTAGATATATTGATTGGATTCCACCCATTATTATCCCAGTTTAATGCGACTCTGAGTGATGGTGGATCAACTATGAGATTTGTTCAGCCATATGAGGTGTTAGGGATAGCATTATATGCATTGCTTCTTTTAGAAGAAAATCTGAATAAAAAAGGGTATCTAAAGTTCCGTACAATTCTGTTTTCAGCTGCTGTCATATTATTTCAACATCGTTCGATTTGGATGGCCTGGGGTTGTGGATTTATCGTTGTATTATTTGTTACAATGAAAAATACAAGAATAACAAAGAAATTATTCCTGCAAGTAACACTTTTGATTGCCTCTTTTTTTATTGTATTGAATATGGGAAGTGGGCAATTGTTTGAAAATATTTCAAAATCGTTTGAAATCGTTTGGAAAATGATGAATGGTGTAACCATAGAAAATTCAACAGCTGGTACCCGCATCCAAGTATGGAATGCTGTGCTTGAAGATTTATCCGGAACTGCTTTGTTGTTTGGGCGTCCTTATGGATATGGATATGGACGATCTATTGGCTGGGAAACATCGCCACATAGTGGTTTTATTAGATTCATTGGCAGAACTGGCTATATAGGAGCTGGATTGGCAATTTGCTTATTAATATACGTTGCTGTTAAATTAATGTTAAAAGGTAGAAGCGGCAATACGAAATTTTTACCATATCTAATATGTGTGATAGGTTTTATGTATGGATATGATTATACATGGTTGTGCGGAGTAGTAATTGGGTTGGGGTGTATGTTTGCATATCGAGATTATGATTTTCTGGAAAGAGAGATGTGAGGATGATGCGAAAAAATTAATATTATATAAAGAGCAAACGATGAGATATGGTTGTATATGCGTTTTGAAAAGTAAAAAAACGATAAAGAGATTTTTCGTGCATGTTTATCCATTCTTATATGCAAGGTATTTGTTGAGACAGATATGGATATTCAGTTCATCAAAATCTATCCTTGAAATGTTTGTTGTTGAAGTAAAAAATTTGATCAGAAAAACATTGAGTTAGAAAGAGAGTGAAAATGATCATTTTACTGAATGAATCAGGTCAATTGGGAAATAGATTGCGTTCATTATCGAACTTGCTTGCACTTGGCATCGAGACAAATCAAACGATTTGGTGTCCAGTTGTTCCTGATGAGCTAAAAAAATATATTAATATGAAGGTACAGACAAGGAAAATTCCGACAATTTATTTTTCCTATTCTAAGATAATGTCTCTAATGGTAAAGTGTGTTTCTAAAGTCGGTTTATGGAAAACTAGTCCGCCTGCGACACGTAAAATTAATATCTATGCAGATTGGATATCATTTGCGAAACCAGAACTGACATATAAGCATTACGATGCTTTGGCAGAGTATTTTGGGTTTCGTGAGGAATTTGTTCAGCATTGCTCTGGTTTGTTGCCACAAAAGAACAATGAGAATGAAATACGTATTGCTGTACATCTAAGGAGAAATGACTATAAGTATTGGAATGGTGGTAAATATTACTATGAAAATTCCGTGTTTATAAATCAGATGATGTCGATTTACAGAGAAAACCCGAATGCCCAATTTTTGATTTTTACGAATGATAAAATTGAGGAAGATGCATTTATAGGGAAAGGATTTCAGGTTCATTTTATGAATGGATCTGCTTTTGAAGATTTGTGTACGATGTCGATGTGCGATTATATTTTTGGTCCACCTAGTACGTATTCTGCATGGGCGGGGTATATAGGGAATAAGCAAGTTGCTTGGCTAAGAAATAAATCATATGTGTACAAGCTTAATGAATTCGAAAGAGTGCCAGAATCTATGAAAAAAAAGAAACAATTTTGGGAATTGGAATAATATTCAAGGGATATATAGGGCAGCTGTTGCTATGTGTTATTCGAAAGTGTGTATTAGGAGAAAATAAATAATGAATACTAAACCATTGGTGTCAATCTTGATTCCAGCTTATAATGCAGAAAAAACGATTGAGTCTTGTTTAGATTCGATTATTGTGCAGGAATCTAATAATTATGAAATAGTTGTTATTGATGATGGCTCATCGGACAATACATATAGTCAACTTCTAAAATATAAAGATAAGTCTCAGGTTACGATTATTCGGCAGGAAAATAAAGGGGTATCTCTGACAAGACAGGCTTTGATTGAAAACGCCTGTGGAAAGTATGTGTTATTTTGTGATGCAGATGATTTTCTTGCACCAACGGCAATACAGAGTGTTTGTAGTGTTCTCCCTGCAAAGGATAGCGATAAGGAGACCAAAGCGGATTTATATGTATTTGGCTATAATCTTGTTCGGATTGGTGAGCAAAAAAGTGTTTTAAACAGAAAGCTAAAACCTGGATTGTATAGCAAAAATGAATACGCCAAGTATCATGTTCGTGGATTTGATGATTTGTATTATTCTGCATTGTGGAATAAATGCTACAGAAGAGCGTTGTTCTTTGAACCAGATAAACTGATTTTTGAAACATTAATCGAAGATGTAATGTTCAATGTTGATTATATTAATAGATGCGAGAGTATTTATTTATCAAATGAGATTATTTATAACTATAACCAGATAGGAGAATCGCTGACGCGATCTAATAGGGTTGATACAGGAACAGATATTCAAAGTGCACTGGATGCTTTTCTAGTGTTCTATGATAAGGCATTGGAGACTTACCATGAATATGAAATGTACATTGGAAGATATATCTGTTTAAAGCTTTTTCAGCTTAAGAAAAGAGCAAAAATCATCAATGACTGGGGAAGAGCAAAAAAAATTCAGGTAGTTTTAGAAAAGTACAGGAGCCGTATCGGATTCCAGTATTATATTGCCTTGTTTAAAATGGATATACTTGAGCTTAGGCAGAAAATAAAAAAATTGGTGTATATAAGATGAAAATATCTTACTGAAATGCTTGTTGTTAATCTGTTAGATGGTATGGTACTTCGACTGAATACAGATTAGTTAGATTAAAGGCTAAACATGATAACTTAAATGATACATTAGTTAAAGATATAGCTTGGATGCGATTAGGGAGAATATGAAATGGAAAATAGTAGGACACAGAATTCAATACGAAATATTGGATTCGGAATGATTAATAGGGTGGTTAGTATTCTATTTCCATTTATAGTGCGAACGATATTTATAAAAACACTTGGCGAAGAATATTTGGGCCTTAATAGTTTGTACAGTTCAGTTTTGCAAGTATTAAACTTAGCGGATCTTGGATTTGCAAGTGCAATTGTGGCAAGTATGTATAAACCAATAGCAGATAATGATGTAAAAAAGGTTTCAGCTTTGATGGCTTTATACAAAAAACTTTATAAGGTTATTGG
>CAKRQV010000019.1 GCA_934394565.1 uncultured Lachnospiraceae bacterium
CTTTTGTCGATGCTTGGTAATGTTCTGGATCTTGCAAGAATTGAAAATAATAAGGTCGAAATGGAATACACTGTTTCAAGTGTCCATGAGTGCTTTAAAAATTGTGTCATTATGTTCCAGCAACAGGCAGAAAGTAAAAACCAGACGATCTCTCTGACAGAACAAATCATGTATCCGTATGTATATATGGATGCACCGCACCTGTCAGAAGTCTGTCTTAATATTATAAGCAATGCAATAAAGTATACAAATACAGGAGGCAGGATATCCTGTAATGTTGTACAGAAATCCTGTGAAAAAGAAGACTGGTGCAATATGATCATTACCATTACCGATAATGGAATTGGTATGTCTGAAGAATTCCAAAAGCGTATTTTTGAAACTTTTGAAAGAGAACGTAACACTACATTAAGTCATATTGATGGCAGTGGCATTGGAATGGGCATTACAAAAAAGCTTGTAGACCTCATGGATGGCACAATAGAAGTGAAAAGTAAGCAGGGTAAAGGCTCCACATTTACAGTAACTATTCCTTGCAGAAAAGCGTCAGAAGACGATTCTCTGGTGAAGAAAAACAGCAATCTGTGCGATAAAAACTGCCTGAACGGTGTTCGGATTTTACTGGTCGAAGATAATGAGATCAACACGGAAATCGCAACGGAACTATTGACGGAAGAAGGCTGTATTGTTGAGACTGCTAATGATGGTGTTGCATGCATTGATATGATTGAAAAGGCTGATGCAGATTATTACAAGATGATCCTTATGGATATCCAGATGCCGGTTATGAATGGATATGACGCTACATTAACTATCCGAAAGATGAAGGATACGAAAAAAGCCACGATTCCAATTATTGCGATGACTGCCAATGCCTTCGCAGAAGATACACAAAAGGTTCTTTCTGTTGGAATGAATGCACATGTTGCAAAGCCTGTTGATATGAACATTCTTATTCCAACAATGATGAAATATTTATAATAAACAGATTTGATAAAAATGTATACTACAAAGATATAACGAAGGGGCGGTATATCAAATGAGACATAAAAACCACCGGCATTACGATTCATTCATCCGTGCCGGTGGTTTAATTTGTAACATATCGTATCATATGCACCTCGTATTGTATACAAATCTCTTATTTATGAGAACATACACCATAGTATTCTGTTAAAAATGCATCCAATTTTTCAAATACGCTGCTCATCGTATACCTCCATAGTCTCTCACGATATAAACTTCCGGGAACTCGATCATAACTGCTTTATTTACGACCACATTCAGCATAGTACTCTTCCAGAAACAGTGCGATTTTCTTTAACATAACCATATCCTCCTTATACTTGAGAATTGCTTGGCATCCTGCAGGAATGTTGCATTTCCTTTTGTTGAGATCACTATAGCACGGGATTGATGCTGTGTAAAATACATATAATATACAATGAAACATACCTTTAAGGTATGATATAAACGGACGATATCATAGATAAAACATGATAAAATACTGGATAAAGAAGAGAAATTGACGCTTTTTTTGGAATGAAGAAATATTTTTGCAAAAAGAAAAAAGAATTAAATATAGTTTAGAAAAATAGAACATATAGGTATTGACATATTTAATAACTCTGGTATTATGAAAATGTAGTAAAAAGATCATATCTTTTATTTATTTCTATGTGTTGCCGGTCGGCAGAAAAATTCAACTGAGAAGAAAAAGAAAATAGGAAAAGCATAGATGTGCAAAAGGAAACAGGGCATATGGTTTAGTGTACAGATCAATCGGGCTTAAAGTATCTTTTGCGTATCTTGCGAGAAAGGAGATGCATTGGAAAGGATATTCTGGCAGAATATCTTCGGAAAAACGGGAGTGAGGTGATCAATATGCTGCAGGCAGAATATGATTATGAAATGGATATTGAGGTGCAGAGAGAAGAGGCTTTTGAAGATGGTATGGCACATGGACTATTTAAGGGCATAGTTTCAACGTATAAAGAATTTCAGATATCACAGATGGAAGCTATTCAGAAGCTTAAAAGGAGCTATGGGATTTCGCAGGAGGAAGCTACCGGATATGTGCAGAAATATTGGTGAATATAAGAAGGTTATAGAGTAGTGTTAAAAAATTTAAATACGATAGCCAGCCACAGAGACTGACAAGCACAGGCGTAATAGCAACAGCAGCAGAAAGTCCGGCCAGACCGGTCACTTTTAGGAATTGCAAGGGAAAGAGGAACGTGGTATTGTTTGCAAAGATACATTATACCGAAAAGAAAACAGGGAGAGTGACAGTAGTATATGAGATACAGAGTTGTGCGGATCGATGAAGACATAGATTTTGGTTGTGAAGAACGAAAAGAGGGCATTCCGGTTATGGCGGTGGTGCTTCTGGAGGATGAGAACGGAAATCAACAGCACATACGTCAGATCGACCAGTATCTGTATGATAACGATATCAATGAAGGTGATCAGGTGCAGTTTACAGCGGACGGAGAACTGATAAAAGTAATGTAGGCATAGTGACAGAAAAATATGCAAAAGTCAGAAAAAACAGAGGGTTCACCGGAAGAAGCGGTGAACCCTCTGTTTTTTGTCCGTCTATTTCATAATACATATATCCTTAACTAATTGTTGCACTTCTGTAATCTCCGTACTCCAACTGGTACAAAACCGCACACAGATATGTTCATCGTCGACCTTATGGTCAAACTCAAAGATATACGATTTGCCCAAATATTCAGCCTGTTCATTAGACAGAATCACGAATTTCTGATTTGTCGTATTCTTTGTATACATGGAAAGCCCGGCATTGACAAAAGCTGTTTCCATCTGGGTGGCCAGTTCGTCAGCCTGACGGGTGATCGAAAAGTACAGATCATCCTTAAACAGCGTGTAAAACTGCAATCCCAACAGCCAGCCTTTGGCCAGTACACCGCCGCTCTGTTTGGTGGCTGTCCAGAAGCCATGGCGAAGTTCAGGATTTACGATAACGAGTGCCTCGCCCATCAGACAGCCACATTTGGTTCCACCAATATAAAAAGCATCCGTCAGACGGGCCAGATCAGCCAGAGTGACATCACAGTCGCTGGCAGACAGCCAGTAGCCAAGTCTTGCTCCATCAAGGTAAAGATACAGTCCGTACTGGTCACATACCTGGCGAATGTCTTCTAATTCTGCTTTGGTGTAGGTTGTGCCATATTCTGACGGGGAAGACAAAAAGACGAGCTTTGGTTCAGTCATATATTCCGGGCAGCCACTGTCGTGGTATGCCTGTGCTTCAGCTGCGATAAGGTCTGCAGTCAGTTTGCCATTTACGGCCGGCAGGGCAACGATTTTGTGGCCGGTATGTTCGATTGCACCGGCTTCATGAAGGTTGATATGGCCATTGGTGGCACTGATAATACTCTGATAAGGGCGCAGAAAAGCAGATAAAGCAATCGCATTGACCTGTGTGCCGCCGATCATGAAATGGATATCGACATCAGCGCCGTTCAGATGCTGCCGGATAGCTTCTCTGGCTTTTTCACACCAGGGGTCGCGGCTGTAGCCGCCGTAGCTTTCGGTATTGGTTTCCTGTAATGCCTTTAAGATTTCCGGGTGTGCACCGTGGTTATAGTCATTATTAAAACGTATCATGGGTAGCCTCCTGTGGGTAGAATGGTGTATACTTAGGACAGTTTACAGCAATTTGACCATTGTGTAAATAACAATAAAAATGTGCAAATATATAATAAATGTATAAAAAGGAGATTTACATGGCAGGTTATCTGATCAAAGACACAACAAAGGAAGAGCGGAAGAAGATCGTAGAGGAAGCCCTCGGCAATATCGAAGCCAGCTGCGATGGCTGCATGGCCGGACTTGCAGAAATGTATGAGGAATATATCGACGGAAAAAAGGAGATCCGGGAGATCAATATGGCCTTTAATGCCAGATATGTCCGTGGCGACATGGACCGGGAAGAAAGAAACAGCTGCCCCATGTAAGAGAATAGATCCTATATAGTAGAATACCTGAAAAAATAGAGTGAACAGGAACCAGTCCTAAGGAAACTTATGGCGTGTCAGCTGTTGTTATATAGAATGTATGGTAACAGATGAAAGCGTGAGATTCTGTTTTGAAAACTACAGAGGGAGGAGGAACCGGATGACATCTGAAGGCATGAAAAAAATAGCTGATGCGGCAGAGCAGCAGGAACAAACCAGATATTATATCGCCATA
Source organism: uncultured Lachnospiraceae bacterium (assembly GCA_934394565.1). Lineage (GTDB taxonomy): Bacteria > Bacillota > Clostridia > Lachnospirales > Lachnospiraceae > UBA11957. The sequence continues at coordinate 4,222 of CAKRQV010000019.1, forward strand.
GATTTAAAATCGTTCTATGCATCGGTAGAATGTCGTGACCGCGGACTGGATCCGCTGACGACAAATCTGGTCGTGGCAGATAAAAGTCGTACCAGCAAAACCATCTGTCTGGCGGTTTCCCCTTCCTTAAAAGCCTACGGCATCGGCGGTCGTGCACGCCTGTTTGAGGTTGAACAGACGGTGGCGAAGGTCAATGCGCTGCGCAGAAAACATGCGCCTCAGAGCCGGCTGACAGGAAGGTCGAGTGATGATGGGATTGTCAGAAAAGACCCGTCTGTGGCCCTGGATTATATCGTAGCACCGCCGAAAATGGCGCATTATATGGAATACAGCACGAGAATCTACAATATATATCTGCAATATTTTGCTCCGGAAGACATGCATGTCTATTCCATCGACGAGGTCATGATCGATGTGACTTCCTATCTGGATACGTACGGGATGTCACCCCGACAGCTGGCGGGGACCGTGGTCCATAAAATCAACGATGAGACCGGGATCACGGCGACAGCGGGCATCGGAACGAATCTGTATCTGTGCAAGATTGCCATGGATATCGTGGCAAAGCATGTAAAACCGGATGAAGATGGTGTGCGTATCGGGGAGCTGGATGAGATCACGTACCGGAAGCTTCTGTGGGCTCACCGCCCGCTGACGGATTTCTGGAGGGTCGGCCCGGGCTATGCGAAAAAGCTGGAAACCTACGGGCTGTACACGATGGGTGATATTGCCCGCTGTTCTCTGGGAAAGCCGGGAGAATATTATAATGAAGATCTTTTATACAAGCTGTTTGGGATCAATGCCGAGCTTCTGATCGATCATGCCTGGGGCTGGGAACCATGCCGGATGGCGGATGTGAAAGCCTATAAGCCGGAGACAAACAGTATCTGTTCCGGTCAGGTGCTGCAGTGTCCATACACCAGCGACAAGGCCCGGCTGGTTGTGCAGGAGATGGCAGATATGATGGCACTGGATCTGGTAGATAAAGGGATGGTGACGGACCAGCTGGTGCTGACGGTTGGCTATGATATTGACAATCTGACGGATCCGAAGATCCGAAAAAGCTATAAAGGACCGGTGACAACGGATCGTTACGGCCGGAAAGTGCCAAAACATGCCCACGGTACGCAAAATCTGAAGATGCCCACGTCATCATCCCTGCAGCTGATGGCAGCAGCAGAAGAATTGTATGACCGGATCATCAACAAGCACCTGCTCGTAAGGAGGATAACTTTGACGGCAAACCGTGTAGTTGTGGAAAACTCTGTAAAAAAGCAGGACACCTTTGAACAGATGGATCTGTTTACGGACTATGCGAAGCGGGAAGCTGAAGAGAAAAAAGAACAGCAGGAGCTGGAAAAGGAGAAAAAGCTTCAGCGTGCAATGCTGGATATTAAGAAAAAGTATGGAAAAAATGCCGTGTTGAAGGGCATGAATCTGCAGGAAGGAGCCACCGCCCGCAACCGGAACGGTCAGATCGGCGGACACAGGGCATAGAAGCTTATGGAAAAAAGAGTACAAGAGTATGAGGATATCCTGTATCTGTCCCATCATCAGTCTGCGACACGTCCGCATATGTCGCTCTATGACCGGGCGGCACAGTTTTCTCCCTTTGCAGCGCTGACCGGGCATGAGGCGGCGATACAGGAAACACAGCGTCTGACAGAGCGTGAGATACAGCTGGACGAAAATGTATTGGAAAAATTGAACGAAAAATGGCAGTGGGTCGAGGCGCATCTGCATGAGCAGCCGGAGATCACCTTTACCTGTTTTGTGCCGGATGAGAAAAAAGACGGTGGCAGTTATCGCAGGGTTGCCGGTCATGTAAAAAAGATTGACTGGTATGAAAAAAAGATCGAACTGGCTGAAGCCGGGAAGCTGGAAATCGGTCATATTGTGGAGATGGACAGTGCGCTGTGGGAAAATATGGAATTTTGATCTGTCACATAAAGACTGCGGATTGCAGGAGTAATATATGCAGAGTGGAAAAAAGCCGGATGCTTACTAAGAAGATATATGAGCAGAACAGAATTTCACAGACAACGCTTTACACAGGTCAGCAGTACGGTATACTATAGAAAACAAGTAGGAAAAGATGATGCTTATGTACACCAAAAATCATACAAAAGCGTGAGGAAAAACAAAAAAGAGCAGAAAAAGCGTTACGATCACAAGACGCAGCGTTGAAAATATTACGAGGAGGGACAAGACATGCCCACATTATCAACCAGAACGGAAACTTTCACGGATTCGGTCATCCGTCGGATGACCAGAGTATCCGATACATATCATGCGATCAATCTTTCTCAGGGATTTCCGGATTTTGATCCGCCAACGGCGATCACGGACCGACTGGCTGAGGTGGCGAAGGAGGGACCTCACCAGTATGCCCTGACCTGGGGAGCCCAGAATTTCCGTGAAGCAGTTGCTGCAAAACAGGCACATTTCTCCGGTATGCAGATCAATCCGGACAGAGAGATCGTTGTGACCTGTGGCAGCACCGAGGCGATGATGGCAGCGATGATGTCGGTCTGCAATCCGGGGGACAAGGTGGTCGTGTTTTCTCCGTTTTATGAAAATTATGGTGCAGATGCGATTTTAAGCGGAGCAGAGCCAATCTATGTGCCGCTCGTACCACCAACGTTTACCTTTGATGCGGATGTGTTGGAAGATGCAATGAAACAGCCCGGAGTCAAGGCCCTGATCCTGTGCAATCCATCCAATCCGTGTGGCAAGGTATTTACAAGAGAAGAATTATTGACGATTGCCGAACTGGCGATCCGGTACGATATTTTTGTGATCACAGATGAGGTATATGAGCACATTCTGTATAAGCCCCATACACATACATATATGGCAGCTTTGCCGGGTATGCGGGAGCGTACGATCATCTGCAATTCTCTGTCCAAGACATATTCGATCACCGGCTGGCGTCTGGGATATGTGATCGCCAATCCGGAGGTGACAGAGCGGGTCAAAAAAGTGCATGATTTTCTGACGGTCGGTGCAGCGGCACCACTGATGGAAGCAGCGGTCGTGGGATTGAAGTTTGATGACAGCTATTATCAGTGGCTGCAGGACAAGTATACACATATGCGGACGCTGTTTCTGGACGGGTTACGGTCTGCAGGGCTTTCTTTTGTGGAACCGCAGGGGGCTTACTACGTGCTGGTGGATATCAGCGAATACGGTTATGCGGATGATGAACAGTTTTGCATTGATCTGGCTAAGGAAGTCGGTGTCGGTGCTGTGCCGGGATCAAGCTTTTTCAGGGAAGATGTGAACCATCTGATCCGTTTACATTTTGCAAAACAGGATGAAACACTGAAACAGGCACTGGATCGTCTGCAGGATATGAAAAAACTGAAAAAATAAAGGAATAACAGGCACAAAAAACGACATAGGAGAGAAATCATGGCGATCCCCGCAGCAAAAAAATTTACAAAAGAAGAAATAATGCATCTGATCGAAGATGAAACGGCGAATGAAACACTGGCCCGGGAAGCGGATGCCGTGCGTCGTCAGGTATACGGCGATACGGTGTTTGTACGCGGCCTGATCGAATTTACAAATTACTGCCGGAATAATTGCTACTACTGTGGTATCCGAAAAGGTAATGCAGAGGCTGAGAGATATCGCCTGACTAGGGAAGACATCCTGCAGTGTGCAAAAGAAGGTTACGAACTTGGGTATCGCACTTTTGTGCTGCAGGGCGGGGAAGATCCCCATTATTCGGATCTGGATCTGTGCCATATCGTAGAAGCAATCAAGACCATGCATCCGGACTGTGCCGTGACCCTCTCTGTGGGAGAGCGTAAAAAAGAGAGTTATCAGATGTATTTTGAGGCCGGGGCAGACCGGTATCTGTTGCGGGAAGAGACGGCAGATGCCTGTCATTACCGACAGCTGCATCCGGAGCCAATGGATGGTGAAGCGAGAAAGCGTTGTCTGTGGACACTGAAAGAGATCGGTTATCAGGTCGGTGCTGGCTTTATGGTCGGTTCTCCGTTTCAGACGACAGAGAATCTGATCGAGGATCTCATGTTTTTGAAAGAGCTGCAGCCGGATATGATCGGCATCGGTCCTTTTCTGACCCATGCGCAGACACCGTTTGCGTCTTATAAAAATGGCAGCGCCACAAAAACGCTGCGTCTTGTGTCCATTCTGCGGCTGATGTTTCCCTATGTACTGCTTCCGGCGACAACGGCTCTCGGTACGCTGGATCCGCTTGGCCGCGAGAAAGGCTTAAAGGCAGGGGCAAATGTGCTGATGCCAAATCTGTCTCCGGTGACCGTGCGGAAAAAATACGAGCTGTATGATAATAAGATCTGTACCGGTGATGAATCCGCCCAGTGCCGGAACTGTCTGGAAAAGCGGGTGGAAAATGCCGGGTATCATATAGTGACAGACCGCGGCGATGTGTGCAGGTAAAACAGACAATGTATATAGTATGATAAAAAAATGCTGTTTGAAATCGTGCAGAACGATTTTGAACAGCATTTTGCTGCCGCTTTAGCAGTAAAAAGTAAAAATAAAGGATATTTCGTTGTCGATATGCATAAAAATTCAATGATTATTCATGAAAAACGATTGAATCGCTGAAAATACAAGGAAATAAGCATTTGAACTTGTATAGTTAAAAATGAGAGTGTATAATGCGGGTAATCGAAGTCAAGTAAAGGAATCGAGAAAAGAAAGAATATATGAGGTGAACATTATGAAAAAAGCAGTAGCAATGATGATGACAGCAGCTCTTGGTGTTTCCCTGCTGGCAGGATGTGGCAGCTCCAGCAGCGCTGCAAGTGCAACAAGCGAGACAGGTTCTGCAACAAGCGCAGCTTCCACAGCAAGTGAGACAAGCGCAGCCAGCGAAGCAGCTTCCACAGCAAGTGAGACAAGCACAGCCAGTGAAGCAACATCTTCCGCAGCAGCTGAGACAGCAGCATCTGGCGATTACAAGCTGGCCACAGCAGGAACCCTGACCATGGGGACAAACGCTACTTTCCCGCCGTATGAATATTATGATGGAGATACTGTTGTAGGTATCGATGCCGAGATCTGCCAGGCCATCGCTGACAAGCTAGGTCTGAAGCTGGAAATCCAGGATATGGACTTTTCTTCTCTGGTAGCCGCTGTACAGTCCGGTAAGATCGATATTTCTGCAGCCGGTATGACAGTAACAGAAGACCGTCTGAAAAACGTAGATTTTACAGACAGCTATTCCACAGGTGTACAGGTTGTTATTGTTCCGGAAGATTCCGATATCCAGTCCGTAGATGACATGAAGGGCAAACTGATCGGTGTACAGGATGCTACAACAGGTCATATTTACTGTTCTGATGATTTCGGTGATGAGAATGTTATCCCGTATAACAGTGGTGCCATGGCAGTACAGGCTCTGAAGGATGGCAAGGTAGACTGTGTCGTTATCGATCAGCAGCCGGCCAAGAGCTTTGTAGAAGCAAACGAAGGCTTAAAGATCCTGGATACAGAGTATGTAACAGAGGATTACGCTATCGCCGTAGCCAAGGACAACACAGCACTGAAAGATGCTATCAATGCAGCACTGAAAGAGCTGAAAGATGATGGTACTGTACAGTCTATCCTTGACAAATACATCAAAGCTGAATAATTCGATATACAGACCGAACGGCCGTATATAAAAAAGCAGACATGAGCGGGACATATACGAAATGTTCCGCTCATTTTTTAAAAAAGCGATGGAACGGATGCCGACTAAAGGCTACAGGAGGGCTGTGCAGACCGGCCATCTGAAAAAAAAAGACACAACAGCGTATTTTCTGGTAAACAGAAACATAATTTTCTGGTATACTGAAAATCAGATTGAAATGTAGAGAAAGGGGGACTGTAAACAATGTTTGAACAACTGCAGATTGGCTTTTATCAGACCTTTATTCTGGATGACAACTACAACTATTTTATCCAGGGTATCGGTATTACCTTACTTACAACTGTACTGGCATTGTTGATCGGTCTGGTATTGGGTGTGATTCTGGCAATCATCCGTTCCGCCCATGACCAGCAGCAGGAAAATCACAAAAATCCTGTTTTAGGTTTCTTTAATGTACTGGCAAAGATTTATCTTACCGTGATCCGTGGTACACCGACGATGGTACAGCTTCTGATCATGTGGTTTGTCATCTGGGCAGCCGCGAGAAGTACTACCCAGAACATGGTGACCTGTGCGGTACTGACCTTTGGTATCAACTCCGGTGCCTATGTGGCAGAGATCATCCGTTCCGGTATCATGTCGATCGATGCAGGGCAGATGGAAGCCGGACGTTCACTGGGATTAAGCTATGCAACCACAATGCGCAACGTCATTATTCCGCAGGCATTTAAAAATGTTCTGCCGGCACTGGGCAATGAGCTGATCACCCTGTTAAAGGAGACTTCCATCGTTACCGTTATCGGTCTGAAGGATCTGACAAAGGGTGCTATGATCATTCAGGGTAAGACATATCAGGCCATTGTGCCGTATCTGGCCATTGCCCTGATCTATCTGGCTATGGTTATGATCCTGACAGCCATTCTTGGCCGAGTAGAGAGGAGGATGAGACAGAGTGATTACCGTTAAGAATCTGACAAAATCTTTTGGTGACAACCATGTCCTCAAAAATATCAATGAGCATATCGCACCGGGAGAAAAGGTGGTTATCATCGGTCCGTCCGGTTCCGGTAAATCGACGTTTCTGCGTTGTATGAATCTTCTGGAAGTGCCGACCTCCGGACAGATCATTTTTGATGGAAAGGACATCACAGACCCGCATGCAAATATCAATGAGATTCGCGAGCATATGGGCATGGTATTCCAGCATTTTAACCTGTTTGCCAACCTGTCCGTTGAGCAGAATCTGACACTGGCTCCGGTAAAGTTAAAACGGATGGGTAAAGATGAAGCCCATGCGGAGGCTATGGAGCTTTTGAAACGTGTCGGACTGCCGGACAAGGCAGATGCGTATCCGTCCCAGCTGTCCGGTGGACAGAAACAGCGTATCGCAATCGCCAGATCAATGATGATGAAGCCGAAGATGATGCTCTTTGATGAGCCGACGTCTGCACTGGATCCGGAGATGGTTGGTGAGGTTTTAAACATTATGAAGGATCTGGCACATGATGGTATGACCATGGCAGTGGTAACCCATGAGATGGGCTTTGCCCGTGAGGTGGCTACGAGAGTCCTGTTTATGGATGAGGGTATCATTATGGAACAGGGTACACCGCAGCAGATCTTCACTGCGCCGAAGGAAGAACGCACAAAGAGCTTTCTGGCCAGTGTATTATAAAGTATAACGTGATATATGGCGGCAGGCAGAGGCGGGAGTTTTTGCCTGTTGCTTTTTACATGGGACAGGGAAAAGAGTTCCAGAAGATCAGCTCGGATACAGAACTGATACTTGTATATATGGGGGATTTTACGAATGAAACGGATTTTATGTTTTGGAGATTCCAATACCTATGGACACAACCCGGCGACAGAGGGGCGTTTTGATGAGACTGTGCGCTGGACAAAGCAGCTTTCCAGGATTCTGGGAGAGAAGTATCTGGTAGTTGAGGAGGGCTTAAACAGTCGTACAGCCGCCATCACACCGGAGGATGAGCCGTATCTGAACGGTCTGACCTACCTGGCACCCTGTGTGCGCAGCCATCAGCCGCTGGATCTGGTGATTTTGATGCTGGGGACTAATGATATGAAGACCTGCTTTTCTATGACACCAGAGAGGATTGCTGAAGAAATCCGCAGTCTGATCCGCTGTGTCCGTGAGGCCAATGAAACAGCCAGGAATGGGAAAAAAGATTGTCAGATTCTGGTTGTGTCACCGTTTTATATCCGGGAGACGATCGCAGATCATCCGTACCGGGAATATTATGGCGATACCTGGGGTGTGGAGCTTTCTCATAAGGTAGCACCGTATTATGAAAAGGTGGCCAGGGAAGAAGACTGCGCTTTTTTCAATGCTGCAGAGTATATCACAGTCAGCCCCATCGATGGGTTACATCTGGATGAAGAGGGACACCGCCGGTTTGCAGAATTGATGTCCGGGGAGGTACACAGACTTCTGGGCTGACAGCTGTTGTAAAAGGTCAGAAAAGTGCAAACAAAGCTGCAAAAGGCCGGGGATAACAGGTATCGGCGTTTTGCAAAATATAAGACTGCATACATTGCCGGATATTTCGAAAATGCGGGATATCCGGCAAAAAAATGCCCGAAAATCATGGAAAATTGTATTTAGCTCTGTTCAATTGCAGATTCTTTTTATATAATAGGTGGATATTCGAAAAAGGAGATGAAGAATTATGGACAAAAAAAGAGGAAGCTTTACCGGTTCCCTCGGTTTCGTACTGGCTGCAGCGGGAAGTGCAGTTGGACTCGGTAATATCTGGCGCTTTCCTTATCTGGCCGCAAAAGACGGTGGCGGTATCTTTTTGTTGGTGTATCTGATCCTTGCGCTGACCTTTGGTTTTACTCTGCTGACGACAGAGGTATCCATCGGCCGTAAGACAAAGCAGAGTCCGCTGACTGCCTATAAAAAGCTACAGCCCAAATGGGGATTCTTAGGTCTGATCGCCTGCATTGTGCCGATCATCATCATGCCATATTATTGTGCGATCGGAGGATGGGTACTTCATTATTTTACAGCATTTATGACCGGTAAAGGCGGCGCAGCTGCCCAGGATGGTTATTTCAGCGGTTTTATTACACAGACGACAGCACCGCTGATCTTTATGTTTGTCTTTATGGCAGCAGCGTTTATCATTGTATATCTTGGTGTGGATAACGGTATCGAGAAGTGCTCCAGGATTCTGATGCCGATTCTTCTGGTGCTGATCATCGGTATCGCTGTGTTTAGCCTGACCATTAACCATACGGATGAAAACGGCGTCACAAGGACAGCGCTTGAAGGCTTTAAGATCTATGTTATCCCGAATTTCAATGGCATGACGATAAAAAAGCTGCTTTCTGTCATCGTAGATGCCATGGGCCAGCTGTTTTATTCCCTGAGCGTAGCCATGGGTATCATGATCGCCTACGGTTCCTATATGAAAGATGACGTCAACATGAATAAGTCGATCAACCAGATTGAGATCTTCGATACCGCTGTAGCCTTTCTGGCCGGTATGATGATCGTACCCGCTGTATACGCTTTCATGGGCACCGAAGGCATGTCTGCCGGTCCGAGCCTGATGTTCGTAACTCTGCCCAAGGTCTTCAGTGCCATGGGCGGCGTTGGTATTTTGGTCGGCGTCGTGTTCTTTCTGATGGTACTGTTTGCGGCCATAACCTCTGCCGTATCCATCATGGAAGCCATCGTATCCAGCTTCATGGATCATTTTCACATCACCCGCCGGACTGCCTGCATCACCAGCGGCGTGATCTCACTGGCCATCGGAATCCTCGTCTGCCTCGGCTATAATGCCCTGTACTTCGAGTTCCCTCTGCCAAATGGTTCCACAGCCCAGATCCTGGACATCCTGGACTACTTGAGCAACAATATTCTTATGCCTATTGTATCCATCCTGACCTGCATCCTTATCGGCTGGGTACTTGGTCCTCAGACCATTATCGGCGAAGTAGAAAAAACCGGCTGCAAAATGGGACGTAAAACCCTTTTCATCGTCATGATCCGCTTCATAGCACCTCTGATGCTCTTTGTATTATTTTTACAAAGCATAGGCATCCTGTAAAAACAGAACAATCAAAAGCTGCAGAGCGGTAGAGACAGAATTTCATCTGTCCCTGCCGCTTTCAACTGTTCCGTCCCTCAAAATCAGCGGGCAAAGCGATGCCCCGTTAATCTTATATTTTCACTTTTTCCCAACACTTTCATATGGTACAATAACGACAGTTTTCTAAAGGTCATTCATTATGTATATCCCAAAAGAGAGGACATATGCCCATGCAAACTATTTTTATCGGCATTCTGATTCCCTTTGTCGGCACCACCATTGGCGCTGCCATGGTATTCTTTATGAAACATGAAATGAGTACCCGCCTGACCCGCATTCTTCTGGGTTTTGCCTCCGGTGTCATGCTCGCAGCTTCCGTCTGGTCCTTGCTGTTGCCTTCCATTGAACAGGCTGAAGCTTCCGGACATATTCCGTGGCTGCCTGCGGCTGTTGGCTTTCTTGCAGGTATCGGTTTTTTACTGCTGCTGGATACGATCATCCCGCATCTGCACAGAGATACGGAGGCTGCAGAAGGCCTGCCGGCCAGATTACGAAAAGACACCATGCTCTTTTTGGCCATTGTTTTACACAATATTCCCGAAGGAATGGCCGTTGGCGTTGTTTTTGCCGGTATCCTGTCCGGAAACGAAGGCATTTCCCTGGCCTCCGCTGTAGCTCTGGCCATTGGCATTGCTATTCAGAATTTCCCGGAAGGGGCGATCGTTTCAATGCCACTTCGAACTCAGGGGCACAGCCGGATGTCCGCTTTCTGGTACGGTACGGCTTCCGGTGCCGTAGAACCGGCGGCCGCTGTGATCACCATCTTACTGACGGAGCTTTTGGTGCCAATCCTGCCATATCTTCTGGCTTTTGCTGCAGGAGCCATGATCTATGTCGTTGTAGAGGAATTGATTCCTGAACTGCAGAGTCATGGCCATTCCAATATCGGTATCATTGGTCTGGCGTTTGGGTTTGTCCTGATGATGATTCTGGATGTGGCGTTAGGATAGATGGATAAAGTTTCTGCGGATACATGAGAATATAGTTGTAAAGTATAGTATATGAGCTGACAGATATGTTATATGTAAGGAGTTACTATGGAGATAAAACCAATCGCCCATATGCACAGTGATTTTCCAAGCAAATTTGGGATTCCCAGACAGAGCGGTCTGGTTGAAGCCCTAAAAGGAAGAATCGTATTTGAAAAAGAATATGCTGTGCCCGAGGCTTTTCGTGGGCTTGACGGCTATTCCCATATCTGGATCGTCTGGGAATTTTCCGAAGCCGTGCGTAAAGACTGGTCACCTACGGTACGCCCTCCCCGGCTGGGGGGTAACACGCGGCTGGGTGTCTTTGCGACCCGTTCACCGTTTCGCCCCAACCCTCTGGGCCTGTCCTGCGTAAAGCTCGATGGCATAGAATACAGCAAAACCGAAGGTCCGGTGCTTCTCGTGTCCGGTGCGGATTTGATGGATCAGACCCCGATTTATGATATCAAGCCCTATCTGCCTCTGGCTGACTGTCATCCCGAAGCTGCCTCGGGCTTTGCTGCATATACAGCCGGTCACCGTCTGACTGTAGAATTGCCGGAAATCTGCGCCGATTTTTTTACACCGGAGCAGCAAAAAGCCCTCGCAGGAGTACTGGCTGAAGATCCCCGTCCTTCGTACCAGCATGATCCGGACAGAGTCTATGCCATGCCTTTTGCCGGATATGACGTCTGCTTTACCGTTGCCGGGGATCAGTTGACGGTGTGCGAAGTAAGAAAAATCCGGACGGATAAAAGGTAAAAGAGCCTGGGAAAAAGAAAAACAGACCGTGTGCAGGAAAAAAGCTATTTTGGAGGCTGCCTATATTTACCGTAGGCACAGCACGCTATTTCTGGTATAATACTGCACGAAAGAGGTTAGTAAACGATGAATTATATTGTATTTGATCTGGAGTGGAACCAATGCCCCTATGGCAAGGATCGGGAAAACGAGAAACTCCCCTTTGAAATTATAGAGATTGGTGCGGTAAAGCTGGACGAAAATTTCCAACGGATGGAGAATTTTCATTGCCTGATTCAGCCGGTTGTATATAAAAAACTGCATTTCCGTACGCAGGATATCATAGGTCTGACGATGAAGGAGCTGGAAAAAGGTGTACCCTTTTACCGGGCAATCCGCGAATTTATCAACTGGTGCGGCGAAGAGCCGATGTTTGCCACCTGGGGGAATATGGATCTGCTCGAATTACAGCGCAATATGAAATATTATGGCGTATTAAAGCTGCTTCCCGGACCAATCCGGTATCTGGATGTACAGAAGTTGTTTGGGCTTACCTTTGAAGATGTACATTTGCACCGGTCACTGGAGTATGCAGTGGATTATCTGCATCTTAAAAAGGATGGTGAATTTCACCGGGCGCTGGCAGATGCGGATTATACGGCCAAAGTACTTGAAAAAGTAGATCCGCATATACGGGAGGTCTATTTTTCTGTAGATACTTACCAGAATCCAAAGCGCCGGGAAGATGAGCTGCAGTTGTCTTTTGAGACATACCGCAAGTATATTTCACGGGAATTTCCGTCCAAAGAGGATGCGATGCATGACCGGGAGGTCACCAGTACACGGTGTATCTATTGTAATCGTAATGCCAGAAAGAAGCTGCGCTGGTTTTCTATCAATGCCAGACAGTATTACTGTATTGCCAGCTGTCCGGAACACGGCCTGATCAAGGGTAAGATCCGGATGAAAAGGACGGAAAATAATACCTATTATATAGTAAAGACCGTCAAAGCGATTAATGAAGAACAGGCGGAGGAGATCCGTGAAAAAAAGGCGACACAGCGTGTCAAACGAAAAATGCATGTCCGGCATAAAAAAAACAAGGCAGATTGATTCTAGTGAACAATCTGCCTTGTTTTTTTATACCCACGGTCAGAAGAAAGAACTTTTGAGGCCGGGGCCGGTAAGTTTTCAGGATTTCTTTTTTACAGTATGAGCCTTGGCGGCACGGCGTCTGGCTTTACGCCTGCGACGTTTGCGTCTTTGTATCGAGCGGATGATCGTGCGTATCAGAATAATGATATACAGGATGATCGCAATGAGCAGGATACCGGAAAGACCAAGCTGCCATGGAGTCAGATTGGTGAACAGCTTACCGAGAATGCCGGGAGCGGCACTTTCTGTGTCTGTACTGTCCACTGTGGATTTGGCATGGGCAGATTTTAACAGCCGGGGCATTTCTTTAGCGGACTGATAAGATACCGAGGTCGGATCCGTCAGGCTGGCAAACAGCGGGCTGACCGGGGCGGTAAAGGTACCGACGGTTGTATCATGCCAGGTATAGGTATGGGTGATGTTCTGACCGTCTACAGTACCGGAAGCACTGACATCTGTCATAGGTACGCTGGTGGGTACGGTGATCTCATGTTTGTCCGTAGCGGTACTGTCCGGTATCAGATGATAAAACTGTGTCGGAAACAGCAGTGTATCGGCACGGTCCGTTGTATCCACCGGCAGATTGGTAAAGTTGTCAAAACCGTAATCGAGCATGGTCGCGGTATCTTTATAATACTGGGAACCATTGGTGCGCAGGCTGACACATACTAAGGTGCGGTCATCCTTGGTAGCGTAAGTGACCAGCGTGTTTAACGCTGCCTGGGTAAAACCGGTCTTGCCGCCGACGGCATAGGGATAATAGAAGCTTTCGGTCTCCTTGAGCATCTTGTGATGCTGGGTACAGTAGCGGTTTTCACCGGACATATTGGTGGGGGCGATCGTGTGCTTTAAGGAACCTGTTACCTTGCGGAAGGTCGGATCCTTGAAAGCAGCGGCGGCGATCAGGGCCATATCATGGGCGCTGGTCTTGTGCTCTTCGTTCGGCATACCGTTGCTGTTGACAAAATGGGTATTCGTGCAACCCAGTTCTTTGGCTTTCGCATTCATCATATCCGCAAAGGCAGCTTCGGAACCGGCGATATGCTCGGCTACGGCGATGCAGACCTCGTTGGCGGAGGACAGCATCATCGCGTAGAGGCAATCCTCCAGCGTAAAGACTTCACCGACGCGCGCGCCGATACGGGAACAGTTCCAGGCCAGGCTGTTGATGGCATTGTCGGAAAAGGTCACCTGCTCGTCAAGGGAGCAGTGCTCAATGGCGAGCATGGTGGTCATGATCTTGGTGATACTGGCCGGATACAGCGCTTCGTCCACATTTTTAGCATATAAAACGGCTCCGGTATTCACATCCATGACGATGGCGGATTTGGCGTATACCTTCGGACCCTGGGGCCAGCCATCGATCTTGTTGGAATCTACGGGTTTCGCATAGTTGATCTCCATCTCGGTCGGTTCGGCCTGCTTTGCGGCATCTGTGGCTGCAGCAGTGTTTGCCGTGGCGGTAGCGGATACGCTGACCGGGGCAAGCAGTGTGCCGGCTGTCAGAGCCAGACCGAGGAGGAAACTGTATACTCTTTTTTTCATCTGTATCTCCTCAAAAGTAACATTGGTATCAAACCATAGTTAGACTCATTATAATGTTTTTTTTCGTATATAGCAACCTTTGCAGGCGGATTCCGGCAGTATGCACGGAAAAAAATGGAAAAACAGCGGGAATCTGCAGGCAGAATTGCCGGGAAACCTTGACAAATGCCGGGCTTGCGCTCATAATACCTTGTGAAAAAGCCAAGATGGAGACAGTAGATGTGTCAGAGTGATCCCACAGAGAGCCGGAAGAGGTGGAAACCGGCGGATACGGATACAGTCGAAGATCACTCCGGAGCTTCCTCTCTGAAACGGACAGTAAGAGGGGACGGTTCTCTTCCGTTATCTGAGAGCGCGTATGTTGGTATGCAGTAACAGGTGGTTGCGATAAGTGAACAGCTTTCGTCCTTTTACGGGGATGGAAGCTTTTTTTATACAGAAACAACGCGTTTTATCATTGAACAACATCAATACAGGAGGTATCAGGATGTATCAGAAAGTATCGACAGACTTAAACTTCGTCCAGAGAGAAAAAGAAGTTGAAAAGTTCTGGAAAGACAATGACATTTTCAAAAAGAGTATGGAAAACCGCAAAGAGGGTGAAACCTACACCTTCTATGACGGACCGCCGACCGCCAACGGCAAACCGCATATCGGACACGTGCTGACACGTGTTATCAAGGATATGATCCCGCGTTACCGCACCATGAAAGGCTACATGGTTCCGCGTAAAGCCGGATGGGATACCCACGGACTGCCGGTAGAGCTGGAAGTGGAGAAGCTTCTGGGACTGGACGGCAAGGAGCAGATCGAACAGTACGGTCTGGATCCGTTCATCACCAAATGTAAGGAATCCGTATGGAAATACAAAGGTATGTGGGAGGATTTCTCCGGTACCGTTGGTTTCTGGGCCGATATGGACAATCCGTACGTTACCTATGATGACAACTTCATCGAGTCCGAGTGGTGGGCTTTAAAGGAGATCTGGAACAAGGGTCTTCTTTACAAGGGCTTCAAGATCGTGCCGTACTGCCCGCGCTGTGGTACGCCGCTGTCTTCCCACGAGGTTGCCCAGGGCTACAAGCTGGTCAAGGAGCGTTCCGCTGTTGTCCGCTTTAAAGTGAAAGGTGAGGACGCTTATTTCCTTGCATGGACGACAACACCGTGGACTCTGCCGAGCAATACCGCACTCTGCGTAAACCCGGAGGAGACATATATTAAGGTAAAAGCAGCTGACGGCTATACCTACTATCTGGCAGAAGCTCTGGCTGACAAGGTTCTCGGCAAGCTGGCTGAAGAAGGCGAAAAAGCCTACGAAGTGCTGGAAACCTATAAAGGTAAAGATCTCGAGTACAAAGAGTATGAGCCGCTCTATGCCGTAGCCGGCGAGCTGGCTGAAAAACAGCATAAAAAAGCACACTTCGTAACCTGTGACAATTACGTTACCATGACTGATGGTACAGGTATCGTACACATTGCCCCGGCTTTCGGTGAAGATGACTCCCGTGTGGGCCGTGACTATAACCTGCCGTTTATCCAGCTGGTTGATGCCAAGGGTAATATGACAGACAATACACCGTACGGCGGTGTTTTCGTAAAGAAAGCCGACCCGATGGTCCTGACAGACCTCGACAAAGAGGGCAAGCTGTTTGACGCACCGAAATTTGAGCATGATTATCCGCATTGCTGGAGATGTGATACACCACTGATCTACTATGCGCGTGAATCCTGGTTCATCAAGATGACCGCTGTGAAGGATGATCTGGTAAGAAATAACAATACCGTAAACTGGATTCCGGAATCCATCGGTAAAGGCCGTTTTGGCGACTGGCTGGAGAATATCCAGGACTGGGGTATTTCCCGTAACCGTTACTGGGGAACTCCGCTGAACGTATGGGAGTGCGAAGGCTGCGGCCATATGGAATCTATCGGAAGCCGTGCCGAGCTGGCCGAAAGAAGCGGTAATCCGGACGATGCAAAGGTAGAGCTGCACAGACCATATATTGATAAAGTTACGTTTACCTGCCCGCACTGCGGCAAGACCATGAAGCGAGTACCGGAGGTTATCGACTGCTGGTTTGATTCCGGCGCGATGCCGTTTGCACAGCATCATTATCCGTTTGAGAATAAGGACGTCTTTGAGAAACAGTTCCCGGCACAGTTTATTTCCGAGGCTGTTGACCAGACCCGTGGATGGTTTTACTCCCTGATGGCAGAATCTACACTGCTGTTTAATAAAGCACCGTACCAGAATGTTATCGTTCTCGGTCACGTACAGGATGAGAATGGTCAGAAGATGAGTAAGTCCAAAGGAAATGCCGTGGATCCGTTCGATGCACTGAACACTTACGGTGCAGATGCGATCCGCTGGTACTTCTACATCAACAGTGCACCGTGGCTGCCAAACCGTTTCCATGGCAAAGCTGTTATGGAAGGCCAGAGAAAATTCATGGGCACACTGTGGAATACCTACGCTTTCTTTGTTCTGTATGCGAACATTGACAATTTTGATGCTTCACAGTACACCCTGGACTATGATAAACTGAGTGTGATGGACAAATGGCTGTTATCCAGACTGAACACGGTTGTCCGTGAGACAGACAATAACCTGGCCAATTACCGTATCCCGGAGGCTGCCAAAGCACTGCAGTCCTTCGTTGACGAGATGAGCAACTGGTATGTTCGTCGTTCCCGTGAGCGTTTCTGGGCAAAGGGTATGGAGCAGGATAAGATCAATGCCTACATGACACTGTATACCGCACTGGTAACGATCTGTAAGGCAGCAGCACCGATGATCCCGTTCATGACAGAGGAGATTTACCAGAATCTGGTATGCTCCGTGGACAAGAATGCACCGGAAAGTATCCATCTGTGCGATTATCCGACTGTAAACGAGGCATGGATCGACACCGATCTGGAGAAAAATATGGATGAGCTGTTAAAGGTCGTTGTCATGGGCCGTGCAGCCAGAAATACAGCCAACATCAAGAACCGTCAGCCGATCGGCAAGATGTATGTCAAAGCACCGTATGCGCTGAATGAGTTCTTCAAGGCCATCATTGAGGATGAGCTGAATATCAAGGACGTTGTCTTCACAGACGATGTAGAAAACTTTGTTACCTACAGCTTCAAGCCGCAGTTAAAGACAGTTGGTCCGAAATTTGGCAAGCTGCTGGGTAAGATCCGTCCGGCACTGGCTGGTCTTGACGGTCACAAGGCTATGGCTGAGATCAAAGAAAACGGCAAACTCGAGCTGGATCTTGGCGATGAGAAGATCGAGCTTCTCGAGGAAGATCTGCTGATCGATATGGCTCAGATGGAAGGCTATGTATCCGAGGGTGACAATACCGTGACTGTTGTACTGGATACGAACCTGACACCGGAGCTGATCGAAGAAGGTTTCGTCCGTGAGGTGATCAGCAAGATCCAGACCATGCGTAAAGAGGCCGGTTTCGAGGTTATGGACAAGATCCGTATCTCTGTATCCGGTAATGACAAGATCAAAGAACTGGTCAAAAAGCATCAGGAAGAGATCCAGAGTGAAGTCATGGCAGACGAGACACAGTACGATACGCTGTCCGGCTATGAGAAAGAGTGGAAGATCAATTCCGAAAACGTAACACTGGCAGTTGAAAAA
The DNA here is from genome assembly GCA_934394565.1 of uncultured Lachnospiraceae bacterium. Lineage (GTDB taxonomy): Bacteria > Bacillota > Clostridia > Lachnospirales > Lachnospiraceae > UBA11957. Next base: position 22,018 of record CAKRQV010000019.1, read on the forward strand.
CTGGCATAAAATGTAATTTGTTCAGGCACAGCCGGACATACATTGTCTGACCGTGCCTGAACAGTAATAAAATGTACCCAAGAAGAGGAGGAATGTGTGTAATGTCAAACTATCCACAGTTTGAAAAGGAAACATTCAAAAAGAACGTTAAAGAGAATGTAAAGACCCTGTACAGAAAAACCTTAAAAGAGGCAACTCCCGAGCAGGTATATCAGGCTGTATGCTATACGGTAAAAGACGCCGTGATCGATGACTGGCTGGCTTCCCAGGATGCTTTTGAAAAGCAGGATCCGAAGATCGTATATTATATGTCCATGGAGTTTCTGATGGGCCGTGCCCTTGGCAACAATCTGATCAACCTCTGCGCTTATAATGAAGTAAAAGAAGCTTTAGATGAACTTGGATTTGATTTGAACCTGATCGAGGACCAGGAGCCGGATGCGGCACTGGGAAATGGTGGATTAGGTCGTTTGGCAGCATGCTTCCTTGACTCACTGGCTACACTGGGATACTGTGCCTATGGCTGCGGTATCCGCTATAAATATGGTATGTTCAAGCAGGAAATCCAGGACGGCTATCAGGTAGAAGTCCCGGATAACTGGTTAAAAGACGGCAACCCGTTCGAACTTCGCCGTCCGGAATATGCTAAAGAGGTAAAATTTGGCGGTTATGTCCGCGTGGACTATGACCCGGAAACAAAACGTAATCATTATGTACAGGACGGATACCAGTCTGTTATGGCGGTTCCGTACGATATGCCGATCATTGGTTACAATAACCATGTCGTAGATACTCTTCGTATCTGGGATGCCCAGGCAATCAATGACTTTGAGTTAAGCTCTTTTGACAAAGGTGAGTACAGAAAAGCCGTAGAGCAGGAGAATCTGGCTAAGAATATCGTTGAGGTACTGTATCCGAACGATAACCATTATGCCGGTAAAGAGCTGCGTCTGAAACAGCAGTACTTCTTTATCTCTGCCAGTGTACAGACAGCCATCGAGAAATTCAAAGAGAAACACAGCGATATCCACGACCTGCCGAAGAAGGTAACGTTCCAGATGAATGATACCCATCCGACAGTAGCCGTAGCCGAGCTGATGCGTATCCTTGTCGATGAGGAAGGTCTGGAGTGGGAGGATGCATGGGATATCACAACCCATACCTGTGCCTACACCAACCATACCATCATGGCTGAGGCTCTGGAGAAATGGCCGATCGAGCTGTTCTCCCGTCTGCTTCCGCGTATCTACCAGATCGTAGAGGAGATCAACAGAAGATTCCTGATCGAGATCCAGAACAGATATCCGGGTGACCAGAACAAGGTTGCCAAGATGGCGATCATCTACGACGGTCAGGTCAAGATGGCACATCTGGCCATCGTCGGAGGTTATTCTGTCAATGGTGTAGCCCGTCTGCATACCGAGATCCTGGAGAAACAGGAGCTCAAAGATTTCTATGAGATGATGCCGGAGAAATTTAACAACAAAACCAACGGTATCACCCAGAGAAGATTCTTAAAACATGCCAATCCGCTGCTGGCTGACTGGATTACAGAGCATATCGGTGATGAATGGATCACAGATCTGCCAAAAATCAACAAATTATCTCTGTATGTCGATGATCCAAAGGCACAGCAGGAATTTATGAACATCAAATACCAGAACAAACTGCGTCTGGCCAAATATATCAAGGAGCACAATGGTATCGACGTCGATCCGCACTCCATCTTTGATGTACAGGTAAAACGTCTGCATGAGTACAAGAGACAGCTTTTAAATATCCTTCATGTGATGTATCTGTACAATGAGATCAAGGATCATCCGGAGAGAGATTTCTACCCGAGAACCTTTATTTTCGGTGCAAAGGCTGCCGCTGGTTACCGTACGGCGAAGCTGACGATCAAACTGATCAATACCGTAGCGGATGTGATCAATAACGATGCATCCATCAATGGTAAGATCAAAGTTGTCTTTATCGAGAATTACCGTGTCAGCAATGCTGAGCTGATCTTTGCCGCTGCCGATGTATCTGAGCAGATCTCTACTGCAAGTAAAGAGGCTTCCGGTACAGGTAACATGAAGTTTATGTTAAATGGTGCGCCGACACTGGGTACGATGGATGGTGCCAATGTGGAGATCGTTGAGGAGGTTGGTGAGGACAATGCCTTTATTTTTGGTCTGTCTGCGCAGGAAGTTATCAACTTCGAAAATAATGGCGGATATGATCCGCACTACTACTTCAACACGGATCAGGATATCCGTCGTGTGCTGATGAGTCTGATCAATGGCACATACCAGCATACAGAACTTTTCAGAGATCTGTACGATTCTCTGCTGACAGACAAGTTTGGTAAGGCTGACCGTTACTTCATTCTGGCTGATTTCAAGTCCTACGCGGCTGCACAGCAGAGAGTGGAGGAGGCTTATCGTGATGAGAAGCGGTGGGCACGGATGGCTATGCTGAATGTAGCAAAGTCCGGTAAATTTACATCTGACCGTACGATCCAGCAGTATGTCGATGAAATCTGGAAGCTTGACCGGGTGAAGGTGGAGCCGACGGAGAGTAATTTCTAAGGGCTGGCTGACGGACGAAAGAAGGGGCAGTATATGTTCACACTGAAAACGCAAGGCGTTTTTGAGCGTTTTCAGTGTAAATATATACTGTCCCTTCTTTCTGCTTTTTGCAGAAATTTAGAATGTACGAGGGGAACGGCTGCACGTTCATCCCGGTGTGGGCGCCGGGGTGTGAGGGACATAGAAGTGGTGGCGGAATTGACAAGGGGAGGGCAGTGTGCTAAACTGTTTTTTGATTATAATTGCTTGCAGTATGTACAGTGGTACATGGAAAATATTGAGGTGAGTACATTGGATAAGGCGGAATATCAGGTTAAGCTGGATCAGCTGAAGGAGCTGGTTGCAGAACAGGATTATGACAGTGCGCTGGATCTGGTTCAGGAGATTGACTGGCGGCGTGTTAAGAATATCCGGACGCTTTGTATGGTTGCTGATGTTTATGAGACCAACGATATGCTGGAGGATACCAAGCGGATTCTTCTGCTGGCGTTAAAGAGGGCTTCCATAGGTAAGAGCATCCTTTCACGGCTCGTGGAGCTGTGCCTGCAGATGAACGATACGGCAGGGGCATCCGAATATTATCAGGATTTTATCAAGGCGGCGCCCCGGGATTCGGCGAGATATCTGTTGCAGTATAAGATCCTGAAGGCGAACCAGGCGTCATTAGAGGAACAGATCGATGCTTTGCACGATTACAAGGAGAGTGAATATACCGAGCGCTGGGCGTATGAGCTGGCAAAGCTGTATGACCAGGCCGGTATGACCCAGGAGTGTATTGAGGAATGTGACGATATTATCCTGTGGTTTAGTGAAGGTGTCTATGTCGTAAAGGCCATGGAGCTTAAAATGAAGCATACGCCGTTGACACCGTCTCAGCAGGAAAAATACGATCATCGCTTTGAGACGATGCCGGAGCTTCTGGTTAAAGAAGAACCAAAGCCTGTGAAGAAAAAGAAAAAACAGGAGCCGGAAGCTGCAGAGCCGTCGGCTGCTGATGATGCTGACGAAGCTGCAGCAGCACAGGATACGGAGAAAAAAGTGCAGGCAGAGCCGAAGCCAGCAGCAGCTTCCGAAGATTTTACCAGTACGATGGATCTGCAGTCGAGACTGACAAAGAGTCTGAAAAAGGTAATCGGCGGTATGATCCATGATGACGATGACGACGAGGAACCGGAAACCAGACAGAAGGAAGCAGAGGAGGATCTGTATGCCAGAGTGGAGACAGACCGCTATGCGCCGAAGCTTGAGCCGGAACAGCCGATTGAAAGTGGTGTGCGCCGGGAAGAAGTTGTTACCCGACCGGCATCCCAGCAATCAGAAGAGAATACCGCAGCTGATGCAGAGATGGATTTTTCTTCTATTCTGGAGGCTCAGGCCGATGCAATCGTGGATGGCAGAGATCCGCAGAGCGTAACGGCACCGGCAAAACAGCAGGAGACAGAGCCAGAGAAGGATGATTTTGATCTTTCCAGCGTACTGGAAAGCGAAGTTGCAGATATTCTGAAAGAAAAAGAGGCACCGCAGGTGCCGGAAACAGATACAATACCTGCAGCCAGTCCGCAGAAACCGGAAACAGAATCGGCTGCCCCGGAGGCAGAGCCTGCGATCGATTTGGAAGCTGCTATAGTGAAGGCAACGGATGAAGCGCAAAAAGAGCCGGAAAGTGAGCCGGCAGAAGCGGCAACGATCGATCTGGAAGCAGCTATTGAGAAGACAACAGCGCAGGAGGTCAGAGCACCGAAGAAAGAGCCAGCGGATACGATGCCATCCTTTGATCTGGAAGATGCGATTGTAAAAACAGCTGCAGAAGAGACAAAGGAGCCGGAAAAAGAGGTCGTACCGGATAAAACGATCAATCTGGAGGACGCCATGTATAAGGCACCGGCAGTGGATGTACCGCATGCTACGCTGGATTTGTCCAAAGAGATCGAAAAACCACAGGCAGAAGCCACAGAGGAGAAAAAGGACGAAGACTTTGATCTGCAGGCACTGCTGGCCGCTGAAGTCAGCGATATGGTCGCCAATCCGGTACAGCCGGAGAAGGAAGCACCGGCCAGACAGGAAGGAGAACCGGAGGATCTGGTCAAAAAGCTGGAAAAAGAAGCCGATCGTACGATCGAGCACAGTGAGATGGTTAAGGAGACGCCGCAGGATAAACGTATGCGTATCATGCGTGCTGCACCGGCCAACCGCATGAGCGAGGAGCAGAAACGGGTATTTACCTATTTTGCCAAAGTACCGGGTATGGATACACAGATTCTGGAAGCTTTGATGACGGCATACAATGGTGCGGTATCTAAGACCTCCCGTCATGGCAATATCGCCATCATGGGGCGTAAGGGCACCGGCAAGACACGGCTGACCGAAGGCCTGATCAAGGCACTGTGCAAGGAGTTTGAGCTGTCCGCAGCCAAGTTTGCCCGGATCCAGGCAGACGATTTGAATGAAAAGGATGTCGCCCAGGTTGTAGCCAAACTGTCCGGAGGCTTCCTCGTGATCGAGAAAGCGGGCCGCATGACGGACGATACGGTACTCAAGCTGAATCAGGCGATGGAATTTCGGACAGACAGCATGATCCTGATCATTGAGGATGAAAAGGATGATATGAAGAACCTGTTCGAAGAACATCCGGAGTTTGCAGAAAAATTTGATGCAACGATCAAAATCCCGGTATTTACCAACGATGAGCTGGTGACTTTCGCCCGTACCTATGCCGGTGAATGTGGCTACAAGATGGACGAGATGGGGATTCTGGCCTTGTATACGATCATCGGTGCCAACCAGAGTATTGAGGAACCGGTATCGATCGCCAAAGTCAAGGAAATGGTGGATGCGGCGATCGCCAAAGCGTCCAAGGGCGGACGTAAGATCGGACGTAAGCTGTCCGGCCGTCAGGTGGATCGTATGAACCGGATCATCCTTTACGAAAAAGACTTTGAACTTTAAGAGAAACGATACAAAAGAGGACGGTGTCGAAGGCATGGTCCTCTTTTTTTCAGGAAGCCGGAGGAGATGTCCGGCGGGAACAAACGAGGGAGGAATTTATGGAGAGAGGTAAAGAACCCTGGCTGGGACAGCCGGCGGAGACGATTGCGATTCTGCAGAAATACAGCTTTGTATTCCGCAAGCAGTTTGGACAGAATTTCCTGATCGATACGCATGTGCTGGACAAGATTATCGATGCCGCAGGGATCACAGAGGATGATTTCGTCATCGAGATCGGACCGGGTATCGGTACACTGACACAGTATCTGGCATACCATGCGAGAGAGGTGCTGGCTGTGGAGATCGACCATGATCTGATCCCGATCCTTTCTGATACACTGGCTGCCTATGACAACGTGCATGTGATCAACGAGGATATCCTGAAGGTGGATATCCGGGGTATGATCGAAAAGTATAACGGCGGCAGAAAAGCCAAGGTTGTTGCCAACCTTCCCTACTATATCACGACACCGATCATCATGGAACTTCTGGAAAAGAGAATCCCGGTGGAGTCCATCACTGTCATGGTGCAGAAGGAAGTAGCCATGCGTATGCAGGCGGGGCCAGGCAATAAAGATTATGGTGCACTGTCCCTGGCCGTGCAGTATTACGCTGAGCCGTATCTGGCCGCCAATGTGCCGCCAAACTGCTTTATGCCGCGGCCAAAGGTGGGCAGTGCGGTGATCCGTCTGACCTGTCACGATGAAGCTCCGGTACAGGTCATGGATGAGCATCAGATGTTCCGCCTGATCCGGGCTTCCTTTAACCAGAGAAGAAAGACACTGTTTAACGGCCTTCGCAATGCGGTCGATGTAAATTACAGCGCAGAGGAAATCAAAGAAGCAATCGCAGCCTGTGGTTTTTTACCGTCTGTCCGTGGAGAGGCATTGACACTTGCCGAATTTGCCGGACTGTCGGATACACTGACACAGTACAGAGGATAAAAAAGACCCGACATGCATCGCCGGGTGAAATATGGACATAATGAAACCGGTCATCTGATATCTGGATGGCCGGTTTCATCATTAAAGGAAGGAGTGTCGCTATACGCGACGCATGAAAAAGAAATATATGAAACTAAAAAGAACTTGTAAGCTTTTTGATGATTACAGTATATCCAGAAATTATGTGCAATTTATAGTGAAGTTGTAAAGAAAAAATGAACAAAGCTCAAAAGAATTGTGAATATCCGGGATTTCTCCGGCATAATCTGGTATGATGTAGAGGATACAAAAAGGTAACAGCAAAACAGGAGTAAAAAGAGTGAAGATAAAGAAACAGATACTGGCCGGTGCACTGGCACTGGCGACAACTTTTACAATGAGTGTACCGGCACTGGCAGCAGACAGCAATTACTGTGTGGCATTGGGGGCTGATCTTTCCGCAGAGGAAAAAAGCAAGGTATTAGGGATTATGGATCTGTCTGAGGATGATCTGGACGGTCATGAGGTGACTGTCACCAATCAGGAAGAACACAAGTACCTCGATGATTATCTGTCCGCTTCCGTCATTGGCAGCCGTGCACTGTCCAGTGTATATGTGCGCGAAGCCAGCGACGGCTACGGGATTCAGGTGACGACACACAATATCACCTATTGTACGACAGGTATGTACCAGAATGCACTGGCTACAGCGGGGCTCAAAAACGCTACAGTGGTCGTTGCCGGACCGTTTGACCTGTCGGGCACAGCTGCACTGATCGGCGCTGTAAAGGCATATAGCGAGCTCTCCGGAGAACCGATCCAGGCAGAAGCGCTGGAAGCTGCGACAGACGAGCTGGTAACAACCGGTGAGATCGCCGAAGATATCGGCAGCTCGGATGCGGAGGCACTGGTCGGGGCGGTAAAGGATACGATCGTAGCTGAGGGGATCACGGATGAGGATGGTATTAACCAGGCTATCGATGATGCGGCAAAGAAGCTGGACATTACCCTGAGTGATGAGGATAAGGCAAAGATCAACGATGTGATGCAAAAAGTCGGAGATCTGGATCTGAATGCGGATGATCTGAAGGAGCAGGCAAAGCAGCTGTACGATAAGCTGGGGGAGCTGAATGTATCCAAAGAACAGGTACAGGGCTGGTTTTCGAAGCTTCTGGCATGGCTGAAGCAGCTGCTTTCCTGAGAACGGGTGCAGCGTAGAGCATAACGGTCTGACTGCCTTTGAAAATGGGTAAAAGTATACAAAAGAATGTCGGATAAACCGTGAATAATATACAAAGTTACGGCAAAAAACGTTTCGTTCATAGTTTGTTCATATATTGATGCTAAGATAAACACAGTTAAGAAAGACATTTTCTTACAGATAATATTTTTTCATAATAATTGCCCCGTGGGTTGAGAGACCTGCGGGGCACTCCTCATTTTATGGGATGCCTGTGATAAAAGGGGCGGCTTTTTTAAAAGCCGCCTTAATCTTTACATCTATTTTTCTATCCCCTTGCGAGCGGGAAGTCCTTTGTCGAAAGGATGCTTGATCTTGCAGATCTCGGAGACATAATCGCAGGCCTCGATCAGAGCAGGGCTGGGGTCGCGGCCGGTGAGGATGACTTCCAGCTGTAAAGGCCGCTTTTTCAGAAAATCAAGCAGCAGCTTTTCGTCAAAAAGTCCGGCGCGGATCGTATAGACCAGTTCATCCATGAAAAGTACATCGTAATGTTCCTGACAGGCTTTCTGCGTAATCATGGCAAACTGCTTTTCGTAGTAAGCACGACGTTCTTTCTTCTCTTCATCGGACATCTGGAAACTGAATTTCTCCTGCGGCAGACCATCGAGGACGGTGATGCCGGGAATGTGGGCGAGAGAATTTCTTTCGCTGGTATCGTTATCTTTCATAAACTGGTAGATCAGTACTTTGTAGCCATAACCGGCAGCGCGGACACACAGACCCATACCGGTGGTCGTCTTGCCTTTGCCGTTGCCACAGTACAGATGGACAAAACCTTCTTTTTTTTCTGGCATATAAGATCCCTCCTGAAATGGTGATAAATATATACTGCCTTTATGATACGCCAATATCGGGGCTTTGACAATGGAGAGTTTGGAATGAGAATGCCGGGGCAGCTGGCCGGGTAAAAAGGGGTGAAAGATGAGGGGAGAATATGGTACAATGGGAAAATACAGGAGGACAGGATAATGACGATATTTTCTATGGCATGTTATGTAATCTTTGGCTATCTGGTGGTAGCCGGGGTGCTTTTGTACCGGAAGGGATTTATGAAGGATGTCGGTACGGCGGAGCAGTCGAAGTTTACGAAGGAGTCGTTAAAGAGTTTTGAAAAGCCGGGAGCGGTTTGTCTGGTGCTGGCGGGTGTAGCCGGTATTTTATTTACGGCGTTTTCGGATGCCGGGATGCAGGGACCGGAGGCTGTGGCCGGTGTGGCTCTGGTGGCGTTTCTGGTGGCATATTATGTGCTGCGGATGAAGAAATTGAAGAAAAAATAGGACGGACGCCGGAGGCTGTGACGGCAGAGGGTGTGTGTTCTGGCTTCAAACGATTAAAAGTGCGCTTGGAAACCAGAACACGCCCTCTGCAGCCACAGCCTCCGGCTGACTTTTGCCATGGCTGTATCACTGCTTAGAGTTTCTTACCGAGCATCTCGGGGTTGGTGGCATAGGTGAGGGCGGTGTCGCGGGTAATGCGTCCGGCCTTGTAAAGGCTTAAGAGACTGTTGTCCATGGAGACCATATCCGGGCGGGCGGAGGCATAGAGGAGGCCTTCGATCTGGGGGATTTTATTCTCGCGGATCATATTGCGGATCGCCGGGGTGACAGTCATGATCTCGAATGCAGGAACCATATGGTCGTCCACCGTAGGAACAAGCTGCTGGGATACCACAGCATGTAACGTTGTGGACAGCTGGATGGCGATCTGGTGCTGTTGACTGGCGGGGAATACGTCAATAATACGGTCAATGGTATTTGCAGCACCAAGGGTGTGCAGGGTGGATAAGAGCAGATGACCGGTTTCGGCGGCGGTCATGGAGACTTCAATGGTCTCATAATCACGCATTTCGCCAAGCAGGATAACATCGGGACTCTGACGCAGGGCGGCGCGCAGGGCGGTGACATAGTTCTCGGTATCCACATTGATCTCACGCTGGCTGACGATACAGCGGTCGTGGCGGTGCAGGTATTCCAGCGGATCTTCAAGTGTAATAATATGGGCATCCCGGGTATGGTTGATGCGGTCGATCATACAGGCCAGAGTCGTGGATTTACCGGAGCCGGCAGTACCGGTGACCAGCACCATACCGCTGTTGGCATGGCAAAGATGAAGTACGGATTCCGGGATACCAAGCTCTGCAGGATCTGGCAGGGTGAATGTGATCACACGGATTACAGCAGAGTAGCTGCCGCGCTGTTTGTAGGCACTGACACGGAAACGGGAAACACCGGGCAGGGCAAAAGAAAAGTCATCATCTCCCTCTGCAGCCAGCCGTGTAAAGTCCCGGTTTTCGGCCAGAGTATAAATTTCATGGAGCAGTGCATCCGTATGCTGTGGCAACAGACGATCGTCATCAATCTTGTGGATCAATCCGTTTTTCCGGAAAGAGACGGGACGTCCGGCGACGACAAAAACATCGGAGACCTGCTCATCTACAGCCTTTTTTAACAATTCTTCTATTTTCATTACAGTACCATCCTTTTTAAGTTACTTCATATCCTCAGATACCCGTCAGTACAGGGTACAGCAGTATGGATTTGCTGCAAAATCAGGGCGTCATGACCCGGATCGTATCAGTGGAAGACCAGTCAGAGGTTTTGATCGTCTGCCAGCGGGTAATCGTATATTCTTCCGGTGTATCAAGGGAGGCCAGATCGACAGACACAGCCAGAGCCTGGGTATCCGAAATACTGATCTGCCAGGAAAAAACAGTGTGACCGTTTTCCAGTGGCGTGATAGAAACCGGGATATCTCCGAACGCAGTCGATACAGTCTCTGCAGAGGCGGTTGAAGCATGGGCACATAGCGTCGGCAGAGATGCCAGGAGCTGCTGGGAGGCATTATCGGCGGCTGTTTTGGCTGTTACACGCTCGGCTTCACGCTCACTCAGCAGATAGTTGCTTCGGGCTGTTGTGACAGACAGTGTGGCAAACATAACCAGACACAGAATCAGAAAGATGACCAGTAACAGAGAGGAACCGATACTGGTGGCCGGCAGCCGTGACTTTTTCTCAGACATCAAAGATCACCTCCCGGCAGATATTTATCGACAGACAGCGTATATAACGGACTGGAGAGGTCTGACGGGGTATAATGAAGAATCGCCGTAAACATCCGGTCGTTCATACAACACACAGCCGTGAGCTCATCCGACAGCTGCAGCGTCTGTGTGCCGCCATCTGCTGACAATGCGGTAAGACTGGCCTGACAGTCAGGGTATACAGCCCTCAAGCGGTCAGAAATCGTTTCCAGAGAATCTCCGGAAGCGATGGTTTCAGAAGCTGTTGTACAGGCAGCGACCGCTTCAGTCAGCTGCGCCGCCTCCCGGCTCATCAGTCGGGCTTTGACAAAGAACTGAACACAGACACTGCTGGCCACAGCAAAAAACAGAATAGAAATGATCAGCTCGATCAGAAACAGACTCGAGCCTCTCGCAGTAGTTCTATGGTTCATAGATAACTCCTTTTCAGGATAACGCATGGCTGCGCACGGCAATCACCGTACGGGCGGTCTCGTTGTCCGTGGAAATACAAGTAAAAGCGTACAGATCATCCGCCATAGTTTCCATGGTAAAGGACTGTACCGGAAGAATAGAACGTCCGGCGGCAGCAGAAGGTGTATCCGTATCTGCACTGACAAAAAGCTCCCGAAGCTCACCGTCCAGTGCGTAAATATACGTGTAATAGGTGCTGTCATCCTGCGTTGTACGCAGACAGAGTGCGTCCTGTCCGTCCAGCGTAGTCAGCGAAACACCGCCATCGGCATCGGCCTGACTGATCTTTTCACGGATATAGGAAAGCGTTGTCTGTGCCGTATAGTTTAAAGAAGACTCCGCGGTAGTCTCCTGATAGACATGCGTGGCTAAAAGGATTACCGTCAGTGCCGACAACGCAAAAACAAAAAAGAGGGCAATGGGAAACAGCAGGTCGATCACATGTTTTTGCTGGTGGGAAAACCGCATTTTAGTGTACCTCCCCCTTCTTTTCAAGAATCGTTACATCCGGATAGATATTGGCACCGCTGACCCGGTAATCTACATAAAAGCGCGATTCATCCCAGGTCAGACCGTAATGGCTCTTTAAGTAAGCCAGATTCTCCGGATAAGTCCCTTCCGCGGCATAACAGTAGGTGATGGTGCGTTGCAGGGCATTTTCCAGATTTTCTTTTTGCCGTCTCGTGGAATCCGCAGAAAAGCGGTCCAGACTGACATAAAAAATAAGCAGTATTGCCACAAACAGCGCCAGCGACCACAGATATCGCCGGTGCCGGTGCGGTTTTTGTTCATAGGAAAAACGTATCATAAGTCAAAACTCCTGTAGACCAGCTTAAATACTGGAAAGAATGCCCATCAGCGGCAGCATGACCGAAAGAAGAATCACACCGACGATCAGTGACAGTGCAATGACCAGTGTAGGCTCCAGTACAGCCAGCATATTGGACAGACGGGTATCAATCTCCTCCTGGTACATATCAGAGATCCGGCGCATCACCTGCTCCTGATTACCGGTGCGTGCACCAAGGGTGATCATACGGGCATACGTACCGGTAAAAATTCCGGCTTCATGCAGTGCATCCGACAGATCTATGCCATCGGTCATCAGCTGGCGGCAGATGTCCAGCTTCTTTGCAAAGACAGGGTCATCGTTCAGCTGATAAGCCAGCTCCATACTGCGCTCCGGCATAAGGCCACTGGACAGCGTCAGTGCCATGGCGTCGGCAAAACGGCAGGCAGCAGTTTTTTCATAGACTGATCGCGTAAAGGGCAGGGCATGCCCGATCCTGGTGGTCAGCGCCATACCGGCCTGTGTGCGCAGACCAAAGAATAAAAAGGCGACAAGCACAAGAAGAATCACGACAAAGACCAGTGCATTGGTATGCAGCAGATTGCCAAGATTCATCAGTGTACGGGAAAACCCGGTCATTTCGGAACCCAGCTGTACAAAGACCTGGTTAAAGATAGGCAGGACTTTGACAAGCAGTACCAGGATGATCACCACCATCATTGCGGCCATAAACAGAGGATACGTCACGGAACTTTTGATACTCTGGTGAATGGCATCTTCTCTGGCATAATGGGTTGATAAAGCATTCATTACCGTATCCAGTGTACCGCTTTCTTCACCGATCTGCACCATATGTAACAGATAGGATGGAAAAATACCGGCTGCTTCAAAAGCATCGGCCAGACTGCCGGTTTCCGTCAGCTTTTCCTGCATCGCAGTCAGTATCTGCTTTTCCTCTTCGGACTGCGCGTCTTCCAGCATGACAGAAATACCTTCGATCGAAGAAAGACCAGACTGCAGGATCAGCGTCAGCTGTCCGCAGAAAGCAGAGATCTCCTGATCACTGAAGGGCCTGGGATTTTGTGTTGATTTTGCCATAATCGCCTCCATGTATACTTAATAATTGTATTTTACTGTGTAATTAGAACCGTCACCCACATATTTCTTTACTGCGGATGCCGAATTGCTGGCGGCCAGCGTCGGATCCATCAGAGACCAGCTCTTGCCGTCAAAAGAAATAATATTGTCCACCCAGCCGGTTTCCGTCAGGTAGACGCTGATCCAGGCATGGTATGCCTGACCGCTGTAACCCACCTCCAGCTTTGTAGGGATCCCCTGTGACCGCAGCATTGCCGTCATCAGCGAGGCGTAGTCAAAGCAGATTCCGGTACCTTTTTCTATCGTCTGGTCAATATCCGGAATATAATCTGCAGGTACATTTTCGGCAAGCTGTGTATCGTAGGTAATGGATGTGGTCACATAATTATAGATCTTCTCTACATAATCCAGATCATTGGAGGATTCATCGGACAACTGTATGCCGTACTGGACAGCTTTGCTGTCTTTTGTGTACCAGCAGTACAGATTGGGGTAGAGAAAAGGCTTGAACTCATCGGAAATCCTGACATCTGTTGTCCAGGAACAGGCCAGCGCATACATATCATCGTAGGCATGTTCCAGCACATCGATCTTGTAGCTGCCGCTGCCACCGGAGAGAGGGAACGTAGCCATATCGCCAACCGTAAGAGCGTAGCTGTAGACGGTGTCCGAAGGATCCGTAATCTGTACCCGGGCTGCATCGGCATCACCGGAATAGGAGATCATGATATAGCCCTCATCGGTATGGGAAGCGTCGATTTTTACATTCTTTTCCTCTTTCGTCACATCGCCATCGGCTGATGGTACAAGAAAATCTGTCTGTGTCGTCCGGTGTTCGCCTTCGATGGCATTGGCACCTTCCTTTACACTGTCACCGCAGCCGGCAAGGACCGGCAGCAGAAAAAAACAAAGAAGACACACGATAAAGAGCCGTGCTTGTACAGGTTTATACAGTACAGCTCTCATCGCAGTGCCTCCTTTAGTCATGGTAAGCTGGGGTTAATAAAGTGACAGAATCAGGTGCAGAACATTCTCGGCATTGTCCGGGATATAAATATTCATCGCTTCCTTCGGATACTGAAAATCAATCTCACCGGTTTCTTCATTATAAGAGACCGGAAGTATCCGTTCACCGGAGCTGTTTAAGGCATATACACCGGCATAATCGATACCGGAATCCGCATCCTCCACAAGCAGCGCGATATTATCGCCCGACTGCTGGTTGGAAAGCAATACCGGTGTCTTTGTATCCACCGCTTCTACAGTCAGGGTAAAGGTATTGGACTGCCTGTTCTTCAGAACAACCGTGATCACCAGTTCACCGTTGGCATCCGGCTCGATCTGGTAGACATGGCTGGCCGTTTCGTAGACCGGCACATTATGGCCGCCGAGAGTAGCCGTTACACGTGCGACCGGAATCACCGGCGTATTGACCCGCACCTCGTAGATCGGATCATACTGTGTACCGACAGAGGCCGTATCCACGGAAAATGTAGCAGGTACAAACCAGAAAGGCAGCATACAGAATAAAAGGAAAACGATCAGAAGTATCACCTTCTGTAACAGGAAACGCTCCTTACGGTAATTGCTGTAGGATGTCAGTACAGACAGCGGGACAGTATTTCGCTCCTTTTCACAGGCGTCGAAGATATTTCCCAGCATAAGATCAGCTGTCGCATCGTCCAGTGCAGGTTGATTTTTCTTGGATTTATGGAAAAGCATAGCGAATCACCCCTTTTGCAGTATCTTGCTCAGACGCTTTTTGCCGCTGGCGAGATATCTTTTTACAGAACTGCGACTGATATCCATCATATCCGCAATGTCATCGAGTGTCATATTATTGATGTACTTTAATGTAATCGCCTGAGATTCGGAAAACGGCAGATTTAAGATCTGTTTGACCAGATATTCCTTCTCGTCGATATGGATCACCTGTCGTTCCGGATCACGGGACTGGTCCAGCAACGTCGGTGCTGTATTCTGATACAGCGAGGTCTCCGCATCAAACCGGGTCTGCCGTTTCTGGATCTGGAAGCAGACACGGAAAGAAATCTGATTCAGCCAGGATACGAACAGCCTGGGGTCCTTCAGCTTGCCCAGACCTTTCAGTACGGATATATAAGTTTCCTGTACAGCATCCTGGGCGAGATATTCGTCCTTTAAGTAGCTGTAAGCAAAACGGTATTGTTTCTGGTAAGTCGCTGCATAAAGCTCGGCAAAAGCATCACTGTCTCCGGCCTGGGCCCGTTTCACGACATTCGCCAGATACTGATAATCTAACTCTGCCATGGAAGTCTCCTTATTTGGATTCGTTTTCGGCGTTATCTTTTACGATATGTTTCGGATCTTTCACATGGATCCGGCGGTTGGACAGTGCGATCAGCTCAGTGATCGTATGTACAGCATCTCCCTCATTAAAGGCGATACCATAGAGATAATCCATACGGCAGTTCGGGTTCATCTCATTGTGCAGATCGACCTTCTGTTTTACGCGGGTCAGGAAAAAGAGAATCTTTTCCAGACTGCCCTTTTCAAACAGGGCGAGGAATTTATTACCGCCGTTACGGCCGACAAAGCAAAGCTCCACCGCCGTTGTCTGTAAAATCGTGGAAAACTCACGGATCATCGCATTACCCTGGGTATGACCGTAAACCTTATTGATCTCGGCCAGATTGGTCAGCTCAAACATGATACAGCCAATATTGGGATCCAGGGGCTTGTCCAGGTACTGTTCGATCAGCGCATCACAGCTGTAACGGTTGGCAATACCGGAAACCGGATCGGAATGGACTGCAAAATCCAGCTCACTGAAATCTCTCTTGTAGGAAGACATATAGGTAAAATCAAGGAAGATTCCTACAAAAGAAAGCGCCAGAACGACCCAGAGCAGGATACAGATCAGACGAAAGCTGCCATCATTGGCAACCAGATGGAAAACCTCCGGATTTATCAGCACCGCACTCAGGCAGATCACAGCCAGAACAATAAATAAAACCAGCTGCACCGTCTTGAAAATATTATACCTTTTCATAATCGCTGTCACTCCTTTGCAACCTGTAAAGTTAGTTGAATTTATTATACCATGGATTGGGGGAAATACAGCATTTTTTTGCATTGAGAGGAAAGAAAAAATGCTTGCAAATCAAACCAAACCATATTATACTACAAATATAAGCAGATAAAACGAATATTATCGACAAATCAGTGTCTGCACATTTCAAAAAATGCCCCGTTCCGGGCAGAGATTCCAATTGCACAAATCAAATAGTGAACCCGACAGGTGTATCTATGACCTATCAGATTCTGTCTGTCCGGGAGAAAGGAAAAAAGTGACAGCATCACCAGAAAACACAAGTAAATATCGTGAAGAATGCCGGAACGTTCTGGCAAATCTGACTATTATGGATGATATCTTTATGAGAAATGTCCTGAAAAAACAGACCTGTACAGAATATATCCTGCAGATAATCATGAACAGCCCCGGCCTGCAGCTCACCGAGCCTGTGATCCAGAAGGATTTCAAAAACCTGCAGGGCCGTTCCGCCATACTGGACTGCGTCGTACAGGACAAAGACGGCCGCCAGTATAATCTGGAGATTCAGAAAGAAAATGAAGGAGCCACACCGAAACGCGCAAGATATCACAGCGGATTGCTGGATATGAATACATTAAAAGCGGGAGAAGCGTATGATAAATTACAGGAAAGCTATGTGATCTTTATTACCCGCGGTGATCCGTTGGGCGATAAATTACCCATTTATCATATAAGTAGAAATATCGAGGAAACAAACAAAAAGTTTGCAGATGAAACTCACATCATATATGTAAACTCATCAAAGCAGGATGATACCGAATTAGGGCACCTGATGCATGACCTGTACTGTAAAAATGCCGATGACATGTACAGCAAAGTGCTGGCAGACCGGGTGCGGGAATTAAAAGAAACACAGAAAGGAGAAGAAAGCATGTGTAAAGAACTGGAAGAATTAATTAAACTTGGAGTCGCCGATGGAAGAGCTGAAGGAAGGGTCGAAGGAAGAACCGAAGGAAAGAAAGAAACCCAAAGAGAAGTAGCCATAGCCCTTGACCGGAGAGGTATGCATCTGGATGAGATAGCAGAGATTATAGGAGCACAAGCAGCAACCATCCGCATCTGGCTCGACAAGGATCTGAATCCCATAAAAGAATAAACTGTCCCCAAAAGGCTGTGGTAAAGACCAATCTTTCCACAGCCTTTTTTCTGCCTGAAGTCATATCCGGTCATCTCACGCATATATACATAAACAGAGCCGCCCCGGACAAGCCCCTCCCCGGCTCTCAAAACAGAAATCCGGAGCATTGGACAGAGTTTCTTCCTATTATAATAAGAAAGCATATACCTACTCCGGAGCAAAGCATCACCACACCAAAAGACAAGATATGCACTAAAATAGGCTTCCATAGAAGCAACTGAAAAAAATATAAAAAAATTTTAAAAAAAATTGCAAATTTGATGAGCCTTTTACGCCATCTGAAAACACTTCATAAATATAAGGGGAGTACTATATCCAAATATCCCCATAACCCATATTCTGTAACAACAGAATATTATATATTCAGTGGTCAGAATCCAGAAAGGAGAAAAGAGTATGAAAAAGAATCTCAAAAGATGGCTGGCTCTGTTACTCGCGATCACAATGATCGTAACAAGTGGCGCTTTCACGAACCTGACCTATCTGCGCGCAACAGATAGCGAGACTCCGGAAGCCGCTGCATCCGCAGAGACACAGCAGGAGACCAAGACTGAGGAGAAAGAAAAAGAGAAAAAACAGGAAGTCAAGGTCGAGGCCAAGGACGACAAGGCTGCCGAAGAGGCAAAGAAAGCCGAGGAAGCAGCTAAAGCAAAAGCCGAGGCCGAAGCAAAAGCAGAAGAGCAGAAGAAAGCAGAGGAAGCAGCCAAAGCCGAAGAACAGAAAAAGGCAGAGGAAGCAGCCAAAGCCGATGAGCAGAAAAAGGCTGAAGAAGCAGCCAAAGCTGACGAGCAGAAAGCAAAAGAATCTGCAACTACAGAGGAAGCTCAGAAATCCAATGAGGAAACCAAAACAGAAGAAACTGTAGCTCCGGTAGAAACTGCCCAGGAGGGTCAGAAAGCAGAGGAATCCGCAAAGGAAGAAAATAAAGAGCAGACCTACGACATCACCATCAAAGAGCCGGGCAAAGACGGCGGCTCCATCAAAGCATGGATCGATGACGAAGGTAAGTCAGACGTTTCCTTTAAAGACGGCAAATATGTGAAAGAGATCAAAGAAGGACAGACATTCCACTTTGAGATCAAAACTAAAGACGGCTACAGTGTAGATAAAGTCAAAGTCGATGGCGATAAACTCAAAGCCAAATCCACCGACAACCATACATACACATATGAGCTGAAAAACGTTAAAGCAAACGAGACACTGAATATTAAATATAAAGAAGAAAAGATCGACGAGACACAGACCCAGGAAGAAACACCTGCAGCCGACGGCGAACAGTCTGGCAACGACGCTGGTCAGGAAGAAGGATCTTCTGAGGATGGAGATGTACCGCAACAGGAAGAGCAGCAGCAGGAACAGACTCCGGATGCAGAAGAGCAGGTACAGCCGGAGCAGAGTTTTGTGGTAGAAGAAGCAGTTGAAGCCGCTTATCCGGCATTCCAGTACAGCGGAAGCAAAGATGGTGTAACAGCAAATATCTCCGCACCGGAAGGTGTCTTCCCGGAAGGAACAACAGTAGAACTGAAAGCCCTTTCCGCAGATGACAGAGCAGCCATCGCAGCTGCAGCCGGATGTGAGGCATCAGATGTGCTTGGTCTGGATATCACCTTTAAATATGAAGGAAAAGAAATCCAGCCGACAGGTGACGTAAAGGTTTCCTTCTCTGCTGACGAGATCAAGGATGCAGATGAAGCCAGTGTATACCACGTAAATAACGGCGGTTCCGTTGACAAGATCGGCAGCTCCAAGGACGGTGCCAGCGTGGGTTTTACTGCAGATAGCTTCTCACCGTATGGTGTGGTGCCGCAGTCAAATAACAATGATGTCAGTACGACAGCACTGTCGGGTGGAAATACAGTAAAAGTCGGAGAATACCTCACACTGACCGGAACGACAAATAACTGTCCTGGATATTGGAGTGGAATATATTGGAGCCAACATTCTGATGACTGGTCTTCTTCAAACACTGCATATGCAACGGTAACAGATGGAGTGGTAAGAGGTATAGCTCCAGGGACAGTTACAATTACCCATACGTACTGTACAGGTACTTGGAATAACGCAAGACATCAGCAGAAAGAAACGATCGTTGTAACGGTAACACCAAAGATCCTTGCTTCTGGTGTGACCCTGACAGGTGCAGATACGGTAAAAGCATATGATACAATTACATTGATTCCGGAATTCACACCTACGGGTGCAAGTGCTGTGTTGTCATGGCAGTCTTCTAATACAAGTATTTTGACAGTTGATGAGAACGGTATGGTAACAGGTGTGGCAGAAGGAGAAGCTACAGTAATCGTACGTGCACAGGACGCCGATGGTAAGACAATCAGCGCAGAAAAATCAATTACAGTTACTGCGGCAACTGAATCCACGGATGATGCGCAGTTCTATTTCCTGAAATCACCGACAAAAGATCCGGATAGCAATGCGTCTGATCAGTGGGGCGAAAACCTGGGATCTGGAAAAGTAACAACAGCGAATGCGACTTGGTCAAACGATAAAAATATAACATCCAATGTTGCTGGACGTGTAATTGCATGGCCGTCAGGTTATGAAAATGGTATTGTGCCAAAAACAAGCAACGCATGGCAGACAATTTTTAATTCATATAAAGAAGAGTTGCAGAAGAATCTGTCCTATGAGTTAAAGGAAGAAGATGTTGTATCTATTAAACTGATTCCTCATAAGATTTCAAAAAATAATGGAACTACTCCAGACAAACATGTAGACTGTCGAGTAAGAGTTATTACAAAGGGAGTTCATACGGCACTTTATCTGGTGCAGGATCCAGGACAAACAAATTATTCACAGAAAGAAGCTCAGACTAAAAAGGATGGAGACACTACAGCACCAACAGGTGAGTATCCACCACAGAAAAAAGTGGATGGTGTTACATACACTTTCTCTGGATGGTATACAAACGAAAATCTGACAGGTACAGAAGTAACATTTCCGTATGTATTGAATGAAGATGTGACCTTCTATGCTAAATACACAGCCGGACGTTATGTCAGATATGAACTGAATGGAGGTAGCTGGTCAAACAGCGGAACGAGTTCTTCATATTTTACAAATGAAGGAACTATGGTCTATGTAGTGAATGATGTCCCGACAAGAGAAGGATATACATTCCTTGGCTGGAAGTCTTCAGAAAATGCAGAAGATGCAGATCTTTTAACAAAAGACAGTTCACCGTTCAGTATGCCGGATCGTGACGTGACGTTAACTGCACAGTGGGAAGAAAAAACTTGTAATGCAGGATATAATTTAGTAATTCCTGGAGCTACATGGAGTAATGGTACACCAACATACTTGGAGGAAGCTGGAAAAACTTCTGGAGGAGCTCAAAAATATACCTATAAATGGAAATTTGAAAAAGGAGATACTTTTACAGTAACAGATGCAAAACCACAGGCCAAAGGATATGTTTTTGTTGGATGGTTTGATAAAAAGGGAAATAACGAAAAAGGAATTGCTTATCAGGCTGGAGCAACAGTAGAACATAGCGGAAGAAGTGAACATACATTAGATGCGTTATGGGTTGGAATTGAAGCCAGTGGAGTGACTCATGTATATGATGGCACTGGATATTCTATTTCTGCAGAAGCAAAATTTAATAAGGGGTCATTGGAAAAAGAATATGTTAATCAGATTGATTCTCAGAACTTAGTCAAGTTCGGAACAATGACATATGAATCATCTTCGGATGATGGTAGAACCTGGAAAAAAGAAAGTGCTAATCCTTCATTTACAGATGTAGGTGAATATTTGGTTAAAGCTACTATGCCAGTGACGATAGGTGGTCAGCGTCAAACGCTGACGACAACAGCAAAAGTTATCATTACACCGGAAAAGATTACAGTGTCTGATAGCAAGACTGTACCGTATAATGGCGAAACACAGACCTTGACGATTGGTGCAGATAAAGCAACTGGTTTAGTGCCGGGAGAGACTTTAACTCTGACGAATGCAACGATTAGCGGAAAAGAATTGGGTGACTATACTGAGGTAAGTGTTTACGCATGGTCTGTAGCCAAAAAAGATGGAACTTCATCTAAAGGTAACTACACGATTGAGGTAAGTGGAAAGTTAAGTATTACAAAGAATACGGATTTTAAATTCCTCAATATTAATGCCCTTGGCTATGAGGAAACATATGATGCAAACAGTCATACCGGAAGCACGCCGACGACGAATGCGAAAGGTGGAACGACAACATATAACTATTCTATCGATGGCGGAAAAACTTGGAAAGCTGAGCAGCCGAGTATAACGGATGTAAAAGAGAGTCCAATAACTGTAACTGTAAAAGCAAGCAATCCGAATTATGCAAATGAGCCGGAAACACAGTATACACTGAAAGTGAACAAGGCAAAAATCAAGGCGCATTTGGAAGCAAGCAAACCGTATACAGGAACCGAACAGAGTATTGATATTGCGAAAGGAAACATCAGTGGTGTCGTTAAAGGTGAAACTCTGATTCTGACAGGTGCAATTATCAGAGGAACAACTGTCGGTGACTATACAACGGTAGATGGGTATAGTTGGTCCGTGGTAAAGGCAGATGGAAAGACAGATTCTACGGATAACTATGAGATAGAGGTAAGCGGAAAACTGACTATTACCTCGAGAAATGATCTGGAAATCCTGAATGTGGATGCCCTTGGCTACAATGGAACGTATGATGCAAGCAGCCACACCGGAAAGGAGCCGATAACGAATGCGAAGGGTGGAACGACAAGCTATAGATATTCTATAGATGGTGGAGAAACCTGGACAGATGCACAGCCGAGTGTAACGGATGTAAGGGATGGACTTGTAAACGTAATCGTAGAGGCAAGTAATCCAAACTATACGAACAAACCGAGAGCACAGTATACACTGAAAGTCAACCCGGTAGCAATTACAGCAACTAAGGAAGACAGTAAGCGTTATACAGGAACCGAACAGAGCATCAATATTGCAGAGGGAACGATTGATGGTGTGGTTGCAGGCGAAAGACTGACCCTGACAGGAGCAACCATCAGCGGAACAGATGCTGGTACTTATACGACCGTAGGCGAATACAGCTGGTCTGTGGTAAAGGCGGATGGAACAACGGATTCCACCGGAAACTATACGATCAATGTTACAGGTCAGTTGACTATTGTTGCCGATGGAGAGTTTAATTTCCTGGATGTGGATGCCCTTGGCTATAATGGAACATATGATGCCAACAGCCATACCGGAAGCGAGCCGACAACGAATGAGCAGAGTGGAAATACAACATATAAGTATTCTACCGATGGCGGAGCAACATGGACAGATGCACAGCCGAGTGTAACGGATGTAAGGGATGGACTTGTAAACGTAATCGTAGAGGCAAGTAATCCAAACTATACGAACAAACCGAGAGCACAGTATACACTGAAAGTCAACCCGGTAGCAATTAC
>CAKRQV010000020.1 GCA_934394565.1 uncultured Lachnospiraceae bacterium
GAAAATGAACGGAAACACTTGATTTTACTGACTTTCTTCAATGTAACCTTATTATAACGTCCTCCCCATACCCCACCCGCCGGTCCGGATATATTGAAATACCTGGAAGTGGACGGGCGCCGGAGATGAGATAACTTTTGACTTTCTGCCCATAAAGATAGGGATCGTTGCCTCGGATAATGCCCCATTCCATAAGCAGGGCTGCAGCTCCGGTGACAAAGGGTGTGGCGAAAGACGTACCTGTAACCATCGTATAAGCGCCACCGGCACGGGTCGTTGTGATATTTACGCCCGGTGCCGCCAGAGTTGGCTGGATATCGCCGGGAAGGCCGGGAAAACCACGTCCCGAAAAGGGGGCATATGCTAACGTGGATGCATCATAAGCAGCAACAGCAATACTTCTTGATGTCCCGGACGGTTCTGTAAAGGTACGGTCCGGATCCGGGGAAAGGAATGCTGTCCCGGTCTGGATCTCAGCTCCTGCAGGCAGCCACAGATCATACTGTCCGGTCACAATGCGCCGGGGATCTGCAACAAGACGCCATATGCCACTGTCCACATACCGATGATTCGGTACAAAGGCCAGATACAGTTCCTTTCTGCGACTGTACGGCGTTGGTTCCCCATAATAAAGATACACTTGCGTATCTCCCAGCCGGTATTTTTGCGTACCGGGCTGTCCGTCGATTACGGTAAACTGCTGTCCGTCCGGGTGCACCAGTGCAAATACCACCTGATCCTCGTACTGCATAAACAACTGTACATTAAATGCTGTCTGAGCTGTCTGCACTGCCAGTTCCGTCACCTGCAGCCTGCCTTCCTCCCAGATCCCGGAAGCATGGTGTGCCATATCGCCCTCGTTTCCCGTGCCGATACAGATTACATTTCTCCCATAGTCTGCCGCAATATCCAGATACGAGGACAGAATAGAATCTCCATTATGTGATCCATAGTTGTTACCAAAGCTGATATTGACCGCGATTGGCTGCCCGAGCCGGGCTGCAGTCTTTACCATATAATCCACCGCGGTCATCAGCTCCGACGTCCGCGGAAACGAACGTTCCCCCGGAGTACCAAGCTTCACAAAAAGGATATCGCTCTGCCAGGCTGCACCACGATTCTCGATATTTTCCTTTCCATTTCCGGTCACAATCCCGCTCACCGCTGTTCCATGACCACCAGGATCAAGCGACCGCCGAAACTCTGTATTATTTTCCAAAAGCAGTTCATTGATCTCTTCTTTGGTATACAATCGCCCTGTTTTATAGCCATCCGGCGGCATTCCCGGTACGGTCTGATCCCATAGTTCTACCAGCCGTGTACTGCCATCCGGATTTCGAAAGTCCGGATGAAAGAAATCAATACCGGAGTCCACAATGCCGACCAGTACCCCCTTACCATACAGCTGATACGGCGCGCTCTGTACCTGCAGGAAACAGGAACTGATCTTTCCACGGCGGACAGCAAACTGCAACTGTCGCGGTTTTTCCACGTAAATGACCTGCTCCAAGGCTGAAAATGCCTCAATATCTTGCTCACGAATCCGCACAATTGCATAGCCGCCAAGCAAAAGCGTAATCTCCGCTATTGCTCCTGCAGCCGATACAATATCCCCGATATACCGAACGATCAGTGTCCATCTTTCCTCTGCAGCATTATATCCCACATCCAGCTCCAGCGATTCCTCCCTCACATTTTCCGGTAAGGAAAGTGCCAGCTGCAGTTCACTGTCGAGCTTCTGACTGTCCATATCTGTTTTCCTTCAAAATATCGTCTACTATATATATGAAGAAAAGTAGCTGTCTGCGCTGCATAGTTCTGTCGTGAAACAGAACTATACATCACAGGCAGCTACTTCATTTTATAACATATATGACTGCACCAGTTTGTACATGACATTTACTTTTTAAAACATCCCGTAGGGCCAGCCGATCAGGCTGCCGATATCATAAATTTCCTTATAGCCGTATTCGATCAGCTTCTGTGCAGCTTCAAAGCTGCGGTGGCCGCTGCGGCAGTAAACAAGGATCGGTGTATCGTAAGAAGGGATACGTTCGGCGGCTGTATCTTCATCGATATCTGCCAGCGTAAAAAGCTCTGCCTCCTGGGCATGTCCTGTATTGTACTCGACCTCTTCCCGTACATCGAACATGATGCAGTCAGGGCGGGTGTCGAGAATCTCTCTTGCTTCTTTAAAAGTTACCTTTTTATAATGTTCTTCCATATTTATTCATCCTTTTTCTTATAGTCCGCAGGTATTTTAGCATAATGTTTCTGTGATGGAAAGTGGATTTTAACAAAATCTCTACTGTTTTGCTGTGAAATAAGATGTATTGTTTTGAAAATCCCGAAGGGGACAGTATATTCTCCCGGAAAACGCAAACTGCTTTTAAGCGTTTTCCGGGAGAATATACCGTCCCCTCCGGGGTTTATTGCACACTTCTATTTTAAAAAAGCAAAAGGTTCTTCATCATGCAGAAAGTGCATCAGCATATAGGAACACAACAGCGCCGTTTTTTCCTCCCGCAGTATTCTCTCAACTTCTTTCCGGTCAGCCAGTACAACTTCGATGTCCTCGCTGGCTTCCATCAGATCCTTTGATATTTCACCGCTGGCGTAGCCGTAGACGGTGGCACAGCTTTCGTCGGTCATACCTACGCTGGTAAAGTACGGTTTTTCGTAAATGGGATCAGCTTTAATGGGGGTCAGGGTGAGGCCGGTTTCTTCATGCAGCTCACGGATGGCTGCTTCATGGAAATCCTCGTCGGGTTCCACCAGACCTGCGGGGAATTCATAGACATAATCGCCAAGAGGATAACGGTACTGGCGGATCATTACGACTTTGTCTTTTTTTTCGCCGTACAGGGCATAAATGGCAACGCCGTCCGCATGTACTTTTCCGGTATGCAGGGTCATATTCCTTTCCTGCCTGGTCCGGGATGCCATATAGTAATGGCTCTCTTCGCCGCCTTTGTGGGTGACCTCAAGATCATAGAAATTCAGATACGGAGTATCGGTACGTTTGTTCACTTTGCGGATGCGTTCCATTTGTGTATATCTCCTTTTCCTTGCTGTCTTTTCGCCGCAGTGCAGCAGCTTTGCTGCCCTGCTTTCCAGCAGATATTCCTATTCGTTATACCAGATGCTGCGTACCTTTGATGATCGGTGACAGTCTCTTGTATACCAGCAGTGTAAGCAGTACACTAAGCATACCCTTGATAAAGGTAAAAGGCAAGTTGAAAATAATCAGGCATTCTAACAGCGTATTGACATGCGGATTGATCACCTGATATGCGGCAATAATGGCTTCCATCGGCATAAAATTGGTATACACCGGATATACGATAAAGTAATTAGTCACAACACTCATGATAGCCATGGCGATCGCTCCGGAGAAAGCACCGATGACAGCTGCTTTTTTTGTCTTGTTTTTCTTATAAATAAAGCCTGCTGTTCCGACAAAGATCGCACCGAGGATAAAATTGGACAGTTCGCCGACGCCGCCGGTGGATGTACGGGTCAGATGCAGCAGATTCTTGACAAGGCAGATTACGATACCCTGCACAGGGCCCATGGCAAAGGAACCGATCAATGCCGGAAGTTCTGAAAGATCCATAGCGATAAAGTTCGGCATCAGCGGTACATTAAACTGCAGATACATCAGGATAAAGGCGATGGCTGACAGCATACCTGTCATGGCGATGGTTCTTGCACTTGTTCTTGGGTTACTCATAGTTTCTTTCCTCCTGTTTCCGGAATCCTCCTGGAAAACATGAGAGCCATACTGCATCGTGTCATCACAGACTCTGGCCCGGTGCTGCATAAAAAAACTGCCTGTACGCCATATATGGGGCATACAGACAGCTTCATCTACTGTTCTCATTTCTTCTCTCATCCAGACTGTAACTGTCGGTACTGGAATTTCACCAGCTCAGCTGTACTATGACAGGTCGCGGACTGTACCGCCGGTGGGGAATTACGCCCCGCCCCGAAGATTCCTCTGTTTATTTTACGGTCATACTATAGCACAGCAGTGCGGTATATGCAAGCCTTACTTTTTTATAAGCAGTACACTTTTGTCTGCCTGTACCGTTATCTCTCGATCAGGCCATATTTTTTCTTGATGCGTTCCAGTTTTTCCAGCAATGGATGACTTAAAATCCACAGAAAAAATACCGTAGACGTTGCCTGTACCAGATCCACCGGAATACCGGAAATATAAAAAGCGATCAGGCTTTTCCAAGTGATCCGTCCGTAGCTCATCAAAATACTGGCCGGATTCATAATACCGCCAAAAATAAAAATAACACTTAAAAATCCGTAAATGCAAAGTGGAATTTTCCTGGCTTTCAGAATGCCTTTCTGAAACAGGATACCTGCCAGAAAACCAATCAGGCCATAGGAAAACATCTGCCATGGTGTCCACGGTCCCTGACCAAAAAACATATTCGATACCATCATAATCATACAGCCGACCAGAAATCCGGCCTCACCGCCAAAGGAAACACCGGTAAGGATCACGATTGCCGCAATCGGTTTAAAACTGGGGATCATGTAAAACGCAGCTCTGCCTGCCACACCAATGGCTGCCAGTACGGCAATAACCATGATTTCTCTGGCCTGTGGCTTTCTGCCCTCAAAGACCATAAAAAAAGGCACCATGGCGAAAAAAACAACAATCAGGCTCATAGCCAGATACTGTTTTCCATGAAACAAAACCACCGACAGATACAACATCAACGGTACAGTCAGTAGCATAACAAGCAGAGAAAACCAGGTACGCTTCTCAACCTTTCCCCAGTGCACCGGTGTAATATAGACGCCGTCCTCTTTCAGCTCATATTCCTCCAGCTCCTCTGGTTCTGCATCCTTGTGCAGAAGCTTTGCTCCGCGCTTTTTTCCGGCAGTCGGTTCTGTATGATCACCCGCTTTATCCGGTTCTGACCAGAAGCGGTCCATAAAGCCATCTAAAGCTTTGCCCTCAAGCACGCTGCCACCTCCTTTGCTGTCACCGCATCCGGGAAGTAATGTCTTGCCATACGATTCGCTGCTGTAGTATAGAAACTGTTCCCGGCAAAAAACGCATGAGCTTCCTTGCAGGTTACGATATTTCCCTCAAAGAAAAGGCCGACGCGGTCGGCATATTCTGCAACAAATTCCACATCATGGGAAATCATAAAAATCGTGATACCATGCTGCTGCAATTTTTTCAGGATTTCCCCCAGCTGCACCTTATACTCAGCATCCAGTCCTTTCGTCGGTTCATCCAGCAAAAGAACACGCGGCCTGAGAAGCAGAACTTTCGCCAGCGCCAGCCGTTGCTGCTCACCACCGCTTAAATCGTACGGATGGCGGTCCAGCAGACCTTCCAGCTTTGTCAGACTGACGATGCCCTCAATAGCTTCAGCTTTTGGCATATCTGCATCATATTCCCGTGACTTTTTATCCTTTTTTCCGCCAATCATAGCATACAGATCTTCACGGACGGTCTTTTTGATAAACATACTCTGCGGATTCTGCGGAAGCACACCCAGATATCCCCGGTACAGCTCTTTTTCCGTATACCGACGGATGTCCTTTCCACGCAGCAGGATTTTGCCCCGATACGGGGAACGCACACGCGACAGTAAGGATAATGTCGTACTTTTTCCTGTACCGTTGCCACCCACAAGGGCAAAAAACTCACCCGCATATACGGTCAGACTCAGATCCTGTACTACATCTGCACCATCCTTTTCATAGCGAAACCATACATCCCGCATTTCGATTTCTTTGACATAGTCTTTTTTCTCCTGCGCCTTTTTCTGTGTTTCTACAGCTTTTTCAACACCGTCCGCCATTTTTCTTTTTTCCACCGGCGTATCCTGATGGGGTACCGGATACCCTGCATTTTCCATCAACTGAGTTACCCAGCCGCGGCCTTCACGGACAGTCAGCGGACAGGGGAATGTATTATCCACCTCCGCATAAATCTGCATCGGCACCGGCATTGACAAAAACATGCCATGCTTTTTTTTCTTTAAAATATCACCGATTTTTCTGGGCTCACCGGAGGCGATCAGTTCTCCCTCATCCATAACAAATACGGTATCCGCCCAGGGAATCACATCCTGCAGACGGTGCTCTGTTAAGATAACAGTTGTCCCGATATCACGGTTGATCTTTTTTACGGTTTCGAGAAAATCAGAGGCGGCGATCGGATCCAGCTGTGACGTCGGTTCATCCAAAATCAGCACCCTGGGATGCATCGCCATGATAGCTGCCAGATTCAACAGCTGCTTCTGGCCACCGGACAATTCCGAAACATTGCGGTAAAACCAGCGATGGATGCCAAAATAACTGGCCATCTCCGCTACCCGTAAACGGATTGTCGGCGTATCACAACCAAGACTTTCCAGTCCAAAAGCCAGCTCATGCCAGACCTTATCCGTAACGATCTGATTCTCCGGATTCTGTAAAACATAACCGATCTCCTGACTCTGCCTCCTGAGATCCACATGCTGTATCGGCGTTCCATTATACAGGATTTCGCCTGCAGTGTCTCCATGCAGTGCAAGCACCGATTTCAGCTGTCTCAGCAATGTACTCTTTCCACAGCCACTCTTACCACACAGCACATTCAGGCTCCCCTCATGTATCTGCATATTGATATTTTTTAAGGTTTGCTTTTCACTCTCCGGATAGGAGAAGCAAAAATCTCTGATTTCGATGATACTTTTCACTCCAGTTCTCCTTCCCCGTTGAATGACTCATATATTTTTCTGTAGGTCATAGCCATATCCTGTCTGACATGTGCCACACTCTGCTTCATGGCTATGCTCTCGATCACCCCCAGAAACAACGGAGTAAAACAGAACAAAGCAAAGCAGATAAAGGTCAGCACCGTCAATACCAACGGACAGCTGACTCTGGCCGTATGCCCCTGGATTATGAATCCCGCAAGCAGAATCCGTGGATTATACTGGGCAAAAGCTGCTCCTTTGCTGCAGCCATAGAGGCTGACTGCCGCCAGTCCTCCCATCCATCCCAGCAGGATTTTATCCCTTTTTGTGAAGCGATAGATGGAAAAAGCCGTTCTTCCTTTCAGTCCATATCCTCTGCTTCGCATAGAATCTGCGGTTTCGATTGCATTTTCCAGAGCCCAGGTCACCAAAATAGACAAAATATTCAGTCCATGCCGCGCCTTTTCCCGCAGATTTCCGTTTTTTACATCCATGCCCACACATTTCTGCCCGTTTCGGATCACCTTAAGCTGTGCAGCAAAATGTGGAACAAAACGCAGAGCCATAGATAACAGCAATGAGATTGCCGGTATAATACGTCCAAAAAGATAGATGAACTTGTCGCTGGTCATTACTTGGTTGTAACAGGAAAACCACAGGATCACAATGAACAGCACACACCCCAGAACAACACCGTACACCATAGCTTCCAGTGTCACAGTATTGCCGCTGCTTTCCAGATACAGAAGCGGTGTTTCCCCGTAATGGTTAAATAAAGGATTTAACAGTGCTACGATCACCAGCATAGGCAATGTCAGCAGAAAATTTATTTTTAAAATTTTTGCCGCCCCGCACAGCCAGATGCCATATGCCACTGCTCCCATAAAGGAGATGACAAGAAACACCGGATGCTGCACAAACATCGTCAATCCCAGCACCAGCAGAAAATAAAAGAAATTCAAAACCGGATGGCACCGGCTGAATGCATCATTTGTTCCATCTGCCATCCCGTCAGTCTCCCATATATTTATCGCCTACATCTGAACCAAGGTCGCAGGTATACCGCCACTCGATCTTGTCACCATCCTTGACTTCATAACTGGAGCATCCATAATTTGGATACCATCCATTTACGCTGTACATCCAGCCGGACTTATCACCGCAGTCAAACTCATACAGCTGGTTGATGCCCTCGATATAATAGCTGTTGTACATCGGTGTCCATTTGGATTCCATCTGGATACCCGCCTCTTTTGTTACATATTTCAAAATATCAAATACTGTATCTCCCTCGTCAAATTCTACCGTTGACTTGTACAGGATCCAGCCATCAGCCGGCACATAATCGGTCTTTGAGGAACGCAGCTTGTCCAGATTATCCAGAATCGTCTTGCAATCGATGGAAATCGTACAGGTTTTCTTCTTTTCCTCTTTTGTTTCCGCTTTCTTATCGGCAGAAGCTGTCTTTTTATCTGTGGTTTTTTCATTCTTTTTATCGGAAGCCGAAGTATTCTGCGCATTTTCATCTGTCTCTGAAACTTCTTCTGCTTCGGAAACATCTGATGTCTCATCCCCACTACCTGTTGTAGAGCCTCCAACCAGATAGAATACATCACCTGTCTTTGCTACAGGGAAAGACAGTACCGTCACAGTGCCATCTGCTGTTTCTGCACTGGACACTGTCACATCAGACAGTTTTTTCAGACCATCTTCTTCACAACAATACAATACCTTATCCGCATTCCACGCTTCCTTAAGAGTCAGAGTCAGGGTCGGTGCTGCAGCCAGCTGCATTTCCTGCAGCCTGATTGCCAGCGCATACGGTGCATTTGCTGCTTCCTTTTTAATATTCTCCAGTCCGTCTGTGGAAGTTTCCACCAAAAGCTTCTGCTCTGTCGGATTCCGGATCTGCTTTGCATCATAACTCCACTGGTATACAATGCCATCCTCTGTCATGCCATTAAAATATATGGTCTTATCCTGTCCGGCAATGGTCTGCATCTGTTCTTTGCTGATCACACCATCCGCCGGTATATCATTTTCTTCCTGCAACGGTACTACTGAAGTATTTTCCTCTGCTGTACTGCTGGCCTCCTCCTGCATGGCTGCTTCAACCTTGCTGTTCATCTGCGGCATCTGATTTTCTCCGCCACCGGAGCCACATCCTGCAAGCATAGCCATACACAGCAATATGGCCAGTATTCGTTTCATGTATCCTCTGCCTTTTTCCAGCTTAATGCCAGACATATCGTACAATGCTGTCTTTCTCTTCATTTTTTCTCCTCTCTTATGTCATACAGCTTTATCTTCCACCACAATTATCCCGTCTGCAAAGAATCCGTATACTTTCTGTTTCTTTGCCCACAGTACACATTATGCAATTTTTCCTTTCATGTCCGAATCCACTGTTTCTTCCGCGTACACCTTTGCATCTGCCTTGATCTTATTCGCAAGTATCTGAATCTGCTCGGCATACATCTGTACATATGCGCCATCGTTTGTCAATGTCACACCATCACTGGCCCGCACAAACAACGCTGTGGCCAGTTTTTTCTCCAGCCCAGCAACTATCTTACTCACATTGCCCTGTGTGATGCCCAGTTCTCTGGCTGCACCTATAAAACTCCCGGCTTTACACACCGCAAGCATCACTTCTACTTCCTTTAGTGTAATCATATTCTCCTCCGCTATCTACACTGTGCTTTCAACTGTTTCCCACTACAGCTTTTTTCTTTACTGTTTGTACTCAAAAATAAGCCACCGGAACTTTTTTCTATGCATAGCAATAAAAAGGGCAACGCAAGCCGTCTCCTCAAACAGTCTTCCGTTACCCTACAAATGCTCTTACATGTGCAAACATCTGCTTTCTATAGAGTCACTGATTTTGCCGACTTTACGGCAGTACCGATGCTGTATGGCATTCTCATCCATTCATCAATGGCTATATATTTTATATTATACGGTTTCTCCTTTCCTTAAGCAAGTCATTTTCATTATATAATATATTCCTTTTTGCGCATATCTTTTTATACATTTTTCTGTTCTCCCCAAGCATTGTTCTGGGTTTCTCATAATTCTTTTTCTGTTCTTAGCACATTTTCCAGCTCAACTGCTGGTTACTTGTATTATATGGTGTGTAGTAATATGAGTAATTATTTTCGCTGTTCCTCTTCTTCTCAGCTTATCAATAGCTTATCCTTATTGTATATATTCCAATTTGGAAGTGTTATTTTTCCCCATACCTGTTAAAGTTATAACTGATCGAATATATCTATTATAAGCATCAGTTTTAGGTTCTGTCCGCCAAACAGCCTACCGTCATTGAACAGCTAACATGGAATCTTTTGGAATCCCTGCATGAGTTTTTTATGAATTTCTCAGTTTTTTCAAATTACGACTGTTTCCTGTCTGATTTGGAACAGCTTAAGTATGTATTTTACAAAGGAATAGTTTGTTATGAAAACAACCATGAATTTTACAACTTCGCCGTATGATGCTGAACGTTTTTCTTCTTCTGAGGATCTGCGACAGTTTTATACCGGTTTCAGACTGGATGGCCTGGAGCTGATGCCTCTTGATCCCGGTCTTCCATTGCAGATCACACCGGACATGGTCGCAGGTGTACATCTGTGCTGCCCACCGGACTGGATGGAAAGTGATCCCGCTGCTATCGAAGCTTCCTACCGCCGTGATCTGGAATTTGCCCGGCAGATGCAGGCCGAATATGTCGTTTTTCACGCTTCTCAGATTTCTGAGGTCGAGGCAACAACCTATCATTTTTCTCATACCGATACACAGGTAGTCGATGCCTGCTGCAGTCTGGTCAATTCACTGATGGACAGTCAGGAGTACACATTTTTGTTTCTGCTGGAAAATCAGTGGTGGCCCGGACTTACCTTTCTACGCCCTGAGATCGCCGGTGCTCTGCTCGATGGTATCCATTATCCGCATACCGGTTTCATGCTGGATACCGGGCATCTGATGAACACAAACCAGCAGCTGTCCACTCCGGACGAGGCGGTAGACTATATCCACAATGTGCTGGATAAAAATGAATGTTATCTACCGTATATCCACGGCATTCATCTGAACCAGTCGCTGAGCGGCAGCTACGTGCAGGACTATCTGAAACGCCCGCCGTTCGACCGTTCAAAAGCAGATGCAGACGCCTGGACCTGCCATGTTTACGAGCATATCTTTCAGGTGGATCAGCACCGGCCTTTTGTTGCCGACGGTGTCAGAGAACTGGTACAAAGAATTGACCCGGCCTACGTGACCTACGAATACATCACACACGACCGGAAAGAACTGAAAAAATATTTAACAGCTGGCGTATTGTAAAGGTACGCCAGCTGTTTTTTAACCTGCTATTTAATATGCGTTGCTTAACAGAAAATCTGCCACATGGCAAAGATGCCTGAATCCTCTTGAAAAACATGAGAACAGTACTTACGTGGTATATGCAATACTTACTTTTTTGCAATTAATTTCCCTGTGTGCAGTTGGCCGCATCAATCGCCAATACCAGCATCAATGCCATGATTTCATCCTGTGCATCAACAATATCGATCACGTAGGTGTCGCCCCAGTGTAACCATTCTTTTGAAATATGTCCGGCCACGCTGCAACCTGCATATATATCATAATCCCATGCCATAAAATCGCCTTCACAGTGCCAGCCATTATAATCCAAATCATACTTGGGTTTGAACAGGGTAAATCGTTTCTGTACACTGCCCGCCTGCTGTCCGTCGATTTCAATATCAAACGCCGGAAGCAGCGTCAGAAGCCTCTGCTTCACCATGCCGATCTCGTGATCAAAACGATCGTATACATGCAACTGATGCCCAAGAGAGAGCAACTCCGCTTTGACAAAATATTTTGTCTCCCCGTTTTCATCATAGACATCATAGGTATCCGACCAGGAAAATACTCGCTGTTTGATCAGAAGTTTCATAGGATTATCCTCTCTTTTTTCATTGTTGATAAAGTATTGCTTATATCGTTACCACCAAATACAACATAACCTTCACCTGCAAATGCTGCGACTCGGATTTTAACACCCACTTCAATTCTCTGGCATGGGTATTCAGCGTCAGTGGAGCCATTGTATCTGCTGGCGCTACAAGGCGCTTGTCGGGGAATGTCGGTATATGAATATTATCTTTAAATGGTATATAGGTCTGACCGGCATTGGCGGTGTAGATTGTATCTAACACTTTGTGTGCTCCTTGAATAAATGATTTACTACAGTATAGCCCACATATTTCATTATTGTAAGTCTTATTTATTATCCATCTTAATTTGCTTACATTAAATGAAATGCCCTATGTTCATATTTTTAAACATAGAGCTGTACTTCACCTAGTAGAACTTGTCATTTAATATTCAATATGGAAACTATAATAATCCTCATCTCTTATCATTCTGATGCGCATTCCATCCACAAGGCA
The DNA here is from genome assembly GCA_934394565.1 of uncultured Lachnospiraceae bacterium. Classification (GTDB taxonomy): domain Bacteria; phylum Bacillota; class Clostridia; order Lachnospirales; family Lachnospiraceae; genus UBA11957. Next base: position 12,176 of record CAKRQV010000020.1, read on the forward strand.
ATGCTCTATTTTATTATCAAAGCAGAAATTTACAATTTCTTCGGCTCTCTCACGAGTCAAGTTCAGAGCAACATCATCTATTGAATCATCATAGCTAACATTGTAACTAAGCATCATTCGAATGCAGGCTTCCTTAAAGTCATCACTTTTATATACCTTTTCTTTTTCTGTCCATAGCCCCACATATAATATCTGCTGATTAGATACGCCATAATAAAGTTCAGCATTCTCCAACTCATCGCCATTATCAAATATAAAGCTGCAAATTTTATGATCATCTTCCTGTCCACCAACAAGTGCAAATGTATACTTTGCCTGATCACCAGCACACATAAAGTTAAACAAATTACATCCCTTTTCTGACTCCCAATTTTCCCATTCTGTCTCGTTTACGCTTAATCCTTCTGGCATATTTTCATATGCTGTTTTTTCCAACACTGTACCTTCAGTTTCACCACATACTGAACATGTCTTTGGTTCTGTATATGTTGCTTCTACCCATTGATGTCCTAATGCGTTTCCCACAGTAGCTCCACATACTGAACATGTTCTGGGCTCAGTACATGTGGGTTCTTCCCACACATGTCCCAATGCTTCACCCTCCGTTTGTCCACACTCAGAACATGTTTTTGGTGTACTGCATGTAGCTTCAACCCAAGTATGCTCCAGTTTTTCACCCTCAGTTTTTCCGCATACTGAACATGTTTTTGGCTTGGTACATGTGGCCTCTTCCCATACATGGTCAGCCAATTCTCCTTCTGTTTTTCCGCAAAGTTTACATGTTTTAGGTTCTTTACAAGTCGCTTCGACCCACTCATGTTCACAACCACAAGCTGTAAGTCCGAGCAATACCAATACTATCATTACACAAATTAATACTTTCTTTTTCATAATTTTCCTTTCTCCTTTGTTTTTATAACATATTTTCTATTCTCTATTTTTCAGATCATTCAGCATAATTAGCGTTGAAATCTATTTCATCTTCGGTTCTTCCCAGCTTAAGCTCATACGAATTTACTTCTATTGAACTATACATACCATCTCCCAATTCTTCCAGTAACGGAAAAACCATTTCTTTCACACTGTCATATGTTCTTCCCGGCACAAAACCTGCCCCCGTACAGAGCCAATCCCCTAATAGTTCCTGCGTATCCATTTCTGTCCAGTCTTTTTTTCCCACATAAACGCATCAATTTCATTCTCAAAATTATCTTCTGCATTTTTTGGTAATTAGGGATTGCAAAAAACAGTTTAGGGGTTCCTCCTATTTCTGCCTTACATTCTGGACACATTTTCTTTTCTGTCTGCTCTGAAGTATTTACCAAAACTTCTTCCATCTTTTTTCTCCTGTATCATGATAATATTGACACTTTATCTCAACTGTATTTTTTCTGCATTGCTTCCATCCGGATCACACATGACATTCTTTTCTATGTATTTATAGTTTTTTTCGTATACTCTGTAAATCAACTGATTGCCCGAAAAATACGGTTTACTACAATTTTTATCTTGACTAATTTGTGTTAGATTACTTCCATCTTTATTCATTCTATAAATTCTTGCACCATCTTCTTCATTTGTAAAATAAATATAATCTTTATACAATACAACTCTATCTTCAATCTTTACAGATGCTATCTGTTGATTTTGCGAACCATCCGGTGTTACTCTCCACACAGTACACTCATCTTCTACTTCTCCAGCATAATAAACATATTCTCCATCATATACTGGCGAATATGATGTCATATCATTCAACTTAACATCTGTTTGTTTTTCCATGTTGAAAATATGTAAAGAACAATTATCTCTATCATCTTGATATAAAACTGCTTTTTCAAATACATACCAACAGTAAACTGGCTTACTAATAATTTCCTCTACATTATAACCATCCAAATCACAACGATATAAATGTGCACTTGCCTCTGTAACCTCATCTGCGCTCAAATATGTATCTGGTGTATAGTAAATATAATCATCACACACTTGCATATTAATGCCTTCACCCTCTAAAATACATTTGCAATCTTCTCCACTTGCACGCATTTTATAGATTCCTTGCTTTTTCCCACTGACTTTTACCCCATATATATAGGCATCTTCCAAAAAAATATTAGTCAAGTAACCATCTAACATTTTGGTATAATCTGTACCATCTAATCTCTTTTTTGAAAAAATAGCATCTCCATTATCTTTCCATGTCAAACCATAGATCCACCCATCCTGAATCAGATAATCTCCATTGACCTGCGCACGATTCTGTTCCTCAATTATCTTATCCATATCTGGATCATCTTTCGTTGGCAAAACTCCATCTAACGAAAAATCTGTAATTGTCACTGTCATAACCGTCTCTGTGGGATTATCGGTTGACGGTCCTGTTGACACTAAAATCTGCTCTTTCGACTTGTCACTTGCGTATGTAATAATGACACCATCATCTGCATCCGTTTGCTTCGCAATTACAAAACCACTTTCTTCTAATGCCTGCTTCCATGTTTCAATATCTTCTTTATTCTCTTCTGGTACATCATACACCAGCATACCCCAGGCATCTGGATACATTGATTTTAAGAGTTCTTCCTTTTCCTCATTTTCAGCCACTCCATATGTCTTTCCAAAATCCTGAATATCCGGATATTCAGCTAACATCACAGATTCTATTTTTTCTTCTACTATGCTGCTTTCTATGATCGCACTTTTATCCGCGCTTATTTCGCTCTGCTGCACATTTGCCTGTGCAGAATTTGAACTTGTCGTTCCACATCCCATTAAGCAACCAGCTAATACACATAGAACAAATAATTTTTTCATTTTCCCTCTCCTTGTTTTTATAATCCTGCCTGTTTCGCTCCATACGATGCCTGTTCGTACGTAAATCCCTCGTATTCCAATTGATCAATCAGTCTGCCTCGACTGTAATCAAACGATTTTAAATAAGATTTCGCCTTTTTCACTGCCTGTTCTTTCCAATTCGCATTGCAATGTTCCACACCATATTCGGCCTGTTGCTCTGTAAATCCCTCATATTCCAGTTGATCCTTTAAACCTTCATATGAAAAAGCTGTGTGCTTCAAATACGATTTTGCTTTCTCAACCGCCTGTGTGTCCCAATCAGCCCCACAATTTTTTGCACCATACTCTGCTTCTGTTTCAGAATATCCTTCATATTCCAGTTGATCTACGAGACCTTCATATGAAAATGCTGTATGTCTAAGATAAGATTTTGCCGTTTCCACTGCTCTTTCATTCTCGCTAAGCGGTTCATTCCATTCCGTATCCCATGTACAAGTTTTCTGATTTGAGTGATAACTACAATATTTCTCCCCACTAATTTTCTTCTCCGTACATCCCGCATAATTACAACGTGTCGATACATAGTGCACTCCGAGAATTGCAAGTATTACAATTCCGAGAACACATCCTATTTTTAACTTTTTTCTACGTTTTTCTTTGTTATCTCCTAATGTTCTCCCATAATGAGATTTTAGATTATATCCACATGCTGGACATGCCTCAGCTGTACTGGATACATTTTCCCTTCCACATTCAGGACATTTTACCAATGCCATTCTTGTTCTTCCTCCATTACCCTTTTCTTTTTTAATTGAGTTTATTTCTCAATTATTCACCTTGTATCCTTATTATATTCGTTTTAGCGAAGATATTCAACCATAAGAATATACTCTATTCTTTATTCATACAATAAAGATTGGAGGTGCTGTGATGATTGACTATTCCCCTTTCTGGGAAACGCTTGAGCGATCAGATGAAAACTGGTATACACTGACCAACAAGCATCATATGTCTCACAGCACATTGCATCGTTTAAAACACAACAAGGATGTTTCCACAAAAACATTAAATGACCTTTGCCGTATTTTGAATTGCAATATCTGTGACCTTGTTCAATACATTCCATCGGATACAGACCAACCTTTATAGCTAAGCAGATCTTTTAAACACTTATTTTCCAAAAGAGTAAAAGCTCATTTTTTAATCTGTTTCAGACAAATAATTCTCTGTCCCAGATTTGAAAATGAGCTTTTATTTTTTATACCTATATATACAGATTGCAATGTAAATCTATCTGTTTACTACTACGATAATTTTCTTTAATATCACAGTTAATATGCATCACTCAACAGAAAATCTGCCACATGCATACTCTTGATTCCCTCATAATTTCCACCCGCAAATTCATCCGTACGCAGCACATATTTCGGATAATTATCACGAATTTCCAGCAGTCTTTCGTACTCTCTGCGTTCGGTCTTTTCCGAATGAATCTCCTGTGTCACCTGCACATAGAGTTTTTCGCCCTGCCGTTCAGCAACAAAATCCACCTCGCCATCCGGAGTTTTGCCGATATATACCGTATACCCACGGCGACACAGTTCCAGATAGACAACATTTTCCAGACTTGCCGCCACACTGTCCGTAGTATAACCCAGCACACTGTAGCGCAACGCCGTATCTGCTAGATAAAATTTTTCCTGTGTACGCAATATTTCTTTTCCCTGCAGATCATACCTGGAACAGCGATGCAGCAGATATGCCTTTTCCAACTTTTCCAGATAACTGTACACGGTTTCATTATCCAGTGTCCGCCGTTCTGCTTTCAGATAATCGGCAATAGATTTTGCCGAGAATGTATTGCCAACATTCGAAAATGTATATTTCACAATTCTTTCTAACTGGTCAATCTTACGAATATTGTTTCGCCTTACAATATCCGAAAAAATGGTTGCATTATAGATATCCCGGACGATCGTATAAATCTCGTCCTGTGTATGCGCCTGTAAATGCGTTGCCGGAAATCCACCCAGCCGGATATATTCAGCCAGCTCTGTGTGTACATCTTTGATTTCCGCATACTGTTTCTTAAACGTAAGGTACTCTGCAAAAGACAATGTGTAAATCCGAAAAGCTATATACCTCCCTGTCAGATAGGTAGCGATCTCGGATGACATCATTCTGGAATTTGACCCTGTCACATATATGTCCGTATCGAAATCTGTTGCTACTGAATTGACAACCTTTTCCCAGCCATCAATTTCCTGCACTTCATCCAGAAAGAAATAGGTGCGCCCGTTCGGATAAAGCTTTCCCTTTGCCGCAGCATACATATTCTTTGCTGTCATATCTTCATATTCCATGGAATCAAACCGCATACTGACGATCTGTTCCGGCAAAACCTCTTTTTCCTTCTGTAGCTTTTCCATCAGCATTTTTAATATGGTAGATTTACCACATCTTCTGACGCCTGTAAGCACTTTGACAAACGGTGTATCTGCATAAGCCATAATTCTGTCGGTATATAATGGTCTGTTTATCATCGAAATCACCTCCTGTTTCTATTATAATACTCCGTTTTTGTGTAAAAAATCAACAGGTTTTGCGATTACTAATCGCAAAACCTGCCATATTTTCCACTTTCTGCGGTTATCAGTCAAGAATCATCGACAGCCCGATTCTCTTCTTTGCCAGATCCACGGATATGACTTTGACATCCACGATATCTCCTACGGAGACAGCTTCTAACGGATGTTTGATATATTTCTTTGTCATGTGGGAGATATGCACAAGACCATCCTGATGCACACCGATATCCACAAATGCACCAAAATCGATAACGTTTCGCACAGTTCCTTTGAGGATCATGCCCTCCTTGAGGTCTTTCATCTCCAGAACATCACTGCGCAGGATCGGCAGCGGCATATCCTCACGGGGATCACGGCCCGGGCTGGACAGCTCTTTTACCATATCCCTTAAGGTCGGCTCACCGATACCCAGCTTCTGGGCCGTCTTTTTATAATCCTTGATAAAGAATACACTCGGCCCATTCAGCAGATTCTCCGGTGTCAGGCCGGTTTCCTTTAACAGCTTTCTGGCAGCCTCATAGCTCTCCGGATGGATACCAGTCGTATCCAGCGGCTCCTTTCCGTCATGGATACGCATAAAACCTGCACATTGTTCGTAGGCCTTCGGCCCCAGCTTTGCCACCTTTAACAGCTCACGCCGGCTGTTGAAGCGACCATTCTCCTCACGATAAGCTACGATATTTTTCGCCAGTGTCTTATTGATACCGGACACATACTCCAGAAGAGATGCGGATGCCGTATTTACATCCACACCGACACGGTTTACACAGTCCTCCACGACACCTCCCAGCGTCTCACCGAGTTTTTTCTGGTTCATATCGTGCTGGTACTGACCGACACCGATGGCTTTCGGATCGATCTTGACCAGCTCAGCCAGCGGATCCTGTACACGGCGGGCGATACTGGCGGCACTTCGCTGTCCTACATCAAAGTTCGGAAACTCTTCCGTAGCCAGCTTGCTGGCAGAATATACACTGGCTCCGGCCTCGTTGGTGATCATATAGGAAACTTTTTCCGGAATCTCATGCAGCATTTCAGCGATCACAGCCTCCGATTCACGGGAAGCTGTACCATTGCCGAGAGAGATCAGCTCTACATGGTATTTTTTGATCATCTTTTTCACAGTTTCTTTTGCTGCAGCGATCTTGGCCGGTGTGGTCGGCGCCGTCGGGTATACAACGGTTGTATCCAGCACCTTTCCGGTCGGATCTACGACAGCCAGCTTACAGCCGGTACGGAACGCCGGATCCCAGCCAAGGACTGTCACTCCTGCGATCGGTGGCTGCATCAGAAGCTGCGTCAGGTTCTTGCCAAACACTTTGATTGCACCGTCCTCGGCTGTTTCTGTCAGATCACTGCGGATCTCACGCTCAATAGCCGGGGCGATCAGGCGGCGATAACTGTCAGCAATCATTGTCTTTAAAAATTCCGTTGTCTCCGGCTCCTGCTTTTTAATGATCCGTTTTTCCAGCCAGGATAAGATCTCCGCCTCCGGTGCCTCCAGTGTGACCGTCAGGATTTTTTCCTTTTCTCCACGGTTGATGGCAAGAATACGGTGACCCACAATGCGTTTCACCGGCTCACTGTAGTCATAATACATCTCGTAGACCGATTTTTCCTCCGGCTTCTTTGCTGTTGTCTTTAACACACCCTCTTTTACCGTCATGCGGCGGATTGCTGTACGATAGTTTGCCTCATCCGACACCTGTTCAGCCAGAATATCCGATGCACCTGTGAGCGCAGCCTTTGTATCCTTTACATTTTCATTGATGTAGGCTTTGGCTGTCTCTTCCAGAGGCTGGGTAAGCATCTGGGATGCGATTAGCTGTGCCAGCGGCTCCAGTCCATTCTCCTTGGCGATCATCGCACGGGTACGGCGTTTCGGACGGTATGGACGGTACAAATCCTCCACAGACACCAGTGTCTGCGCCTCTTTAATCTGTTTTTTCAGCTCCGGGGTCAGTTTTTCCTGACTTTCAATGGCTGAGATGACCTGCGCCTTTTTCTCTTCAAGATTGCGAAGATAGGTCAGGCGTTCACCGAGATTTCTCAGTTCCTCATCATTTAAGGAACCTGTTTTTTCCTTACGGTAACGGGCAATAAAAGGAATCGTGCAGCCCTCGTCGATCAGCTCTACGGCAGCTTTGACCTGCCAGTCCTTTACTCCCAGTTCTTCACTGATTTTTGCAATAATATCCATCTTGTGTCTCCTTTAATGTTATATACCTTCTCAGATTACAGTCCGCAACAGCTACTGTATACACTCTGGCCGTTGTGTTCCTGCCTGCATCGTGCTAAAATAGCAGTATATCTGCACGGCTGTTTTGTCTGAAAACAGACCTTTGCAGAAATATTGACGAAAGAGGTTTTTCATTATGCAAAATACTTCGAATGGCCTGTCCGTAGCTGCTCTGGTCCTGAGCATTGTCGGTGTGCTGACAATGATGTTTGGCGGTTCTGTCGTTCTGGGAAGTCTGGCAATTCTTCTGGCGCTTCTGTCACGTGGCTCCGGTCGTATGTCCGGTCAGGCAAAGGCTGCTATCGGCATCAGCATCGTCTCTATCGCCCTGGGCATCCTGCTTCTGATCGGTATGTTTGTCTATGTATTTACTTCATCCGATGCTCAGGAAATGTATCGTGACTATCTGCGTTACTACGAAGATCAGCTGGACGATGATGATCCGTATAACTATTACAACGATTACCTGGACGACTATCAGGATCACTCAGATGAATATTTAGACTATATATCCCCCGATCTGGATCACGTGCCATACCACCACGACACCGCTCCGGGTGTGACAATCCTTTAAGTATCTTGACATATTGTTTTATTATACCATGAACTGACCTTCCGGTCGACATTTTCATGACAGACTTTACTTTGCTTATTCTATATGCAGACATCGTTTCTGCGGAAAGGATCTTATATGAAACGTTCATCCAAAGAATTAAAAGCCCTCGCCCGGGAAGCATTACTCGGACAATATGGCTCACTGATCGGTGCCATGTTTCTTCTGGGCATGTTCTCCGTTATTCTGGAATCTGTTCCTGTCACGATCACACGCAACAGAGAAGATACAACCTCACTTATCATCCAGTTTGTCATTACCCTGATCATCAGTGTTTTAGTCTATCTGCTGCAGATCGGTATGACCGTTATCGTCCTGCACATGACACGCCGCCAGACCTACGGCCTCAGCGACCTGTTCTATACCTTCCGTGCCCATCCCGATCGCTTCATCATTGTATCTGTGATTCAGATCGGTATCAGCATGATACTTCAGATCCCGGCCTACATCTTTCTGCTTCTGTATCCCGGCGATACCATCAAGCGTGTCCTTTTGTATCTTCTGCTTCTGCTGGCCGGAAGTATCGTGTCTTTCATTGTACTGCTCGGCTTTACCCTCGCCGATCTGCTGCTGATCGATAACGAAAACCTCGGTGCCATCGATGCCATCCGCCAGAGCTGGGCTATGATGCATGGCAACAAAGGCCGCTTCTTCTACCTTCAGATCAGCTTCTTCGGCCTCGCCCTTTTATGCATCCTCACACTCGGCATCGGCATGCTCTGGCTCTATCCCTACATGATGACCACAGAAGCCTTCTTCTACCTCGACCTCACCGGTGAAATTGACCAGCCGCACTACGATCAGTCCAACACCTACACCGGCTACGGCACAGGTTACGATGACACCTACAACACCCGATACGACAACACCTACGGCGGTCCTTCCTCTGATGACACCACCTACGGTTCAGACAGTTCATCCTACACCTACGGTGAAAATAACCGCTACGAATAAACCATCCCTCAAAACCAGGCCGAACCGGCAGCAGCCTCGTATTCGGGTCATGTCCTCTCTGCCACGGAAACATAAAGCGAGGGCTTAGCAGTTCTTAGCATAAAGAAGGCCAATATACAGGAACAGATGCTGCTTTCCAAAGCAGCATCTGAAGGAGCCTTGAGCAGTGTTTTCATCAGAAAACACTGCGAATGCGACTGATTTCCTGTATATTGGCCTTTTATGCGCTTAGAACTACTTGCCCAAGCGTCTGTTTCCGTGGCAGAGAGGACATGACCCGAAGAAGAGGCTGCTGCCGGTTCGGCCGTCCGTCCCCAACATACAAAGAAACTGCCGTACTTCACAATACAGCAGTTTCCCATATCTCATATATAACATTTAGAATCTAACCCGGATCATCGACAGCACATTGTCAAACTGCGCCACCTTCTCCTTATAGCTTCCCTCCGTCATCTTCTCCGTAATAAACGCAAATTCATCCGGAAGCTCCGGTACCGACAAAGCCTGCACCTTGCCAAACACCTTCTCCACACGGCACAGATTATCGACCAGCGTACCCTTCATACGGACAAAGAACCGATTCTCCACATCATCAATTGACATCAGCGGCAGATGCTCCTCATCCCACGGCTCAGCCATACAACAATGCAGATGCTTCGCCTCATCTACAATATCACTGACCACCGCACTGGCCGTCGGCAGCTTACCAGCTCCCTTGCCATAAAACATACAGTCACCCAGCATATTACCGTGGACAAAGACCGCATTAAACACATCCATGACACTGTACAGCGGATCCTCGGCATCGATCATCACCGGAGACACCATACCATAGTACCGGTCTCCTACTTTCTTACTCGTAGCCAGAAGCTTAATACGGGCACCCAACGCTGCAGCATACTTAAAGTCCGCAGAACTTACCTTTGTGATACCCTCTGTATATACATCCTGATAATCCAGATACTTTCCATAAGCCAGAGAAGACAGAATCGCAATCTTACGGCAGGCATCATGTCCCTCGACATCCGCCTCCGGATTACGCTCCGCATAGCCCAGATCCTGTGCCTCCTTGAGCACATCGGCAAACTCAGCGCCCTTTAAACTCATCTCCGACAGGATAAAGTTCGTCGTACCGTTTAAGATACCCGTCACCTCATCGATCACCTCAGCACTTAAACATGTTCTCAGCGGACGGATGATCGGAATCGCACCGCCACAGCTGGCTTCAAACATATAGTTGCACTGCTTTTCTTTTGCAATGCGTAAAAGCTCCGAACCATGGGCAGCCACCAGTGCCTTGTTTGATGTGCAGACAGACTTTCCAGCCTCCAGTGCCTGCTTTGTAAACGTATAGGCCGCACCTGTTCCTCCCATCACTTCCGCGATGATCCTGACCTCCGGGTCATTTAAGATCACATTGTAATCATGTACAAGGATCTTTTCTACCGGATCCCCCGGGAAATCCCGAAGATCCAGCACATATTTGACACTGATCTCATCACCGGTCTTTTTGGCGATGGCTTCTTTATTTCTCTCCAGGACCTCGACAACGCCGGAACCGACGGTACCGTAGCCCAGTACTGCTACTTTAACCATTTTGATTTTCTCCTGTCTTTCTGTTCGTTGCCAGCATTTTCAGATAGGCATTGATAAACGGATCGATTGCGCCGTCCATGACCTGTCCCACATTACCGCTCTCCTCATTGGTACGCAGATCCTTGACCATGGTATACGGCTGCATAACATAGGAACGGATCTGATGACCCCAGGCGATATCGGTGACCTCACCGCGGATACCGGAAAGCTTCTCTTCATTCTCCTGCTGCTTTAACATATACAGCTTGGCTTTCAGCATCTGCATGGCTTTGTCTTTATTCATATGCTGAGAACGCTCATTCTGGCAGGTAACCACGATTCCTGTCGGGAAATGAGTAATACGGATTGCCGAAGACGTCTTGTTGATATGCTGTCCACCGGCACCACTCGAACGGTAGGTATCGATACGGATATCATCATCCTTGATCTCCACCTCAACATCATCACCCATATCCGGCATAACATCACAGGAAACAAAGGATGTCTGTCTCTTACCCTGGGCATTGAACGGAGAAATACGCACCAGACGGTGTACACCTTTCTCCGATTTCAGATAACCATAAGCATTTTCGCCGTGTACCTCAAAAGTTACGGACTTGACACCGGCTTCCTCACCGTCGAGGTAATCCAGTATTTCCATCTGAAAACCTTTTCTCTCGATCCAGCGGGTATACATACGGTACAGCATACCACACCAGTCGCACGCCTCCGTACCACCGGCACCGGCATTCAGCTTGATGATGGCATCGTTTTTATCGTATGGACCGTTTAACAGGGTCTTGATGCGGATATCATCAAAGGTCTGTTTGAAGTCATCCAGCATCTCCTGGATCTCCGGAATCAGATCCGGATCCTCTTCCTCGTAACCCATCTCGATCAGAGTTTCCATATCCTCCTTGGCGGAGATCAGCTTATTATAAACCTCAAGGTCTGATTTTAAAGCATTTAATTCGATGGTCTTTTTCTGTGAGAGTTCCGGCACATCCCAGAAGTCCGGCATCTCCATCTCTCTCTCTAATTCTTCGATCCTGCGCTCTTTGTTAGCGAGGTCAAAGTGAATCCCTCACTTCCACTAACGGCTCTGTATAGGAATTCAGTATACTTTTAAACTGATCTAATTCAACCATAGCTTCACCTTCTTTCTAAAATATTCCCGTAAGCTGTGACAGCCGTTACCCTATCCGCTTCCCAGTGAGCATACCGCGAAGCGGATAAAGCACAGAGCTGTCCGCCGTTTTATTTTTCGGAAAGTTCACGCCTATGGCAGAGCTTTCCGCTGCACAGTTTATGCCTTGCGGCCACAGCACTGTTTATATTTCTTTCCGCTTCCGCACGGGCACGGATCGTTCGGATAGACTTTGATCTCTTTACGCTGTTTTGGCTTGCGTACAGAAGATTCATCTTTGTTTGTACCGGTAACTTTGGCTACCTGTTCACGCTCGACTTTCTGCTCTACACGGACATTATAAAGCAGACGCAGCGTATCCTGCTGGATGGCCAGCGTCATCTCGTCGAACATCTCGTATGCGGCCATCTTATACTCGACCTTCGGGTCTTTCTGACCGTAAGCCTGCAGACCGATACCTTCACGCAGCTGATCCATATCGTCGATATGATCCATCCATTTGTTATCGACGACTTTCAGAAGGATCACACGCTCCAGTTCACGCAACTGTTCGATCTCCGGGAACTCTGCCTCTTTCATCTCGTAGAGCTTGACAGCCTGCTCGTTGAGGTACTGGCGGAGTTTCTTTTTATTCATACCGGCAATATCTTCGTGTGTGATTGTCTTCAGCGGAATGATCGGAAGCAGGATCTCATTTAACTCAGTCAGATCCCAGTCAGCGGCATCGACCTCGTCATTGATACACATGTTGACAGCATTGTCTACGACATCTGTGACCATCTTGAAGATGGCATCCCGCATGTTTTCACCATCCAGTACACGGCGACGCTCTTTGTAGATGATCTCACGCTGTTCGTTGTTGACCTGATCGTACTCGAGCAGGTTACGGCGGATACCGTAGTTGTTGCTCTCGATCTTCTTCTGAGCCTTTTCGATGGCGCTGGACAGCATCTTGTGCTCGATCTGCTCATTTTCGGCTACACCAAGACCTTTGAATACATTCATCAGACGCTCGGAACCGAACAGACGCATCAGATCATCCTCCAGGGAAATATAGAAACGGGATTCACCCGGATCGCCCTGACGACCGGAACGGCCTCGCAGCTGGTTATCGATACGGCGGGACTCATGACGCTCCGTACCGATGATCTTTAAGCCACCGACCTCTCTGGCAATATCGTCCAGCTTGATATCGGTACCACGACCGGCCATGTTAGTGGCGATCGTAACGGCATCGTGCTGTCCGGCCTGAGCTACGATCTCAGCCTCGATATCATGATACTTGGCATTTAAGACCTGATGCTGGATACCTTCACGTTTGAGCATCTTGCTGAGCATTTCGGAGGTCTCGATCGTAATCGTACCTACCAGTACCGGCTGATGCTTTTCATGGGCTGCGATAACATCCTGTACAACCGCATGGAATTTTTCTTTCTTGGTCATATATACGGCATCGTCGTAGTCGATACGCGCCACCGGACGGTTGGTCGGGATCTCGATAACATCCATACCGTAGATCTCACGGAACTCCTGCTCCTCGGTAAGAGCTGTACCGGTCATACCGGACTTCTTATCATATTTATTAAAGAAGTTCTGGAAAGTGATAGTCGCGAGGGTCTTTGACTCACGGCGTACCTTTACATGCTCTTTTGCCTCGATCGCCTGATGCAGACCGTCGGAATAACGGCGTCCCGGCATGATACGTCCGGTAAACTCATCGACAATCAGAATCTCATCATCTTTGACTACATAGTCCTGATCCTTAAACATCAGGTTATGGGCACGCAGAGCGAGGATAATGTTATGCTGGATCTCCAAATTTTCCGGATCAGCCAGGTTATCAATATGGAAGAATTTCTCCACTTTCTCCACACCCTGCTCGGTGAGGTTGACGATCTTGTCTTTTTCGTTAACAATAAAATCACCCGTCTCAGTGATCTCTTCACCCATAATAGCAGTCATCTTGGTCATTTCGCCGCTGGCTTCACCACGTTGGAGCTGTCTGGCGAGAATATCACAGGTCTCGTACAGCTTGGTGGACTTGCCGCTCTGACCGGAAATGATCAGCGGAGTACGGGCTTCATCGATCAGAACAGAGTCGACCTCATCGATGATGGCATAATGCAGACCACGCTGAACGAGCTGTTCTTTATAGATGACCATATTGTCACGCAGATAATCGAAACCAAGTTCGTTGTTGGTGACATAGGTAATATCGCAGTTATAGGCTTCACGACGCTCTTCCGGGGTCATGGAGTTTAATACGACGCCGACTTTGAGACCGAGGAATTCGTGAATACTTCCCATCCATTCGGCATCTCGGTTGGCCAGGTAGTCATTGACGGTAACGATATGCACGCCTTTGCCTTCGAGAGCATTCAGGTATGCGGGGAGGGTAGACACGAGGGTCTTACCTTCACCGGTACGCATTTCTGCGATACGGCCCTGGTGCAGGATGATACCGCCGATCAGCTGTACGCGGTAATGTTCCATGCCAAGAACTCGTTTGCCGGCTTCGCGGACGGTGGCGAAGGCTTCGGGAAGCAGATCGTCGAGGGTTTCTCCGTTGGCCAGGCGTTCTCTGAATTTTCTGGTCTGATCGCGGAGTTCTTCGTCGGTCATGTTCTGCATGGTCGGTCGCAGAGCTTCGATTTTATCTACGATCGGATAGATACGCTTCAGCTCACGCTGGCTGTGCGTTCCAAATATTTTTTCAGTTAATTTCATATTTTTTCTCCTGATTTTGAAGGTTAGAAAAATCCAGATTCTATTCTAGCACGTTTGTGGGGGGCGGGCAACTGGAAATGCGTGAAATGTTTATAAAGTGAAGGGCGGACAGGGTGTGGGGGGCGGAGCTTTCGTTGACTATGCTGCTGTCTTCGACAGTTTCGCTGGTTTCGGTGACACTACTGCTGGTTTCAGCTGTTTCGCTGGTCTCGTTGACTACACTGCTGGTTTCAGCTGTTTCACTGGTCTCGCTGACACTACTGCTGGTTTCAGCTGTTTCGCTGGTTCCGCTGACACTACTGCTGGTTTCGGCAGTTTCACTGGTTTCGCTTTCTTCTGTCTTCTCTAATGTGCTGACATCGCAGTCGAAGGTGGTTACGAGGGTGGTGTCTACGAGATAGATGTTGTCGTTGTCACTGTTTTTCAGGTAGTTGCCACCGGTGATGTTGTTTTCGTTGCCGAGGGTCAGGGTTGTGGTGCCGTCGGAGGTTGTGTAGGTGATGACGTTTGTTGGGGCGTCAAGGCCGTAGGTGGCGTCATCTTCGGGATTTTCTACCTGCTGGATGGCTTCGAGGGAAGCTACGGCGTCCAGGAGGGTGGTTACCTGATCGGTGTCGAGGGTGAAGTCTGGCTGTTCGGTGCAGGTCCAGGTGTCATCGGTCTTGGTCAGGTGAATGGTTTCACCGTTATATTCCCAGCTGAGGGCGGTGATAGCATCGGATGTTGTCTGGTTTACGTAAACTCTGGCGGCTTCGTCGGCAGCGGTCTGCTTTTCTTCGGTTTTTTTGTTATAGAATTTGAGGCCGAAGAGGGCTGCGACCAGGAGAACCAGGGCGACCACAATAGCGATCGCCTGTTTTTTCTGTTTATCTGTCATTTAGCGTTTCCTCCTCTTTAACCAGATGATGATTCCCAGTACGACCAGGATCAGTGGAACCAGGACGATGAAGGCTGCGCCGTACAGGATCTGGGTGGATGCTGGCACGGTCATGGTAGAGATATTGTACTCTTTAACCGGGATCACGATGGAGCCGGTGGTTTCCTCACTGGTATCCACGAGCTGGCCTAATGTAGAGGCAAACAGGGTGGAGTTGTTGCCACTGACCATCTGGTCGGCGCTGTCGGTGAACATGGTAGTTGACGTATAGACAACCATCGTGGATATTGTATCGGTATCGATTGTCTTTTGTGCAGTCAGACCGATCGCATAGCTGCCTTTTTTGTCACCGTCCTCATACTCGTAGCTGGTGGCATTCTGTACGTCTGTTTTGATCACAGCATTGTCAGATGTCTTTAACAGCGGCGTATAGGTAATACTGTCTGTATCTTCCGGTACGGATATACCCTGTGCGTAGGGGGCAAAGATATAGGCATTGGATGTTCCGGATGTAAACAGGCTGCTTTCTACTTCCGGCAGGAGGTAGAATGGATTCTGATAATACATGGATGTATCGCTTTCGGCGAGCATGCCTTTTTCTACGCTGATACCGTAAGCTGCCATGATTTTTTCAAAATTCGGCAGATCTTCTGTAGCCTCACTATTGGTCAGGATCAGGATATTGCCACCATTGTTCAGATAATCGATGACTTTATTGGCATCATCCTCGGAGAAGTCGGAGGTCGGTGCATTGATGATCAGACACTTTGCATCTTCCGGTACGGTATCCGCATCCATCAGATTCAGACTTTCACTGGACAGGTTTGCTTTTTCAATTGCTTTAGAGAAGTTGCCACTGAGTGTGGTTTCTCCATGGCCGGAAACCTGATAGATCTTTGGCATACTGTCACTGGTGACATACTGCAGTGCACTGGTGATCTGTCCCTCTCCATCATAACCGGTGACGTTCGAACTGTATGTCGTGTAATCAAAATCACTCTCAAACAGATCGTTGTAATCAATTACCTTTGACTGTTCGCCACAGGTAACGATCAGGCTGCCGGATGAGATCTGGCTGTCGGTATATTGCTGATAGAAGGTCGGCGATGTGGCTGGATCTTTGTATTCTACCTTAATATGGGAAGATGCATCCTCATAGCGTTTCAGAGTTTCGGATACCGTAGAATCAAGACTTTCTTCATTGGCAATCGCATAGATTGTGACATCCTTGTCCAGTGTTTTCAGATAATCCTTTGTATCCTGTGTCAGGGAATACAGTTTGGAGGATGTCAGATCGATGGAAGTCATGGAAGATGGCAGTTCGGCCACGATCAGATTGACTACGAGAGCCACCACGATACCGATGACAATAAATCCTGTACTGAACACACCTGCGGACAGCTTTTTGCTCGTCATCTGCCAGCGCCGTTTCTGGATGGACTGGGTTGTCAGAAACAGAAACAGTACGATCATGGATACATAGTACACAAGTCCTGTAACGGAAAAACAACCGTCAAAGAAGCTTTCCATATACTTGCGCAAGTCATAACATCCCAGAATTTTTGTCAGTATATTTCCCGATGAGGAAATCAGGCTCGTAATACTCGACATCATATAGCCGATAAACAATGCGCCAAAGGTCAGCACAGCAGAAATGATCTGGCTTTCTGTCAGTGAAGAGACAAACAGCCCTACTGCAATACAGGTCAGACCATACAGGGCAAACCCAAAGACAGCGATCAGATTCTGCTTTGTCGGTGCATTGCCCAGCGTATCCAGAAGCAGAGCCATAATGGTCATCAGAACGATCACGATGGCATGTACCGATGCCATGGCCAGATATTTGGCTGTCACGATCTTTCCTACCGAAACCGGAGCTGTCAGGATCAGCTGATCGGTCTTTGTCCGTCTGTCTTCTGACAGAGAACGCATCGTCAGTACCGATACCGGAATCAGGAAAATAAACGACACACCGCTGATGGAATAATAGATCTGGGGGGCGCCGTAATTTAAGTTGTTGGCAAAATAATACAGGCTGAATACAGCCATAACCACCGCAATATAGATCCAGCCGGTAATGGTCTGGAAATAGGAGCGGAATTCTCGTTTCCATATAGCTATCATAACTTGATCTCCTCCTTAACTTCTTTTATTTCTGTCAGTTCAAGGAAGATATCTTCCAGTGTACGGCCACAGCTTCGCATCTCCAACATGGTCAGACCGGCATCGGCTACTTTTTTGAATATTTTCTTTCGAATATCTGCACTGCTGTCCGTGCTGACCAGGATATGGCTTGTCAGGTCCTCATGTTCTTTCACTTCCACATGGCTGACGCCAGAAACTTCATACAGCACACTTGTCATCGCATCGGTATCCTCGTCAGTCACGATCTCGATCTGCTGGTTTTTCTGTACCTGAGTCAGCAGGTTTTCTGTCGTATCGGAAGCCACCAGCTTTCCCTGAGAAATAATAAAGATATAGTCACAGACTTCTTTTACTTCTGAAAGAATATGGGAACTTAAGATAACTGTATGTTTCTCACCCAGCCGACGGATCAGATCACGGATCTCTATGATCTGTTTCGGATCCAGACCTACGGTCGGCTCATCCAGAATAATGATCTCCGGATATCCAAGCACCGCCTGCGCCAGACCCACACGTTGTCTGTAACCTTTCGACAGGTTCCGGATCAAGCGGGTTTGCATTTCGGTAATATGCGTCAGCTCCATGGCTTCTTCCACATACCGGATTCTTTTATCCTTCTCTACTTTCTTAAGTTCTGCAGCAAAGAGCAGATACTCCCACACCGTCATATCTTCGTACACCGGCGGAATCTCCGGCAAATAACCAATACACTTTCTGGCCTCTTCCGGTTCTTTGAAAATATCATGCCCGTTAATCTTTACTTCTCCTGACGTGGCACCGATATACCCTGTCAGAATATTCATCGTCGTAGACTTACCTGCCCCATTCGGTCCCAGAAATCCGTAAATTCTTCCCGGCTCCACCTTCAGAGACAGATCATCCACTGCCGTATGGTCACCATACGTTTTCACCAGATGGTTGATCTCAATCACGCTTCATTCCTCCTTTATCCCGTACAACACATTGTTTCTGCTGTACATCTGGTATCACTTTACGCAGAAATTGTGTTGAAATGCAGACGAGATTGTGAAAATTGCGTGATGAAGATGTGAACACAAGGAAGAATTGCAATTGACGTCCTTTCTCACCTGATTTCATCATCCACACCTTTACCGTCCCTCAAAATCAGCGAGCGAAGCAACGCGTCCCCCTCCCTCAGTCTGTTCTCCGGCAAAACCCTCCGAAGGCGTCGGCACTTAGTGAGACCAAGCCGCAAGGCGCCGGTCGAACTTAGTGTCCGCTACGCCTGAGGCGGAGCGAGAGCGCGTTTTGCCGGAGAACAGACTGAGGGAGGGGGACGCGTTGTTTCGTGAGCGTCAACCCTCACATCCTGCATATATTCACTTTACATCAAAATTTCAGAAGTCCGGTTCCAGAATTCCATATGTCCCGTCCGTCCTCTTATACACCACATTTATCTCATTCGACTGCGCATTCACAAATGCAAAAAACTCATGCCCCGTCATCTCCATCTGCAGGCAGGCATCCTCCGGATACATCGGTTTCACATCGAATCTCTTGCTTCTCGTGATCCGGATCTCATCCTCCTCGCCTTCCTCCTCCAAAAACTCGCTCTGGAACGTATTCGTCTGGTACTGGTCGATCAGTTTCCTGCGGTGTTTTTTCAGCTGACGCTCCAGCACCTCTTCTGCAAGATCAATGGAAATATACATATTAGAGCTCGACTGCTCCGTACGGATCGCACCGCCCTTCAACGGAATCGTAACCTCGATGATCTGGCGGCTCTTTTCCACACGCATAGTTACTTCCACAAGTACATCTTCCTGAAAGTATTTGCCCAGCTTGTCCAGATGCTCAGTCACAGCATTTCGCAAGCCATCGGTGACCTCCATTTTCTTTCCTGTGATACGATACTTCATACTCATGTACCTCCTTTTTGCAGCTTTACAGTATAAGTTGTCTCATTCTTCCTGAAGGGATAAATGATACAGCCAACACCACATCTTTATTATACAACACACGTCCATTTTTGTCAGAATATTCTGTACAGTTTCTCAGGAAAAATCATACCCGCCTATTCTCTCTTTTGTCCGGCAACGCCGTATCCGCACACCATGCCAGTACTTTTTCAAACGACATTTTCCCTCCAAAAAGATCCAGTGCGCTGCCAATTGTCACATCTATTTTATTTTTTCCGGCTTCGCGAAGTTCTGAAAGATCTGCAAAGTCACCGACACCACCTGCATACGTTGCCGGAATATCCGCATGATCTGCCAGAAGCTTTACTACTTCCGTTTCAATCCCGGAGCTTTTTCCTTCAACATCAACTGCATGTACCAGAAATTCACTGCAATACCCGGTGAGTCTGTGCAGTGTTTCTTCATTTAAAACTACATCTGTAAATTTCTGCCAGCGGTCTGTCACGATATAATAGACTCCGTCTTTTTTCCTGCAGCTTAAGTCCAGCACCAGACGCTTCTCTCCGATGCTCTCTTTCAAATGTTGCAAATGTTCCCAGTAAATCTGCCCGTTTTTAAACACATAGGATGTCACGATCACTTTATCCGCACCGGCATCCAGAAATTCTACTGCATTGTCTGCGGTGATACCACCACCGATCTGCATCCCACCCGGCCATGCGCGAAGGGCTGACAGAGCCTGCTCCTTTGTAGCTTCATAATACGGCGAGGTCACCGGATTTAAGAGAATAATATGGCCGCCCTTTAAGCCTTTTTCCTTATACAGTCCGGCAAACCATGCTCCATCCTGCTCAGCCACAAAGTTTTCTGTAGCCTGATCTCCCTGATCCTTAAGGCTACCTCCTACGATCTGTTTTACTTTTCCATTATGTATATCAATACAGGGACGAAATCTCATCTGCTGCCTTTCTAGCTGGTCTCAGCCTTTCTCTTTTTTGTATAAAACCTGCACATTACAGGAAGTTTTCGGTCAAGTCCCAAAATCAGACTACCGAACCATTTTTGCGCACATTGAAAACAAAGATTCCCGGATAATGCCTTATCCGGGAACTGTATTATCTGTTGGTTGTGCCTGTCACATCATCTGTGATATCCTTAACACCCTGTCCGATGTCCTTGATACCGGATCCTACCGCATCTCCGACATCATCCACGGCATTTCTGGCATCCTGACCAACATTACTGTCGTCTGTACTGTTCTTCGTACCGGCCGCATTGCTGTCTTTGCCTGCACCGTTGGCTGCTGTATTACTGCCTGCGCCATCAGTTGTTTCCGGCACAGTTTGACTGTCAGATGCAACACCATTGCCGGCTGTACCATCCATACCGGTATCGCCGGTAAGACCATCCGGATTTACCCCCAGATCATCCGCCCCCGCAGCAGGCTCATCTGCAATCATGTCGCTGTCCTGTGTCGGTGTATCCTGCTTCGTATCTGTGCTGCTGCCTGTTTCCTGCGATGTACCGGGCTTGTCCGTGCTTCCCGTCTGGCTGTTACCACAGCCCGTTCCCAGGAAAAGCATCAGCATCAGAAGAGTTGCACACAGCATCCATTTTCCATGTTTCATAGCGAAGTCTCCTTTTCTTTATCATTCATAAAATGGATAGAACATAAAAATGATATTCTTCACATTTTATGTATGTAAAAAGACTTCTCTGCAAATCTACTATTCTACTATGTGCAGTTTTCCCGGACTCTATACCCTTTTTATGGATTTTACATTTATTTCTGTGCGGCGATCACATCCTGCATATCGTAATAGCCCGGCTTTTTGCCTGCCAGGAACTTGCCCGCCTGTACAGCGCCTTTACCGAAAATAGCCTTGGAATATGCCGTATGCTTGAAGGTGATAACCTCGTCTGTACCGGCAAAGATCACCTCATGCTCGCCAACGATCGTACCACCGCGCACAGCACTGATACCTATTTCCTTATCATCACGCTGCTGTCTCACCTGGCTTCTGTCATAAACCATATGATACTCGTTATCCAGAGCCTCGTTCATGCTGTCTGCCAGGGCGATGGCTGTACCGCTCGGTGCATCCAGTTTCAGACGGTGATGCTTCTCAACGATCTCCATATCAAAGCCTGCCGGGGCAAGCACCTTTGCGGCATCCTTTAACAGATTCATCAGTGTATTGATGCCAAGAGACATGTTGGCGGATTTTAATACGGCCACTTTCCTGCTGGCCTCGCGGATCTTATCGAGCTGTTCTGTGGAAAGGCCCGTCGTACACAGTACGGCCGGAAGCTTTCTGTCCACACAGTAATCCAGCAGGTTGTCCATTGCCTTTGCGGAAGCAAAGTCGATCAGAGCGTCCGCTTCTACATGACAGTCCCAGATATTGGTAAATACCGGGTAACCATTGTCTCTGTTATCTATGATATCGATACCGGCTACGATCTCCGCATCCGGATCCTGTTTTACCAGGTCGGAAATGACCTGTCCCATATGGCCATTACAGCCATGCATGATCAGTTTAACCATTCTTTTGTCCCTCTTATGCCAGTTTGATGCCGAAATCCTTCATGGCCTGTGCCAGTGTCTGCTGATGTGCCTCTTCCATTGTTGTCAGCGGAGCACGCAGCGAACCAACCTCCTTGCCCATCAGGTTCAGGGCAGCCTTTACCGGGATCGGATTGACTTCACAGAACAGCGCATCGATCAGCGGAAGGGCATCCAGCTGGATCTTTAATGCTTTTTCACGGTCACCCTCCAGATATTCCATAACCATATCATGGGTCTGCTTTGGAGCTACGTTGGACAGTACGGAGATAACACCGATACCGCCGAGTGCCAGAAGCGGAATAACCTGATCGTCGTTACCGGAATAGATATCCAGGCTGTCTCCGGCCAGTGCTTTGACCTTGGCCACCTGGGAGATATTGCCGGAAGCCTCCTTAATAGCTACGATATTCTTAACGTTCTTTGCCAGATAAGCGGCTGTTTCCGGCTGGATATTACAGCCGGTACGGCTCGGTACATTGTACATGATGATCGGCAGGGAAACGCTCTCGGCGATCGCGGTATAATGTGCGATCAGACCCTTCTGGGTTGCTTTATTATAGTAAGGTGTTACCAGAAGCAGCGCATCTGCACCGTCAGCCTCTGCCTGCTTTGACAGCTCGATGGCGGTCTGTGTACAATTAGAACCTGTACCTGCAATAACCGGAATACGCTTTGCAACTTTATCGATAGCGAATTTAATGACTTTGGAATGTTCTGCCTCAGACATAGTTGCAGATTCACCTGTCGTACCACAGATGATGATCGCGTCTGTACCTCCTGCGATCTGTTCCTCTAAAAGCTCTGCGAGCTTGTCGTAATTTACTGATCCATCCTCATACATCGGTGTAACGATGGCCACACCTGCTCCCTTAAAAATTGCCATAATTATCCTCCTTGGCTCATTTAGAAATTATTTGGATCCTTATCCTTTTTGTAACTCTCACCTGCACAGGCAAAGAACTTAAATGATCCGCCGGATCATTCTCCATATGCATGGTATAAAAGAGACCTCCACTGGAGCTTTCTTTTATATGCTAAGGTAACAAAACAGAGACCGGAACTGCTGCCGGTCTCTATACATCTCTTTACATGTGTATCATACTACCGGATAGCTCTCCATCTTTCGATGACAGTCATACAGTTGTTCACTGCATGCCCAAGAAAAAAGCTGCAGCTTCTTTTTTCTTTCGGCGTATAGTCCTTTCACGGTATCTCACAGGGCCTGCTGCCTCCTTACCGGTACTCATACTGTACGCAACCTCTATCTACTTTTCTAAATATAGCATCTGTCCATTTTCTTGTCAATGTTATCCACGGAGTTCTTTCATTTCTTCCTTATTACTTGTTATTTTGTCCAGATGCTCTACTCAACATACTCCAGCTTGCTCACCGATACCTCGTATGCTACCCTCTTTTCACTTTCCTCCTCACTGAGTCGCTTGATATATTCCCGGCTCTGGATTCTTCCCCAGATCATCACATGGCCTCCCACCTGGAAGGCCGATGCAAACCGGGCATTTCTGCCCCAGCAGATGCAGGGAATATAGTCCGACTTGCCGTATGGCCGGTTGACCGCCAGCAAAAGATCAGCGATCTCGCGCCCCAGCGGCGTTTTCCGGTAGACCGGCGGTTTGCATATGTAACCATCCAGAAAGATCTGGTTTGTTTTCATGGATTCGTCTTCCTCTTCCACAAAGCTGATCTCTCTGGCAAATACAGAGAGCACCAGCCGGTTTCTCTTTTCCTCATGCCGGTTGTATGAACGGAACTGTCCGATCACATGAATGTACTCACCTATATAATCCTGCGTGATATCCATCAGACGCTCAGATATCATCACAGGGATACAGTCCTCCGAATCGCTCAACCGTTTCACCAGCACATCCACCAGATAAAAGCCCTCGCCAAATACCTGATGACTGAATACAAATTCTGAAGCAATCCTTCCCATGATCTCTACCTGATTGTTTTCCATGATCTTATCTGCCATTGTTTGTCTTATCTCCTTTGCTCTGTATTTTTACCCTTACTCAATCTATGTGGCCATACCTGTTTTTAGAACGATTACTGACAAAAAAACGTCTGACACTTTCTTACCCTTTTCCCCACTATAAGAAACACGCTTTGCGAGTTTCTCATAGTTCTCGCGGCAGTCGCCAGGGTTTCGTGCAAGCACGGACTTTGGCTCGTTGCCCGCGTAAAAAAATTTCGATTTGTTTTTTCTAACCCCTTGTTTTCTGGGAAAAATGTGATAACATTTAAAGGATGTGAAGCTTTATGCGCATTTTGCGCGGGCTGACAGTTACTGATACACGAAGAGAATCTGTAGTTAGAAAGGATATATGTATGAAAACCAAAAGAGAAGATATCCGTAACGTGGCGATCATTGCCCACGTAGACCATGGTAAAACCACACTGGTGGACGAACTGCTCAAGCAAAGCGGTGTATTCCGTGCCAACCAGGAGGTCCAGGAACGTGTCATGGACTCCAACGATATCGAGAGAGAAAGAGGAATCACTATTCTCTCCAAGAATACAGCTGTACATTACAAAAATACCAAGATCAATATTATCGATACCCCAGGTCATGCTGATTTCGGCGGCGAGGTAGAACGAGTACTGAAGATGGTCGATGGCGTTATCCTGCTGGTAGACGCTTTCGAGGGTGCTATGCCCCAGACCAAATTCGTTCTGAAAAAGGCGCTGGAGCTGAATCTGAAGGTTATCGTCTGCATCAACAAGATCGACCGTCCGGAAGCCAGACCGAATGAGGTTGTAGACGAAGTTCTGGAGCTTCTGATGGATCTGGATGCTTCTGATGAGCAGCTGGACTGCCCATTTCTTTATGCTTCTGCAAAAAAGGGTATCGCCATGCTCGATCTCAACGATACACCGGAAAGCATGGAGCCGCTGTTTGAGACGATTCTCAAATACATTCCTGCTCCGGAGGGTGATCCGGATGCCGGTACACAGGTACTGATCAGTACGATCGACTACAACGAATATGTCGGCCGTATTGGTGTCGGCAAGGTTGACAACGGTAAGATTGCGGTCAACCAGGAAGTTCTGTTAATGAACCACCATGATCCGGATAAGAAAAAGAAAGTAAAAATCAGCAAACTTTATGAGTTTGAGGGGCTGGATAAGGTAGAAATCAAAGAAGCCACCATCGGATCTATCGTAGCAATCTCCGGTATCGCAGATATTCACATCGGTGATACATTGTGTGACCCGGAGCACCCGGAACCGATTCCATTCCAGAAAATCTCCGAGCCAACGATTGCCATGCACTTCATTGTCAACGACAGTCCACTGGCTGGTCAGGAAGGTAAGTTTGTTACTTCCCGCCACCTGCGTGACCGTCTGTACCGTGAGTTAAATACCGATGTCAGTCTCCGCGTGGAAGATACGGATAAACCGGAAATTTTAAAGGTTTCCGGTCGTGGTGAGCTGCATCTGTCCGTTCTGATTGAGAATATGCGCCGTGAAGGCTATGAGTTTGCAGTCAGCAAAGCCGAGGTACTGTACAAGGAAGACGAACGTGGCAAAAAACTGGAGCCGATGGAAATCGTCTATGTGGATGTTCCTGAAGAATTCTCCGGTACGATTATCCAGCAGCTGAGTGAGCGCAAAGGTGAGCTGCAGGGTATGAGCCTGGCCAGCGATGGTTCCACGCGTCTGGAATTCTGCATCCCGTCCCGTGGTCTGATCGGCTACCGTGGTACTTTCATGACAAGTACCAAGGGTACCGGTGTAATGAACACACTGTTTGATGGCTATGCGCCGTACAAGGGCGACATCAATTACCGCAAACAGGGCTCTTTGATCGCCTTTGAAAGTGGTGAATCTGTTACGTATGGTCTGTTTGCCGCCCAGGATCGTGGTACATTGTTTATCGGACCTGGTGAGAAGGTCTATGCAGGTATGGTCATCGGACAGAGTGGTAAGAGCGAGGATATCGAACTGAATGTCTGCAAGACAAAGCATCTGACCAATACACGTTCTTCAAGTGCAGATGAAGCACTGAAACTGACACCGCCAAAAATCTTAAGTCTGGAGCAGGCGCTGGATTTCATCGATAACGATGAGCTTCTGGAGGTTACACCAACGAATCTGCGTATCAGAAAGAAGATTCTGGATTCCCGGCTGAGAAAGAGAGATATGATCAGTAAGGCCGCTAAGGCTGGAAAATAAATAAAACGGATGAAAAAAGAGGATAAGCCGCTGACGTACGTCAGCGGCTTATCCTCTTTTTGGTTACCTGTATTCAGATTGAATTATTCCTCGTCGGCAGCGGAGCTGTCGCTTTCGCTGGAGCTGTCGCTTTTGCTGGAGCTGTCGTCGGAGAGGGTTTCGCCGTCCATGACTTTCTGGATCAGGTCTTTGGCTTCGGCTACACTGTCATCATTCGGAATCATGACATAGTGGTTTAATCTCGGAGATGAGTAGGTCTTGGCACTGGAATCAGATCCTGTTACGGAATGAGATACAATATTCCAGCTGGCCATATCAGACAGCTGCATTTTAACCAGAGCCTGGATCTGTTCGGTGGTCATGTTCGTCTCGAAGCTTTCAGATACACTGTTCATGATTGCTGCATAGTTTGTCAGCATAGCGGAAGACTGCAATTTCTTTACTACGCCGGCAATAACCTTCATCTGGTTGCGACCACGCTGTCTGTCTCCATCAGAGAAAGCGTGACGTTCACGGGAGAAAGCCAAAGCGGCATCTCCATCGAGCTTGTTGATACCTTTTTTGAAGGTATACGTACGTCCTGTACTCTGTGAACTTGCATTGGTTCCTGCGGTAAAGGCCACATCGGAATCTACTTCTACGCCACCAAGAGCATCGATGACTGCTTTGAAGCCAGTGAAATTCACCTTAAAATACATACCGACATCCAGGCCATAGAAGTTGCCCAGTGTATCCATGGATACATCGATCCCCCAGATACCGGCATGCGCCAGCTTATCTTTCATACCGCCTTTATTGATGGACAGATCGACATAGTAATCACGCGGGGTAGACAAAAGAAGAATCTGTTTTGTCTCCGGGTTGATCACAGCGAGGATGTTGACATCGCTTCGGCCGCGGGTGGAGATATCTCCGGACTGGTCACAGCCACTCAAATACAATACGAACGGCTTAGATACGATATCGTCTGCGCTGATCGTAGACTCTACCGGCTTTGTCTCTGTCTCATGTTTTACAGTAGACAGGGTTCTCACTTTGGAAGAAAAATCGTCATAACCGTCTGTATCTTCCAGTACGGACGCATAAGCTTCGTTGATGATGATCGCACCGACCTCCTGTGTGTACAGGCCATCTGCCAGAGCAGTCATATCGTCATATTCTTTCAGGGTCAGGGACTGTCCTGTAGTTTCCTCGATCTGGGATACGGTATAGTCCGTATTATCACGGTCCATAGAACCCAGAATACCAAAGGTATAGGAAGCGGCATCGTCAATGCTCGTTGCTGAATCCTCATCCAGAACATAAATATTCATCTGTGCTACTTCTTTGCTGGTCTCTGCATCCGCTGTAATCTTGTTCAGTGCGGCATTGGTATTGGCAAGGATATAACATCCATAGCCCAGAACCACACAGAGCAGTACTGCAAGAATCTTGCCGAACACGCCGGATACGATCCATCTTTGCAGGATCAGATTCAGTAATACCAGAATCAGCAACACCAGTGCCACGATCAGCAGCCAGTCGAGTGTCAGATAGTTGGAAATATACAGAAATCCACAGAACACAACAGACATGACCAGCTGAAGCAGCACCATAATCATTCCGATCATTTTAGCTACTACTTTTCCCAAAACTGTCAATTCCTTTCATCTAAAGTATGTATATCTTATAGTTACCTATAAAATCTGCTCCGGCAGCTTTGCAGCCACAGAGCATCTAAAAAAGCATTTTACATCTTATCATCATTTATCGGGTTTGTAAATCATCTTCAGAAATTCTTTGCATATTTTTAGCGGATTTTGGTTATTCTGAGAGAAATACATATGAATATGTATGAATTCTGGTCGAAAACATTTGCATTTCTTTCTTAAGATGATAGAATACAAATATCTATGCATAGAATTTCTTCTATGCTAAATCATTTTAACGAGAGGAGAATGATGATTTTGGATACAACATCATCCAGCAGAACTGACAGACCGTCCAAAGCAGCAAAGCCGGCCGCTTCTGCTCCGCGCAGTACCGCGTCCGCTTCACAGCGTTCTGCCAGTGCACCTTCTTCCGGTACACACCGCAAGAGACGTCGCCGTTTCACGACGATCGTATATTTTTCGCTGCTATTAGTTTACCTGGAAGTAATCTTCCATATCCTGATGTTTCACAATATCCGGTTTTCTCTGATCTATCCAATTCTGTTTGCCCTGACACTTGGCACAGTCCTTGGTACGATCTGCCGGTTATTCAAACGCCAGGTCAACCGTATACTTATGGTGACCTTTACCGCCATACTCTGTGTACTGTTCTGTTCAGAGGTTATTTATAAGGGCTTCTTCGATACTTATTATGCCCTGTTTGGCGTACTCGGTGTTGCCGGACAGGCACTGGACTTTCTGGACAGTATCTTCCGTGTGATTTTGTCCTCACTGATTCCGCTGGTACTGCTCTTTGTACTTCCTGTGGGCTTTGTGGTTTTTTTCGCGCCGCAGTACATCAGTCTTAAGAGAAAGCCGCCTCTGACCCATCTGATCACGATTGCCGAAGGTCTTGTGATCCATATCGTCATGCTGCTTTGCCTGCTGATCGGCGGACGCGGTGTATTTTCCGGATATGACCTGTATTTCCATACGTTCTCTGTCGATGAATCCGTAGACCGTCTGGGCGTCATGACAACTACATATCTGTCTGGCAAGATCAAGATCACCGGCGGAGGCTCCTCCGGCGAGATCATCAATGACGAAACACCGGCAGATACCAGTGGATCTGATGCCGAAGCTTCCGGTTCTGGCATTCCGGCAGCCAGCACAGTAAACGGCACAGACAGCACCGGCACGGATACCACCACAGGCCAGACCACCCAGATCGATACTTCACCGAATATCCTGAATATCGACTTTGACAAGATCCTGTCCGATTCCGGCAACAGCAAGGACGTAGCTTCTCTGGTAGATTATATGAAGAACAAGTCCGGTACCAATAAGAACCAGTATACCGGCATGTTCAAGGGCTACAATCTGATCTGGATCAGTGCCGAGGGTCTGGACGAATGCATCATCAATGAATCCTGGACGCCGACCCTGTACAAGATGGCTACTCAGGGCTTCCACTTTAAGAATTACTACTCACCACTGTGGTACGGCAGTACATCCGGTGGTGAATGGGCGAACCTGACCGGTACAGTACCGAACAACGGTAAATACGTCTCATTGCAGGAATCCGGCAACCGTAAGATCAATATGCTTTTCACCGCAGGCCGTCAGTCCACCCGCCTCGGCTACCATACGACCGGCTGGCACAACAACTCCGCCACCTACTACGGACGTAACCTTTCCTTCCCGAACATGGGCTATGAATGGCACGGTTCCGGTGACGGCTATGATCCGGAGGTCAGTGAAAGCAGCGGCAAGGCACTGTGGCCGCAGTCCGATATCCGCCTGATCGACCAGAGCTTTGACAAGTATGCTTCCGATGAACCATTTATGACCTACTATATGTCCGTCAGCGGTCACGTGGAATACAATTTCAGCGGTAATGCCATGTCCGTACGAAACAAGGACAAAGTAGCCAACCTGACCTATTCCGATACTGCCAAGGCCTATATTGCCTGCCAGCTGGAGCTGGAGTATGCTATGCAGGATCTTCTGCAGCGTCTGGAAAATGCCGGCATCGCGGACCGTACACTGATCGTACTTGCACCGGACCATGTACCGTACTCCTACATGAGCGACGGCAACAATATTGTAGAAGAGATCAAAGGGACTTCTCTGGATGAAATTGAATCCTACAGGAATACACTGATCATCTACTCTCCGTCCATGCAGCAGCCGGTAGAAGTTGACAAATACTGCTGTTCTGTAGATATTCTGCCGACAGTCTCCAACCTGATGGGCTGGGATTATGACTCCCGTATGATGGTGGGACAGGATATCCTGTCCGATTCCGAACAGTTTGTCATGTTCCCGGGACTGAGCTTTATCACAGACAAGTGTATCTATAATAAGAAGCAGGATAAGATCACTTCCCTGACCGGTGAAGAAATCAGTCAGGACTATATTTCCCAGATGTCCAAGAAGGCTTACAACTGGTACACGATCTCGGATCTTTTGTATTCTACCGATTTTTATAAATATGTAGAATCTCAGATGCCGGCTGTTTCTTCTGATTATCAGGCCGCTGTAAATGCCCTGCGTTCCGGTACTGCCACCACAGGTGCAACGACCGGTACTTCAGACGGTACAGCTGCCACAGGTACGACCGATGTGACCGGCACTGCTGCCACAGGTACGACCGATGCGACCGGCACTGCTGCCACAGGTACGACCGATGCGACCGGCACTG
>CAKRQV010000021.1 GCA_934394565.1 uncultured Lachnospiraceae bacterium
GATTCGAACCCACGCGCCCTTTCGGACAAACGGTTTTCAAGACCGCCTCGTTATGACCGCTTCGATACCTCTCCGTGCATCTCTCACAGAGACAATTGAGATTATATCAGCCTCTATAAGAGTTGTCAACAACTTTTTTTAACTTTTTTGAGTTTTTTTAATTTTCGCTACAATTGGTACTTTTCAGCCAGTATTTTTGCGGGAATCAGGTCTTCCGGTGTCGTAATCTTGATATTATCATAGGAGCCTTTTGTCAGATGGACTGCTGTCTCCCCACTGTATTCCACGCAGGATGCATCGTCTGTCAGTCCCGGTGCCTCTTCTGCCAGTGCCTTTTGGTAGCTTTCAAGGATCAGTTGTCTTTTGAACACCTGCGGAGTCTGTGCCTGCCATACGAAACGGCGATCCGGTGTATCGCAGATATTTCCCTCTGCATCGGCAATCTTGATCGTATCCTTTGCCGGTACGGCTGCAATGCAGGCGCTGTATTTCTGTACATCCGTATACAGTGCTGCCAGAAGCGCATCTGAAATAAACGGTCTTGCCCCATCATGGATAAAGACATACGATGTCTCTCCGCAGCTTTTCAGTCCTTCATATACAGAATTGCAGCGTTCTTTTCCTCCGGGAATAATATTTTTGACTTTGGAGATCTTATATTTGTCCACGATCTCTTTCTGGCAGTAGTCGATTTCTTCTGCGGATGTCACCAGAATAATTTCCTTTATATAAGGCTGCCGTGCAAAGCACCGCAGACTGTAGGCCAGCACAGGCATGCCCTGGATTTCGAGATACTGTTTTTTTATGGCTGACCCCATGCGTTTTCCACTGCCGGCCGCCAGTACGATCGCACTACACTCCATCATCGTTCTCCCAGCTGCAGATTCGGTACCGCATTCAGATCCCAGCCGCTTCTGGTTCCTTTAATATACTCGTAATAGGCCGCAACACCAATCATAGCGCCATTATCTGTGCAAAAAATCGGTGACGGATGATAAAATCGAATATTCTCGGCCACGCAAGCTGCTTCCATTGTTTTTCGCAGAGTACTGTTAGAAGCTACCCCTCCGGCAATCGCCAGCTTGTTTATATGATGCTCCTTTGCCGCACGGATGGCTTTCTGCGTCAATGTATCCACGACCGCTTTCTGGAAAGATGCTGCCAGATCTGCACGGTTAAATTCCTGACGCTGCATATTCGCCTTATTAATATAATTAAGTACTGCGCTCTTCAGGCCACTGAAGCTGAAATCATAGGGTGCATCTTCCATATGCGCTTTTGGAAATACGATGGCATCCGGATTTCCTTCTTTTGACAACTTGTCAATCTTTGGTCCGCCCGGATAACCCAGGCCGATGGCTCTCGCCACTTTGTCAAAGGCCTCGCCTGCAGCATCATCCCTGGTACGACCAAGGATTTCAAATTCACCATAATCCTTCACAATAACCAGATGGGTATGCCCGCCGGATACGATCAGACATAAAAAAGGTGGTTCCAGATCTGGATTTTCAATATAATTGGCCGATACGTGGCCTTCAATGTGATGCACGCCAACCAATGGAATATCTGCGGCAAAACAGATGGCCTTTGCCTCTGCGACACCCACTAGCAGTGCACCCACAAGCCCAGGTCCATAGGTCACGCCCAGCGCATCCAGATCTTTCAGACCCACACCGGCTTCTTTTAATGCTTCTTCAATTACTGTGTTAATTCTTTCAATATGCTTCCTGGAAGCAATCTCCGGCACAACGCCGCCATATTCTTTATGAATATCAATCTGTGAAGAAATTACATTTGACAGCACGGTTCTGCCATTTTTGATCACGGCCGCAGCTGTCTCATCACAGGAGCTTTCCAGCCCCAGAATCAGTATATCCTTTTCCATAGCTGTTTCCTTCTATCTATCTATTCTTCTTCAAAATTCAATGTAACACTTTTGCCGTCCCGTCCAAGATACGTCTGTTGGAAAATCTTCTGTACATCTCCGAGATAATTCTCCGGATAGACCAGCGACGGACTGAAATGGGTCAGCCACATTTCCTTTGGCTGTGCCTTTACAGCAAGACCGGCTGCCTCTTTGAAAGTCATATGTTTGTATTCTCTGGCCTTTTTATCTTTTTCCGGCTCACCGTACATCCCCTCACAGATAAAAAGGTCGCTGTCCTTTGCCTGTTCAGCAATTACCGGCAGCGGGCGGGTATCTGTGGTATAAGTGACCTTGAGCCCTTTGCGAACCGGTCCCAGAACCATCTCCGGTGTATATTCCCGGCCTTCTTCATCCATAATTGTCTCACCCTTTTGCAGACGGTTCCAATACGCCAGTGGGATCCCCTGTGCTTTTGCCCTTGCCGCATCAAATTTGCCCTTACGGGGTATTTCCAGCGTATAGCCATAGCACAGGACATTATGCTGTACCTTGAAAGCTGTAATCTGATATCCGCAGATCTCGATTTTCTCCACAGGATCCGTCAGTTCATGAAAAACAAGGGGGAAGGGAAGCTCCGGTGCAATGCAGCGCAGTGCATTCACCACCCGTTCCAGTCCCCGGGGGCCGATCAGAGTCAGCGGCTCGGTCCGTTCGGCATTGCCCATCGTCAGTAAAAGTCCCGGCAGACCGCTGATATGGTCGGCATGGTAATGGGTAAAACAGACCACATCGATCGGTTTAAATACCCAGCCTTTCTTTTTGATCGCAATCTGCGTGGCTTCTCCACAGTCGATCAGCAGATTACTGCCATTATATCTTGTCATCAGGGAAGTCAGAAACCGTCCCGGAAGCGGCATCATACCGCCGGTTCCCAAAAGACATATATCCAGCATAGTTTGACTCCTTGTCGTTTATTTGAGCGTGCAGCTCATCAAGACGGCATCCTCCGTCGGTTCTTCGTAATAGTTTTTGCGTTCTCCATCCTGTGCAAAGAAAAACTCTTCATACAGACGGATCGCCGGTATATTGCTCTTTCTGACCTCAAGATGGATCATGGTCAGTCCGGCTGTGCGCATCTTATCCAGCATAGTCTGTACCAGCAGACGGCCAACACCTCTTCGTCTGGCATCTTCTGCCACGGATACATTGGTGATCTCGCCTTCATCCAGTACCATCATAATCCCTATATAGCCGAGGATCTTTTCATTTTCTTCAGCCACAAGAAACAACGTATCATTTCGCATGAGGAAGCTGAAAAAGCCGTTTTCTGTCCACGGCACTGAAAAATTCTGCCGTTCGATCTCCATCACCTGTTCCAGATCATCAAACTGCATTTCTCTGATCGTTATCATGCATTCTCCTGTTCTCTTTTCAGACGCTCGGCACGTTCTCTTTCTGCCTGGGAAACCCGCAGATACTCCGGACGGTGCTCTGCCGCTGTCTGGATTTTTCCTTCTTTATAATAATATCTGGCTGCAAGTGCGGCTACCGCACCGGCTTTCTGCTTGTTCAGATGTACCGGAGCGAAGCTTACCGGGACTTTGCATCCCGAAAGGATCTGTTCCTTAAATACCGGCACGCCATCTCCTAAAAATACCGCCAGTTCACCCAGAGCATTGATCTCTTCGATCAGCTCTTCGATGCCCTTTGCCTGCTGTTCTCTGACAGTGGCAAGCTCATGGTCCACAAAGCGGTAAATGCCGGTATAGACCTGACGGCGTCTGGCATCCATGATCGGGCAGATGACCCCCGGCGTATCATACAGATTGTATGCCATCGCTTCCAGTGTCGGCACGGCGATCAGCGGTTTATCCAGGGCAAGCCCCAGACCTTTGGCTGTGGCCGAACCGATCCGAAGACCGGTAAATGACCCCGGCCCCGCAGATATGGCAATAGCGTCGATGCTGCTCATATCCAGCTCGATATTTTTGCGGATCTCATCAAGCATCGGCAAAAGTGTCTGTGAATGTGTCTTCTTATAGCATATCGTATATTCCGCGAGCAGGGTATCATCCTCTGTCACTGCAGCGGATGCCACCAGCCCGGAACTGTCCAAAGCCAGAATTTTCATGCGTTTTCTCCTTTTTCGATACGGATTCTTCTGTAATCCAGTCCTTTATCCAGATCTTTTTCAATATATACGGCAATCGCTTCCTCCGGGATCAGCTCTTCGATCAGTTCTGCCCATTCGATCAGGCAGATTCCATGTCCGTAAAAATAGTCTTCATAACCGATCTCATCCATTTCCTCCGGATCACCGATGCGATATACATCGAAATGATACAGCGGCAGACGGCCGCTCTCATACTCCTGCAGGATTGTAAACGTCGGACTTGTCACTGGTTCTTTAATCCCAAGCCCTGCTGCCAGGCCTTTGGTGAACACAGTCTTGCCCACGCCAAGGTCTCCATTCAAGGTATAGATTTCTCCCGGTCGGACTGTTTCGGCCAGTTTTTTTCCTATTGTAAATGTATCTTCTGGTGTAAAGCTTTCAAAAATCATATGTTTACTCCTTTATAGCGACCACAGTATAGCACATCCTGCTTTCGGACTCAAGAACAGTTGACACTTGCACGGACGACTGGAAACAGATATACTGTAAGCGAAACTGTCCGTTGGACAAATACCAGTAAAAGACTGACAGCCGCCACCGGCAGACCGGACGGCCACCGTCAGCTTTTGGAAAGGAATACTATGTCAAATCCAATTATCACGATCACCATGCAGGACGGCTCTGTCATGAAAGGGGAATTATACCCGGAGATCGCACCAAATACCGTCAACAACTTCATCAGTCTGGTGAAAAAAGGCTATTATAACGGCCTGATCTTCCACCGTGTCATCCCGGGCTTTATGATTCAGGGCGGCTGTCCGGACGGTACCGGTATGGGTGGCCCGGGCTACTGTATCAAGGGTGAATTTTCCCAGAACGGCTTTAAAAATGACTTAAAGCATACCAAAGGTGTGCTGTCCATGGCCAGAACTATGGCTCCGAACACCGCAGGTTCCCAGTTCTTTATCATGCACCAGACATCTCCTCATCTGGACGGTGCTTACGCTGCCTTCGGCAAGATTACAGAGGGTCTGGATGTCATCGATACGATCGCCAATGTACCGACCAACTACATGGATAAGCCCATGAAGGATCAGGTGATCAAAACCATGGAAATCGATACGCTGGGCGTAGACTATCCAGAACCGGAAAAATGCTAAATTAGCTACAGCAGATCCTCTCCGGTGAGGATCGTATCGCCTGTTCTGGCGAAATATATCTCCTCCTGCTCCTGCCATATGGCATTGCCGCTCGTTGCGTCCATGACCTCCGAGTGAAACGATGCCAGATCGGCAGGTTCCAGGAGGATTTTCATTTTTACCTGATCCTCATACAGAGTATCCAGCACGATGATCTGGCGGGAGGCTGTCATATACTGCAGCTTGCCAAGGCCGGTATAGTCCGTCACGATCTCCACGGGGATCCCCTTCTTTTTTTCGATGATCTCGCAGTGCAAAAGCCCTTCCTGTACCGCCTGGGAATAGGCACGCACCAGACCTCCGGTACCAAGAAGCACACCGCCGAAATACCTCGTCACCACTACAGCCACATCGTACAGCTGCTGTCCGCACAGCACGTCCAGCATCGGATGCCCTGCAGTGCCCTGCGGTTCCCCGTCATCACTGCTTCGCATGCAGCTCTGCGTCTCGCCGAGAATATAAGCATAACAATTGTGTCTCGCGTCCCAGTATTTTTTCTTTGTTTTTTCTATAAAAGCCAGCGCCTCCTCCTCGGAATGCACCGGACAGATCGTTGCGATAAAGCGGGACTTTTTCTCCGTGATTTCGCCCTGTCCGCCAATATACACGGTTTTGTTCCAGACTGCCATCTGCAGCTCCTTTCTGCGATAATATATAGAGTAAGTATAGCATGTTACCAAAGGAATTGTGAAGAATCTATTTTTTTCTTTATTTCATAGTAGTGATTTGTTATAATTATAAGTCAGAATAAGGAGGTTTATCTATGAATTACGGCAGAAAAGGTTTACAGTCCGGCCGCAAAAAACTTTCCTCCCACGGAGATAAGCTGGAGCATGCTTTCAGTATAAATATCCTGAGAATTGTTTTACTGTCACTGATATTTCTGCTTGTCTGCAGTATCAGTCTCGGACTGGGTGTTTTCAGAGGAATACTGGCGACCACACCAGATGTCAGTGAGGCCAATATCATGCCCGTCGGCTATGCTACCTACATCTACGATGGCAACGGCAACATGATCCAGAAGCTTACCGGTTCCAACGCCAACCGTGTTGCAGTATCCATCAGCGATATTCCGCTGCATATGCAGCATGCGATCGTGGCGATCGAGGACGAACGTTTTTATGAGCATAATGGCATCGATATCAAGGGTATCGTCCGTGCCGGTGCCAATGGCATCGTCCGTCTGGCGGCTGGTCATATTCCCAATGAAGGTGCGAGTACACTGACACAGCAGCTTCTGAAAAACAATGTCTTTACGACATGGACACAGGAAAATCAGCTGGACCGCGTCAAGCGTAAGGTGCAGGAACAGTTTCTTGCTCTGCAGCTGGAGGCCAATCTGACCAAAGAGGGCAAGGATACCAAGAGTGTGATTCTGGAAAATTATCTGAATACGATCAACCTTGGTGCAGGTACCTACGGCGTCCAGACAGCTTCCTATAAATATTTCGACAAAAGTGTTTCAGAGCTGACGCTCTCCGAATGTGCGGTACTGGCTGCCATTCCGCAGAATCCGACGGCTTTTAATCCGATCATTCATCCGGACAACAATGCTGAGCGTCGTGCCAAGGTTCTGCGCAACATGCTGGATCAGGGGTATATCTCCCAGAGCGAGTACGAAGAAGCTCTGGCCGACAAGGTCTATGACCGCATCGCCCAGGCACAGGAAAAGCAGGATCAGAAAGACAGCGTATATTCCTATTTTGTTGATGCAACGATCAGTCAGGTACTGGAGGATTTAAAGACCCAGAAGGGCTATACTGACACTCAGGCATCCAATGCCCTCTACAGCGGCGGTCTGCGTATCTATACTACGCAGGATCCGATAATCCAAAGTATCGTTGACGAAGAATATGCCGATCCGTCCAATTTCCCGGTCGGTTCCAAAGTTGGTCTGAACTGGGCACTGACCATTACCAAAGCCGATGGCACACAGCAAAACTACAGTAAGGAAATGCTACGTCTGTATTTTCAGGATACAGAGGATGAAAACTTCGAGCTTCTGTTTGATTCCGATGACGAGGCCCAGTCCTATGTAGACAAGTACAAGGCCCATATTCTTCAGGAAGAGCCCGGTTCCCAGATCTTTGCCGAGAGGATTTCCTTTACGATGGAGCCGCAGTCCAGTATGACGATCATGGATCAGAAAACCGGCTATGTCAAAGCTATCATCGGCGGCCGAGGTGAAAAGACTGCCAGTCTGACCATGAACAGAGCTACAGATTCTACCCGTCAGCCAGGTTCTACCTTTAAGATTGTTTCTACCTATGCCACTGCGCTGGAAAAGGGCGAAACCCTGGCTACCATTTACAAGGATGAAAAATATGCCTACGAAGACGGCACGGAGGTGCGTAATGCCACCGGTCGTTATCTTGGTGATATCACGATCCGCAAAGCGATCGAACAGTCCGTCAACGTTATAGCTGTCAAAACGCTGACCGAAGTCACACCACAGGCCGGTTACGACCAGCTGCTCAAATTTGGTTTCACCACACTGGCTGACAATGAAGAAATCAACGGTCAGGTTTATACGGATATCCGACAGCCGCTGGCACTCGGCGGCATCACCCACGGTGTAACAAACCTTGAGCTTACCGCAGCTTATGCTGCCATTGCAAATGGCGGTATGTATAATTCACCGAGTTTTTATACAACGGTCACAGATTCCGATGGCAATGTGATTCTTGAGCATCAGACAGATACACACGAAGCTGTCAGCAACAGTACCGCTTATCTGCTGACAAGTGCCATGGAGGATGTTGTCACCAGCGGTACCGGTAAAGCCTTACAGCTTGGCTCCATGCCGGTGGCTGGTAAGACAGGTACAACCTCTGATTACAACGATGTATGGTTTGCCGGTTTTACCCCCTACTATACTGCAGCCGTATGGGCCGGTTACGATGGCAACCAGAAACTCGCCAAGGGCAGTACCTACCGTACCTATCACAAAACACTTTGGCAAAAGATCATGAAACGGATCCATGAAGGACTTCCGGCCACCGATTTTGTCATGCCTTCCAGCGTAGAAAAAGCTACCCTCTGTGCCAAGAGCGGACTGCTCGCCGGTGCGCACTGCAAAAAAATCACCGAATACTTTGCCCGGTCTACGATCCCGACACAGCAGTGTACCGACTGTGACAATGCATGGAAAGCCGAGCAGGAACGGCTTGCCAGAGAAGCTGCTGAAAAAGCTGCACAGGAGGCTGCTGAAAAAGCCGCACAGCAGATTGAAGATGCCTTAAACGGCGGTGGTGATAATGGCGGCGACAATACCGGTAATGGTGGCGATAATGGCGACAATGCCGGTGGCGATACACAACCCACGCAGTAAACATTAATGCATATGTTTTTTTCTTAACAAATACCATTCCCGGAAGCGGCAGCAAAAGCTGCTGTTTCCGGGAATTTTTAGTACAAAAAGGACTGTCTTTTTACGGACAGTCCTCTTTTTTCTTATCAGTGCCAAACGTTTATACAAGAAATCTTTTCTTTATATTTTCACCGGAACTTAAGCAGCTACAGCTTTACCAAGAGCTTTGCATGCCTCGGTAGCTTCATCATCCGGCGCGTCGCAGCAGATGACAAAATCGCAGGCCATAACAGCACCGTCATTCTTGCAGGTTTCTTCCCAGTTTTTCATCCAGTCGCCATCACCCCAGCCGTAAGAGCCAAACAGAGCGATCTTTTTGCCGGAAAGCCTGGACTCGCAGTCATTAAACATCGGCTCAAAAATCTCTTCTTCCAGAACCTCATCACCCATGGCCGGGCAGCCAAAGGCGATCGCATCGTATGCATCCATCTTGTCAGCACCAAAATCTTCAGCGGAGATCATTTCTGCCTCAGCACCTGCGGCCTTTGCACCTTCCAGTACAGCCTGTGCCATAGCCTCTGTGTTACCGCTTCCACTCCAGTATACTACTGCTACTTTACTCATCGTTTCATCCTCCTGAAATCTTATATATGTCATGCAGCTACAGTAAGCTGCAGAACACTTCTTCCCTCTCGGTAAAGGCGCTGGTAAACGTCCTTACACTTTCTGTAACGGGCAAACGTCCGGATTGCCTCGCACTCATTGACATATACCTTCCAGCACCCACAGCATTTGCTGTTGTGCCCGGCATTCTCAATAAACCCGATCACATCCCCCAGCGGATAGCTCAAGAATAATCCAATCTCATGCGGAAAATTCTCCTGCGTAGCCACCCTCTCCTGAAGCTTTTCAAGCGCACTGCCTGGGTCTGTTTTCTCATAGCCACAGACTTGCAGAAACTCAGCCACACCGGGATTCTTCAGGTCCTTTGCAAGCTTCTCCAGCCGACAGACGTAGATCAGCGCAGCCTTGTCTGTTTTTCTGAGAATCATCAGCGTGATTCCCTTTCCATCCAACAGCCGGTTCCACACGCTGATCTGTTCTTCCAGATCCTCTTCCCGTGCAAACGGACAGCTAAACAGATTTGCCGTCTTGATTGAGGCCAGCGTAGGTGAACAATGTTCTATCAGATAATGATCCAGCATACATTTCCTCCTTCGCTTTTCCTGTTACATAGTATGTTATTTTTTGTTAATTCTATACCCAAAAAATTCAGCATTTTCATTCGTTATTTTTAGCTAATTTTAATTAGTCTTTGCTAACCAAAAGAACTATACAATATTTTACATGATCTGTCAACAAAAAAAACTGTTGTCCAGTACTTTGGTACAACAGTCTTTCTTCCTATTTTTTTCGTTTTTTCCTTTTGTTCTTCACTTTCGTAATGGTCACTATAATCTTACGCACTACCCACGCACTGAAGACACCCACGATTGCCCCTGCAATCACATCCGTCGGATAATGCACGCCCAGATATAATCTCGAAGCCCCTATCAGCGCAGCAAATACATACAGAAACCGTCCCATCTTGCGGTAGCCAGCCATATAGATTGCCGCTGCCACGGCAAATGAGGCCGCCGTATGGCCGGAAGGGAAGGATGCATCCCGTGGAATCGTTGTTAAAACCGTAAGTTCAGGAAATCGTACAAATGGCCTCACTCTGTCTACCATCCGTTTCAGCCAGAGATTAGTCAGCACAGCATTGACCGCCAGCGAACATGAAGCCGGGATACCGGCTTTCACTCTCGTTTTTGGTACACACAGCAATACGACGCATGTGGCAATCCAAAATGCCCCATAGTCACCAAACATCGTAAGGATACGCATAATCGGTGTCAGCCAGTCCTGGCGGAGATTGTTCTGTATCCATATTAATATCTGTCCCTCAATCTGCCACAATGGCTGCATAACGTTTCCTCCTTTTATTGCTCTCCATATCTTACATATTAAACTAACGGCAACCGGCAAAACAATTTCCTTATCGGCTGCCCTTATCGTGCTGATGTTTTTATTTTCTTCTGGAAATGAATGCCTCTCCTTCGATGGCCTCCTCGTTAAGCTCCTGTCCAATAACCACGAACAGACCACGTTTGATCTCGCACGGCCGTATATTCATGACATCCGGCGAACAGTTGATCTCATACCACTGTCCCTCCTGGCTTCTGATATGTCCTTTGATCCGCATAACGATACCATATTTCCTGTTGGTCATCAGATCCGTGATCCGGCGTTTCAGATCCTCTTCGTTCTCACAGCGGGACGCAAACATTCCTGACTGGAATACTGCCCCATGGTCGATGATCTCCTTTTCATGCTCCACCAGATGGCTGCCGCTATTCATAATTACAGCAAAATCTTCCTCTGTAAAATCATCCCAGTTTTTCACGATCACGTCATCACCCAGCACCCGGTCACTGCCGTGTTCCCGGATCAGGGCATTCAGCTGATCGATCGTCTCCTGTTGCTGCGCCTCATCAAACAGCTGGGTCTTGCTCATAATGATGCTGCCCGCCGCCAGAAGCTGGGCGAACACAAGGTAGCGGGAGGCATCCGTCACTGCCGCATCCATCTTTGTATCAACCA
This sequence comes from uncultured Lachnospiraceae bacterium, assembly GCA_934394565.1. Lineage (GTDB taxonomy): Bacteria > Bacillota > Clostridia > Lachnospirales > Lachnospiraceae > UBA11957. The sequence continues at coordinate 11,133 of CAKRQV010000021.1, forward strand.
GCGTCAGGACAGAGCCGATCTCGCAATGGCTCTTTACCGGCTCCCGCAGCATTACGTCAAAAAACTCATCCACATCATAGATGCCCGATGGTTCCACGATCACCCGGTCGATGCCCTGATGGGAAGCCTCAACAAGCATTTGCCGAAATGTATCCTTACCGGTACAGCACATACACTGGCCCGCCAGGCTGCTGATCTCGCAGCCCTCGTCCTTTAACAGTGTACTGTCCACATCCACACCGCTAAACTCATTCTCGATGATGCTGGCCGTCATGCCCTGACGTTTCAGATACTGCAGATAACGATGGATAAACGTTGTCTTACCAACACCAAGAAACCCTGTTACAAGATCTACTTTCGTCATTTTTGTACCTCTTTGTCTGTGAATTTCTGTATACACTGACGGTTTTGCTGCTTTCCCCGAAAACATCTGGCCGGTTCTTTGCAGACAGCCGCTATGCACCTGTTTTTGTATGGTTACTTATGAAACTGCTTCTCAATCTGAATGGATTCTTCAGTCGTACGCATACAGCTGGCCATAAATCTGCCCCTCGTATAGCCTGCTGCCGTAAAGATTGCCTCATATCGATCCCACAGGGCTGCTGCCGTTGCCCGGCTTAAGATCCTCCGCTGGTTGCGCAGCTTCTCCCGGATAGCTTCCGGACGTCCCGCATTGAGCTTTCCAAGCGTCACGGACTGCAGTACGATATGATAGCGCTCGTCATGCAGCATCTGGGCGCAGATCGTCTTTAGCAGCTGACAGTTAGTCACTCTCGCCAGTGCTTCATAATACGTCATGGCTACCATCTCGGCTGCCACCAGCACGGCTACCTCGCACTCAATCCCGGCCCTGCGGCGCAGGAAGCGAAATACTGTATCCAGTCCGCTGTTGATGCCCGGACGGATCTGGTAACTGGCCATAAAAACTTTCAGCAGACGACTGTGGTAATTCTCCTCAGCAATCAGGCAGTCCATGATCTTTGCATAGTCCGCCCAGCCGCTTTTTACTGCATACATCTGCGCACACAGGGATAAATGATGTCCCTCGGACGCTTCTCCGATGGAAAAAGCCCGGATCGACGGTGCAATCATGGCCCTGTCAGCTCTGGACAGGGCATCCAGATGTATCAGATCCAGTTTTTTTCTGTGTTTTTTATTGTTTTCAAAATATGCGATCCAGTCAAAATTTTCCAGATCGTGTATTCCTGTCTTTTCCAGTAATCTGTTTTTCATAAGGCGTGTCCTCGTATCAAAAATATCCGGGTATGTTTCCTGTACATACCCGGATATTATTATACCTTAACTGCAGGTGGGAATCAATTGTTACCCTGCATTCAACATGATCCTTCTGATCTTTATATGCCGTAACAAAAACTCTTTCCTGCGATGTGAGCAGACCTCTTTGCATCCTTTTCAATGAAGTTCTGCTCACATACGGTTATTTTTATGCATCTGCCTTCTGATGCATCTTCTCTTTATAATGATGCGTATCCTCCAGCATCATGTCTTTGACTTTCATCAGACGGATCTGGGTCGATCTCTCGTTCTCATCCAGCTTCATCGTAATGTATTTGATGTTGGCCTGCGCCTCCGGGATGATGACGTGTTCCAAAGCGTTTACACGACGTCTGGTCTTTTCGATCTCATCACTCATCAGCTGGCAGGATTTCTCGATCTCCGCCAGTTTCAGCATATCCGGCAGGACATCTGCCAGAGATTTGACCGCATCATCCAGATCGCAGGACGTGAATGCAAAGCCATAGGAATATATATCGTTGGCGTCCGCCGTCTTGGTACGGTAGGAGAAATCCGGAATATCTACACTCATGACGTTTTTCTTGTCCGCTTCGAGGTAGACCTCCTGCTTTGGCGCCAGGAGCGCTGTCTTTAAGGCAGCCTCCGACATACCGGCCTTTGCAATGACAAAGTCCGTGTTGGCCCGTCTGATATTCTCTTCAACTTTCAGACGCAGCTCCATATTTTCCCTGACCAGATCCAGAAACTGCCGCATCAGCTCATCCCGCTTGTCTTTTAGAAGTTTGTGCCCGCGCACAGCAGTCTGCAGTTTCTTTTTCTGTTTGGTAAGCTCCATTCGGGTAGGATTTACCTGTGTTGATGCCAAGCTGTTTCACCTTCTTTCCTACTCTTTGCCGTAGTACTGGTCGAGATATTTGTCATCGATACGTTTCAGCTCGCTCCTCGGCAGGATGGACAGCAATTTCCAGCCGATCGCCAGAGTTTCTTCAATATCACGGTTGGCCTGATAGCCCTGGGATACATACTCTTTTTCAAAAGCATCCGCAAATTTCGCATAGATCAGGTCGATATCCGACAAAGCAGCTTCACCTAAAATTGTCAGCAGCTCCTTGGCCTCTTTACCACGGGCATAGGCGGAGAACAGCTGGTTCATGGTATTGGCATGGTCAGCCCTTGTCTTGCCCTCGCCGATACCTTTATCCTTCAGACGGGACAGACTCGGCAATACATCGATCGGCGGCGTAATACCACGTCTGTACAGATCACGGCTTAAGATGATCTGGCCCTCTGTGATGTAACCGGTCAGGTCAGGGATCGGGTGGGTCTTGTCATCCTCCGGCATGGTCAGGATCGGGATCATGGTAATACTTCCCTTTTTGCCTTTCTGACGGCCGGCACGCTCGTACAGGGATGCGAGGTCAGTGTACATGTAACCCGGATAGCCACGACGGCCCGGAACCTCTTTACGTGCGGCGGATACCTCACGCAGGGCATCGGCATAGTTCGTGATATCTGTCAAAATAACCAGGACATGCATATCCTTTTCAAAGGCCAGATACTCGGCGGCGGTCAGCGCCACACGCGGTGTGGAAATACGCTCTACAGCCGGGTCATTGGCCAGATTGACAAACATTACGGTACGGTCGATCGCACCTGTCTCTTTAAAACTCTCTACAAAGAAGTTGGATTCCTCGAAAGTAATACCCATGGCGGCAAATACAACGGCGAACTGCTCGTCCTTACCTCTTACCTTTGCCTGTCTGGCGATCTGCGCAGCCAGCTGGGCATGGGGCAGACCGGAAGCGGAGAAGATCGGCAGCTTCTGGCCACGGACGAGGGTATTCAGGCCATCGATGGCAGATACACCTGTCTGGATAAATTCTTCCGGGTAACTTCTGGCTGCCGGGTTCATCGGCAGACCATTGATATCTCTTCTTTCTTCCGGGAGGATCTGGGGGCCGTCATCGATCGGACGTCCCATACCGTCAAAGACACGTCCCAGCATATCACCGGATACACCAAGCTCCATGCTGTGTCCTAAGAATCTTACTTTACTGTTGGAAAGGTTGATACCAGTGGAGCTTTCAAACAGCTGTACCAGCGCATCACTGCCGTTGATCTCCAGTACCTTGCATCTTCTGGTCTCTCCGGAGGCAAGCTCGATCTCTCCAAGCTCATCATATGCCACGTTTTCCACGCCCTGTACAAGCATCAGAGGGCCGGCAACTTCCTGTATGGTTCTGTATTCCTTTGGCATCTTACTCCTCCTCCTTTCCTATGGTATTGGCAATCTCGGTGTGCAGCTCTTCGACGATATCGTCCATCTCTTTTTTCAGATTGTCTTCGTGCACGTATTTGTAACGGCCGATTTTTTCACGAACCGGCATTTTTAACAGATCATTGATGCTGGCACCTTTGTCCAGCGCATTCTGGGATTCCTTATAGAAGGCCAGAACCAGTTCCATCATATTGTGCTGTTTTTCCAGAGATGTGTAGGTATCAATCTCATGGAAAGAGTTCTGGTGCAAAAAGTCCTCACGGATTGAGCGGGCTGCTTCCATTTTCAGACGGTCAGAGGAAGACAGGGCATCCATACCAACCATCTTTACGATCTCGTCCAGCTCTGCCTCATCCTGCAGAAGGCTCATCATTTCCTGGCGAAGTTCCATCCAGTCCGGAGCCACATGGCTGTTAAACCACGGTCCCATATCGTCCAGATACAAAGAGTAGCTGGTCAGCCAGTTGATAGCCGGGAAATGACGCTTGTATGCCAGATTGGCATCCAGTCCCCAGAATACTTTGACGATACGCAGTGTCGCCTGGGATACCGGCTCGGAGATATCACCACCCGGCGGTGATACGGCACCGATGGCACTAAGTGCACCTTCTCTGCCGTCTTTGCCAAGGGCAATGACATGTCCGGCTCTCTCGTAAAACTGTGCCAGACGGCTGCCTAAATATGCCGGGTAACCTTCCTCACCAGGCATCTCCTCCAAACGTCCGGACATCTCTCGAAGCGCCTCAGCCCAACGAGAAGTGGAGTCTGCCATCAAGGCTACGGAATAACCCATATCACGGAAATACTCAGCGATCGTGATACCGGTATAGATAGAAGCCTCACGGGCGGCAACCGGCATATCGGATGTATTGGCGATCAGAACGGTTCTCTCCATCAGGGATTTACCTGTCTTCGGGTCTTTCAGTTCCGGAAACTCATTCAAAACGTCGGTCATCTCGTTGCCACGCTCGCCACAGCCGATGTAAACAACGATATCTGCCTCGGCCCATTTGGCCAGCTGATGCTGGGTAACTGTCTTACCACTACCGAACGGTCCCGGGATCGCAGCGACACCGCCTTTAGCGATCGGGAACATACAGTCGATAACACGCTGTCCTGTGACAAGCGGCATCTTCGGCGGCAGCTTCTTTTTATACGGACGGCCTTTTCGTACCGGCCATTTCTGCATCATGGTCAGTTCTTTTTCTCCATCTGCCGTATCCAGTACGCAGACTACCTCGTCTACGGTGAAGGAACCGGAACGGATCTCTTTGACTGTACCTTTCATTTCCGGCGGTACCATGATCTTCTGGGTCACAACCTCTGTTTCCTGTACCGTACCCAGGACATCGCCGCCCTCTATTTCGTCACCGACAGCGGCTACCGGGACAAATTCCCATTTTTTGTCACGTTTCAATGCCGGCACTTCGACACCACGTTTCAGGCTGTTACCGCCTGTGACGCGTAAGATGTCATCCAGCGGTCTCTGGATACCATCGTAGATACTGGTGATCAGACCAGGACCCAGTTCTACGGAAAGGGGTGCGTTTGTAGACTCTACCGGCTCACCCGGGCGAAGTCCCGCCGTCTCCTCGTATACCTGCACGGAAGCCTCATCTCCGTGCATCTCGATGATCTCGCCGATCAGGCGCTGCTCGCTGACACGTACCACATCATACATATTGGCATCGCGCATGCCCTCGGCGATGACCAGCGGGCCGGCTACTTTTTTTATCGTTCCTCTACTCATTTGGACAAATCACTCACTTTCTTGTTCCGTAACTGTTTCGTACATTTACAGTTACCCTATTTCTGTGAAAACAGGATATCGCTGCCGACCGCTGTCTCCACGAATTTCTTGACATTCTCTACACCCTTGCCCGTATTGCCGAAGGCTCCGGGAATCTGCACGATGCAGGGAAGCATCTCTTCTTTGTATTTGTCTATCACATGGCCGATCTGCTGGGCCATATTCTCTGTTATATAGATTACCGCATATCCGGTGGTTGCCAGCTGCTGTACGATCCTTTCAGCTTCCTTTGGCTCTGTTACGGAAAATGTGTCAAGACCTACAGCCTTAAACCCGTATATGCTGTCGTAATCTCCCACAACTGCAATCCTATACATACATTTCCCTTATCCTTTCCCGGATTTTCTCATCCGGCATGTTGTTGGCCTTGCCGGACAGAATAATGCGTACTGTCTTGATCTCATTTTCTCTGGCCAGCACGTAGGCGACCAGCGGGCCAATGGATGAGGCCTCGTATTTCTGTGGGCGGATCGTGGCGATCACCCGGTTATCACACCAGCATTCAAAAGCGGATGGGGACTGTCTTAATGCCTCGGCACACTCACCGTAGCCAAAGGTCGTCAGGCATTCGCAGATTGCCTCAAAGCCGGATACCACTGCTTTGGCCAGTGCCTCCACACTGATCGTCTTACAGGGTGCCATGGCTCTTCTGGCAAAATCCTCGCTCTTGCCTGTTTTCTGGGCACGTACGGCGATCTTGATATTGGCGATCGCCACGGTGCTTTCGGCATATTCCCGGATCAGCGGAGTTTCTGCCTTTTCACCAGCCCGTAAGATTGCTTCCAGACATGCCCTGTCGACGATCACATCACACAGCTGGCCATCCCTTGTATGCAGAAGCGTCTCATAGGCTTCCCTTGCCACCGCCTGCATATGATCCGGCAGCCGGTAGTATTCCTTTTCCCGGAGAATCTTTTCCATTTCCCCGCCGGAAATCGCCGCCTTTTCCATATAAATACCGGGATGGTGTCCCTCGCGGCAGATCTCCTTGATCGCTGCTTTGAGGTTATGGTACAGATCCGGATATCTCAGGACATCAAACACGGACATATCCACATGCATACTGTCCATGGTCTCCCAGATTTTTTCAGTCTCCCGCTGCAGCATATGATCTGCATTCAGCTCCTGCTGCGGATCACCCCAGCCCTTTTCGGTCAGAAGCTGCAGACAGCTCTCTTCTGAGTCGCAGGCCATCAGCTGGTCAATATTTGCAGCGGATAAAAGATGTACCTCCAACGCTCTCAGCCGGGCTACCGCATAGGTATATTTCATATCAAACATCATGTTTCCTCCTTACATTGATCAGGGGAACAAAAGTTTTGAAACCCGGTCACCAAGTTCATCTTTTTTATCTGCAAATAACGCCTTGAAGGAACAGTTTTCTTCGATACCGCCATAGCTTAAGATAAAGCCTTTGTCCAGCTTATCTGCTGTCTGTGCGATTGTCAGACTGCCGCCGGCCTGTTTTGCCGCTGCAGCGATCTTCTCTGCAAAGTTCTCCGGCATAGCGGCATAATCTACTGCTGTCAGAAGCATCTGTCCGCTTTCCGGACGGGCAAATTTGCGTACCATATCTTCCAGCACAGCGTAATATGCGATACCCTCAACCTTACAGAACGTATCATAAGCCTTCTGCACAGTCTCCTGGATCAGCTCCTGTTTTGCTTTCAGGATCTCGGTTCTTCGCATCAGATCGATGGCTGAAAGATTTCTCTCTTCCAGTGCACGCACATCAGCTGCCGATTTCTGTTTGATCTTATCGCAACCGGCTTTCGCCTCTTTTTCAGCAGATTCCTTAATGGCAGCGGCCTGAGATGCAGCGTCTTTTCTTTTTATATCGGCGGCACTTTTAGCTTCGTCCAAAATACGTGCCACCATTTTATCCAATCCAGTCATTCTCAAGCTCTCCTTACATCTTTTCTGCTTATACCGGTACGTTTGTGATAACAAGTACAGAGGTCAGAAGAGCAAGGATCGCATAAGTCTCAACCATGGCCGGGAACAGCATGGCTTTACCAAACTGATCTTCACGTTTTGCGATAATACCGATGGCTGCTGCAGATGTCATACCCTGATATTTACCGGATACAAGACCTACAATACCGATCGGCAGACAGCCACCCAAAACCATCAGACCTGTGACCCAGTCAAGACTTGCCAGACCACCGCCTAAAAGACCGATCTTTGACAGTGTGATAAATCCAACCAGCAGACCGTAGATACCCTGTGTACCTGGAAGCAGCTGCATGATCAGAACCTTTGCGAACTTGTTCGGATCCTCTGTAACAACACCGGAAGCTGCCTGACCGGCAACACCAACACCGATAGCGGAACCCATACCTGCCAGAAATACTGCACTTGCTGCACCTAATAATGCGAAAACAACACCTAAACTCATGAGTAGTTATTCCTCCTTAATATCTACATATTTTGTATTTTCTTTAAACGGGGTAAACGGACTTCCTCCGCCCTCGTAAAATTTCCCGAAAAACTCGACATACTGCAGACGGTTGGTATGCACGTAAGCGCCCAGCAGATTGATCGCAAGGCTTAATGTATGTCCGACCAGGAAAACTAAAATAAACATGATCACGCCGACAACGCTTCTGCCTCCCATGCTGCCGATCTGGTTGATGACCTGGGCAATAACACCAGTGGCCAGGCCAAGGGCCAGCAGACGGGAATAGGAAAGCACATCGGACAGCCAGCTCGTCACACCATACAGTTCATATGCACCAAGGGCAATCCGAAGGCCTGGATTTTTCTTGTCTCTGGCCGAGAAAAGAAGCAGTCCCAGTGCACCTGCGATGGTGAAAGCCTTTGCCAGCAGATTGATGGCTGCAGGGAATACGATCTGCACACCTGCAATGCCTGCAAAAATGCTCGATGGGATCAAAAGTAATAACAGGCCGATCAGGAACAAGAACCAGCACCCTGTATCGATCAGTGCACCCATCACATCGCCGTTTTTAATACTTGTGTATCCTTTCAGGAAAAGTCCTGTAAACAAATGGACAAGACCGACACCCAGCGAGAATAACAGAAGCTTCATCGGGTCATTGAGTGGCGCGAACCACAGTGGCGGTATACCGACCTCGTGTCCGAAGAATACCCTCGATACCACGTTGATCGCATCTCCGAAGAATCCGCCAAACAGAATACCCCAGACGATCGTGGAAATACCACAGTACATAAACAGCTTTAATGTCTGTTTCATGCTCTCACCCATACGTGGGAACTTTTTGACCGCCCACAAACAGCCAAGGGTGATCACCAGTCCATATCCTGCATCTGAAAGCATCATACCAAACAGAAAAATATAGAACATCGACATGAGCTTTGTCGGATCGATTTCTCCCTTTTTCGGAAGTCCAAAGGATGCGAGGATACCTTCTGTCGTGGATGATATCGGGCCATTGTGCAAAAGCACCGGTGGCTGCTCATCTTCCGGAATCTCTTCTATATCGATCCTGCAATCGTAGATATCGCCGATTTTTTCCTGTAACAGCTGCATCTTTTCTTCCGGGACATAGCCGGTAACAAAAAATGTATGTTCTGACTGGGGCAGCTGACCCAGCACTTCGTATTTGTCTGCACGGATCCGGTAATAATCGGATATTTCCTGCAGATCCTTTCTGCGTCCCGCATTTCCTTCGATCTTTTTGACCGCTTCGTGGATCATCTGTTTCAGGTCTTCGATCTGGATCTCGCAGTCTTTCTTTTCTTCCTGCGGAATCTTTTTGGAAGCCTGCGACGGTCTGGAAAAACCATGCTGACGTAAGATATCTTCCAGTTTACCTGCTTCTTCCTTTAATGCCGTGACTGCAAGATATGTGGTATCCTTGTCTGCCGACAGGATCTGTACCTCATACGCTTCCGGTGCATCTTCTGTCTCGGCCACCATGCCGTAAATGGCATCTGCCGTCCATACACCGGACATCGTACCCACAATACAGACGCTCTGCTTTGTGGTACTTCCGCTAAGCGGCACATCCAGCTTCAGCCACGGTGTCAGTGCTTCAATCTGATTTTCCAGTTTGACAATGGCGGCTTCGTTTTCTGCGATCTGGCGGCTCCAGTCAGTCAGCTGCTTCGCATCCTGCAAAATCTGGGTTTTTCTCTCTACACAGCCCCAGTATTCCGGTTTGCCAATCAGCGGCTTCCCCTCCAGCGAAGACAGCATGGACTTTTTCTCCGGTGCATACCGGTCTAACACTTCCAATGCCTGATCTGCTGCCACAGCCTGTTTTTCAAATACCTGACGGCTCTTGGCCGTGTCCATTTTGTGCAGATTTTCGTCCTGCAACATCGATACATCGACCTGCATGATACCCAGAGCCTGCAGCTTTTCCAATATGGCTTTTCGATCCTCTTTCAGCGCGCAGATACTGATTCTGTGCATCTGCAATACTGCCATCCGGACATCCCTCCTTTATTTCTCGCTTACAGTGTGATGTACATCTGTATGTCCATACCGTGTCCGGACTTTCTTCCAGATATACATGTTTCATTAATACAGCATCTGTATCACGGCATCCACTGCATCTGCCTGTCGGGAAGCAGCCTGCGCTTTCATGGCATCCACCTCAGCCTTGATCTGCTGTCTGGCTTCTTCCATCTTTGTCTCCTGGGCTTTTCTTGCCGCCTCAAGATCCTGTACTGCTGCCTCTTTTGCTTCCTTTAGTTCCTGTTCCTGCTGTTGTTTTGCTTCCTGTCTGGCATTTTGCACGATCTTTTCGCTGTCGGCCTCGCCGTCTTTGATGATCTTTGCTGCCTGTACCTCCGCTTCACGGACAGCATTCAGGGTTTCCTGCACCATCGGACCACCTCCTCTTTCAAAATCCTTGTTATTATATTAACACATCGGTCGCAAAAAGAAAGACCAAATGTTAATTTCGTTATTTTATTGTCATTTTCACTGGTTGTTTTGTACAATTTGTCCTGTGTTTTTTCTCTTTTTGTACACATTTCGTCCATATTATTTTATTTCAGACAAATAATGGATTGTGCATTGTATACAGAATATTGTTTGACCACTTTCTTCTTTCTTTTTTCGTTTTTGCATTTTTTCATTTCATAACTTTCATTTTATTTATCTCTTAACTTCTATACCGGGCAGTATACGCCTGTTTTTGCATAAAAAATACAGTCAAAACGCCTCCTCTGTCTGATATAGGACAGTTTCTGCGATTTTGACTGTATCATGCTTGTCTTTTTATATTTCTTTTTCTTCTTTGGTCAGTGTCTCATTCATGCTGCCTGTACGGTAGCCCATGAGATCCATCGTAACGTAGGTAAAACCATAAGACTTAAATTCTGCATAGATCTTTTCCCGGTTTTCTTTCTCGATCAACTTCGGAAATTCCTCCGGGGAGATTTCGATGCGGGCGATCATGCCGTGGATACGCACACGTACCTGCGTAAATCCAAGGTCCAAAAGCAGCTGCTCGGCCTTGTCCACCATGCCCAGTTTTTCCTCGGTGATCGTCTCGCCGTAAGGGAAGCGGGAGGACAGACAGGCAAAGGACTGTTTTTTCCATGTCGGCAGTCCCAGCTCATGGGAAATGGCACGGATATCGTCCTTGTACAGCTCGCTGTGGCGCAGCGGGCTTTTGACTCCCAGCTCTTTGATGGCCAGCAGACCCGGACGGTAATCGCCATTATCGTCCATGTTAGAGCCTTCCACGATAGCGGCTACGCCCTGCGCCTTTGCCAGCTCTCCCATTTTGGTGAAAAGCTCCTTCTTGCACAGGTAACAGCGGTTTTTCGGATTCTGGGCAAAGCCCTCGATGGACAGCTCCTCGGATTCGCAGATCAGATGGTGGATGCCCTCCTTTTCGCAGAAAGCCTTTGCCTCGCCAAGCTCACGTTTCGGGAAAGAACAGGATACCGCTGTCACAGCGATACACTTGTCTCCCAGTACATCGTGGGCCACCTTTAACAGAAAGGTGGAATCCACGCCGCCGGAAAAAGCAACAGCTACGGAACCCAGCTCTTTCAGATAGCTTTTCAGCTTCTCGTATTTTTCCTGCTGCAGGGTGGTCAGTATACTCATGCTTCGTCCTCCTGACCTTTTTCCGTCTCATGCTTCGGATCATCGTAAGTTTCCAGGAAATGATGCCGTACACCATCCTGTTTATAGGCGATCACGGTGCTTAAGTTGACATTCTCCACGCTCTTGAAGATATTGCTCTCCACGAACGGATTGACCTCTTTCAGCCGGCGGATCAGCTCCTTGATCTCCACACGTTTTGAACGGCTCTCTTCATTATTACATGTGGTGCAGGTATCGGTAAACTTGCAGGCACACTGGATAAAATGCAGATTATTATAGTCTCTCCATGCCTTGATATCGTCTTCGCGGACAAGATAGAGCGGTCGAATCAGCTCCATGCCTTCAAAATTGGTGCTGTGCAGCTTCGGCATCATAGTCTGTACCTGTGCACCATAAAGCATGCCCATCAGGATCGTCTCGATCACATCGTCGTAGTGATGACCGAGGGCGATCTTGTTGCAGCCCATCTCTTTTGCAAAATTATATAAATATCCACGGCGCATGCGGGCGCAGAGATAACATGGTGACTTCTCGATCGTGTACACCGCATCGAAAATCTGGGATTCAAAGATTGTGATCGGCACATTGAGCCGTCTGGCATTCTCTTCGATGATGCCACGATTGGCCGGACTATAGCCCGGATCCATGACGATAAATTTCACTTCAAAATCAAATTTATTATGACGTTTCAGCTCCTGAAAGCACTTGGCCATCAGCATGGAATCCTTGCCGCCGGAAATACAGACGGCGATATGGTCACCCTCTTTGACCAGTTCATAATTGTTGATGGCCTTGGTAAATTTACACCAGATGGATTTGCGGAACTTTTTCTGGAGACTCTTCTCCACGTCACCGGCAAAATCCTCCGCCATATCCTGCTTCATATGGTCCAGCAGCCAGGACGCAAAACCGCCTTCCAGGCTGCAGGCATTGTAGCCGTTTGCCACCAGCTCGTCCGCCACATCCACAGAGATCCGGCCACGGCTGCAACAGACGATCTGCTGCTTTTCCTTATCCAGTCCCGGTGTGTCCAGAATATGGTCTTTGTCTGCATGGATGGCTCCCGGTATCCTTCCTGATGCCATCTGCTCCGGGCTGCGGATATCCAGGATCTGATAACGGTCCGGGTTCAGGTCCAGCATGTCTTTTACTGTTATATTCATATTGTAATTCCTTTTTATCTGTAGAATATTGTTACATTCATATGCAATCACGTCTTTCCCGGACAGGAATGTCTGTTTTTGCATATTTGACACAACATCGTATATTTGTGCAGATTCTCACGTCTTTATACTTTACCATGTATCCTACTTTGCCACAATATCTTTAATGACTTCTCCTGCAATGATCAGACCTGCCACGGATGGTACGAAAGCTACGCTGCCCGGAATATCCCGCCTTTCTGTACACTTATGTGCTGCCCCCGGAGGACAGATACAGTGGTTTCGGCAGCTGATCGACATATCCTCGATCGGACGGGTCGGCTTTTCTTCGGAATACACAACTTTCAGTTTTTTTACACCTCGTTTTTTCATCTCATGGCGCATCACCTTGGCCAGCGGGCACATCTTGGTTTTATAGATATCTGCCACTTTAAACTGTGTCGGGTCAAGCTTATTTCCGGCACCCATGCAGCTGATCACCGGCACACCGGCCTCCTTGGCCTGCATAATGATCTGGATCTTGGCCGTTACGGTATCTACGGCATCCACGACATAATCATATTTTGAAAAATCGAACTGATCGGCTGTCTCCGGCAGGAAAAAGCACTGGTGTGTCACAACCTCAGCCTGCGGATTGATCTCCAGGATGCGTTCTTTCATGACCTCTGTCTTATATTTGCCTACGGTCTTTCTGGTGGCGATGATCTGACGGTTCAGATTGGTCAGACATACCTTGTCATCATCCACAAGCTCCAGCGCACCGACACCGCTTCTGACCAGCGCCTCACAGACATAGCCGCCTACACCGCCGATACCAAATACGGCCACTCTGGCCCCTGCCAGTTTATCCATCGCCTCGTGTCCAAGCAAAAGCTCCGTTCTTGAAAATTGATTCAGCATATATTTCTCCTTACTCTCGCTGTATAGCCGGCGGCTTACCGCCTTCTTCTCATCCTGCTGTTATATGTAACAGCCCTGCATTTCCTTTTAAACACCGGTAAAAAGGCGGATGTATCACACCCGCCCTGTTTTCCTACCGCATTAGTAGGCTTATTCTATCTTACTTTTGCTGTTTTGTCAATTTGATTCCCCGTATTTTCCGCAAATATAATCGATCTTTCCTCTTTTCCGAACCATCCTCGCCATACACAGGAGGTCAGCCGCCAGGTTCCCCAGCATGTTCCCGCCTCTGCAAAATCCTTAAAGCAAGGGCTGCTGGTTCTTGGTGCGCAGCTGATTGTCAGACAGAGGCATCTGCCGCCACACCTGGCGGCAGATGAGAGGAGCCTGAGCTGTGTTTTCATCAGAAAACACGGCGAATCCCCTCGGTTCTCTGTCTGGCGGTCAGCTGCACACCTAGAACCAGCGTCCCGCGCGTCAGGATTTTGCAGAGGCGGGAACATGCTGGGGAACCTGACGGCTGACCTCCGTCCGTCTTTTCTTTTTTCTTCTAATTAAACGCTTCGAGCTTCTCCAGCCGCTCCTGATATTTCGTATCCACACTTTCCTCAAATGCAGCTTCTTTCATCATCTTCTGTAAAGCCACGGCTGTTTTCTTCGGATCCTGGATCGTACCCGCACCGGCGATACAGCCGCCCGGACAGGCCATGCCCTCGAGCAGATAACCATTATATTTACCGGCTTTTGCCAGCTGCAGCATCTTTTTACAATTGGCCAGGCCGTCCGCACTGACGATCTTCACCTCACGGGAAGGCTCCAGACGCTTAATGGCTTTGACGACAGCTGCTGCCACACCACCGCTGGCTGCAAAGCCACGGCCGTCTGAACTTGCACGAAACAGCGGTTCTTCCTCCGGAATTGCTGAAAAATCAATGCCTTTTGCATCAAACATACCGGCTACTTCCTCAAAGGTCAGGACAAAATCTACATGGCTGCGGACAGAGCGACGGCTGGCCTCCAGTTTCTTAGCCGCACATGGGCCGACAAAGACAATCTTTGCCTCCGGTTCACGCTGTTTGATCAGACGGGCTGTCAGTACCATCGGAGTCAGTGCCATGGAAATACAGTTGGCATACTGTGGGAACAGCTTCTTGGCCATCATCGACCAGGCAGGACAGCAGGATGTTGCCATAAACGGCAGCTTCTCCGGTACTTCCTCCATGAAATCCTTGGCTTCCTCGATCGTACACAAATCTGCACCGATCGCCACCTCACGGACATCGGTAAATCCAAGAGCCTTGAATGCACCACGGATCTGCGTATTTTTCAATCCTTCAAACTGACCGGCAATGGCCGGAGCTACGATTGCATAGACCGGTGCTTCACTTTTAATTGCCATAATCGTCTGATAGATCTGTCCTTTGTCAACAATCGCACTGAACGGACAGCTGACCAGACACATACCACAGGACACACACTTATCCTGATCGATCTCGGCACGCCCATGCTCATCGGAGCCGATGGCGTTCATGCCACAGGCTTTACTGCACGGACGCTCCTGCTTAATGATCGCATTATACGGACAGCTCTGGACACACTTTCCGCATTTGATACACTTTTCTTCATCAATATGGGACTTACCGTTTACCATGGTGATCGCACCCTTTGGACAGACCTCCTTACAGGGATGCTCCAGACAGCCCTGACAGCCTTCCGTTACAAATACCTTTTTCTCCGGACAGGCATTGCAGGCAAATTTGATGACATTGATAAGCGGCGGCTCATAATATTTCTCACTGATGACGCTGGCTTCCACACCCTGGGCAATCGGCGCATGCTCGGACACGGGACGCAGAGACATACCCATGGCCACCCGCAGACGTTCGCCAACGACTGCGCGTTCCAGAAAAATGCTCTCGCGATAGCTGGCCATCTCTCCCGGAACGATCTTATATGGCAATGTCTCCATCACAGACGGATCACTTCCTTCATAGGCCATGCGGGCAATTTCGGTAAAAATTTTGTGTCGGATAATTGTTTTTGACGAATAAAGTCCTCTCATACTTCCTCCTGTTTTCTTGTCGTTTCTTATTTAGTCTTATCTAACATACAAAAAACCTGCCAACGCAATGGCAGGTTTTCCTCCATGCTGCAATCCGACACTTTTTAGCAGCCACTGTCTCATCAGAAGCTTCTTTTTATAACATCCAGGCAAATTGCAACGTAAAAAAGACAGTCTGAGCGAATGTCTCTTCACTTCTTATGTTGTATCCCCGCCATCTCTCGTAGCAACAGATATAGATCAAAAGCAAGCATTCTGGCTTATGTCGTTTTCTTCTGAACCTGAAACAACATTTACAGCTGCGGGACAGCACAGGACTCTCACCTGTTTTCCTTTTTCGACCGATGGTCGATGCTTTTGATGATTGTATACATTATACTGTGGCAGGTTTTCAAAGTCAATCATCGTTAATAATATAACACCTTTTATCCTATATATACATGGCCCACAGATTACGAATCTGACCTTGCAGCTGTGCATAAGTCCAGTGTTTCTCACTGTTTGCCCGGCTGTTGGGATCATTGATCGTAAAGCCTTCGCTGTCATATCCTGTAAGCGTCATAAAATGACCGGAATCTGTAAAATCTCCGGGGCCGACATTGATAATGATCGGGCAGCCTGCATCCAGCTTTGCTTTGATCCGGTCTTCGGCCATTGATACTTCTGTGGCATGAACACCATAGTGCTCACATCCTTCACTGATCAGCGTCCAGCTGCTGCCAGAACCAGGCACACTGTAACCGGCACTTTCTGCATATTCCGCTACAGTTGCCGGGTTCACCGTCTTATCCCCCGTCAAATATAAGACTACCATCGCCAGGTTTGTCGGACCACAGCCTGTATAGCCAAGAAAACCTCCACTGTACTGTTCGTAGCCCCAGCGCTCATCCCACTGCATCAAAAGTGGCACCGTATCAGCTTTTGCTTCTTTTGACAGATTGATTTTCTGCTTTTTGTCTTTCATTTCCGGATAGTCGTATACAAAATCGATCGTCTCACTGTTTTTTTCCACCATTTCTTTAAGCTGATCCGGATATTCGTCACTTTCCTCGATTTCCTGCAGCTTATCCTGCTCTGTCATATCTCTGTTGAAGAATACTCCTCTCTTATCCTTTGCTTTTTCTGCTGCGTTCTGTGCACTGCCTCCCTGGCCGCTATAGACCTGTTCTATCATCTCATTCTGACCATTCTCCCATACACCGATAAGTGCCATTACACTCCGGACCGCTCCCGCGCCAAGAAGGAGCAGCATCAGTATACAGACACAGATTTTCAGGCGTTTTTTCCGTCTTCTTCGTTTTCTCAATCTGTATATCTGCCTTTTTCTTGCTTCTGTCATTGGTTCTTTCATCAAAAATGCCTCCTGCTGTACTGCATAGTCACAGTATAGCAGGAGGTTTTCGCCGTCCTGTCACAAAGATGTGTCAAAGTTGTCAAATCATCCTGATGCATTGCCATCATTTTTGTTTATCTGGCAACACAAATATTTCTCTGCGCTACAGTTCAGTGCATCATGCTTCAAAAGCTCACGGCATATGGAAAATATCCACGACACATTTTTGCATATGCACGGTATGCTTACTACCTTCCCGCTCATATTCAATACAGCCAGATATACACTTCAAAATAGACATCTTTCATCTTTTCCTTTTTTGCATCATAGTAACATTGCAATTCCAGATGCATCAACTGATCTTTCGTATCGCAGGAAAAACCATACCAGGACTCCCCACTCATCCTAAACAGATTCTGCCCGATATGCATCTCTTCCAGCACATTGGGAGACGTAAACTGCAAACTTTCACCATACAGCTTCGTGTAGGTATCTGCCACAGCCTCACACCACGTTTCATCCGGGGCAATCCCCCGTGTACTGTAGGTGATGACAACGGGCATGCCCGTCACTGCATCCACCGCGATCTGCAGATCGCAGAGACCCAGATGCGCATAACAAAACCATAAGGACAACTGTTGGTCATCCGGTGACACCAGAAACTCCATGTCCTCATCGATCACAGGAACGGTATCTGCATCTGCCGTCCATCCGGTGCCCGCTGTTCCTGTGGCCGGTGCATCTGCAGCCATATTTGAAGATATATATTCTGCCTCACTGAGAGCAATCCCCATATCTTCCAGCCGGGATGCATAAGCTTCTATAAACTTTGTGACTTTCGCCTGCACCTGGGTCGCAGACAATTCCGTATCCAGCGGATCCCGGACACCTGAGTACCTTTCTTCCCCAAACAAACTCATCTGCTCCACAAGTGCCGCCAGTTTTGGCAATCTCGTCTCTGTATCCATCGTATAGGTATACGGCGATACATCCCCATTTTCTACCGCACCCGTCTCCGTTGCCAGATGATCCGCTTTTGCATCCAGCATAAGCTGCGGTACAAAGGTACCGGTCAACGCGATCAAAAGTGCCATAGTCAGCGTCAGCAGAGCGTATAAAAGCTTAATCCGTCTTCTCTTCATCGTCCGCCTCCTTCTGCAGCACAAATGTCACACTGGTTCCCTGACCCGGCTGACTCCTATAGGAAAGCGTGGTATGGTGCAGCTGTGCGATTTTTACCGCCAGCGCCAGTCCCAGTCCTGCCCCATGTTCTTTACGTGACCTGGATTTATCTACCATATAAAAGGCCTCCGTAATTTTTTCGAGATCTTCCGGGGGAATACCCCGTCCACGGTCGGTGATCGTGATTTTGTACTGCCCGTTCTCACAGCTGCCTTGTACAAGCACAACATCTGTACCGGATTTTAAGGCATTATCCATCAGATTTAACAAAAGCGTTTTGAAAAGATCGTATTCCAGACGCACCCATGCTTCTTCTGCCTGCAATTTTATCTGGATCTTTCGTTTTGCTGCAGCCGGTGTGATGGTTTCCACCGCATCTGCCATGACTTCATCAATCCGGGCCTCTTCCAGCTGAAAATCTGACCGCGACAACGTAACCAGTTCCATCATTTTAAATGAAAGAGCTTCCAGCCGCATACCTTCATTCATAATGATCCCCGCCAGCTGATGCACGTCTTCCGGCGGCAACGTTTTCTGGTACAGTGTATCGGCATAACCGATGATCGATGTCATCGGCGTTTTCAGCTCATGGGCAAAATTGGCTGTAAAATCCTCCTGCCGCCTGGCCGCATCCTCCAGTTCAACAATCTTGTTTTCTATGGTCTTTGCCATATAATTAAACGTCTTTGCCAGCTCGCCTACTTCATCCCGGCTGCCGGTTTTTGCCCGCACATCGTATTCTCCGGTGGCAAACTTTCTGGTAGTATTGCGCAAATTTCCAAGAGGACGGGTGATCGTCAGTGTTAAAATCAGTACCAGAAATGATCCTGCACCGAGAATACACCAGTAAAAAAGTTCACAGCGTCTGCGCAGATTTTCAGCATCCTGGAACAGTTCTTCCACTTTTTTTTCTGTCACCAGCACATAACTGCTGTCTTTTAAAGAAAAACTGCTTCTGACCTGCAGATACCTGTTTCCTGCTTTTGTTTCAATCTCGTACAGAATCTTTCCATCCTCCACACTCTTTTGGGATGGATCGTTTTTGCAGGAATCGTAATATACGGCACCACTGCCACTTTTCTCTTTATTTTCCATAGCAAAATACAGCCCACTCTGCGCACCAAGCGGCGCTTCTGCAGACCGGGCAATTTCCGCCATATCTACCTTCGTGTATCTGTCCGTAATGCTAAGCAGCACCGTCTGGATCGAATATTTCACCATCTGATGCTGCGAAAATGCTGTATTTTCTTCTCTTTGCAGTGCATGCTCCAGACTGTAGGAAACTGTCAGATATTCTACCGTAGCCAGCGACACTGTCAGTACAAATAACATACTCAAAAATATCTTGTAGAAAAATTTCACTTATGGACCTCCAGCCGATATCCGATACGGAAAACCGTCACAATACGGTCATTCCAGTCCAGTTTTTTACGCAGTCTTTGAATATGGGAATCAAGTGTTCTCGTCTCACCGCTGTATTCCTCTTCCCAGACAGCCTCATACAGCCGGGCACGGCTCAAAGCCACATTTTTATTGCGCACAAGCTCCATCAGGAGGTCAAATTCCTTCACCGTCAGATCCACCTGTTTTTCACACTTAAATACCAGTCGTGACACCGGGTCGATCGTCACATCCCCGATCGTGATCTTGTCCTGGATCTGCTTTGTCCGGCGAAGCACCGTCTCCACCCGGGCCAGGAGCTCACCAATCTGGAAGGGTTTACTTAAATAATCATCCGCTCCCATGCGCAGCCCCCGGATACGGTCTTTGACCTGCCCCATGGCTGAAATAATGATCACCGGCGTACCAGTAGATACAATATACTCCAAAAGCTCGTAGCCACTGATCTTTGGCAGCATCAGATCCAGAAGGATCAGATCATAGCGCTTTTTCTCTATACAGTCTGCCCCCTCCTGACCATCCAGCGCACATTCACAGTGGTATCCTTCGGCCGTCAGCGTGGAATCGATCAGACGGCTGATCTGAGCATCATCTTCTATGATCAATATAGATGTCATTTTTTCTCCTTTTCTGTCCTTTTCTTTATCAGTCATGTGTTTATTGTATCATGAAGATGTGTCAGACTTGTAAAAATACAGGGATGAGGCATTTGGCACGATTCTATGAGCAGCTTCCCGTCCCTGCAGTATTTATTTGACGAGTTTCAGTACATCCAAATTTATCGGGATAGTTCCACTTTCTCATCCGGCCAGGATTTTCTGAGTGCCGCATATGAAACCAGGAAGTTAGCAAGCCAGCCAGCCGGCACGGCAAGCCAAACAAAAGCAATGCCAAAACGCGGTGCACAGATCAACGCCACAGACAAGCGGATCGCAAGGTTTACCATGTTGGCAATGAGGAATGGACACATGATTCCGAGTCCGCGAAGAACTCCATCCGTCGCCATTTTAATTCCCATAAAGATAAAGAAGTAACCCAGCCATCTCATATAATCCCCAGACACCTGATAAGCCAGGGCGGTTCCGTCTTTTCCAAGGAACAGAGAGGAAATCTGCGTATGTAGCGTTTCAATGACAAGGAAGGCAAGAACAGCAAAACACACATCCAACACCAATGCCGCGTGGTAGCCTTTTTTGATGCGCTGGGTTTTGTTTGCGCCAAGGTTCTGGGAAACATACGGTGAAACCGCATTGCCGATGGACACGAAAATCAGTGAAAAAACATTCTCCACCCGCATTGTTGCCGCGTACCCGGCAAGTGCCTGTGTGCCAAAAGGATTTACCACCGCCTGTACAATCATCATACCGATGGATACGGTAGACTGCTGAAGGACCGACGGAACAGCAATCCGAAGCATCGAGCGCAGCTCCTGTCCATCAAACCAGGTAAAGATACTCCTGTACCGCCGCATCCGGTAAAAGAAAATCAAAAGTGAAAACACAGCCGAAATACCCTGTGCAATCAAAGTTGCAAGTGCCGCACCGAACACACCAAGCCCCAGACCGGCTACCATCCAAAGATCCATCACAATATTCAGGATTGATGAAAAGATCAGCAGCCCCAGGGGAATTTTTGATTCACCGATGGAAGTGAACATGGTAGAGAGAATATTGTACATAAACAAGAATGGAAAGCCCACAAAATAGACCCGCAGATACAGCACTGCTTCCTCCAGAATATCGGCAGGAGTCTGTAAGCCGCTCATCATCGCACGGGAAAAACAAAACCCGAAGATACCAAGTATAATGCTCAGAAATAAAAAGCTAATCAGCGATGTGGACACAATGGTTTTCATTTTGCCATACTCTTTGGCACCGAAATAGCGGCTCACAAGCACACCTGCACCAACACCGGCCCCCAGTGCCACACAAATAAAAACATTAGTCAGCGCTGCACAGGCACCAACTGCCGCCAGTGCGGAGGAACCAACAAACTGGCCGACGATAATGGAGTCAGCCATATTGTATACCTGCTGAAAAAAACTGCCGAGAATCATCGGCATTGCAAAAACCGTCAACGCTTTTAGCGGCGCATCGGTAATCAAATACTCATCTTTTAACATGTGTATATTCCTTCACACCTTTCGACTTTTTATCCGAAAACACAAGCATAGCAAGTGCAACCAGTACAAGGACTCCTTTTTATGTTGATTTTCAACAGTTATACTGTTTTTTCTGCCCCAATACTCATTTTCACTTCAAATGTCGTTCCGCTATGCTTATTTGTATAAACTTCAATCGTGCCGTCATGAACCCGCACAACTTCTCGCACCATCGCAAGTCCAAGCCCTACACCTCCAAGTTCCCGGCTTCTTGACTTATCTATCCGGAAGAAGGGTTCAAAGATCTGCTCCCTGAATGCTTCATCAATTCCATTTCCTGTATCCGAAACCGTCAGAACAACTTCGTTCTTTTCCCTCTTTGCTGATACCGTAACGGTTCCATCGGTCCGATTATATTTGATCGCATTTTCCACAAGATTATATAGCATTCTGTAAATCAGAATATCACTTCCTGTCAAAAATAATTCTTCATCTGCCTTTTCTCCTGCTCCCCGTGGCTTCTGTATCAGTTCAACCTTCTTTTCCTGTGCCAGCGGTTCCAGATCTGTCAGCACTTCTTCAATCAGACTATGGATCTCAATTCTGTCATTTCGCGCTACTGTCTGTAATTCACTCATATCCAAAAGCGTTCTGACCAATTTGCTAAGACGTTCATTCTGTTCCGTTACCATCTGAATTGTTTCTTCTGCTGCTGTTGTACTCTCTGGATGTTCTGTTGTATGGTATAAATCCAGTTGGGCCTGGATTAAGGCCAGTGGAGTACGTAACTCATGTGCTGCATTTCCCGTAAACTGACGCTGCGTCTCAAAGGATTCCGAAAGCCGCATAAGCATTTTATTGTAAGATATGCGAAGTCTGTCCAACTCTGCAATCTTATTCTCTTCGATTGTATAATCTGTCAGATTCTGTGCCTGAACTTTTTCCACTGTCTCTGAAAATTCCCTGAGTGGTTTCAATGCCCGTCCACTGATAAAATACGTCGCTGCGCCGCCAAACAGCGCTACAATGGCAGTGATCAGAAGGCTTCTGCTTCTATAATCTGATTTGGAGTTATAAACCTTCATGGAAAACTGTGCCACAAAGTCATCCCACTCATTATCCGGAATATCAATGTACACCGATTCCGGCTCTGTGCCCTGATCCGTGATAGACTCCTGAAGCGTATCGAAATAATAGACTCCGTTTTTATATAAGAAAAAGGTAAGACATCCGCATAATATGGTGATCAACACTGTTGTAAGAAGTGTTAATTTCCACTGGAGTGATATTTTCTTCATGCTTTGCTATTTCCCCCTATCTTATAACCCTCACCGATTTTGTTCACGATTGGATCATATCCGAGTCCTGCTTTCAGTTTTTTTCTCAAAGAAGACATATGCACTCGGATTGAACCGCTAAAACTGTCCACAGAAGAATCCCAGACATGCTCGATCAGTTCTTCCTGACTGACCGGTCTTCCTTGATTTAAAAGGAGATATTCTAAAATTCCATTTTCTTTTCTCGTCAACGCAACCGGGTTATCTTCTGCATATGCAACCCTTTCTCTCGTATCAAATCGAAGTTTTCCACATTCCAGACAGATATTTTTTTGTACAAATTTTCTTCTTGTCAGGCTTCTCACGCGCGCTTCCAGCTCCTGCAGGTGAAATGGTTTTTCCATATAATCATTTGCACCGGAATCCAATCCCTCAACCTTATCTGCAATCTGACTTCTCGCAGACAGGAT
>CAKRQV010000022.1 GCA_934394565.1 uncultured Lachnospiraceae bacterium
TTATGATTAAATCAAGAAAAAATTGATATAATAGGTTTGAAAATATGAAGCTATAAGGTACTTGTCAAATTCCAGTTTATAGGGATGATTCAATAATTATTTTTGCATGAAAAAAGGTGCGAAGCACCCTAGTCCGTCCAGGGCGACAGCCTTGGCCCATAGATGTGTTGTGACACATCGTATTGGGTTATTATCTGTAACGCTTGCCATGTGCGAGAAAGTACGCTGACGGATGAGATGGAACGAATAGCGAATTTTATGTAGCAAAAATGAGTGGTAAGCGAGTGGTAAGTTAAGAAATCGAGTGCCAGAAAACCCAGTAAAATCAAGCATTTGTTCAAATAACACTTGAAGTTTTATATTTTCCAGGTATGTGATGAGAAGTAAGGCCGGGAAATAGTTGATTTTGAAAGGTCTATGGGGATTCTCGGTATGTTCTTTATGCTATAAAACAGGCAGCTTTATGATAAGGCTGCCTGTTTTTTGCAAAGATGAATCTTTTTTTGCCTTACTGCTGTCTAATAAGTGAAAGGTGAAAGAAAAAGGACGCTTTGTACTTCTCCTTTCAAAGTGCGCGCAGGAGGAACTTAGAGTGTTAAACAGAAAAAGGACAGATTTGATCGCAATGGCGAGAGAGCGGGATCCGGATGCTTTTACTGAGCTGATGCAGATGTATATGAAGGATATGTACAGGGTGGCGGTGGCGATCCTGATGCAGGATGAGGATGCGGCGGATGCTGTGCAGGATACGATCCTGACCTGTTGGGAAAAGCTTTCCGTGCTTCGGGAGGACCGTTTTTTTAAAACATGGATGACAAGGATTCTGATCCATAAGTGCTATGACATACGAAAAACGCGGGAAAAAATCACGGATCTCAAAGACTATGAGGAGCCGTTTGCCGAGGATACCTGTAATCTGGAATTTAAAGAAGCACTGGCAGCGCTGGACGAAAAATACAGGATCTGCATTGCCCTGTATTACAGCGAAGGCTACCGGATCAGGGAGATTGCGGATATGCTGCAGTTGCCTGTAAGTACAGTCAAGACAAGGCTGGCACGGGGCAAGGAAAAACTGGCGGTATATTACGGGGGACGAAAGGAGCGGATCGTATGAAAAACGAGCGGATTTTCA
Organism: uncultured Lachnospiraceae bacterium; assembly: GCA_934394565.1. Taxonomy (GTDB): domain Bacteria; phylum Bacillota; class Clostridia; order Lachnospirales; family Lachnospiraceae; genus UBA11957. The sequence continues at coordinate 1,133 of CAKRQV010000022.1, forward strand.
CAGAAGACATCGAAGTGCCCGGGATCGTGACGCAGAAAGCGGAAGCTGCCTTTGCTCAGATCAGAAAGGACGGTACGAAATCTATGAAAAAGATAACGAAGAAAAAGTTTTGGAAGACACCGGCGGCAGTTGCAGCGAGCATTTGTCTGGTGCTGGTGGGTGGAATCAGTGTAGCAGCAGCGGTACAGCATTTCTGGGGTAATGCGATCGAGCAGGATCTGCAGGGAACGGACGAACAGAAGGAAAAACTGGAAGATGCAGGTATGGCCACCGTTATGGCGGACAACGATGTGTATAAAGATCAGGCGGTCACGGTGAATGGCGTAACAATCACGCCGAATGTTGTCATTTCGGATGAAAATTTTGTCAGAGTATCTTTTTATGTCAGCGGGTATGCGTTAAAAGAAAATATGGCTCCGGAGTTTGCCGGGAGGGAAGCTTATATAGGAAATGACCCGGAAGAAGGCGGTATGATCTGGAGCAGTGGATTCTTCGATGGTATAGTGAATGACGGTGACAAAAGTACCTATGTGGATGGAACACCGGTGGAAACAGTCAAAGATGATGAAGGTTATGAAAGTGATGTGCCGCGATATACGGACAGCAAAGGCAGGCTGGAATTCAGCTTTTACATGCATGATCCGGTGAATGGGGAAAGTTTTCTGGGTAAGAGTATTCATTTTACCTTCCATGATCTCGGATCGTATACGGGAAAGATGGGAGATGTTCAGGTGGATGTTGAAGGCACATGGGAATTTGATATAAAACTCAGTGAAAAGAGTATGGCCAAAAAGATCCAGGTAAATAAGAAAATACCGGACACCGTGTTTACCCTGAAATATGTGGAAGTATCTCCGATTTCTGTCGTTGCCTATACAAAGGGTACGGGAACCGTAGAAAATCCGAACGACGATTTTACAGCGATGAATGTCATAGGGGTGCTTTTGAAGAACGGACAGAAAATGGCGTATTCTTATGGCGGAGATTATGAGTATATCAATGACGGAACAAAGGGAACAGCGATAAAAGCAAAAATGAGTCTGAACCAGATCATTGATCCGGAAGAGGTCCGGGGCATTGTTTTGCGGAGTGATCTTGGAAAAGAATATACGGTGGAATTTGATAACTGATTCTGTTTTTCACTATGTGTATGGATCTTGCTGAAACAGGGAAAAAATAAGGGCAAAAGCCAGCAACCGGTCAAGTCAGTGTCGGACAGCGTTTCACTATTTATCCTTGCATTTCCTCTGATATAAGAATATAATAAAAAACGTCAAGGGGAGCTTGCCTAAGGCGCAGGCTGAGAGTAGACCGCAGGGTCTTGACCCGTAACCTGATTTGGATAATGCCAACGTAGGGATATACACCACGCAGTTTATACTCGACCAGGTTAAAAGAACTGTTGTGGACGGTGCTTTTAACAATACTAAAAATGATTCGAAGGATTATTTTTGAAGAATACGGGATAAAATCTGATGCGGATATGTCTTATACAGGCATATCCGCATTTCTTTTTATATGGTAATCAGCTACAGCTGAAAGCCAAAAGTATATATGGGAAATATGTTTCTCATAAGAAAAGGAGCGAGCATATGCTGAAAGAATGTAGCAACAATGTAAGAAAAACCGTACCGCTGGTACATAATATCACCAATTATGTGACGGTCAATGACGTCGCCAACGTGATCCTGGCCTGTGGTGCCAGCCCGATCATGTCCGATGAGCCGGACGATGTCGTAGATATCACATCCATCTGCGGAGGCTTAAACCTCAACATCGGTACACTGCATAAGTCCAGTATCGAGGCTATGCATCTGGCCGGTAAGAGAGCCAACGAGCTGGGACATCCGATCCTGCTGGATCCGGTAGGCGCAGGCGCATCGGCACTGCGTACAAATACAGCTGTTGATCTGATGAAATCTCTGAAACTGACAGTAATACGAGGAAATATCTCGGAGATTAAGACACTGGCACTGGGCAGTGGCACGACAAAGGGCGTGGATGCCGATGTGGCAGATAAAGTGACCGATGAGAACCTGGATGAGGCTGTAAAATTCGTCAAAGATTTTGCAAAAAAGAGCGGTTCTATCGTAGCTGTTACCGGCGCGATCGATCTGGTCAGCGATGGAGAAAAGTGCTATGTGATCCGTAACGGTCGTCCGGAGATGGGACAGATCACAGGTACAGGCTGCCAGCTGTCCGGTCTGATGACAGCTTTTATTGTAGCTAACCCGGAGAATCAGCTGGAAGCTGCCGCTGCCGCTGTCTGCACGATGGGACTGGCCGGTGAAATCGGATACAGCCATATGCAGGAGGGCGACGGTAATTCCACATACAGAAACCGTATCATCGATGCTATCTGCAATATGGACGGCGATGCTCTGGAGAAAGGGGCAAAATATGAAGTGCGATAAAAAAGATCTGCTTTTATACGCTGTCACTGACCGCTATTGGCTGGGAGAGCGTACCCTGCATGAGGTGGTAAAGGAAAGTCTTGACGGCGGCGTGACCTTTGTCCAGCTGCGGGAAAAACATCTGGATCAGGCGCATTTTCTGGAGGAAGCAAAGGATCTGAAAAAGCTCTGCGCAGAGTATCACGTCCCCTTTGTGATCAATGACAATGTGGAGATTGCCATCGAAATGGATGCTGATGGTGTACACGTTGGTCAGAGCGATATGGAAGCCGGAGATGTACGGGCAAAGCTTGGTCCGGATAAGATCATCGGTGTGTCTGCCCAGACCGTAGAGCAGGCCATTCTGGCAGAAAAGCACGGCGCAGATTATCTTGGTGTCGGTGCGGTCTTCCCCACCAGCTCCAAGGATGATGCCGAGGATGTACCGTTTGAGACATTGAAAGCAATCTGTGAAGCCGTGTCCATCCCGGTCATTGCCATTGGCGGCATTACGCAGGAAAATGTGAAAGAACTGGCAGGCAGCGGCATCTGCGGTATCGCCGTGATCAGTGCGATCTACGGACAGAAAGATATCAAAGCGGCTTCTGAAAAATTAAAGGAAGCCACAGAAAAGATGGTCCGTGTATGATCCGGGCGGCAATCTTTGATCTGGATGGTGTGCTGCTCGATTCAATGTCCATATGGAAAGATCTTGGCGTGAGATATATTCTCAAACAGGGGCAGCAGCCGATCGACGGTATGAGTGAAACCCTGTTTGCCATGAGCATGGAGCAGGGCGCTGCATGGTTAAAGAAGAACTTTGCGCTGCCACAGTCTGAAGCAGAGATCATCAAAGACATGGAAGCTATGTTGCAGCAGTTTTACTTTGAGGAAGTACAGGCAAAGCCCGGTGCAAAAGCATTGTTGGAGAAGCTTTTGCATAGTGGTATCCGTATGGCGGCAGCAACGTCCAGCCCACGCCCGCATGTGACGAGAGCACTGGCGCGCAATGGTCTGCTGTCTTATATGGAGACCATCTACACGACCGGTGAGATCGGAGAGAGCAAGCATTCCCCTCTGATCTACGATACAGCGGCAAAGCTGCTCAGCGCAAAGCCGGAGGAAACGCTTGTTTTTGAAGATTCCCTGTATGCCCTGGAGACAGCAAAAAAGGCGGGGTATCATACGGTCGGTGTCTATGATGCCGATGGAGAGAGCCGGCAGGATTTGCTGAAAGAAACAGCGGATATCTATTGCACTGACTTCACACAACTGCTGTCTTTACGGACAGACAGAAAGATAAAAATACAGTAAAATACGGACAATGTAACAGTGTTGTATCCACGGCTGATCACCGTGTGAGATGCCCATAAAAACACGCTTTGCAGGTTTCTTATGGGAAGATAAAAAAAGCGGCCCGTTGGGGGCACCACCTCGGACCGCTATACAAAACGTTAGCTGAACACATGATAAAAGAAAAGGAGAAAGAAAAAATGAGAACAGCTGTAACGATCGCCGGAAGTGATTCCAGCGGAGGCGCCGGTATCCAGGCAGATATCAAGACAATGATGGCCAATGGTGTATATGCCATGAGTGCGATCACTGCCCTGACTGCACAGAATACGACCGGCGTGACCTCTATTTTAAACGTAACCCCGGAATTTTTAGGAGAAGAACTGGACGCTGTTTTTACAGATATCTATCCCGATGCGGTAAAGATCGGCATGGTTTCTGAAAGCGGTCTGATCAAAATGATCGCTGCAAAGCTTCGCCAGTACGAGGCAAAACATATCGTCGTGGATCCCGTTATGGTGGCCACAAGCGGCGCCAGACTGATCAGTGAGGAAGCGGTAGATACACTGAAAACCGAGCTTTTCCCACTGGCGGATGTGCTGACTCCGAATATCCCGGAAGCTGAAGTACTGACCGGAAAAACGATCAAAACCACCCAGGACATGATCGATGCGGCAAAAGAAATTTCCGAAACGTATCACTGTGCAGTCCTCTGTAAGGGCGGACACAATGTAAACGATGCCAATGACCTGTTATATGCCGACGGTGCATACCGCTGGTTTAACGGTAAACGCATCGACAATCCGAATACCCATGGTACGGGATGTACGTTATCCTCTGCCATTGCCTCAAATCTGGCGAAGGGTTATGACCTTGCGACAGCTGTAGAGCGGGCAAAAGACTATATTTCCGGTGCGCTTGCTGCGATGCTGGATCTCGGTAAAGGAAGCGGGCCTATGGATCATGGCTTTGCTATCGAAACTGTATACACGAAAGAAGCGGAGGCATGACCATGGAAAAGAAAACATCACTTTTTGAAAACGGACTGATCTGGTTCGGCGCCGGGGTTTCTATTGCGGAGATCCTGACGGGTACATATTTTGCATCTTTAGGCTTTGGAAAAGGACTGGCAGCTATCCTGATCGGTCATGTGATCGGCTGTATCATGCTGTTTCTGTCCGGTGTGATCGGTGGGAAACTTGGAAAAAGTGCGATGGAAACAGTAAAAGACAGCTTTGGTCTGCACGGCGGCCAGCTGTTTGCTTTCTTAAATGTCCTGCAGCTGGTTGGCTGGACGGCTATCATGATCTATGACGGTGCTCTGGCTGCCGGAGGCATTTTCCCGGTCGGACAGTGGGTATGGTGTCTGGTGATCGGTGTGCTGATCGTCGTCTGGATCCTGATTGGCATCACCAATCTTGGAAAGATAAATACGATCGCCATGGCGGCACTTTTTGTCCTGACACTGATCCTGGCAAAGATTATTTTCTTCAGTGGCAATCCGATGGCAGCTACGGCAGATGATTCGATGTCCTTTGGCGCAGCTGTAGAGCTGGCAGTAGCGATGCCGTTATCCTGGCTGCCGCTGATCAGTGATTATACCAGAGAAGCAAAAGAACCGGTTAAAGCCACAGCTGTCAGCGCGGTTGTCTATGGGATAGTCAGCTGCTTTATGTACCTGATCGGTATGGGCGCTGCGATCTTTACCGGAGAGAGTGATATTGCACAGATCATGGTCAAAGCCGGACTTGGTATTGCCGGACTTTTGATCGTGGTATTTTCTACGGTTACAACGACGTTTCTCGATGCGTATTCAGCCGGTATTTCCAGTGAGTCTATTGTTGCCTCTGCTAAAGGAAAATACGTGGCAGTGGTTGTGACTGTGATCGGTACAGTCGCTGCGATCGTGTATCCGATGGATGATATCACGAATTTCCTGTATCTGATCGGTTCCGTCTTTGCCCCGATGATCGCTGTACAGATTGCCGATTTCTTTATCCTGAAAAAGGAAAGAACAACAAAAGCTTTTGACTGGTGTAATCTGGTCATCTGGCTCGTCGGTTTTATTCTGTACCGTATTCTGATGCATGTGGATCTGGTATGTGGAAATACATTGCCGGATATGGTACTGACGATCCTTCTTTGTCTGATCGTATATGCCGTGCGTGGTGGAAAGAAAGCACGGGCATAAAGAAGAGAATATTATGAGATAGTTACAGAGCCGGAGAATTGCCTTTGCATTTTCCGGCTTTGTATGTATGGGATACATCGGAAGGTAGGATGCGGAACATAAAATAGCGAAAGCCCTGTTCGTCCGATTTGTTTTAGCATATAAAAGAAAGTTCCAGTGGAGATTCCTTTTATTGAAAAACAGTCGGTTTCTGTTATAATTAGGAAAGAATAAATAACAGGAGATTCCTATATGTCAATAGAAGAGAAAAAAACAACAGAAGTCTGTCCGTATATGAAAAAATGCGGTGGCTGTCAGCTGCAGGGTGTTCCCTATGCACAGCAGCTTAAGGACAAGGAGAAACAGGTGAAAGATCTGATCGGCCCTTACTGCCGTGTTTTTCCGATTACAGGAATGGAAACACCATACCATTACAGAAACAAAGTGCATGCTGTCCTTGATCATCGCAAAGGAAACGTGATCTCCGGTATTTACGAGGAAAGATCTCACCAGGTCGTTCCAGTGGACAGCTGTCAGATCGAGGATGAGAAAGCGGATGCGATCATTGTGACGATCCGTGAGCTTTTACAGTCTTTCAGGCTGAAAGTCTATGACGAGGACAATGGCTTTGGCCTGTTCCGTCATATCCTGATCCGCGTGGGCAAGACATCCGGACAGATTATGGTAGTGCTGGTCATGGCTTCACCGATCTTTCCGTCAAAAAATAATTTTATCAAGGCATTGCGTCAGAAGCATCCGGAGATTACCACGATCGTCCAGAACATCAACGACCAGGACACCAGTATGGTGCTGGGTGAGCGGGAAAAGGTGCTGTATGGTAAAGGCTATATCACAGATACACTCTGTGGAAAGACATTCAGGATCTCTTCCCGGTCCTTCTATCAGATTAATCCGGTGCAGACCGAAAAACTGTACCAGAAAGCGATCCATCTGGCAGGACTTACCGGTAAGGAACGGATCGTGGATGCCTACTGCGGTATCGGTACGATCGGTCTGATCGCTGCAGACCGGGTGAAAGAAGTGATCGGTATTGAGTTAAATGAGGATGCAATCCGGGATGCGATCCGTAATGCCCATGCCAATAAGATTACAAATGCCCAGTTTTACTGTGAGGATGCCGGTAAGTTTATGGAAGAGATGGCAGACAGCGGCGAGACGGCGGATGTGGTCTTTATGGATCCGCCGAGAAGTGGCAGTGATGAGAGATTTTTATCCTCCGTTGTCAAATTGTCACCAAAGCAGATCGTCTATATTTCCTGTAATCCGGAGACGATGGCCAGAGATCTTGCCTATCTTACGGGCAACGGTTACCGGGCGATCACGGCATGGCCGTTTGATATGTTTCCCCATACCAGCCATACGGAAGTGGTGGCTTGTCTGAAGCGGGTACAGGCATAAGTACATCCTGAAAAAGCAAACCAGAGATGACCGGTTAGTCCGGATCAGAATATAGTGTAAAGAAATGGCTCTGTGGCCGGGGATATGTCCTCGTGCTGCGGAGCTTTTTCCATCTTTTATCCTGAAAAATATAAGGAATGGTAAAAACAGCATAATCCTATCCGTTTGGCTAGTATACAAACAAAATAGCAACTGGTAAAATACCAGTAAAGAGTGAAAATGTCGAAAAACGGTTAGAACAGATTGTATGCAGGAGGAAGGGAATGGGTACTACAGAAGAGAAAAAGATACAGGCAGAAATGGATAAGCTCTGCTATATCCGTCAGAAGCGTGCCCTGAAACGATTGAAAGCTGCAGATGAAGACAATCTGACAGCGTATATATACGGGGTTACAGGGATTGGAAAAACAGAGCTTTATACACAGTATCTGAAAAACAGGCGCTATACCGTGTTGGATGCCAGGACAATGACGCAGGAGGATCTGCATATAGAGACAGCAAAGCGGCGCAGAATACTGGTCATTGATAATCTGCACGAGATGACACAGCAGGAGGATGATGAAGAATTCAGACAGGCGGTGGTCGAGCTGGTTGGCCGGCCGGATATATGGCTGATTCTGGTGGGAAGGTGTGCTGTACCGCCGTGGCTTACAGCTGCGCGGTATCATGAAGTCTTTTATGTGATCGATCAGTCACAGCTCTTGTTCGATGATGAGATGGCACAGCAGTATGTAAAGGCTGCAGGTATAGTCTTTTCACCGGAACAGTTTAAGCTGGCAAAAGTCAATTGTGCCGGTGTAGCACTCAGCTGGAATATGACAAAGGATATGTACGGGCATATCCTTGAAGAAGAACAGTGCGGACCACAGATTACGGACCATCAGTTCAGGGTACTGACAGAACGGACAAAGAGCCAGATGTGGGATTACCTTGAATACCATGTATATGACCAGTGGGATATGGTGATCCAGGAATTTCTGATGGAGATGTCGATTGTGGATGGCTTTACGGTGCATCTTGCAGAGATGATTACCGGTCGTTCGGATGTAGAACCGCTGCTGTCAAGAATTCAGTGGATCGGTAATTTTATGCAGGTGGATCTGCAGGGAAGTGAGACAATCTACCGGCTGCGCATGGAGGTACAGATCAGTATGAAACGTCGTCTGCGCAGAAAATTCAGTCAGGAGAAGATCCGCGCACTTTACGAAAATGCCGGTCTGTATTATCAGCTGCAAAAACAGCCATTAAAGGCACTGGAGATGTATGAGGCTGTGGAGGATACAGAACGGATTGCGTCGCTTCTGATCGACAATGTTCGTATGGCTCCGAATAACGGCTATTATTACGAGCTGAAAAAATATTATCTGGCACTTCCTGAAGAGACGATCCGGCGCAGTCCGGAGCTGATGTGTGGGATGAGTATGCTGCAGTCACTGCTTCTGAATATACCGGAGAGTGAGCGATGGTATCACATGCTGGAAGAATATGCAAAGACGCATACCGGCAGTGAAAAAAAGACAGCAAAAAGCCGTCTGGTGTATCTGGACATCGGATTGCCCCACAGAGGAAGCGAAGAGATGGTTGGCATTATTCGAAAAGCATATACCCTGCTGACAGACCGGCAGATCAAATTGCAGGAGTTTTCCGTGACCAGCAACCAGGCTTCCCAGATGAATGGCGGCAAGGATTTCTGTGAATGGAGCAAAAAGGACAGAGAGCTGGTCGGAAGTATAGGAAAGATCATGGAAGTACTGCTGGGCAGATATGGTAAAGGTATGGTCAATCTGGCACTGGCAGAGAGCTTCCTCGAGAAGGGTGAGGACAATTACGAAGTGTCTATGCTGGCGAGCAAGGGGCGGATGCAGGCGGAAGCCGGCGGAAAGATCGAACAGTGCTTTGTGGGTGACGGACTGCTGGCATGGCTGCATATTCTGAATGGCAAGGTAAATGAAGCCAGAGAGCTTCTGCTTCGTTTCCGCCAGAGGGCAGAAAAGGAGGAGGCTGTCAGACTGCTTCCGAATATCGATACATTTCTGATCCGTTGTGAACTGTACGCCGGGGAGAAGGAAAAAACCGCAGAGTGGCTCAGGAGGGCACCGGACGAAGAACAGGGATTTTGTATTTACGACCGCTTCCATTACATGACAAAGATCCGGATTTACATAGCTGAGGGCCGTAATGAACAGGCTGCCGCGCTTTTGGAACGCTGTGCCTACTATGCACAGGTGATGAAGCGTACCTATATTGCTATGGAAACAGAGCTTTTGCGGGCCATCGTACAGTATCGTATGGGAGACAGAAAATGGCAGCTGACGCTGGCCAATGTACTGACGCGTATCGAAAGCTATGGTTTTGTCCGCCTTATCAGCCGGGAAGGTGCGGCCATCTGGCCACTTTTACAGGAAACCGGATGGCTGCCTTCTGTGACAGAGGACAGGGAGCAGACCCACAAACATAAAGAGTTCTGGAAGCGGGTTTTGGAGGAAACAAAGCGCATGGCTGCATTTTATCCCCGGTATTTGCAGCGTACCGGTCAGGAGCCGGTGCTGAGCCAGACTATGGTAGAGATTCTGCAGCTTTTGGCCCAGGGTATGACAAAGGAATGCGTAGCGCAACAGCTGCACATGTCTACGGCAAATGTCAAGTACCATACGCAACAGATGTACCGTCGTCTTGGGGTTTCCAGTAAGGCCGAGGCAGTGCGGGAAGCAGGAAGAAGAGGAGTATTATGAAAGATACAAAAGAGGGCTTGCCGAAAAAGACCCATCGGTGGTATTATGCATGTTTAGTGATTGCAGGCCTGCTTTTCTGTCAGTGGATGCCGCTGCAGGTGTCAGCGGCCACAGCGGAGGAAAAAAACCATGTCGCTCTGGTGATCGAATCACAGGAGGCAGATACTTCGTATGTCGGCGGATATACACCAGAAGACAGCAGGAAGAATGCCGGGCAATCGTCAAAAATGCAGAAAGTACAGACGGAGCATATAACGACAAGTCGTATGCTGCAGCATGTATTTGTGATCGTGTTTGGCGGTGTGCTGTGTGTGGGAATGGGAGTTGGCGTGCTGGTTTACCATATACATCAGGACAGAGCCGATGCCGCTTATGCTGCAGGGATTCAGGCACATTGTCAGAAAACGTCTGTTTATGAAGATGCTGATAAAAAGCACGAAAAGGAGAACTATGGAGAAAGGACTGTTTTCATCCGACAAAAGCAGACTTGAAGGTCTGGAGATACTGATGCGTCATAGCAAGATGGTGATGTTTACCTATTGTCAGGAAACTGATACGATGGAGATTTATGACGCAAAACTGCAAAAGACTGATACAATCTGTGGCGTGCTGTATGATGCAGAACGAAAAAATATGGTATGTCCGGAGGACTACTGGAAGCTGCAGGAGTTTCTGGAGGGGCGCCTGCAGGGGGCAATCGAGATCCGTGTGCAGAAAACACCGGGTGCAGAGTACCAGATGATTTCCATGGATGCCCTGGTCCAACGCGAAGACGGTTTTCGGATCGGATCCATGAAAAATGTAACACAGGAGCGCAGACGGGAAGAAATCTGGCAGGATCAGGCACAGAGGGATTCCCTGACAGGGCTGTACAATAACCAGACCGGCAAGATCCTGATCAGCGAGTATCTGGCAAAAAAAGCACCGTTTTCCTCCTGCGGTATGATGGTGATCGATATTGACTTTTTTAAAAACATCAACGACAATTACGGGCACCTTTTTGGTGACGAAGTGCTGACAAAGTTTGCGGCATTTTTGCGTACATTTTTTGCAGAGAAAGATATCTTTGTCCGGGCTGGTGGTGATGAATTTGTTGTATTGTTAAAGGAAATCAGTCACCAGGATCTGTTAAAAAAGTCGATGCAGTTTGTCCAGCTGGTACGAAAGATCCGCTTTTCTCAGCAGAATGTCACTATTAGCTGCAGTGCAGGGGTCTGTTTTCTGCCGGAAAATGTAGCCGGATATACTTACGAACAGCTGTTTGAAAATGCGGACTGGGCACTGTATCAGGCAAAGATCAACGGCCGTAACCGTTATGTATTCTGCGACAATCTGAAACGTTTTGAGCTGGAAGCACAGAGTGTGGAGACGGATAATATCATCGATACCCGCTATCTCAGAAACGATGTGGTTGCAACAGCTTTTGAAATTTTTGAAAAACAAAACAGCTTTGACACAGCGATGGAGCTTTTATTACAGGTCATTGGTATCCGCTTTCAGCTGGATCGTATCACGGTGCTCCAGACGGATATTAAGAAACAGAGTGTCAGACAGCAGTATCAGTGGCTGCGCACAGCATCTGAGGAGAGCAGCGTACTGACAGCATCCGGATCCTTCAGCCGGGAAAATTTTCAGACGCTGTTTCGCAGTTATGATGAGTACGGAACGACTGTTCTGCAACATGACAATATGGGAATGTATTCTCCGGAGGGACAACAGCTCCTGATGCAGGGCGATGCCAAAACAGTTCTGTATGCTGCCATGTACTGCGAGGGTAAATATGTGGGAGCAATTTCCTATGTTGTGTGCACCAGCGAACGATACTGGTCCAAGCAGGATCGAAAACAGCTCGGTGAACTGACAAAGATTATTTCTGTACATATGGCCAAAAGCCAGGCTATCAATGCCGGTGCCTGCGGACAATTTGTGACACCGGGGCTGGATGCACTGACCGGTCTTCTGACCTATGCAAGATTTTGTGAAGAAGTCGAACGTATCATTGCAGGCGGCTATGCAGGAAAGCATCTGATGATATATACCGATTTCTGTGGTTTCAAATATTTTAACCAGAAATATGGGTATACTGCAGGAGATATTCTGCTCAAAGAATTTGCCAATTATATTATGGAACGCATGCCTGAAGGTGTAGAAGGCTATTTTGCCCGTATTGCAGCGGATCAGTTTCTGCTTTTTATGCCCTATGAACATATGGAGATAGCCGCAGAAAGAGTCTCTGAGATTAATGCCGGTTTCCAGCGAAAAGTCGAAGCGCGCTTTCCGGGTGCCAATATCAAAATGCGGACCGGTGTTTACAGAATCAGCGAGAACTGTATGGGTGCCGCCATGGCTGTAGATGCAGCCAACTATGCCAGAAAACAGATCAAGGAAAACAGCGAACAGACCGTTGTCTTATATGATGAAAAGATCCGGTTGCAGCAGGATCAGGAAAACGAAATCATTGGCAGTATGGATGAAGCCATGCGGCAGGAAGAATTCTGCGTATTCTACCAGCCAAAGGTGTCTCTGACGGACTATCGTGTAGTTGGTGCCGAAGCGCTGATCCGCTGGATCCGCAAGGATGGCACAGTACTGACCCCAAACGCCTTCGTACCTCTGTATGAAAAAAACGGAAGAATCGTGGAGCTGGATTACTATGTTCTCGAAAAAACCGCCCAGATGTTACAGAATCAGCAGAAAAAAGGCTTGCCAGTGGTACCGGTATCTGTCAATGTATCGGCACTCCATGCCGCCGATGAGAATACGGTAGACAAATACCTTGCTGTTTTACAGAAATATGATCTGTCTCCGGCACTCTTCCAGGTGGAAATCACTGAATCTGCCACAGTCTTTAATTACCACAACGTCCGTCAGATGTTTGCCCGCTTCCAGCAGGCCGGTTTCACCACTGCCCTTGACGATTTCGGCGCTGGTTTCTCTATCATGAACCTGATTGCTGACATTCCACTGGATGTTGTGAAACTCGACCGTATATTTGTTGAAAAGTGCGAATATAGTAAAAGGGGAGATTTTTTCCTGCATCAGGTCATTCAACTGTTAAAAGGCCTCGGTTTCACTGTCCTTAGTGAAGGGGTAGAACGCAAAGATCAGGCAGAAATGCTTGGCAAAGCCGGTTGCGATCTCATGCAGGGTAACTGGTTCTCCGCTCCCGTCCCGGGAGAGGAGTTTGCAGAACTGTTATAAAATGCAAATGTACTGTAGTATATATGATGAAATATTGAAAAAGAGCTATATCAATAACGTAGCTTGAAGAAAAAGGGAGAGCGAAAGCCTCCCTTTTTCTTAACACAACCTTCAATTATTTATCCTGTCCAGCCGACCGTGCAAAAAGATTCGCCAGCACAGCCCCCGAAACATTGTGCCATACACTGAATACAGCTCCCGGAATCGTAGCCAGCGGATACTGTGCAAAATGTGTAGCTGCCAGAGATGTGGCCAGACCGGAATTCTGCATACCAACCTCGATCGAAATCGCACGGCATTTCGTAGAATCCAGCTTCAGCACTTTACCGATACAGTAGCCAAGTGTATATCCCAGCACATTATGCAGAATAACAACAGCCAGGATCAGAAGCCCTGAAGTCATGATTTTTGCAGAGTTCGCAGAAACAACAGCAGCTACGATGGCCACGATCGCTGTAGTAGAGATCAACGGCAGTACTTCCACAGCCTTCTCCGTAAATCTGGAGAAGAAATGATTTATAACAAAACCAAGAACGATCGGAACAATCACAACTTTTACGATGGAAAGGAACATACTCAGCATATTGACATCAACTTTTTCACCTGCATACAGATACGTCAGAAGCGGTGTTAAAAACGGTGCCAGTATTGTAGAGACAGCTGTCATACCGACAGACAGCGCCACATCACCTTTGGACAGATACGTCATAACATTCGAAGATGTACCGCCGGGACAGGTACCAACAAGGATAACACCAACAGCCAGTTCCGGTGGCAGTTGAAATACCTTTGTAAGACAAAAGGCCAGAAGTGGCATAACTGTAAACTGTGCGATACAGCCAATGACCACATCCTTCGGACGGCTGAAAACGACCTTGAAATCATGCGGCTTTAACGTAAGTCCCATACCAAACATAACGATACCGAGCAAAGTATTAACATAGCTTGTCTTGATAAAGCTGACCGTTTGTGGTGCAAATAAAGCAAGAGCAGCCATGGCGATAACGATAACTGCCATATATTTGCTGACAAAATTCGTAATTTTCTTCAAAACTTCCATTTCTTTCTTCTCCTTTGAGTTGTCTGGGAAAACCAGTAGTCTAGTTATCCAGTGCTTCGTAAAGCTTTTTCCCTCTGCCGCAAAGGAAAGGGCCGATCCTGGCAACAGCCTGCAGGTTCTGTCACGGCTATCGGTTAAATTTCCTTTTACAGAAACTAAAAAAGCCTCTGTCTCCATATAAGAGACAAAGGCTGATCCTCTGCGGTACCACTCTTCTTGCTGTGAAAAACACAGCCACTCATATCCACATCTGACAATGGGAAACAGGATAACGACTGTTAGTCGTCCGGACTTACGCGGTGAACCTTTCAGTCCGAAAGCTCAGAGGTGATTTTCGCTGAAGATTCAACACTGCCTCTCACCGGTATGGCAGCTCTCTGTGGAATCCCCTTCAGGTACTCTTCCTCGTCATTGCGAAACATCTGAAGTTGTCTGTATAATAGTCCTCCAAAATTTGTTTGTCAAGAAAAAACTTGTATGAAAAGACGTACAAAAATAAAAAAGAAAAGAGAACAGTATGCCGAAAATATATCCGCAGGAATGTTGGATAAAATACAATATGTTCCCAGAGAATAACGCGGTTAGTTTTCACTTTTGACAGAAAATGAAGAAAAAATTATGCAATATTCACATAAATGATAAAATTATAACAAAGATATTGGTCGTAATGCCAGAAACTGCTATAATTAGCATAGTTGTTATGGAGGATAATGTTTACAACCAAAGGAGGAAGTGTTTTGAGAAAACTGCATATTGAAAAACCACTTCATGCGCAGACCGTTTTAAACGGTCTCTATCGTGACGTCAGCCGACGTCTGGCAGCCAGCCCGCCGGGACTTTGTCCGGTGGATATGTCACTTAATTTTCTGCGTCTGTGCCATGCCCAGACCTGTGGTAAGTGTGCACCCTGCCGTATCGGCCTTGGCCAGCTTGAAAGTCTTCTTGAGGACGTGCTGGAGCAGAGGGCAACGTTGGAGACAATTGACCTGATCAAAAAAACAGCCCGGGTCATCAGCGACTCTTCGGACTGTGCGATCGGTTACGAAGCGGCTGCCATGGTCACCATGGGTATCGAGGGATTCCGTGAGGATTATGAGGAACATATCAAGTATGGACGCTGTATCTGTGGTCTGAACCATCCGGTTCCCTGCGTGGCTGTCTGTCCGGCCCATGTGGATATTCCGGGCTATATCGCACTGATCCGCAATAAGAGATATGGTGATGCTGTGCGCCTGATCCGCAAGGATAATCCTTTCCCGTTTTCCTGTGCGTATGTCTGTGAGCATCCCTGTGAGAATAACTGCCGCCGGCGTCTGATGGATGATGCTGTGAATATCTGCGGCCTGAAGCGCTTTGCCGTAGACAATGGCGAAGATATGCCGGCACCGACAAAGGCAGAAGCTACAGGCAAGACAGTTGCCGTTATTGGTGGAGGTCCGGGAGGACTTACTGCAGCGTATTATCTGTCTCTGATGGGACATGATGTGACTGTATATGAACAGCGCCCGAAGCTTGGCGGTATGCTCCGCTATGGTATCCCGGATTACCGTCTGCCGCAGGATATTCTGGATAAAGATATCGATCATATTCTGTCTACCGGTGTCAAGGTATTTACCGATGTATCCGTAGGCAGGGATCTGTCCGTTACAGAGCTGCAGAAGCAGTTTGATGCTGTTTATGTATGTATTGGTGCCCATGCAGATAAAAAACTGGGTCTTGAGGGCGAGGACAGTGAGGGTGTAATCTCTGCCGTAGAGATGCTGCGTGGCATCGGTGAAGGCCATACCCCTGATTTTAAAGATAAAAATGTCTGTGTCATCGGTGGCGGTAATGTATCTATGGATGCGACCCGTACGGCTATTCGTCTCGGCGCAAAGTCTGTGACCTGTGTCTACAGACGTCGTGTAGAGGATATGACAGCACTGCAGGAAGAGATAGACGATGCTTTCGCAGAGGGATGCCAGATCCTGCCGCTGCAGGCTCCGAGCCGCATCGAGGCGGACGAGACCGGCCATGTGACCGCTCTCTGGACAAAGCCGCAGATCATCGGTCGTTATGGCCGTGACGGGCGTCCGAAGCCGAAGGATGCCGATGTACCGGAGTTTCGCATCCCATGTGATGCAGTGGTTGTTGCTATCGGCCAGCGGATCGATTCCACACCGTTTGAAGCAGCCGGTCTGTCTACTGAGCGTGGCATGATCACTGCCGGAGCCAATACTTTCGTACCAAACAGTACCAATATGTTTGCCGGTGGTGATGCCGTATCCGGTCCTGCAACAGTGATTCGTGCGGTAGCTGCAGGTAAGGTAGCCGCTGCCAATATTGATAATTATCTTGGATTTGACCACAGGATCACTGTGGATGTGGAGATCCCCGCACCACAGCTGACCAACTCCCCGCATTGCGGTCGTGTCGGCTTGAAGAGCCGGAACATGCAGGATTGCCGCAATGACTTTAACCTTGTAAAAGAAGGCATGACAGAAGAAGAAGCACTGCAGGAAGCCTGCCGCTGTCTGCGCTGTGACCAGTTTGGCTATGGCCGCTTCAAAGGAGGGAGGAACCGCGAATGGTAAATCTGACGATCAATGATATTCCGGTAAGCGTACCGGAGGGAACAACGATTATGAAAGCCGCCGCCAGTGTCGGTGTGGATATTCCGCATCTGTGCTATCTGGAGGGCATCAACGAGATCGGTGCCTGCCGTGTCTGCTGTGTACAGGTCAAAGGCGAGAGAGCTATGGTTCCGGCCTGTAACAGTACGGTGCGGGAGGGCATGGTCGTATATACCAACAGTCCGAAAGCCCGTCGTACACGCCGCATCAATGTGGAATTGATCCTGAGCCAGCATGACTGTCGCTGTGCAACCTGCGTACGAAGCGGGAACTGCCAGCTGCAGCGTATTGCGAATGATCTGGGTATTCTGGATATTCCGTATGCACAGGATCTGCCGGAAGGCAAGAGAAGACTCTGGACAACAACATATCCGTTATATCGGGACTACAATAAATGTATCAAATGTATGCGCTGCATCCAGATCTGTGACAAAGTGCAGACTGTAAGCATCTGGGATCTGGCCGGTACCGGAAGCCGCACACATATCGATGTCAGCTATAACCGCATGATCAAAGAGTCCGAATGTGCCCTTTGTGGTCAGTGTATCACGCACTGCCCGGTCGGCGCTTTAAGGGAAAGAGACGATACAACGAAGTTTTTGCAGGCTCTGGGCGACAAGGAAAAGGTTGTTGTCGTTCAGATCGCCCCGGCTGTACGTGCCGCCTGGGGTGAAGAACTGGGTCTGAAACCGGAAGAAGCTACGGTTAACCGTATAGCCGCCGTTTTGAAACGTATGGGTGTGGATTATGTCTTTGATACTTCCTTTACCGCAGATCTGACGATCATGGAAGAGGGTACGGAGCTTTTACACCGGCTGAAAAAAGGAGATCTGGTGCGCTATCCGATGTTTACAAGCTGTTGTCCGGGCTGGGTTCGTTTCTTAAAGAGTCAGTATCCGGAGCTGACGGGCAGACTGTCCACAGCCAAGAGTCCGCAGCAGATGTTTGGCAGTGTGATCAAGCAGTATTTTGCTGAAAAAGCAGAGATCGATCCGAACAAGATCTATTCCGTATCCATAATGCCATGTCTGGCGAAAAAGTCGGAATGTGACCTGCCGACCATGAAATCCGAGTATGGACAGGATGTGGATCTGGTACTGACGACCAGAGAATTAAACCGACTGATCCGTGCGGACAAGATCGATCCGGCGAAGCTTGAAGAAGTACCGTTTGACAATCCGCTGGCTGATTATACCGGCGCAGGTGTGATCTTCGGTGCAACGGGTGGCGTTATGGAAGCGGCTTTACGATCCGCTTATTTCCTGACACAGGGCAGGAATCCGGATCCGGATGCCTTCAGTGAGATCCGCAGTATGGATGGCTGGAGAGAATACACCTTTATGCTGGGCGAGACACCGCTTCGCTGTGCTGTAGCCACAGGTCTTGGCAATACCCGCAAGCTGATAGAGGCGATTCTGGATGGCCGGGTGAAATACGATTTTGTGGAGGTTATGGCCTGTCCGGGTGGCTGTGTTGGCGGCGGTGGCCAGCCGATTTCCATTGAGGACGAGGAGCGTGCACCTGCACGCAGCAAGATCCTCTACAGCCTGGATAAGAACAGTAAACTCAGATTCTCCCATGAGAATGAGCAGGTACAGTATCTCTATAAAGACTGGCTCGGCGAGCCCTACAGTGAGAAAGCAGAAGAGTATCTGCACACCGATCACTATGGCTGGGAAATGCCGCAGGCTGTTAAAATAGAGCAGGAATAAAGATATAAAAACAGTATATAACCAATGGTAAGTATGTAATATCCTTGAAAAATTATAAAAGTGAATGAAAAAAACGGCTGCCCGTTCTCCGCTTTGGAGGCAGGGCAGCCATTTTTTGCTGATATGTGACGCTGTCAGGAGGATTATAATAATCCTTTGATTGTATTGGCAACGTTCGTGGAATTGATGATGCCAATATTGTTGACAACGATCAGATCTTTGATATTGTTCTGCTTGATATAATCCACAACATTTACCTTTGCATAGCGGAAATCGACGATGTAGATCTTCTGATAATGATCCACCAGGAAAGGAATCAGCGAATTTGCATAGGATTCCTTTAAAACCAGACAGGAAGAACCATCGTTGATATTCGGATTCTCAATGGTAGCCATCGGATTGTCACCGGCAATGAAGGTGGCATAGCCGGAACCCTCGCCCCGTTTGCTGACATCGCGGATAACATTCCAGTCGTATTCTTTGCCGTCTTTATCCCAGTATTTCATGGAATTTGTGCCGTGTGGGATGTAGGCGGTGACTGTATCCGGATTGGCTGCCATATCGGACGGTTTATTCAGCTTTGTATAGTATGTACCAAGAAAAGGTGTAAACTGCATCGTTTCAAAGGAGTCGAGCTCGTTTGGTGTAAGTCCCTTGGCCTGACAGAAGTTGCGGTAGGCATAGTACGCGCCGAGAGCTGTCCAGTGATGGTCAGTACGGAAATACAGATACTCACTGTTGTGCTCACGCAGAGTATTCAGTGTTTCGATGCTCTGTACACCCTGATAGGAATTATAGTAGTAATTGATAGTCTGTCCCTGATCGGAACCGCCCAGTGATTTCAGGGTATCTTCATCCAGCATGACACCGGAATTTAACGGTACGAGGATGGAGTAGACATTGGCTATACCGTTCAGCTTGGCAGCGGCATCGGACAGTGCCTGGATGTAGGTATCTGCCGCAGTCTTGTCAAAGGCATAGATGGTATAGGCTGCTCCGTCTTTGACATACAGACGCTGCTGTATCTGTTTCTGAACCTCTTCTTCCATTTTGTAGGAGTCGGGGAGCGTAGCCTCGCCGGTACCGACCTGTGCCTGCGCATTGCCGGTGTCAGTCTGTGAAGCATCGGTCTGAGAAGTGACAGCGGAGGCTGTCGGCTGTACCGCGGAAACAGTTGATGGAATCTCATCGGCCTGCACATCAGCACCTACGACCTGCTCATCTCCGGCAATACCGTAGAGAGCGGTGATCTTCTGCTCTGCAGAGATCAGACGGTCCCGCAGCGGAAAAGTATCGGAATACCAGGTGGATACATCCGAGAAAAATTCACCGTTTAAAAAGGTTTCCAGTGTAAATTCCGGAAATTTGGTCAGTGTACGGTTTTCAACCTCCGAGACCGAAGGACGCAAAGGGATAAGAATGCCAAGCAGCGCACCAAAAAACAGCAGAACGACACCGAGTAAGCATCCGATCAACCGGTACTGCTGCATAACTTTTTTTTGCTGTGAAGACAGCTTTTTTCGTGCCATAGGAATACCTCGTTAAAACTGGAAATACAGGAACGGATTGTAGCTGTCGCCGATCAGTGCCAGCATGGATAAAAACAGCAGAAGAACCGGAGTCAGCATTTCCGTGATGTTTAATATTGTGTAAATTACTTTATTATCTTTGCCAAGTTCATAGAGCATACGGCGCAGATTCCTGCCAAACGGCGTTACTGCGACGATGGCAAAGAGCAGGAAGAAAATATGGCCGGTAAACTGTGTGCCGACTGCCATACTGGTAAAGCCACCGCCAAAGCCGAGCATACCTTTTAAAGCAGTGCCAAGCTCATGCAGGCTGGTAAAGCGGAATAAGATCCAGCCAAAGTAGACAACAGCAATCGTGTAGACATGACGCCAGATGCCTTTGATTTTATCCTGAATTACAAATTTTTCCAACAGCAGGAAGGCCAGATAGTACAGACCCCAGAAAATGAAATTCCAGCTTGCCCCATGCCACAGACCGGTCAGAAACCATACCACACACATATTGCGGATATATTTGTTCTGGGAACAGCGGCTGCCGCCCAGGGGAATGTACACATAGTCTCTGAAAAAAGTACTCAGAGAAATATGCCATCTGCGCCAGAAATCCTGTACGGAGACTGCAGTGTACGGGTAGTTAAAGTTTTCC
This sequence comes from uncultured Lachnospiraceae bacterium, assembly GCA_934394565.1. Taxonomy (GTDB): domain Bacteria; phylum Bacillota; class Clostridia; order Lachnospirales; family Lachnospiraceae; genus UBA11957. The sequence continues at coordinate 21,900 of CAKRQV010000022.1, forward strand.
ATGTAGTGAAATCCGACCATACGGCCCATACCGATTGCCATATCTGAGTAAGCGGAAAAATCCAGGTAGATCTGAAGCATATAAAAGATCATGCCCAGCCAGATGGCCAGTGCCGGCTGTGCGCCGAGGGCTTCAACGCCGGACGGCATCAGTGCGTCAGCCACGCTGGCACAGCCATTGGCAAGGATCGACTTTTTGGCAAGACCTACGCAGAAGCGACGCATGCCGGTATAGATATCGTTCAGATTGACATGACGTTCTTCGATTTCGTCCGCGACCGTCTCATACCGGACAATCGGACCGGCGATGCACTGGTGAAAAAGGCTGGCATATAAAAGCAGCTTCCAGTATACCGGCTGTGCCTCAACCTCCCCGCGGTACACATCGATGATGTAGGAAATCAGCTGGAATGTATAGAAAGAAATACCAATCGGCAGCACCAGACGCGGTACATCGGCCAGAGCCGGGATAATAAAATCAAATGTATCACAGAAAAAGTCCAGATATTTAAAAATGCCGAGCAGTAAAAGCAGGATGGCGCAGCCACCAAACACATACAGCTTATGATCGCGCTGCCCCTTACGGGTTTCCATATCGCAGCGACTGAGCATAACACCTGCGCCCCAGGCAACAAACGTCTCAAATACCAGCAAAAGCAGATATCGTGGACCACCCCAGGCATAAAAAATCAGGGAACTGACAAGCAGAACCAGATTCCGATAACGAGGCTGTATAAAATAGTAGACAGCCAGATGAATGGCCAGAAAAAAGAAGACAAAAAGCAAGCTTGAAAATACCATAATTGTGGGTTTCTCTCCTGTAAGTATTTAAAAAATCACAAAAATAAAGAGCCGTCTGGATAAAACGGCCAATATCATCTGTAAATCGACAAAATCTTCATCCATTATGACATGAACGGAAAGAAAAAACAATAGATTTTTCGCGGGAATACGGGGATTTTAAGAATTCTTTGGAATTGAAGAAAAACACAGATATGCAGGGACTCTGCATATCTGTGTGAGAATACATAGGAACTATCCGATACCGAGAATGTGTGTCGCAAACTGGAAGTAGACCAGCAGCGAGATCGCATCGACGATGGTGGTGATGAACGGGCTTGCCATAACAGCCGGGTCAAAACCGATTCGGTGGGCGATCAGCGGCAGTGTACAGCCGATGACCTTGGCACAGAAGATTGTAACAACCAGTGTCAGGCAGATGACCAGGGCTACCGGAACTGTCAGACGATCAAATAACAGCAGCTTGATGAAATTACATACTGCCAGCGTTGCACCACAAAGCAGGGCAACACGCATCTCCTTCCAGATAACACGTAAGATATCTTTAAACTCTACATCGCCCAGGGAAATCGCACGGATAACAGTGGCGGAAGACTGTCCACCGGAATTACCACCGGTATCCATCAGCATCGGGATATACGCTGTCAGGATCACGAACTTGGCCAGGGCGTTTTCAAAACTGGTAATGATCATACCTGTAAAGGTAGCGGAGATCATCAGGAGTAAAAGCCACGGGATACGGGATTTCCACAGATCAAAGGTGGTCTGTCTGAGGTACGGTTTGTCGGCCGGCACGATAGCGGCCATCTTTTCGATATCCTCTGTGGCCTCTTCTTCCAGGACGTCGAGCACATCATCGATGGTAACGATGCCGACCAGACGTGCTTCCGTATCTACGACCGGCATAGCCAGAAAACCATATTTGGAGAACATCTGGGCAACTTCCTCCTGGTCAGTGATCGTCTCGACGGAAATGATATTGTCTTCCATCAGCTGATCGAGGACCTCGTCGGATTCATTCATGATCAGATCGCGGATCGTAACGACACCGATCAGACGACGGTCCTTGGAAGTTACATAACAGTTATTGATGGTTTCTTTATTGATACCGCTGCGGCGGATATGCAGGATCGCATCCTCCACCGTCATATGTGGCCTGAGCTCGACAAACTCCGTTGTCATAATGCTGCCGGCGGAATCCTCCGGATATTTGAGAATGTTGTTGATCATCTTTCTCTTTTCCGGATCGGCGGTCATCAGGATACGTTTGACTACGTTGGCTGGCATTTCTTCGACCAGATCTGCCGCATCATCGACATACAGTTCGTCAACGACTTCCTTCAGTTCGTTATCGGAAAAACCCCGGATCAGCATTTCCTGTGTATCCGGTTCCATCTCTACAAACGTATCGGCAGCCAGCTCCTTGGGGAGCAGGCGGTAAAGCAAAGGTACCACCTGGTCATTCATGTCCTCGAAGAGTGAGGCAATATCGGCCGCATTCATCGTGCACAGAATGTCACGCAGCGTGGCATACTTTTTGACTTCGGCCAGTGCCTTGATACTGGCTTTCAAAGTCTCTAATGCATCTGTCATACTGGTTTCCTCCTTGCTGTCACAGCATATGGCATATACTGTGGCAGATATTTTTGATTTACGCGAGCAATGAACCAAAATCTGTGTTTACAGGAAACTTTGGCGACTGCCACGATAACTATCAGAAAATCGCAAAGCGTGTTTTCTATAGCTTTTCAGGAGATGCAGGCATAGACTGCGGGTATGACATATCTATGAAACTGTCAGGCAAAACGACGCAACAGTGTCGTATCGCCAATGTATATAGGTATGTGTCCCGCGCCGCTACTGCAACTGTCTGCGTCCATGGTTTTACCTCCTTCTTTCAGAATGAATTATGCGCAAAAAAAAACATTGCCGAAAAGGGTTTGTCTGTTCGGACAACGTGTTTTGCTGATACTATAAATGTACACGCAGGCAGGCGGTTTGTCAACGGAAAAAAGTGGAATTTTGTGGGGGGAACGGCATTGAGAAAACCGGCCGGGAGAATGGAGCATATATTGCCTCATTCTCTGGGCCGGTTTTCCTGATGTCTGATATAGCAAGGGGCAGGAGAGTGGGATCAGGCGTAGACGATCACGGCGATCAGCTCTACATCGCTGCCGGAACGGTTGGCAATGGAATGACCGGTTCCTGCCGGACATACGGTAACATCTCCGGCGGAAATGATCTTTGTTTCACCATTATCGCTGTAGGAAGCCTCACCCTTTAATATATAGAAGAGTTCCGTATCCTTCTCGTGCACATGGTAGCCGATGCTACAGCCGGTATGAAGCGTAATCCTTGCAAACAGGCGTCCCTTGTCATTTAATTCTTCCGGTGTGGCAAGATTTAAAATCTCGACTGTTCCGTCACCGTCGCGCATATGCTCACGCAGCTCTTTTTCACATTCTCTGGCTCTTCTGATCATAAGAAAATCCTCCTCGAATAAATATAGTAGATAAAAGTACTATAGCATTTTCGGCGGAGGAAAAACAGAGGCATTCTGAAATTCCTGCATTGCAAAAACAGAAGTACAGGAGAAAACAGGGATGGGAACTTTCCCGGTTATTCTCTTGCGCTGTATCGTCAAACGTCTTATAATTTATCCCATAAAAAAGATATATAAACATTCCCGGAGGTATCAGGATGAATACAACAATGAATATGTACATGCCCACCCGTCTGATTACAGGAAAAGGCTGTGTCAGAGACAATGCCGATAAGATCAAAGCCCTTGGCGATGCCATTCTGGTCGTGACCGGCCATTCTGCCGCCAAAAAAAGCGGTGCCTTAGATGACCTGATCGCTGTTCTGGATGAGAATGAGCAGTCCTATGCTCTTTACGATGGCATCGGCCAGAATCCGAAGCTGTCCGACTGTATGGAAGCAGCCCTTGTAGCTGAATCCCTTGGTGCGGATGCTGTAATCGGTATCGGCGGAGGCTCCCCGCTGGATGCGGCCAAGTGTATCGCTGTACTGGCTGCCAATCCGGGGATCACACAGGAGGTCCTGTATTCCTATCACTGGGAGCATGCACCGCTTCCCATCGGAGCCATCGGTACGACCGCCGGTACGGGCAGCGAAGTGACAAAGGTAGCCGTGATCACCAACCTGCAGGGGTTCAAAAAAAGTCTGAATGATGACCGTCTGTTCCCGGCTTTGTCCCTCGGAGATCCTGCATATACAAATACCCTGCCGGAGCTCTTTACAAAATCTACGGCCATCGACGCACTGGCCCACTGCACCGAAAGCTATTTCACCCGCGGCGCCAATGAGATTTCCCGCAGCTACAGTATCCGGGGAATCCGTCTTTTAATGAAAACATTTGATAAAATGCTGCAGGAAGGTTTCAAAAAGATCAATGAAGAAGACCGTGAGACACTGTACAATGCCTCCATCTACGGTGGCCTCGCCATCCACGTAACCGGAACCTGTATGCCCCACGCTGTCGGCTACTTTTTAAGCGAAAACCATGGTATCCCTCACGGCACGGCCTGCGCCCAGTTTCTGCCGGACTTTCTGCGCCATAATGCCAAAGAGGATCCCGGCTATACGGAAGAGTTTTACAGACGGCTCCATACTACGGAAGAAAAGTTCATCACCATGATTGAACAGCTCACACCGGCATACGAGATCACACTGGATGAAGAAGAAATCAGAAAACTTCACAGCCGCTGGATCGACAATGCCAGCATCAAAAAGATCCGCGGTGAGATGACCGCTGACATGGTAGACGGTATCCTGCGCAAAAAATATGTAAAATAAGGCAAAAACAGGGATTTTCACCCTTGTCAGCCAAAACATCCTATGCTATAATCCGAATGTTGCAAATAAACACGTGTGCGGTGAAAACCCGGTGCCAGAAGCCCTCTGGTGGGTCTTACAGTGAAACACACGGAAGAAAAAACCAAAAAAGGAGAACAAAAACATGGGCGTTATTTCAATGAAACAGCTTTTGGAAGCAGGTGTTCATTTTGGACATCAGACAAGAAGATGGAACCCGAAAATGGCTCCGTACATCTACACAGAGCGTAACGGTATCTACATCATCGATCTGCAGAAATCTGTAGGTATGGTAGATGACGCATACAAAGCAGTAGCAAACATCGCAGCTGACGGCGGCACAATCCTGTTCGTAGGTACAAAGAAACAGGCTCAGGACGCTATCGCTACAGAGGCTACACGTTGCGGTATGTTCTACGTTAACGAGAGATGGCTTGGCGGTATGCTGACAAACTTCAAGACAATCCAGAGCCGTATCGCTCGTCTGAAAGAGATCGAGGCTATGGAAGCTGACGGAACATTCGAAGTTCTGCCGAAGAAGGAAGTTATCCTGCTGAAGAAAGAGCTGGACAAACTGCAGAAGAACCTTGGCGGTATCAAAGATATGAAGAGACTGCCGGACGCTATCTTCGTAGTTGACCCGAAAAAAGAAAGAATCTGTATCCAGGAAGCTCATACACTGGGCATCCCGCTGATCGGTATCTGTGATACAAACTGTGATCCGGAAGAGCTGGATTACGTTATCCCGGGTAACGATGACGCTATCCGCGCCGTAAAACTGATCGTTTCCAAGATGGCAGACGCTGTTATCGAGGCAAATCAGGGTGAGGCTGAGGAAGTTGAAGTTCCGGTTGAGGAAGAAGTAGAGGAATAATTTTCCGTATACAACAGTCTGGTCTGCCTGTACGGCAGACCGGCTGCTTACTCGACAAGCAAACAAAGTAAGGCAATAGCTTGAAAAACAGCCGTTTTGTCCGGAAAAGTTCTGACAGACGGTCATAAACAAAATTTCAGGAGGAAGATAGATATGGCTATCACAGCAGCACAGGTAAAAGAGTTAAGAGAAGCAACAGGCGCTGGTATGATGGACTGTAAGAAAGCTCTTACAGCTACAGAAGGCGATATGGATAAAGCAGTAGAATGGCTGAGAGAAAAAGGTCTGGCTACCGCACAGAAGAAAGCAAGCCGTATTGCAGCAGAGGGTCTTTGCAAGGTTCTCGTTGCTGATGACGGAAAGAAAGCTGTCGTTGTAGAGGTTAACTCTGAGACAGACTTCGTTGCAAAGAACGAGAAATTCCAGAACTATGTAGCACAGGTTGCTGAGCAGGCTATGGAAACAGAGACAAACGATATCGAAGGCTTCATGGCTGAGACATGGAAATTCGATGATTCCAAGACTGTAAAAGAAGCACTGGCCGGCCAGGTTGCCGTTATCGGTGAGAACATGAACATCCGTCGTTTCCAGAAAGTAACACAGGACAACGGTGTGATCGTATCTTACACTCATATGGGTGGTAAGATCGGTGTTCTGGTTGATATCGAGACAGACGTTGTAAATGACGCTGTTAAAGAGATGGGTACAAACGTAGCTATGCAGATCGCAGCTATGAGACCGCAGTACACCAGCGACAAAGAAGTAAGTGCTGAGTATATCGAGCATGAGAAAGAAGTTCTTCTGGCTCAGATTATGAACGACCCGAAAGAGTCCAAGAAACCGGAAAAGGTTATCCAGGGCATGATCACAGGCCGTATCAACAAAGAGCTGAAAGAGATCTGCCTGCTTGATCAGGTTTATGTAAAAGCTGAGGACGGAAAGCAGACAGTTGCCAAGTATGTAGAGCAGGTTGCCAAGGAAAACGGCGCTAACATCACCATCAAAGGTTTCGTTCGTTTCGAGACTGGCGAAGGCATGGAGAAAAAGAACGAAGACTTCGCAGCAGAAGTTGCCGCTCAGATGAACGCATAATCTTACAGTTCGCATAAGGATTTGAACCGTATTATTATCATGTAAATCAACGAAAAACCTTGAATTTCCTATGAAAATGGGATGATTCAAGGTTTT
>CAKRQV010000023.1 GCA_934394565.1 uncultured Lachnospiraceae bacterium
ATTTGTCCGTATGCACCCCGGAAACCGTCAGCTAACAGTTGATAAGTAAATTAGTTCCTTATCACTGTTAAGCCAAAGTACTTTTGGCTTTTGAAAATGAAAAAACAGAAACAAAAATCCCCTGTATGGAGTGAAACATACAGGGGAATATTTTCGGCAGCCGAAGCCGCCATCAATTTATAGGAAGCATACTGCAGAAAAAGAATTTGAAAGGGAAAGGAAGAAAAAAACTGCAGTATGCTTTTTGACAATGTACTTTTGGAATGATGTGCTGTAATTAGCAGGCACCTTCCATGCTGAATGTAAGCATTTTGGATACGTCAGCCGGATTGGAAAATTCCAGATCCATCTCTTTGATCTCAGCAGAATCAAATATGGAAGTCATAGCCAGCATTTTTGTCAGCTGTGATTTCAGGTTCAGACGATCGCCCTGCGGTGTTGTCAGATATACATCACCTTCGCAGTGATCAACAGTTTCCAGGAATGCTTCGATGTTTGTGATATTTCTTAATTTCATAACTTATTACCTCCTTCAACAGGTATTGCTCTTTAACTTGTTCTCTTCTTGACGAGTATTAAGATACCAGAAGATGGCCGGCAAATCATTCATAATTCCTGAAAAATTTTCAAGTTTCTTAGAAAAAATAAAAAAATCTGCAAAAAATTTGTCTGGTATAGATGAAAATAGAGCTGTCAAATTAGGGGAAATGCCATAAAGATTATTACTGCAAGAGTAAATATGAATAAAAAGATAAAAAGGTTTTTGTCACAGTTTACAAAAAGAAGAAAGCGCGAACCAGATTTCTGCTGACGGATCCATAAAAAGGGTGTAGTATAAGGTAAATGTTAGCGATGCTTGTGAATGACAGCCGTCAGGGTGCTGTGAGATCAGGGGCAACATAGAGTATGCGAAACAAGGAGGCTGTATATGAGAACAGGTTTTATTGGATGTGGAAATATGGCAACGGCAATGGTACGTGGGATTTTGAAAGCCAAGAAGGCAATGCCGGGCGAGATTATGGTATCAAGAAGACATATGGAGCCGCTCAGGGAGCTTCATAAGGAACTTGGTATCCAGATTACTACAGATAACAAGGAAGTGACGGCTTTTTCTGACATTCTGTTTCTGGCTGTGAAGCCACAGTTTTATGCGGAGACGATTGAAGAAATCCGTCCTTTTATAAAAAAAGATCAGATTGTTGTGACGATTGCCCCGGGAAAAACACTGGACTGGCTGACAGAAAAGTTTCAAAAACCGGTAAAACTGATCCGCACGATGCCCAATACACCGGCGATGGTCGGCGAAGGTATGATGGGTATGTGTGCCGGGGAAAATGTGACAGCAGAAGAATTTGCCATGGTGCAAAAGCTGTGTGAGAGTTTTGGAAAAACCGAAAGGGTAACAGAACAGCTGATGGATGTAGTGACGTCAGTCAGCGGCAGTGCACCAGCGTATGTATTTATGTTTATCGAGGCCATGGCAGATGCGGCTGTGGCAGACGGTATGCCAAGAGCTTCGGCTTACAAATTTGCAGCGCAGGCGGTGCTTGGCAGTGCGAAGATGGTGCTGGATACGGGGAAACATCCGGGTGAACTGAAGGATATGGTCTGCTCGCCGGGTGGGACAACGATTGAGGCGGTCCGCGTGCTGGAAGAGAAAGGACTCAGAAGTGCTGTGATTGAGGCGATGAAGGCCTGCACGAAAAAGTCCAGAGATATGTAGAGAGGACAAAACAGTCCGGCAGACATCTATCTCCCAGAGATTTCTGCCGGGCTGTTCCTGACTATGGAAGAAAAAACAGAGGAAAGTTGTGAAGAATAGGTGAAAAGACGGTGTGGATTGTTGACGGTGGCTGTAAAAAAGATTAGTATGTATGCTTGGATATAGAATTAGTAATATTTTTGTATGGCAGGTTTTAAGTATGGAAAAGTTAACGACTGATCTGGAAAAGGAACCAGATAGTATTATTATAGAAGAAACAGAAGCAGCCGAAGAGACCGGGGATCCGGATGAGGTGGAGCTTGGGTTTGCTTCGGCACGGGAAGCGAACACAGATATTAAAGGAAAGCTACATAAGGTAAAGGCTTGGTTCAAAAAGCTGCCCAAGCCGCTGTGGTGGAGGTATGCGAAGGAGCATGTGCCGTCGCTGGTAGGGGTATTTTTCCTGGCAATTCTTGTGACTGCGGGGTTTGTTTTCCTGAAATTTCTGGGTGGCATGGAAAAGTATCAGGAGGGATATGCAGCACCGTTTAGCCTGATCGAGGCGGCAAAGTTTGTCAAGGATGACGGCGATGATCTGTTTGACACGCTGGAATGTTATTTCTGGGGCTCGCTGCATCTGGCATTTGTGGTGTATCTTGCGATGTACTGGGTACGTCGGATGGGATTTTTCTTTGGAAAAAAGAAAAAGACAGTCCAATCGATACTGGCAGCTTTTCTTCGGACGCTTCTGGCGGCAGCTGTGTTTGTGTCTGTGCTCTGCTTTGATCCGGATATGTTTGATATGATGCCGGATTTCTGGCAGGGTGTGCAAAGCTGTCTGACATGGGAACATCTCGTATATGTACCGCTATCGTATCTGTCCAGAACGCCGTGGATGTATCTTCGATGGATTGCAGCTTTTGGTATACCTGCACTGCTTTTGACAAACTGGTCGAGAGTATCCGTCTGGAAGAAAAAAGCACCAAAGATCCATCCCTGGTTTTATACCTGCTGTATTGCTCTTTTAGTTGGCAGCGCAGGTTATGCCATCGTGGAACTTTCGTGTGAGAGCAAACTGTTAATGTTTTTGAATCTGCGCTTTTTTGCATTTATTTACTGGGTGCTTTTGTTTATGTTCTTACATATTCTGACAAAGCGTCCTGTGCTTTCGGCGTGGATCTGTCTGGGACTGGCGGAGTTTATCGGTCTGGGCAACTATATTGTCATGCAGTTTCGTGGCTCCTACGTCATGTTCGGGGATCTGATGGTTATCGGAACCGCATTGGAGGTGGCCGGAAATTATACGCTGGTCATGGATCAGTATTTCTATATTCCCCTGGTGATTATGGTGAGCGTTGGCGCGCTGACATGGCTTCTGGGACAGCCGTTTAAACTTTCCAAAGAAGAGAAAAAACTGAAAAAGCAGGAACGCCTGTTGGAAAAAAGCACAAAAGAGGGCAGAAAATGCCGACGCAAACGTGCTGCTGTGACCTTTGGAAAAGAAGCAGTGCTGATCGCTTTTGTGGTGATCGGTATGTACAATGGTTTCTTCTATAATTATATCAAGGGAAATGGATGGAACTATACACAGGAGGTTGAGGAGCACGGTTATCTGCCCTATTTCTTCAGCAACCTGATGGCAACCCAAAATGTGAAGCTCAAAGGTTACAGGCGTGATGACGCTGACCAGGCGATCGAAGCCGGGGCAAAGGCTTACGATGCAGCCCATGAGAAAAAGGCAGTACAGGAGCCGAATATCATTGTTGTACAGAACGAGGCTTTTTCGGATCTTTCGGTGCTGTATGATTACGAGCTGAGTGAGGACTGTATGCCGTTTATCCACAGTCTGACGAAGAATACACAGAAGGGCTATGTCAATACGTCTGTGACCGGTGGTCCTACGGCGAATACGGAATTTGAATTTCTGACGAGATATTCGTTTGCCTATCTGTCGACAGGATCGATTGCCTATGCACAGTATGTCAAGGCAAAGATGCCGTCGCTTCTGACTGTGCTGCAGAATCAGGAGACACCGTACTATACGATCGGCTATCATCCCTACCATGCAGCTGGATATAACCGCGAGGGAGTATACCAGACACTTGGGTTTGATGAAGGTATCTTTTATGAAGATACCACGGGCATGAAACGGATTCGTAATCTGCTCAGTGACCGGGGGGATTATAAAGATGTGATTTCCATGTATGAGAAAAATAAAGAAAATGGAGATCAGCCGCTGTTTGTTTTTAATGTGACGATCCAGAACCATTCCCCGTTTCTGTATCTGAGTGATCAGTTGGATCATAAGCTGAAGGTAACGTCATTTGAGGGAACCAATGGTATCAATAATTATTTCACGCTGATCCGGGAGTCGGATGCAGCTTTTGAGGAGCTGGTCAATTATTTCAGCGAGCAGGATGAGCCGACGATCATTCTGATGTACGGAGATCATCAGCCGTCGTGGGATGACGATTCCAAAAAGGTCTGGGATCAGCATTTTATAGCTACGGATAAGGCGGAACAGACGAGGGATAAGTATTATGTTCCTTATATTATGTGGGCAAACTATGATATCGACGAGTATGATGGCCTGAAATGGGGGGATAATCAGGGCGAGAAGAATGTGATCTCGATGAATTATCTGTCCTCGAAGCTCCTGGAGGCGGCAGGTGTGGAATTGTCGGATTATGATAAGTATCTGCTGAATCTGCATGAGACGATTCCGGCGATCACCAGTAAGGGCTGGTGGGATGCGGCCGGCAACTGGAATGATAATAATCAGATGGGGGAGTATGAGGACGAGAGGTTTAAGTATCATGAGATCTGTTATAATATACTCTTCGATAAAAAGCATCATCTTTGGGAACGATTCCAATAGATAGGTGGCGTAAATAAGAAAAGCAGGAAGCGTTTTGAAAACGCAACCTGCTTTTTGACATATTAACTTAAATCCGTGCGCCTTTCGTCGAAACTCCCCCATGGACGGTACACATACAGTTAACTCGGCCCAGGCACCCTCACGGCACATGAAAGGTTCTGCTTAGTGCTGCTGCATTCCTGCCCTGACACGGTTCACAGATTTTCATTGCGTAAGACCCGGACTTCAACGCCACTTATATGCGGCAGCCCCACAGGAAGAGAACCTCGGATCGGCATCACCCCTGCTGTAGCGGATTGCAGGTACAGGGCACCGCTGGCTCCCCGGCTGCACGGATTATAAAAGTATAGCCTGTTTTGGTGGATTTGTCAATCGGGTGTGGGTGAAAAGTGGTTGTAAGAGGGGGATAAATAGGGTATAATTTGTTTCGATATAACTTTTTCCAGGATATATGGAGGTTGTGAGATGAAGAGAATAGGACTTTTGACAAGTGGCGGTGACTGTCAGGCTTTGAATGCTACGATGCGTGGTGTTGTGAAGGGGCTGTCTAATGTCTGCGATGAACTGGAAGTATATGGTTTCCTGAATGGATATAAGGGACTGATTTATGGGGATTATCGTATTCTGGATACGAAGGAGTTTTCCGGTATCCTGACAAAGGGTGGTACGATCCTTGGCAGCTCCCGTCAGCCATTCAAACTGATGCGTGTACCGGATGAGAATGGTCTGGATAAGGTGGAGGCGATGAAGCATACCTACCACAAACTTCGTCTGGACTGTCTGGTGATTCTGGGTGGTAATGGTACACAGAAGACGGCAAATTTGCTGAGGGAAGAGGGCCTGAATGTGATCCATCTGCCAAAGACAATCGATAACGATATCTATGGTACAGATATGACATTTGGTTTTTACAGTGCAGTGAATATTGCAACGGAAGCGATTGACTGCATCCATACAACAGCGGCTTCCCACAACCGTGTGTTTATCGTGGAGGTTATGGGTCACAAGGTTGGCTGGCTGACGCTGTATGCCGGTATGGCCGGTGGCGCAGATATTATTCTGCTGCCGGAGATTCCGTATGATATCGACAAGGTGGTCGAAAAGCTGAATGCCCGCAGCAAGGCCGGCAAAGGCTTTACGATCCTGGCGGTAGCCGAGGGTGCGATCTCCAAGGAAGATGCGGCTCTTGGAAAGAAGGAGCTGAAGAAAAAGATGGCCGCAGATGCGGAAAAATATCCCTGTGTATCCTATAAGGTAGCGGCAGAGATCCAGGCAAAGACAGGGCAGGAGATCCGTGTGACTGTGCCGGGCCATACACAGCGTGGCGGCAGTCCGTGTCCGTATGACCGTGTACTTTCGACCCGTTACGGTGCGGAGGCAGCCCGTGCGATTATGGATGAGGATTATGGCTATATGATCGGCCTGGTGAATGGTCAGATGAAGCGTGTGCCGCTCGGTGAGTGTGCAGGCAAATTAAAGACAGTGGATCCGAAGAGTTCGATCATCACAGAGGCTAAGATGACGGGAATCTGCTTCGGAGATTGATGAGGTAAGGAGTAGAGTTCATGAGCTATGTCGCTCTGTATCGTAAATTTCGTCCTTCTACTTTTGATGAGGTAAAGGGACAGGATCATATTGTAAAAACGCTGAAAAATCAGATGCGGACGGACCGTCTGGGTCATGCGTACCTGTTTTGTGGTACGCGTGGTACCGGTAAGACATCGGTGGCCAAGATTCTGGCTAAGGCGGTCAACTGTGAGCATCCGGTAGATGGAAGCCCCTGTAACGAGTGTCCTACCTGTCGGTCGATTCAGGCCGGTACGTCAATGAATGTAATCGAAATCGATGCGGCATCCAATAATGGTGTTGACAATATCCGTGAGATCCGTGAGGAGGTGGCATACCGTCCGACGGAAGGACGTTTTAAGGTCTACATCATTGATGAGGTACACATGCTTTCTACAGGTGCTTTCAATGCGCTGTTAAAGACACTCGAGGAACCGCCGGCGTATGTGATTTTTATTCTGGCAACGACAGAGGCCAATAAGATCCCGATCACGATCCTTTCGCGCTGTCAGCGGTACGATTTTCACCGGATTTCGCTGGAAACGATCGCAGACCGTCTGCGTGAACTTCTGGATATTGAAGGTGTGCAGGCGGAGGAGAGGGCTCTCAGGTATGTGGCCAAGGCCGGTGACGGTTCGATGCGAGATGCTCTGAGTCTCCTGGATCAGTGTATTGCCTTTTATTATGGGGAGACGCTGACTTACGACAATGTGATGGAAGTACTGGGAACGACGGACTACGAGGTGTTCAGCCGTCTGCTCCGGGATATTCTTGGCCAGAGGGTATCTGCATGTATCGCAACGCTGGAGGAGTTGATCTATAAAGGTAAAGAGCTGACGCAGTTTACCGGGGATTTTACCTGGTATCTTAGAAATCTGCTGCTGTTAAAGACAGAGGGAGAGAGTGCGCAGGCACTGGATGTTTCTTCGGAAAATCTCCGGCTTTTGCAGGAAGAATGTGAGATGGTTGAGGCAGGTACGCTGATGCGTTTTATCCGTATCCTGTCGGAGCTGTCGGGACAGATCCGGTATTCCACCCAGAAGCGAGTGCTGGTGGAGGTAGCGCTGATCAAGCTGTGCAAGCCCCAGATGGAGACAGATACGGCGTCTTTGCTGGAACGGATCCGGGCGCTGGAAAAGAAAGTCCAGGAGGGCGTTGTCATGCAGCAGGCGCCGGTAAAGAGTGCTTCCGCGGCACAGACAGCACCGGAGGAAAAGACTGCACAGGCTCCACAGGAAAAGGCTACACCGGAGGATTTAAAGGCAGTGGCCCAGAACTGGTCAAAGATCGTCTTAAAGAGCGGGCGGCTGCTTCGGGCCGTGCTGGAAAACTCTGTTCCGAAATACAATGCCCAGACAGGCGATAACATCCTGTATCTGGCAGTGAACACGCCAAACAACGGTTTCGGTCTTTCCGAACGAAACCTGATGGAGCTGCAGGATATCATACAGGAAACGATTCATAAAAGTGTGGAGATCCAGGAGGTGACCATGAAAAATGACGGGCCATCTCTCAGAGATCTTGAGATTGAACAGACTCTTTCCCGGGAGATTGATTTCCCGGTTTCTGTAGAAGAAAATCCAGAAGAGTGGTAAAGGAGAAAATATGGCAAAAAGAGGTGGATTCCCGGGCGGTATGGGTATGCCGGGAAATATGAACAATTTAATGAAACAGGCACAGAAGATGCAGAAGCAGATGGAAGAAAGTCAGAAAGCACTCGAAGAAAAGAGCTATACGGCAGCTGCCGGTGGTGGTGCTGTTGAAGTGACGATCTCCGGTAAAAAGGAAGTGACTGCTGTAAAACTGGCAGAAGAGGTTGTCGATCCGGACGATATTGAGATGCTGCAGGATCTGATCATTGCCGCAGTTAACGAAGCGCTCCGAAAGGCAGATGCCGATTCTGCGGCTATGATGTCCAAGCTGACCGGCGGTCTTGGCGGAGGGTTCCCGTTCTAAATGGAGTACTACAGCAATGCGATCAGTCAGCTGATTCAACAGTTATCCAGACTTCCGGGTATCGGGCAAAAGTCAGCACAGCGTCTGGCTTTCCATATTATCAATATGCCAAAGGAACAGGTACAGCAGCTGGCAACGGCGATGACAGAAGCAAAGGCAAATATACGTTATTGTAAGTGCTGCCAGACTCTGACGGATCAGGAGATCTGTCCGATCTGCAGTAATCCAAAGAGGGATCACTCTGTGATCATGGTGGTGGAAAATCCCCGGGATCTGGCTGCCTACGAAAAAACAGGCAAGTTTGAGGGCGTATACCATGTGCTGCATGGTGCTATTTCACCTATGCTTGGTATCGGCCCGGATAACATCCGGTTAAAGGAACTGATGCAGAGGCTTCAGTCGGATGTTTCTGAGGTGATCATAGCGACAAATTCCAGTCTGGAAGGGGAAACAACGGCCATGTATATCAGCCGTCTGATAAAACCAACGGGTATCAAAGTCAGCCGCATCGCCAGTGGCGTACCGGTAGGTGGCGATCTGGAATATATCGATGAAGTCACACTTCTGCGTGCGCTGGAAGGCCGTGTGGATCTGTAATTACAGAAAAGGAAAAGCAGTGAGATCCTGCAGAGCAGGATCAAAGCTGCTTTTTTTGCGCCATAAGCTGCTCTGAAAATAGCGGCGGCGGTCCAGCGATGAAAAACAATTCAGAATGCCAAGGGTGATCGTGTCTGCCAGACGCAGTACAGTGGATAGCCGCGTGGTCTGCAAAAGAAAACGGTCAAACATACCAGACTGGTTGACAATGCCGGTGATAAATATATCGCCCACGGCAGGCAACTCCTTTTTGACACCGGCACCGGGAATGAGCGGGCCTGTTCCGGCAGAGATATAGCCCAGGTGTTCTTCAGCGCCTAAAGAGGCATCTATGGCAAGAATCAGTCCGGCGGGATGACGGCCAAGGATTGTGACCAGTGTCTCGGACAGGTTCAGCGCATGGACGGGATGGGAGAGCGTGCCATAGATGAAGCTGCGGCTGGCACAGAGCCCGGAGAGCTTTTGTCCGCAGATGGGTCCGAGACAGTCGCCGGTGATCCGGTCACTGCCAATGCACAGGATGACCAGCTCCTGCCAGGACTTCTGCATGTTTTCCAGACACGCAGAGAGGCTGAGACTGAGCTGACTTGCGGCATCCGGCAGGCTGTTGTCGATATAATAGACCGTTTTCTCCATAAATACGGGCTCCTTTGAGGGATGAGATTGTCCTTAACAGCATATGATGAAGAGAGGAAAAAGATACCGCTGTATTTGGCAAACGTTCGTTGTTTCGGCAAAAAATGCGGCATCACCTGTGGTATGCTTGAGAAAAGGAGAATGGGATGATGGAAATCGTGTATAAGGATGAAAAGAAGCAGACGGAAGATAAGAAAATTGATATTTTACCAAAAAATATACGGCAGATCGGAGAGCCGGATCACAGGCTGAAACTGTATATGGAAGATTTTGTCAGCACATATTTACAGAAAACGGCTGGATATAAGCCGGAGCTCAATCGAGTATGTATACTTTATGGCGTGGAGAGGGAAAAAAACGGTCATCCGGTTCTCTTCGTACAGAGTGCAGCCAGGATAGAGCTGACCGGAGCTATGAAAGCAGACAGCATGCAGGAGCCG
The DNA here is from genome assembly GCA_934394565.1 of uncultured Lachnospiraceae bacterium. Lineage (GTDB taxonomy): Bacteria > Bacillota > Clostridia > Lachnospirales > Lachnospiraceae > UBA11957. Next base: position 9,776 of record CAKRQV010000023.1, read on the forward strand.
GACTGGAAAGCAGCAGAAGGTATACGCAGGAAATATTTTCCCGGACAGAAGGTGCTGGGATGGGCTGTGATGAGCGGCAATCAGGGAACATTGGGGCTGGAACAGGTGACCAGAACGCATAGAAAATGTTTTCCCGGTGTAAATCAGATTCTGTTCTGGCAGGATGGCGGTGAAAAGGAAGCGGTACTGTATACGACAGAGAATGGTGAAATGGTTGAATTACAGGGATATTATATATATTATGAAGAAAACAAAACCATGCAGGAATATATGATTGCCCATAATCCTACGAATGTGGACCGGGTAGGTGAACCGGACGACCATGCTGTCCGGGATTTCAGACAAGTCGTGGAACGAAAACATCCAACAGATCGGAGAGGATCAGGGCAGATTTTGCGCATTGCAGCTGCGGCCTGTGTGGTGCTGGCAATTGCCGGTGCGATCCGCTATATGCAAAACAACAGAGTAACAGAGGGGTTAACAACAGAGCAATCGCAGGTCGGCCGGCTATGGAAACAGTCTGCAGCTTCCGAAGTAACGCAGACGACAGCTGGTGACAGCCTGACAGTAGAGACGGCAACCGGTACTTCTATAACGGAAGAAAACACATCGGAAATCGCGAAGTCAGAGATAAGCCAGGAAATACCGCAGACTGAAGAAACTACAACCGAAGATGTGCAGCCGGAAATATCCGTCATATCCTCAGCAGAAACAAAGCCGGATCCCGGTACTGAGGAAGAACAACAGTCTGAGACGTCCGATCCACAGACTGAGGAAACAAAAACAGAAGGTTACAGAACATATCAGGTGCAGACCGGTGATACGATTAGCAGTATCAGTCAGAAGTATTACGGCAATATGCAGATGGTGCGCCAGATCTGTGCACTGAACCGGATAGAGAAGCAGGATCTGATCTATACCGGACAAATTCTTTTGCTACCATAGAAAAAATATGATACAATGAGCGATAATGAAGTCGGTAAACTCAGTAATATACAGTCTGAAGTACAGGAAAATAACAGGAAAAAACAATGAATGATGAAGAAATGAGAACAACCCGTACGCCGGAGTCATCCGAGGTACGGGGATATACACAGATCATGCCGGAAGACAGCGAAGCGGAGACAGCAGCTCGGGAAACTGCCGCTGCAGCAGAAGAGCCGATACGTCGTGCCCATCGCCGGGAGACTGCAACACCGGTTCGAAGAAAAAAACGTCGCAGTGTGCGTAAAATGGCTAAACTGTTGCGACAGCTCTCAGTGGTTTTGGTGATTGTGCTGGCGGGACTTGCCATAAAGCATGTGCTGGATACACGAACCAGTGCTTCCTATACACTGCTCTCTTCTTCTGAGCGGGAGGGCAGCAGTCAGGCGTCCTATATGAGTTTTGATGGTGCGATTCTGCATTACAGCAGCGATGGAGCATCGTTGGGATCGACCGATGGTACCCAGGTATGGAATGAAACCTATGAGATGGATACGCCTGTGGCAGATGCCTCGGATTCTGCTGTGGTTATTTACGATCAGAAGGGGACCGGCATGTGTGTTTTTGACAGCCGTGGACTTCTGGGAAAAATCACGACAGAACTGCCGATATTAAAGGCAAGAGTGTCCAGCCAGGGCATGATTGCGGCAATTCTGGAGGACGGCGATACGACGTGGATTAATTTTTATTCGTCTGCAGGAGAAACGATTGCCACCGCTAAAACCCGCATTGACAGTCCGGGTTATCCGGTAGATCTGGATGTATCCCCGAACGGTGAACTTCTGGTTGTGTCTTATGTCTATGTGGATGGCACAACGCCGACAAGCTATGTGGCTTTTTATAATTTCGGTACGACCGGTCAGAATCAGATGGACAATATGGTCAGCGGATATACCTATGCAGATGTGTTGGTGCCACAGGTCAGATTCCTGGCATCCGATACAGCTGTGGCGATTCGGGATGACGGGATGACACTGTACAAAGGGGCGCAGATCCCGGCGGAAAGTCTGTCTGTGGGAGAAGAAGAGGAAATCGTCAGCTGTTTTGCAGACGATGCGGCGATTGGTCTGGTGACAGCCGATACTGAGGAAAACAGCGATACGCCTTACCGCATGAAATTGTATGATCTCAAGGGAAAACTGATTGCAGACAGGGGATTTCAGGCTGAATATACAACAATCCGTGTGGATAACGGCTGTATCCTCATGTACAATGACAAACAGCTGAGCGTGTTTACCATGTCCGGTCAGGAAAAATTCCATGGAACGATCGAAGAGGGTACGATCCAGGACGTCTGCACGATCAGCAAAAACAGATTCCTGGTGGTGATGAATGAAAGCGTTGCGACGATCAAAATCCGTTAAGGACAACGGGAGGTACATATGAATTGGTTGTTGATCTGTCTGCTGGCATTTTGTGTGCTTTGTATTTATAACGGAGCCAGAAAGGGTTTCGTACGGATGGCGGTGTCCATGGTCTTTCTGATCCTGGTATGTATACTGTCGGCGGTACTGAATCCGTATGTCAGCAGTTTTATCAAAGAAAATACAGGATTGTATCGTGTGTTTACGGAAAACTGCAGCGATATGATCGAGGAACGACTTGAGGAAAGCAGCAGTGAGCTGACTTTAAACGCACAGGTGCAGGCTATTGATTCCCTGCCTTTGCCACAGACAGTAAAGGACGGTCTGCTGAAAAATAATACAGCTGATACCTACAGGCGACTGGCGGTAGAGGAGTTTGCTGACTATATTGCGGCTTATCTGGGCAATCTGCTGGTGAGTGCGGTAGCGTTTTTGGCATCCTTTATTCTGGCATTATTGCTGCTTAAGCTCATCCTTGGCCTTACCGATCTTCTGACGGCTTTGCCGGTGATCAGTCAGATCAATTTTGCAGGTGGAGCGATACTTGGGTTTGTATCTGCCATGATCTGGATTGGTCTGTTTTTTCTGCTGGCGGGGCTTCTTCATAATACAGCCTTTGGACAGCTTGTGCAGGAGGCCTTACAGGAGAGTACAGTGGTGCACTGGTTTTACGATTACAACATTCTCTGGTTGCTGATCGAAGTTTTGCTGGGACTGTAGGGAAAATATGTTGACAAGGCTCTGTTTCCATGCTATAGTTAAGTAACGACATGGAACAGGGTCTTTTTTTTATGCCTGAAATTCCTGCTGGAAGGGGAAGGTTCCATGGCGAATAACGAAAACACATGGAGGTGGAAGTCGTGCGCGTGAAAATCACATTGGCATGTACAGAGTGCAAGCAGCGTAACTACAACATGACAAAGGAAAAGAAAAACCATCCGGAAAGAATGGAAACCAAGAAGTATTGTAGATTCTGCAAGAGACACACAATGCACAAGGAAACCAAGTAATCAGGCTGGTAAGAGGTGAAAGTATGACAGAATCAGCAAAGAGCAGCAAGAAAAAAAACTGGTTTGCCGGTCTTAAGGCCGAGTTCAAGAAGATCATCTGGGCTGATAACAAGACCCTGGCAAAGCAGACAAGTGTTGTCGTGGTTGTTACTGCGGTTCTGGGTGTTCTGATTTCACTCATTGACAGCGTGGTTTTGCAGCTTGTAAATCTTATTATTAAGTAAGGACAAAGGGTGAGTAAATGTCAAAGGCAAATTGGTATGTAGTCCACACGTATTCGGGCTATGAAAATAAAGTAAAAGCCAACATTGAGAAGACTATTGAAAACAGACATCTGGAGGATCAGATTCTGGAGGTCCGTGTCCCTATGGAAGAGGTTGTTGAGCTGCGAAATGGTATCAAAAAACAGGTGCAGCGCAAGCTGTTTCCGGGGTATGTCCTGCTGAATATGATCATGAATGATGATACCTGGTATGTAGTCCGCAATACCCGTGGTGTTACAGGCTTTGTCGGACCGGGATCCAAACCGGTGCCGCTTACAGAGGCCGAGATGATGCCGCTTGGTATTAAGAGCGAAGATATCCAGATTGACCTTGCTGTGGGCGATACAGTCGTTGTTACGGGTGGCGCCTGGAAGGATACAACTGGTACGATCAGTGATATCAACATGGCAAAACAGGTCGTAACGATCAATGTTGAATTATTCGGTCGCGAAACTCCGGTGGAAATCAGTTTCGCAGAAATCAAGAAGATGTAAACACAAAAACAGAGCAGTGCGTGTCGCTGTTCGTGGGAGGGATATTCCCGCAATTACCACATTATAGGAGGTGCCAAAATGGCAAAGAAAGTCACAGGTTATATCAAATTACAGATCCCGGCTGGTAAGGCAACACCAGCACCCCCGGTTGGTCCGGCTCTCGGCCAGCACGGTGTAAACATTGTACAGTTTACAAAAGAGTTCAACGCAAGAACAGCTGATAAAGGCGATCTGATCATCCCGGTTGTTATCACTGTTTATGCTGACAGAAGCTTCAGCTTTGTTACAAAGACTCCGCCGGCTGCTGTTCTGCTGAAGAAAGCCTGCAACATCAAATCCGGTTCCGGTGTTCCGAACAAGACCAAAGTAGCTACGATCTCCAAAGCAAAAGTTCAGGAAATCGCTGAGATGAAGATGCCTGACTTAAATGCAGCTTCCCTGGAAGCAGCTATGAGCATGATCGCTGGTACTGCCAGAAGTATGGGTATTGTTGTAGAAGACTAATTGTGACGCTTTTTAGGCAGTCGCAGACACAGAAACGTGGGAGGGAGATTCCCGCAATTACCACTAGGAGGTTAATATGAAACGAGGAAAAAAATACGTTGAGGCCGCTAAGACCGTAGACCGCGCTACATTATATGATCCGGAGGAGGCAATCGCACTGGTTAAGAAAACAGCTGTTGCCAAATTCGATGAGACTATCGAAGCTCACATCCGTACAGGCTGTGATGGACGTCACGCTGATCAGCAGATCCGTGGTGCCGTAGTTCTGCCGCACGGTACAGGTAAAACTGTTCGTGTACTTGTATTCGCTAAGAATGCAAAAGCTGATGAGGCTCTGGCAGCTGGTGCTGATTATGTTGGTGCTGAAGAGCTGATCCCGCGTATCCAGAATGAAGGATGGCTGGATTTTGATGTAGTTGTTGCTACACCGGATATGATGGGCGTTGTTGGTCGTCTGGGCCGTGTACTTGGACCGAAGGGCTTAATGCCGAACCCGAAGGCCGGTACAGTTACTATGGACGTAACAAAAGCCATCGCTGATATCAAGGCTGGTAAGATTGAGTACCGTCTTGATAAGACCAATATCATTCACGTGCCGATCGGAAAAGCATCCTTCACTGAAGAGAAGCTGTCCGAGAACTTCCAGACTCTTATGGGCGCTATCGTAAAGGCTAAACCGAGCGCATTAAAGGGTACTTACATGAAGAGCGTTGTTCTGACCTCTACCATGGGCCCGGGCGTAAAAGTTAACCCGATGAAATTCCAGTAATTTCACGAAACGCTTATACAAACCGCCACAGTCGATCTGTGGCGGTTCTTTCTGAAAAAACAAAAAGTTATAAAAAATACTTGACATATATAAAAAAAGATGCTATCTTATCAAAGATAACTGCCGAAGACAGCAGGTGCCGCAAGGCATAAGGAGCAAACGCCTGCCGAGGAGTATAGATTCTGAAAAGAATTTGTGTCTCTCTGTCTTGCAGAGAGACCTTTTTTATTACTTCAAAAGATATGCGGCGGTACACATCAAAATCTATAAGGAGGTGCACCAATTCATGGCTAAGATTGAACTGAAAAAACCGGTTGTAGACGAGATCGCACAGGGAATCGAAGGCGCAGCAGCAGTTGTTGTTGTCAACTATTCCGGTCTCACAGTTGCACAGGATACAGTCCTTCGTAAAGAACTCAGAGAAGCAGGTGTTTCTTACAAAGTATATAAGAACACCATGATGAAGCTGGCTTTCAAAGATACTCCGTGTGAGGCTCTTTGCAAAGATCTGGACGGTACAAATGCACTGGCTATCTGCAAAGACGATGCGACCATGCCGGCTCGTATCATCGCTAAGGTTGCAAAGACAGCTCCGGCTCTGGAGTTTGTTTCCGGTGTGATCGAGGGTAATTACTTCGATAAGGCTGGCGTTGAGGCTCTGTCCAACGTTCCGTCAAGAGAAGAACTTCTTGGAAAACTTCTTGGAAGCATCCAGTCCCCGATTACAAACTTTGCTCGTGTTATTAATCAGATTGCAGAAAGCAAAGCTGAATAATTACACAACACATTATTAAAAAAGAAAATCAAACTAAAATCAGGAGGAAAATAAAATGGCAAAATTAACAACAGCTGAGTTTATCGAAGCTATCAAAGAATTAACCGTATTAGAGCTGAATGACCTTGTAAAAGCTTGCGAGGAAGAGTTCGGTGTATCCGCAGCAGCAGGCGTTGTTGTAGCAGCAGCAGGTGGTGCAGCTGAAGCAGCAGAAGAGAAAGACGAGTTCGATGTAGAGCTGACAGAAGTTGGTCCGAACAAAGTTAAAGTTATCAAAGTTGTTCGTGAAGCTACAGGTCTTGGCCTGAAAGAAGCTAAAGCAGTTGTTGACGAAGCTCCGAAGATGGTTAAAGAGGGCGCTTCCAAAGCTGAGGCTGAAGAGATCAAAACTAAACTTGAGGCAGAAGGCGCTAAAGTTACTCTTAAGTAATTTCACCTTACCTGAGTTTACGAAAGAACCGGAAATGCAGCAGCAAATCCGGTTCTTTTTACATTGAAATTCTGAAAAATGAGCTTGTCAAGTGCTGCTTTATGGCAAACTCCACGATATTCTTATCAAAAAACTGTGCAATCGCACAAAAAAATCCCGAAAAAGTATTGACACCCTATCTGTAAAATGTTATAGTTGAAAATGCACTATTATGGCAAGATATGCCTATATTTCTGCTGTGAAAAAACAGGAGATCAGGCATGTAAAGCGGTAATAAATTTATATATACAAGGGGTGAAACGTCAATGGAGAAAAACAGAATACGTCCAATTACCAACGGCAAGAGTATGCGGATGAGTTACCAGAGACAAAAAGAAGTTTTGGAAATGCCCAACCTGATCGAAGTTCAGACGAATTCTTACAAATGGTTCCTCTCCGAGGGCCTGAAGGAAGTTTTCGAGGACATCTCACCGATCACAGATTACAGTGGCAAGCTGAGTCTGGAATTCGTGGACTTTACACTTTGCGAGAAAGATGTCAAATATAATATCGAAGAGTGTAAGGAGCGTGATACCACATATGCGGCACCGCTCAAAGTCAAAGTCAGACTGTACAACCACGAGAACGATGAGATCAATGAGCATGAGATCTTTATGGGCGATCTGCCTTTGATGACAGCAACAGGTACCTTCGTAATTAACGGTGCCGAGCGTGTTATCGTCAGCCAGCTGGTTCGTTCTCCGGGTATCTATTATGGTATCTCCCATGACAAGCTGGGTAAGAGACTCTTTTCCTGCACTGTTATTCCGAACCGTGGTGCATGGCTGGAGTACGAGACAGACTCCAATGACGTTTTTTATGTTCGTGTTGACCGTACCCGTAAGGTGCCGATCACAGTTCTGATCCGTGCCCTGGGTTATGGTACCAACCAGGAGATCATCGATCTGTTTGGCGAAGAGCCGAAGATCATGGCAAGCTTTGCAAAGGATGTGGCCACCAATTATCAGGAGGGCCTTCTTGAGCTGTACAAAAAGATCCGTCCGGGCGAGCCGCTTGCAGTAGAGAGCGCTGAGAGCCTGATCATGGCTATGTTCTTTGATCCGCGCCGTTATGATCTGGCCAAGGTTGGACGTTATAAATTCAATAAAAAGCTGCATTTCAGAAGCCGTATTACGGGACAGGTTCTTGCTGAGGATGTAGTCGATACGACTACAGGGGAGATCCTGGCAGAAGCAGGTACAAAGGTTACACTGGAACTGGCTGACCAGATCCAGAATGCTGCTGTACCGTATGTCTGGATGCAGACGGAAACACGCAATGTCAAAGTTCTTTCCAATATGATGGTAGATCTTTCCGCTTTCATCGACATCACAGAAGAAGAAAAGAAAGAACTTGGCGTAACAGAACTGGTATATTATCCGGTACTGTCTAGAATTCTTGCCGAAAATACAGAGATCGAGGATATTAAATATGCCATCCAGCGTGATATTCATGATCTGATTCCGAAACACATTACAAAGGAGGATATCTTAGCCTCCATCAACTATAATATGCATCTGGAGTATGGTCTGGGTAATGATGATGATATTGACCACCTGGGCAACCGTCGTATCCGTGCTGTTGGTGAACTGTTACAGAACCAGTACCGTATCGGTCTGTCCAGACTGGAACGAGTTGTTCGTGAACGTATGACCACACAGGATATCGCCGGTATTTCTCCGCAGTCTCTGATCAATATCAAGCCGGTCACAGCTGCTGTTAAGGAGTTCTTCGGATCTTCCCAGCTGTCCCAGTTTATGGATCAGAACAACCCGCTGGGTGAGCTGACACACAAGAGACGTCTTTCCGCCCTGGGTCCTGGCGGTCTGTCCCGAGACAGAGCCGGATTCGAGGTTCGAGATGTACACTACTCCCATTACGGAAGAATGTGCCCGATCGAGACGCCTGAGGGACCGAATATCGGTCTGATCAACTCTCTGGCTTCCTATGCCCGTATCAATCAGTACGGTTTTATTGAGGCTCCGTATCGTAAGATCGATAAGACAGATCCGAAGAATCCGCGTGTCACAGACGAAGTTGTCTATATGACTGCTGATGAAGAGGATAATTACCATGTAGCACAGGCTAATGAGCCGCTGGATGAGGATGGCTATTTTGTCGCCAAGAATGTATCCGGTCGTTACAGAGAGGAGACCCAGGAGTACGAGAAACAGATGTTTGATTACATGGATGTTTCTCCGAAGATGGTATTCTCCGTGGCTACAGCCCTGATTCCGTTCCTGCAGAACGATGATGCCAACCGTGCGCTGATGGGATCCAACATGCAGCGTCAGGCCGTACCGCTGATGATCACGGAGGCTCCGGTTGTTGGTACAGGCATCGAGGCAAAGGCCGCTGTTGACTCCGGTGTATGTGTTGTGGCAAAGGCCGCTGCTACGGTGCTGCGCTCTACATCCAAAGAGATCACGCTGAAATACGATGAGGATGGCACAGTTGAGACAATCCGCCTGACAAAGTTCATGCGAAGCAACCAGTCCAACTGCTACAACCAGAAGCCGATCGTATTCAAGGGTGATCATGTAGAAAAGGGCGAGGTTATCGCCGATGGTCCGTCTACCTACAATGGTGAGCTGGCACTTGGTAAGAATCCGCTGATCGGTTTTATGACCTGGGAAGGTTACAACTACGAGGATGCTGTTCTGCTCAGTGAGAGACTGGTGCAGGAGGATGTATATACCTCCATTCATATTGAAGAGTACGAAGTAGAAGCCCGTGATACAAAGCTCGGACCGGAGGAAATCACAAAGGATGTTCCGGGTGTCGGCGATGACGCTCTGAAGGATCTGGATGAGCGTGGTATCATTCGTATCGGTGCTGAGGTTCGTGCCGGAGATATTCTGGTCGGTAAAGTCACACCGAAGGGTGAGACAGAGCTGACAGCCGAGGAGAGGCTGCTTCGCGCAATCTTCGGTGAAAAAGCCAGAGAAGTACGTGATACTTCCCTGAAGGTACCGCACGGCGAGTATGGTATCATTGTAGATGCCAAGGTATTCACCAGAGAGCATGGTGATGAGCTGGCTCCGGGTGTCAACCAGTCCGTACGTATCTACATCGCACAGAAGAGAAAGATTTCTGTCGGTGATAAGATGGCCGGTCGTCATGGTAACAAGGGTGTTGTTTCCCGTGTACTTCCGGTAGAAGATATGCCGTTCTTACCGAATGGCCGTCCGCTGGATATCGTACTGAATCCGCTGGGTGTGCCGTCCCGTATGAACATCGGTCAGGTGCTGGAGATCCATTTGAGTCTGGCAGCCAAAGCGCTTGGCTTTAACGTAGCTACACCGGTATTTGACGGTGCTAACGAGATTGATATCCAGGATACTCTGGAGCTGGCTAACGATTATGTTAACATGTCCTGGGAGGATTTCTCTGCAAAATACAGAGAAGATCTGCTTCCGGAGGTATATGAGTACCTGGATGAAAATAAAGAACACAGAAATCTGTGGAAAGGTGTGCCGATCTCCCGTGACGGTAAAGTCCTCTTACGTGACGGACGTACCGGTGAGTATTTCGACAGCCCGACCACAATCGGCCATATGCATTATCTGAAGCTGCATCATCTGGTAGACGATAAGATCCATGCACGTTCTACAGGTCCTTACTCTCTGGTAACACAGCAGCCGCTGGGTGGTAAAGCTCAGTTCGGTGGACAGCGTTTCGGTGAGATGGAGGTTTGGGCTCTGGAGGCGTATGGTGCATCCTATACACTGCAGGAGATCCTGACTGTGAAGTCCGATGATGTGATCGGCCGTGTGAAGACATACGAAGCAATCATCAAAGGTGACAATATTCCTGAGCCGGGTATTCCGGAGTCCTTCAAGGTTATGCTCAAAGAGCTGCAGTCCCTTGGCCTGGATATCAAGGTACTCCAGGAGGATGGAACAGAGGTACAGATCATGGAAACCAGCGATTATGGTGATACGACAGATCTGCGCTCTATCATCGAAGGCGACAGACATTACAGAAAAGATGAGGACGAATCCTTTGGAGAACACGGCTTCAGCAAACAGGAATTCGAAGACGGCGAACTCAAAGATATTGAAGAGCCGGAGTATGACGCAGTCGATGACTACGATGACCTGGATGATGGCATGGATGAAGAGTAGGGAGGTAAATGATGGCAGAGTTGAATAAACAGGAAGTATATCAGCCGATGACATTTGATGCGATCAAGATCGGCCTGGCATCTCCGGACAAGATCCGTGAGTGGTCTCATGGCGAAGTAAAGAAGCCGGAGACAATCAATTACCGTACTCTGAAACCAGAAAAGGACGGCTTGTTCTGTGAAAGGATTTTCGGACCGAGCAAGGACTGGGAGTGCCATTGCGGTAAATATAAAAAAATTCGCTATAAAGGTGTGATCTGTGACCGCTGCGGCGTTGAGGTTACCAAAGCAAGCGTACGTCGTGAACGTATGGGGCATATCGAGCTGGCGGCTCCGGTATCCCATATCTGGTATTTCAAGGGTATTCCGTCCCGTATGGGTCTGATCCTTGACCTTTCTCCGAGAACACTGGAAAAGGTACTGTACTTTGCAAACTACATCGTTGTGGATCCGGGTGAGACCAACCTGATGTACAAGCAGGTACTGACAGAAAAAGAATATCAGGATGCCCGGGAGGCTTATGGCTATACTTTCCGTGTAGGTATGGGTGCCGAGGCAATCAAGGAGCTTCTCGAGAACATCGATCTCGAGAAGGATTCCAAAGAACTTAAGGAAATTCTGGAAACTGCTACAGGTCAGAAACGTGCCCGTGTGATCAAGAGACTGGAAGTTGTTGAGGCCTTCCGTGAGTCCGGCAACCGCCCGGAATGGATGATCATGGATGTTGTCCCGGTTATTCCACCGGATCTTCGTCCGATGGTTCAGCTGGATGGTGGACGTTTTGCCACATCTGACTTAAATGATCTGTACAGACGTATCATCAACCGTAACAACCGTCTGAAAAGACTGCTGGAGCTGGGTGCTCCGGATATTATCGTCCGCAACGAGAAACGTATGCTGCAGGAGGCTGTTGATGCCCTGATCGACAATGGCCGTCGTGGACGTCCGGTAACCGGACCGGGTAACCGTGCACTGAAATCCCTTTCTGACATGCTGAAAGGTAAATCCGGTCGTTTCCGTCAGAACCTGCTGGGTAAACGTGTCGACTATTCCGGTCGTTCCGTTATCGTTGTAGGTCCTGAATTAAAGATTTATCAGTGTGGTCTGCCAAAAGAAATGGCGATTGAGCTGTTCAAGCCTTTTGTTATGAAAGAGCTGGTCTGCAACGGTACCGCACATAACATTAAAAATGCCAAGAAAATGGTTGAAAAGCTGCAGCCGGAAGTATGGGATGTCCTCGAGGAGGTAATCAAAGAACATCCGGTTATGCTGAACCGTGCACCTACCCTGCATCGTCTGGGTATCCAGGCGTTTGAGCCAATCCTTGTAGAAGGTAAAGCCATCAAGCTGCACCCGCTGGTTTGTACCGCATTCAATGCCGACTTCGATGGTGACCAGATGGCCGTGCATCTGCCGCTGTCTGTAGAGGCCCAGGCAGAGTGCCGTTTCCTGCTGCTTTCTCCGAACAACCTGCTGAAACCGTCTGATGGTGGTCCGGTAGCTGTTCCTTCACAGGATATGGTCCTTGGTATCTACTATCTGACTATGAGCAGATATGCTGATTACACAGGCAGCGAGCTGGAGCAGGATGTGATCGCTGAATATGGTGTTTCCGAAGAAGAGATGGATGCATGGAATGCATTGCCGGCAGAGGAAAAAACCGATGAATATTTCGTGAACAAAGCCATTGCTGATTTTGAAGCAGGTGAGAAAGAGCTCAAGTATCATTCCATCGTACGTGTCAACGTACAGCCGGAGAGAAAGAGAATCGTTGTCTGCACGATCGAGGATCTGACAGGTCATTACTTTGACAATTTAAGCCATGCGATCCTGGCATATGAGAACGGTACGATCTCTCTGCACCAGAAGATCGTGATCCGTCGTCAGGGTACATTTGAGGGCCGTGAGATCACACAGCTGGTAGAGACTACGCTTGGACGCCTTCTGTTCAATGAGATTCTGCCGCAGGATCTGGGCTTTGTGGACCGTACGATTGAGGAAAATGCCCTGAAACCGGAAGTTGATTTCCATGTAGGAAAGAAACAGCTGAAAAAGATCCTTGAAAAGGTCATCAATACCCACGGCGCTACAAAGACAGCCGAAGTACTCGATGATATCAAGGCTACAGGTTACCACTACTCCACAAAAGCAGCGATGACTGTATCCATTTCCGATATGACCGTGCCGCCGGAAAAACCGCAGTTGATTCAGCAGGCACAGGATACTGTAGATAAGATCACCAGAAACTACAAACGTGGTCTGATCACAGAGGAAGAACGTTACAAAGAGGTCGTTGAGACCTGGAAAGAGACCGATGATGTGCTGACCCACAAGCTGCTGTCAGGTCTTGATAAATATAATAACATCTTCATGATGGCTGACTCCGGTGCCCGTGGTTCTGATAAACAGATTAAACAGCTGGCTGGTATGCGAGGCCTGATGGCTGATACAACCGGTCACACCATCGAGCTGCCGATCAAGTCAAACTTCCGTGAAGGTCTGCAGGTACTGGAATACTTTATGTCCGCCCATGGTGCACGAAAAGGTATGTCCGATACCGCTCTGCGTACAGCCGATTCCGGTTACCTGACAAGACGTCTGGTTGATGTATCCCAGGAGCTGGTTATCCGTGAGACAGACTGTAGCGTAAACCGCAGTGAGATCCCGGGTATGTGGGTAAAAGAGTTCGCTGATGGCCGTGAAGAGATCGAGAGTCTGCAGGAACGTATCACAGGACGATTCTCCTGCCATACGATCAAGAATGCTGCAGGCGAGATTATCGTCAAAGCCAATCACATGATTACTCCGAAACGTGCCGCCAAAGTCATGGAAGAGGGTATCGATGAGGATGGCGTAGCAGTAAGAGATAAAGGTCAGGTTAAGATCCGTACAATTCTTAGCTGTAAGTGCCACAATGGTATCTGTGCGAAGTGCTACGGTGCCAACATGGCCAGTGGCGAGACTGTACAGGTTGGTGAGTCTGTCGGTATCATCGCCGCACAGTCCATCGGTGAGCCTGGTACACAGCTGACGATGCGTACATTCCATAGTGGTGGTGTTGCCGGTGGCGATATCACACAGGGTCTTCCCCGTGTCGAGGAGCTTTTCGAGGCCAGAAAGCCGAAGGGTCTTGCTATCATTACCGAGATCAAAGGTGTGGCTGAGATTAAAGATACAAAGAAGAAACGTGAGATCGTCGTTACAGACGCAGAAGAGGGTGTTTCCAAGACTTACCTGATTCCGTACGGCTCCCGTATCAAGATCATGGACGGTGCTGTTCTGGAAGCCGGTGATGAGCTGACAGAAGGTAGTGTCAACCCGCACGATATCTTAAAAATCAAAGGTGTCCGTGCCGTACAGGATTATATGCTGCGCGAGGTTCAGCGTGTATACCGTCTGCAGGGTGTTGAGATCAACGATAAGCATATCGAGGTAATCGTTCATCAGATGCTTAAAAAGATCCGTGTCGAGGAGAAAGGTGATTCTGATCTGCTTCCGGGTGCTATGATGGACGCTCTGGACTTTGAGGATATCAACGAAGCACTGGAAAAAGACGGTAAAGAGCTGGCTGAGGGTAAACAGGTACTGCTTGGTATCACAAAGGCTGCTCTGGCTACAGATTCCTTCATGTCCGCCGCTTCCTTCCAGGAGACCACAAAGGTTCTGACAGAGGCTGCCATTAAGGGTAAAGTCGATCATCTGATCGGTCTGAAAGAGAACGTTATCATTGGTCGTCTGATTCCGGCAGGTACAGGCATGAAGTGTTACTCTGACGTCAAACTGAATACTGATGTAGAGGACAAGGTTGTTCTTACCGAAGAAGAGCCGGAGAATATCGAGCTCGATGAGGATATTGATGATCTCGATCTGTTTGAGGAGAACGATGACGATGCAGCAGAAGAGAAGAGCGAAGAGATCTCCACGGATGCAGCAGAGACTACAGAAGAATAAAAAACACATATTGTCGAAATTGACAGTATAAAAGATAAAAGAGACATTTGCCGGATTCCATGTGATGTGGCTGGCAGATGTCTCTTTTATGATATATGATGCAAAAAAAGTACCGAGGAAAATGTAGCCGGGTGTTTCATGTAAAAAAACAGTTGTTCATTGTTAAAATATCCATCAAAAACCTCGAAAAACCGCAGAAATTAGGCAATCTTTTCCTTGACAGAAAAGGGTCGTCCCTGTATACTAGACTAGCGTGCATGAGTATGCAGTTATATTCGTGTGCCATAACGAAGATTAATAGCAACCGCAGAGCCCCGCAATACGCGGAGAATTTCACAGGAGGTGACTTGGAATGCCTACATTTAACCAGTTAGTTAGAAAAGGACGTGAGACATCTGTAAAGAAGTCCACAGCTCCGGCTCTTCAGAAAAGCTTCAACTCTCTGAAGAAAAAATCCACAGATATGTCTTCCCCGCAGAAGAGAGGTGTTTGTACAGCCGTTAAGACTGCAACACCGAAAAAGCCGAACTCAGCTCTTAGAAAAATCGCCAGAGTTCGTCTTTCCAACGGAATCGAAGTAACATCCTACATTCCGGGTGAAGGTCACAACTTACAGGAGCACAGTGTTGTACTGATCCGTGGTGGTCGTGTTAAAGACTTACCTGGTACCAGATACCACATTATCAGAGGTACACTTGATACCGCTGGTGTTGCTAACAGAAAACAGGCCCGTTCCAAATACGGTGCTAAGAAACCGAAAAAATAATATAGCAGCTGCTTAATGCAGAAGCGACACTATATCAAAAACAGTATCACAACTAGAACGTTAGTACGGAATTCCATATACCCTGTCGGTTGCGGGTCATATAGAGAATTTACTCGTGCGAACACAAGTGAAACAGTGCGAACTGCAGGCGCTGCTTCGAGTGAGTACCTGTGAGATAATCATTTTGATTAAGGAGGGAAGTAACGTGCCACGTAAAGGACATACCCAGAAAAGAGATGTTTTAGCAGATCCGATGTACAATAGCAAAGTGGTTACCAAACTTATCAACAACATCATGCTTGATGGTAAGAAAGGCGTAGCCCAGAAGATCGTATACGGAGCTTTCGCTAAGATGGAAGAGAAAGCCGGAAAACCGGCTCTTGAAGTATTTGAAGAAGCTATGAACAACATTATGCCGGTTCTTGAAGTTAAAGCAAGACGTATCGGTGGTGCTACCTACCAGGTTCCGATCGAGGTTAGACCGGATCGTCGTCAGGCTCTGGCACTTCGCTGGATCACCCTGTTCTCCCGCAAGAGAGGCGAGAAAACAATGGAAGACAGACTGGCTAATGAACTTTTAGACGCCATGAACAATACTGGCGCATCTGTAAAGCGTAAAGAAGATATGCATAAGATGGCAGAGGCTAATAAGGCATTTGCTCATTACAGATTCTAAAGGAGGAAAACCCATTGGCTGGTAGAGAATATCCATTAGAGAGAACCAGAAATATCGGTATTATGGCTCATATCGATGCAGGAAAGACTACTCTGACAGAGCGTATCCTGTATTATACCGGTGTTAACTATAAAATCGGTGATACCCACGAAGGTACTGCTACCATGGACTGGATGGAGCAGGAGCAGGAGCGTGGTATTACCATCACATCTGCAGCTACAACCTGTCACTGGACACACCAGTTAAACAATAAGCCGCAGCCGGGTGCTTTAGAGCATCGTATCAACATCATTGATACTCCTGGACACGTAGACTTTACTGTTGAGGTAGAGCGTTCTCTTCGTGTACTGGATGGTGCAGTTGGTGTATTCTGTGCAAAGGGTGGTGTAGAGCCGCAGTCTGAGAACGTTTGGAGACAGGCTGATACCTACAATGTACCGCGTATGGCATTCATCAACAAGATGGATATCCTGGGTGCAGATTTCTACAGAGCTGTAGATCAGATCAGAGACAGACTTGGTAAGAACGCTATCGTTCTTCAGCTGCCGATCGGTAAGGAAGATGAGTTCAAGGGAATCATCGACCTGTTCGAAATGAAAGCATATATCTACAACGACGAGAAGGGTGATGACATCTCTATCGTTGACATTCCGGAAGACATGGCTGACGATGCAGAGCTGTACCATACAGAGCTGATCGAGAAAGTGTGTGAGCTGGATGATGATCTGATGATGGCTTACCTTGAGGATGAGATCCCGTCTGTAGATGAGATGAAAGCAGCCCTTCGTAAGGCTACATGTGAGTGCCGCGCCGTTCCGGTATGCTGCGGTACTGCATACAGAAACAAAGGTGTTCAGAAGCTTCTGGACGCTATCATTGATTACATGCCGGCACCGACAGATATCCCGGATATCACCGGTACCGACCTGGATGGCAACGAAGTTACTCGTAAATCTTCTGATGACGAGCCGTTCGCTGCTCTGGCATTCAAGATCATGACTGACCCGTTCGTTGGTAAACTGGCATACTTCCGCGTATACTCAGGTACCATGAACTCCGGTTCCTATGTACTGAATGCTACAAAAGGCAAAAAAGAGCGTGTTGGACGTATCCTGCAGATGCATGCCAACAAGCGTATGGAGCTGGATAAGGTTTACTCCGGTGATATCGCAGCTGCTATCGGTTTCAAAAACACCACAACAGGTGATACCATCTGTGACGAGCAGCATCCGGTAATCCTGGAGTCCATGGAGTTCCCGGAGCCGGTTATCGAGCTGGCTATCGAGCCGAAGACCAAAGCAGGTCAGGGCAAGCTGGGTGAATCCCTTGCTAAACTGGCTGAGGAGGATCCGACATTCCGTGCTCATACAGATCAGGAAACTGGTCAGACAATCATCGCTGGTATGGGTGAGCTTCATCTGGAGATCATCGTTGACCGTCTGCTTCGTGAGTTCAAGGTAGAGGCAAACGTAGGTGCTCCGCAGGTTGCTTACAAAGAGACCATTACAAAGGCTGTTGATGTTGACAGTAAATATGCTAAGCAGTCCGGTGGTCGTGGTCAGTACGGTCACTGTAAAGTTAAATTCGAGCCGATGGATGCCAACGGTGAGGAACTGTACAAGTTCGAGTCCACTGTTGTCGGCGGTGCTATTCCGAAGGAGTACATCCCGGCTGTAGGCGAAGGTATCGAAGAGGCTATGAAGGCTGGTCAGCTGGGTGGATTCCCGGTTGTTGGTGTACACGCTAACGTATACGATGGTTCCTACCATGAGGTCGATTCCAGTGAGATGGCATTCCACATCGCTGGTTCTCTGGCTTTCAAAGAGG
Organism: uncultured Lachnospiraceae bacterium; assembly: GCA_934394565.1. Classification (GTDB taxonomy): domain Bacteria; phylum Bacillota; class Clostridia; order Lachnospirales; family Lachnospiraceae; genus UBA11957. The sequence goes on from CAKRQV010000023.1 coordinate 27,754, forward strand.
CTATGCAGAAAGCAGCCCCGATCCTTCTTGAGCCGATCATGAAGGTAGAGGTTACCATGCCGGAAGAGTACATGGGTGATGTTATCGGTGACATCAACTCCCGTCGTGGCCGTATCGAAGGTATGGAAGATATCGGTGGCGGTAAGATGGTCAAAGGTTTTGTTCCGCTGGCTGAGATGTTCGGTTATGCAACAGACCTTCGTTCCAGAACACAGGGACGTGGTAACTACTCCATGTTCTTCGAGAAATACGAGCCGGTACCGAAGAGTGTACAGGAAAAAGTACTTTCCAAGACTGCAAAATAATCGGTTTACCGATTTTTAGCTTGCAAATATGGGGCTTTTACCCTATAATCATATTCAGCAGGCTTGAACTGAAACAATCATATTGAAAGCCCTTAGGGCAAGATTTTTAAGGAGGACTTTAGAAATGGCTAAAGCAAAATTTGACAGAAGCAAACCGCATTGTAACATCGGTACAATTGGTCACGTTGACCATGGTAAAACAACTCTGACAGCTGCTATCACAAAAGTACTGGCTGAGAGAGTTGCTGGTAACGCAAAGGTAGATTTCGAGAACATCGATAAAGCTCCGGAAGAGAGAGAGCGTGGTATCACAATCTCCACAGCACACGTTGAGTATCAGACAGAAAAACGTCACTACGCTCACGTAGACTGCCCAGGCCATGCCGATTATGTAAAGAACATGATCACAGGTGCTGCTCAGATGGATGGTGCTATCCTGGTTGTAGCTGCTACTGATGGTGTTATGGCTC
>CAKRQV010000024.1 GCA_934394565.1 uncultured Lachnospiraceae bacterium
AGTACTAATCGGTCGAGGGTTTGACCTGAATGTTTCGTGTGTTTGGATGTTTAGTATGTGCGGTTTTCAAGGTACATAGGATATTTTTATATATTCCTCGATAGCTCAATGGTAGAGCACTCGGCTGTTAACCGAGTTGTTGTAGGTTCGAGCCCTACTCGGGGAGCTGATAAGATCTGTGAGAAATCACAGGTCTTTTTTTGCGATCTGAAATAAGGATAATGGATAAGTTGATTATGATGTGAAACCGGTATATGAAGCGGAAGAAACAAGATATTGTTGTTCCTTCCGCTTTATATTTGTATAGATAATGTGCCAAAGAAGACCGTGATCAACGAAGATCGCAGGTAGTGTTGGTGGATCTGGCCATTTCCTGCCAGTGATTCATTTTTTCTTTTAAAAGCTTCTGGCTTTCTTTATCTTCGCGGAAAGAAATTAACGTCCAGTCCATTTCCTCAAGGGCGGCAAAGAATTCTGGAAACTTGCCATAGGGAATGGAGATCATACGCAGACCAGCTGGATAGGCTTTTCTGCGCTTGAGCCCATGATAAAATCCAGTAGTAATATGATTAACTTTGTTGGAAATCAGCGGATACGCATACATCCAGGCGCAGCTGAGTACGGGACTGGACTTGCTTTCCCAGAGATCTCCACTGATATAGGAGGTTGCCCGCATAATAATGTCACTTTGGGGAAAATCAGCAACAAATAAAAGCAGATCCGGATCAAAGTCGCATTGAACAGCGGGACAGAATTCTACATAGTTGACCGTGTTCCTGAGCAGACGGGGAAGCTTTTGGTAAAGCTGCTGATTGGCAATGGGGGCTTTGTAACAGCCAAAGTCGTAGCCGGCCTGCCCGGAGCCAGTTACTGGCGGTATATCGATCATTCCCATCGCAAGTTTGCCGTAACAGGCATCGTCATCTACGCAGATATAGAAGCGTTCACCACTGGTTTGGGCATGCTTGATATACTGACAGAAAGCAAGCTTTTCTCCGGTATAGTGAGGGGAAACCGGCGGAATTTCAAATCGTGTCTTGAGAGCAATAGCCGGATATTTCAGATCTAATCGTGTGAGCAGTTCTTTTTGCGTTTTTGTAAGCATATCGGTAGAACCTCCTTTTTATTATGAGTGTAGATACTTTTGCAGTGTATTGTCAAGTCTTTTTAGTTCTTCTGAAATAAAATGAGTGGGACATGCGAGATTCCAGCGCTTAAATCCGGCACCAAGATCACCAAAGATAAAGCCGTCATCAAAGAGTTGTTGTAGGTTCGAGCCCTACTCGGGGAGCTGATGAGATCTGTGAGAAATCACAGGTCTTTTTTTCGTTTTGAAATATTGCAAAGAATTTCAGTGAATTTATTTAATGAATTATTTGTGGGAAAATGGAAGTAAAACATTCGTAAAAAACAAAAAATTAATAAATAGAACATATAATAGCTCAAAACATTCATAACTGTGTTTGATACATGCTTCATAAGATGATATATTTTAAACACATAAAGCAAAGCGTTTTCTGCATAAGGAGGAAAAAATGTTTTTAAAAGAATTGGTAGAAAAGAAAAGAGTCTGTTTTCATAAGAGCTTTGATAATTGGGAAGATGCTATTCAGGCATCATGTGAACCATTGCTTGCGGAGCATGTAATAGAGCAGACATATGTGGATTCGGTTATTGGATGTGTAAAAAAATATGGTCCCTATATTGTTTTTGCACCAAATATTGCCATGCCACATTCGCAGGAGGGAGCTGTGGGTGTACATGAAACAGCTATCAGTTTTATGAAGGTTGAAGAAGCAGTTCATTTTGTGAAAGATAATCCGGATAAAGATGCAAAACTGTTTTTTGTACTGGCATCAGTGGATCATACGAAGCATATGGAAAATATGGAAAAACTGGCTACAATGCTTTTGCAGCCGGGAATAATTGATGCTCTTTTGGATGCAAAAGCAGAAGAAGATTTGCTTGTCTTGGATGAAAAACTGCAGTGACGATTCTGCATTATACAAAAATGAAGAGAAATTTATTTTATTATTCGTGGGATATTATAGAGTCTATTTTACAGAAAAGCCCGGCTGTTTTTGTGGCAGCGGGCTCTTTTGAACAGCATGGGTATCATCTGCCTGTGGGTACAGACATTATTTTGGCACATGAAATTCTGGAGAAATTATGCGAAAAAAATGATTTGTACTATTTTCCCTGTACGACGTATGGGCAGGTCTGGTCGGCAAGGGATTTTCCGGGGACTATCTCTATAGAGGAATCTGTGTTGACGGAATATGTATTCGATGCCATAAAGAGCATTTATCGATATGCGGATGTTAAAATCATTTTATATTCGTTTCATAAAGGAAATTCTCATGTACTGCAACAGGTTATGAGAAAGGCATATGACTCCGGCTGGAAAGAGATTTATATCTTACAGCACAAAGATCTGGAGCAAGAAGCACAGAAACTGTTGCGTACACCGATTCCGGAAGGAATATGGCATGCCGGAGAGCTGGAAACTTCTTTGATGCTGTATCTCAAAAAGTCTTTGGTACATATGGAAAAGGCGACAACAGAATTTCCGACAGCATCGGATACCTGTAATATACAGGCGATACCGTGGAAAAACAGGTTGCAGTCAGGCGCTTTTGGGGACAGCAAGGCTGCTTCGGAGAAAACGGGAAAGCGATTATATGAAGTGTGGGTAAATAAGCTGGATGAAACGGTAAAAAAAATACTGGCAAAGGAGAATGAGGGTAGATGAATGGCGGAAAAAAACTATTAGTATTTGATCTGGATGGAACTCTTCTTACAGATGCGAAAGATATTACGCCAAGAACCAGAGAAACTTTAAAGCGGGCAAAGAATAAAGGATATGCCATTTGCTTTGCATCGGGACGTTGTGAAGAAATGATGTCGATTTATCAGGATGCAGTCGGCGGATGTGATTATTGTATTTCCTGTAATGGTGCTAAAACGATGGATCTGGGACATCATACGCTGATTGCCAGTAAGGTCTTTAGAGACGACGATGTAAATGGTGTTTTGGAATACGTGATGTCTCGCCGAATGGACTTTATGATGTATGGTGTAGACCGGATATATTTTCCTGCCTATAGTGAAAAAATGGAGGAGCATGTAAAAAAGTACGAGCGTCTATCTGAAAAATGGGGATTTCCTGTCCGATTAAACGCAATGGGAATATCTTTGCAGGAATTACCTGTACATTTGCAAAACATATTGAAAATTGTAGTTTACATGCGCAATGAAGAAGAACAACAGGCGTATGCAGCGTTTGTAAAGGCACAGGATAATCTGATCGGCGAAAGTACAGGGTATGGACTTTTGGGAACCTTTGAGAAAAGTGTATCAAAAAAATCTGCGGTCGAATGTTTAATGACGTATATGAAAATTACAAAAGAAGACGTATATGTTTTTGGAGATTACGATAATGATCTGAGTATGTTTTCTGCAGCAGCCAATCGGATTGCAGTGGAGAATGCTGTTGCAAAAATAAAAGAAAAAGCGACCTGGATTACTGCTTCGAATAATGAGGACGGTGTGGCTGTTTATCTGGAGAATGTTCTTGGAATCTGAAAAGCGAAAGTATCCATGGTTTCGCCAGACTAACACAAGGAACATATAAAAATTGAAAAGAATCATATAATGCATATAAAACGTTCAAAAACTAGGCATAACGAACATATAGTAAGTTGCAGATGATTAGAAAAGACCATATAATTAAGGCACAAAAGAAGTAAGGAAGATACAAAAAAAGAAAGGAGAGGAAGTATGTTATCTTACATTTTGGATCTGTTGATGAAACAGATATTTGGACAGCCGTTCCTGCTGATCGCTATCGTTGTATTCATAGGTTATATTGCCATGAAACAGAAATTATCCAAGGCGATTGCCGGAGCAGCTAAAGCAGCTGTTGGTATTCTGGCTATGGGAATTGGTTCGGGAGCGTTGATTTCGAACTTTGGCAAACTGCTGACAGCCTTGCAGAATGCAACAGGAATTCAGGGTGCTGGCCTGAATACATATCCAACGATGACGGCCGCTTACGAAAAGATGGATGCCGTTCTTGGATCAGGAACAGGTGCTTCCTGGGGTATTTACACATTACTGGTTGGCTTTATTCTGAATCTTGTTATGGTTGCGCTGAGAAAATTTACACATATTCGAGCGGTGTATCTGACAGGTAATGCCATGATTGTTCAGGCGGGTATCAGTACTTACATTGTCTGGCGTTTCCTCGGATTCGGAATGGTACCGACAGTCCTTATTGCAGCTGTAGTTACTGCATTGTATTGGGGCATTGGTTCCACAATTCTGATCAAACCGACACATGCCATTACGGGTGCTGATTTCTCTGTAGCACATCAGCAGATGTTTATGGATTATGTTGCTTATAAAGTAGCTCCGAAGATCGGTAATGCAGAAAAAGATGATATCGAGAAGAAAAAGCTTCCGGCATCATTAAGCATTCTGCAGGACAGCGTTATCGCAACTGCACTGGTTATGCTGCTTTCTGTTGTTGTAATCTTTCTGGTTATCGGCGGCGATCAGATCGAATGGCTTCGGACAGGTGATGGTGGCTTTGCACAGGCCACTTACAAAAATAATATTGTTTTTGCACTTTGGATTGGTCTTACTCTGACAGCCAATATCGTAGTTCTTCTGTATGGTGTCAGAATGTTTGTCGGCGAGATCATGATGTCCTTCAAGGGTATTTCCGAAAAGCTGCTTCCTGGTGCTGTAGCCGGTGTAGACTGTGCAGCCATCTTTGGATTTGCTCCGAAATCTGTTGTACTTGGTCTGATCTTTGGTGCGATTGGTCAGGTGCTTGGTCTTGTTCTTCTGCTGGTATTTAAATCTCCGATTTTCCTGATCCCGGGATTTATTCCACTGTTCTTTGATAATGCAACGATCGCGATCTTTGCCAACAAGGCCGGTGGTTGGAAAGCCGCTGCTGTGATCTGTACGATCAATGGTCTGATCCAGATCTTCGGCTCTGCTTTAGCAGTAGGAATGATGAACCTGACCTGGTGGCAGGGCAGTGCCGATTATGCAACTGTCTGGGTTGCTATTATTGCAATCTTTAAGGGTATCGGATCCTTACTTGGTATTCCGATTGCCGGATGATGATGTAGCCCCCCTACCTGCGGTTGATGATGTACCACCCATCGGCCGCAGGTAAATAACTTCATATAAAACATAAAGGAGAATAAAAATGCTGAATATTTTATGTATCTGTGGTAATGGAATGGGAACTAGTACAATTTTGAAAATCAATGTAAAGAATATCTGCCGTGAGCATAATATTGAAGCGGAAGTAGAGTCCTGTGCATTTAGCGAAGCTATGGCTTATGCGATGAATACAGATATCATTTTAACGAGTCCGGAATGGGCTTCTATGGTACCGCCGACGAATGCAGTGATTGCAGAGACGTTGAATCTGGTTGATGTGGAGGGTGTTACCAAGACTCTTCTGGATACGATCAAAGAACATTTCCCGAACGAACTGAAATAATATTTACTGCACACAAGGGAGGATATCAGCTATGGCAATGTCAAGTTATGAAATCATGAAGCGAAACATTCATTTTGAAAATCCGGATCGAATCGGTCTGCGATTCGACCGTATTGCAGGAAAAGATAAAAGCGATGTATATCGAATCTTTGTGTTGCCACCCAGAGATAAAAGAGATAATTCGCAGCCCTGTTCTGTAAAGAAAAAAATACGTCCTGCCAGCGGGGAATATGATGAGTGGGGATGCCTGTGGGAGAGTAGTGATGAGACAGGATCAGATATGGGACAGCCGGTTAACGTGCCGATTTCGGACTGGTCTGATTTTGATAACTATGTCTTTCCTGATCCAAAGGCACCGGGAAGATTTGACGGACTGGAGGAGGCCTTGAAAGAGGCGGAGGAAAAACAGCTGTATGTACAGCTGAACAGCCCGCAGTGTATCTTTGAAAGAATGCACTTTTTACGGGGGTATCAGGATACTTTGATGGATTGTCTGTTGGAGCCGGAATATATCGAAGCGATGGCAAAAGGTCTGGCAGATTATCAGATCGGTATTATTAAAGAAGCTTATCGCCTGGGAAAAGGCAGAATCCATTGTTACGATACTACCGACGACTGGGGCACACAGAAAGGTCTGATGATTTCTCCGGACACCTTCCGAGAAATTTTCAAACCACAGTATGAAAGAGTGTTTGGCACAGCACACGAATGTGGTATGGATGTGCGTCTGCATACAGATGGAAAAGTCAATCAGTTGATCGAAGATTTCATAGATATGGGTGCAGACATCATCAATATTCATCAGCCAAGGCTGGTTGGCATCGATGAGATATCGAAAATTGCGAGAGGCAAAGTCTGCTTTGAGGTTGCTGTAGATATCCAGTCAACGCTGCCGACAGGAGACAAAGAAAAAATTGAAGAAGAAGTAAAAGAACTGGTAGAAAAATGGGCAACACCGGCGGGTGGCATGATCGGTGTAGAGTATGGTTATCTGAATGCCATCGGAACAACAAAGGAATCCATGCTGTATGCCCTGGAGTGTTTTGAAAAATACGGAAAACTGAGATGATGTAACCATATACAGGCAGAAAGGAATGACATGGCGATTATCAATATTTTAATGAGTATTCTGGCCGCAGGAATTGTCCTGTTGGAGATTCGGTGGATTCTGGTGTCTAATAAAAAGATAGAACTGGTGGGAAAGGATGATTACTTCCTGTTTGCGTTACTTCTTGCAGCCGCAGTTTGTCTGTGCCCGGTGACACTGGATGGTTCAATTATGGCAGAAATAAGAAGTATGCTGGTATTTCTTGCCCTGTTTGGCAGTCTGGGTGTGAAAAGAGGATTAACATCGGAGGGTATCATTAAATTTGGCTACAACATTTCCTGGTTGCTTGTGGATACTGTAAAAGTCGAAGAATATCAAATGGCCAAAATCAAAGTAACGTATAGTTATGGAGACAAAAAAGCAAGCCTGCTTTTCCATAAATACGATTTGAAAAAGGTGCTGGCTGTTACAGAAAAGTATACAGATACTATTTATATACAGCCGGCATTAGAGCCAATGTTGAAAATAAAATAAACATAAAGGCAGGAAAAAGAATGAGTAAGATCGATGAAATAACAAAAGAAAGCTGGATTATGAGTACTTTCCCGGAATGGGGAACCTGGCTGAATGAGGAAATTGAAAATACAGAAGTTGCACCGGGAACGGTGGCTATGTGGTGGCTGGGATGCACGGGCATCTGGTTTAAGACACCGGGGGACTGTAATTTTACTATTGATTTCTGGTGTGGTAACGGAAAGAGGACACATGGTGACGGATTGATGAAACCTGGACACCAGATGGCGAATATGTGTGGATGCCGTAAAATGCAGCCGAATCTGAGAGCTGTACCCTTTGTGCTGGATCCTTTTGCAGTAAGACATGTGGATGCGGTTCTGGCAACCCATTACCATCAGGATCATATGGATCCGAATTATGCGTCTCATGTGATTAAGAGTGGTATGACAACAACGGATGAGAATGGAAACACAATACCCGTTCCGTTTATCGGACCGAAAAAGTCGGTTGAAACATGGATCAAATGGGGTGTACCGGAAGAACGCTGTCGTGTCGTGAAACCGGGTGATGTGATCCGGATTAAGGATGTTGAAATCCTCTGCCTGGATTCCTTTGACCGTACCTGTCTTGTTACAACAGATGATACAACAGAAAACCGTGAGAATCTGGTGGGGGTTTGCCCGATGGATATGGATGAAAAAGCAGTCAATTATCTTGTGAAAACACCGGGTGGAAATGTCTATCACAGTGGAGACAGTCATTATTCTATTTATTTTGCAAAACATGGAAAAGATCATAAAATTGATGTGGCTTTTGGTTCCTATGGAGAAAATCCGGTGGGACTTGCAGATAAGATGACATCTGTGGATGTACTTCGCATGGCAGAAGCGCTGCGCTGTGAAGTGGTTATTCCGATTCATTATGATGTATGGACAAACTTTATGGCGGATTTGAATGAAATCAAAGTGCTGTATGATATGAAGAAAGATCGTCTGGGCTATACCTTCCATCCCTTCTTCTGGGAGGTCGGTGGAAGATATGTTTATCCGACGGATAAGGAAAAACGGGCATATCATCATGACAGAGGTTTTGAGGATTGCTTTGAAAAGGAGCCAAATACACCATTCCGTTCAATTTTATAAAATTTTATGATTGTTTTACTTCCATATATGAGTGTTTTCATGTACATTTAAGGTGATACATGCAAACATAATAAAAAGGATTATGGGGGATATGCGATGAAACAAAGTCGTTCGGTGGTAAATGCCAGAAGAGAATTTATTCTAAATGAACTGGAAAAAACAGGAACAGTAGAAGTAAAAGTTCTTGCAGAACGTTTGCAGGTATCCTATCTGACAATACGAAGGGATCTGCAGTATCTGGAGGATCACAAGCTGCTTGAACGTTTTTACGGAGGCGCCCGTGGTGGCGATGAAAGTCTGCTGAAAACACCGGAAAAAGGGATCTTGTATTACAGAGAAAAAATTGCAAAATTTGCGGCATCTCTGATCGAGGATGGTGACAGCATTTTCATCAATACAAGTTCTACGGCTTTGGGTATCGTAAAGTATATTACAGCAAAAAATGTAACGATCATTACAAACAATGGCAATATTATCAGCGAAAAGAACCCGCCAAATGCGACAGTCGTGTTGCTTGGAGGTGAGCTTCGTTACCAGAAAGGAACTATGGTGGGGTCTTTTGCGCTGAATAATATGAACCGTGTGACGGCCAGAAAAAGTTTTGTCGGCTGTAGAGGATTAAGCCCTGATCTCGGGATGACGACAGAGCTGTATGATGAGGCCAATATCAATGCAAAAATGATCAGTCGGGTTACGGAGACATCGTACATACTTGCAGATCATACAAAGCTGGGAAATAAGAGCAGTTTTATATCCTGCAAGGCCAGTGAAATTGCCAATATTATTACGGATGTGGAAGCACCGCGCGATATCGTCAATGCGTTCCGGGAAAAGGGTGTGGAAGTGTACCAGATCGACTGATAGTGTTAAGGAGGAAAACATGATTAGCAAGAAAGTCACTGTTATTAATAAATCGGGATTGCATTTAAGACCGGCCAGTTTAATGTCACAGATTGCGTCAAACTGTCCATCAGAAATAGAATTTATCAAGGGCGAAAAGGTCATTAACCCTAAAAGTGTTCTGATGCTGATGGCGGGTGGAATCATGTGTGGTGATGAGATTGAAATCCGGTGCGAAGGTGAGCATGAAGCAGAGGATATGAATACACTGGTGGAAGCAATTAACAGTGGTCTTGGCGAGTAGAGGTCTGTTATGGAAAAAATCAGAGTGGAACGTATCGCATCAAAAGGAATTACTGCAGGTAAGATACGACCGGTAGTAAAGCAGGTTCTTGAGGCGGATCTGTATATCCCGGAGGCTCCGGAAAAGGAGATTGCCATTTACGATGCGGCGGTAAAAAAGGTTGCCGGAAAGCTGGAAAAACAGGCGCAGGACAATGCGATTTTTGGCGGTCATCTTGAACTTGTCAAAGATATTGCCCTGCAGCAGGGCGTAATGGATAAGATTCAAAATGGGCAGAATGTTCAGCAGGCTCTGGTGCAGACGGTGGATGAGTACAGAGTCATCTTTGAAATGATGGATGACGAATATATGAGAGAACGTGCAACAGATATCGTGGATGTCCGGGATCAGCTGTTACGGGCGATAAAAGGAATCGAGGAGCTTTCGTTTACAGATCTGGAAAAACAGACGATTTTAGTTGCGAAGGATCTGACACCATCCGATACGGCCACTATTAATTTTGAACGAGTCTGTGGATTTATTACAGAAGAAGGTGGTGTGACGAGCCATGTTTCCATAATTGCCAGAAATCATGCTGTGCCGGCGTTTGTTGGTGTGAGCGGTATTATGGATAAGGTCAGGGATCAGGAAGAGGTTATTCTGGATGCTGTAGATGGTTATATTATTCTGGAGCCGGACGAACAGACAAAGGCGGTATATCTGCAGAAAATAAAAGACTATGATGATTTACAGACTGCGATGGAGCAGGAAGCCGGACAGGCCGCAGTCACAACAGACGGACATAGTGTGCAGGTGTGCGCCAATGTCGGTAATCTGCAGGATGTAGAACAGGCGGTAACCAAAGGCATAGACGGTATCGGGCTTTTCCGCAGCGAGTTTCTATATATGGAAAATACACATTTTCCAACAGAAGAGGAACAGTTTGAGGCATATAAAAAAGCAGCTGAACAGGTTGGAAAGGATATCATCATACGGACACTGGATATTGGTGGCGATAAGGAGCTTTCGTATTATGCGTGGGATCCGGAGGAAAATCCGTTTCTGGGATGGAGAGCTATCCGTATATGTCTGACAAAAAAGGATATTTTCAAGACACAGCTGCGGGCTTTACTGCGGGCCAGTGCGTATGGAACTATCCGTATTATGTATCCGATGATCATATCACTGGAAGAGCTGCGAGAGGCCAATGCTCTTTTGGAGGAATGTAAAGAAGAGCTGCGGCAGGAAAAGATTTCCTTTGATGAGAATATTCAAACAGGTATAATGATGGAGACACCGGCATCAGTTTTCTTGGCACAGGATTTTGCAAAGGAAGTTGAGTTTTTCAGCATCGGAACCAACGATCTGACCCAGTATGTGCTGGCTGTGGATCGTGGAAATACAAAGATTGCTGCATTATATGACAGCTTTCATCCGGCAGTTATCCGGGCGATCGCAGCGATTATTACAGCCGGACATCAGGCTGGGATATCTGTCGGTATGTGTGGGGAATTTGCCAGTGATGAGAATGCGATCCGTCTCTTGCTTGGTCTGGGGCTGGACGAGTTCAGTGTGAATGCAGGTTCTGTGGCTCTGGTAAAACACAAGATTCGAAACAGTTCATTGTCAGAATGTCAGAAGCTGGCAAAAACGGTTTTGGAAAAGACAACCACGAAAGAAGTGTACGATTGTGTGAGGATAAAAAAATGAAAGCAGTAAAATATAAGACACATAATCTGGAAAAATGTTATTCGATTGCACCGCTATACTATCAGGAAAAACAGCATATTCTGGTAGCTGCCGAGAAGCAGGACAGATGTATGCTGTTTGATGAAGATGGTGCGTATGAGGAAACCATATGGGATGGCCCGGGAGGAACCATGTCCATGGTACAGATTCCCTGCAGTGATGGGGTGTTTCTTGCTACACATAAATTTTACTCTCCCAACGATGGTAAAGAGGCAAAAATTGTCATTGTTACGCCGGATGGAAAAGGGCAGTGGACAAGTCGTGTGCTGGTTGAGCTTCCTTTTGTTCACCGATTTGATATTCTGTCCGCTGATGGTAAACAGTATATCATTGCTTGTACGATTAAGTCTGCACATGAGTACAAGGATGACTGGCGAACACCGGGAAAAATCTGGGTGGCAGAATTACCTAAAGACCTTGCGGTATATGATGAACAGCATCAGTTGGAAATGCGATGCCTGAAGGGTGATCTGCTGAAGAATCATGGATACTGTAAGGTGAAATGCGATGGTGAAGAATGCGCTGTTATTGCAACGGAGTCTGGTGTTTTCCGTGTGGATCCGCCGAACAGAGATGCAGACTGGCAGGTTAAGCAGTTGACAAAAGATCCGGCCAGTGATGTTGCCTTTGGAGATTTTGACAAGGATGGAGAGACGGAGATGCTGGTCATTACACCGTTTCATGGAGATACCATCAAAATTTACAAAAAATCTGTAGACAGTTACTGTTGTATCTTTACATATGAATTTCCAATGGAATTTTCTCATGCCATCTGGGGGGCTCACCTTCAGGACAGGGATGTTGTATTTCTTGGACATCGCAAAGGAAAAAGAGATCTTCTTGTGATGTATTATGATGAGACAGAGAAAACATATGCTGCTACAGTGCTTGATCAGGATGTGGGTCCGGCAAATGCATATTTTTACCAGAAAGATGGAGAAGACCGACTGGTTGCAACGAACAGGGAAACAAATGAAATTGCATTCTATCGTATGGTTTAAAGTATTTATCTGACAGAGTAATTGAAACGATTTATATATGGCATAGATAGCAATACCTTGGCAAAGACACTCATTGGAGAGTGTCTTTGTTGCATTTTAGCAAAAAAATATAACTGATAATGTGTAGACTGCTGATAAAAATGAAAAGAAGAATTGACAAATCCAGAAAAAAGAGATATAGTAAATAAGACGAGAAAAATAGTTAAATAAAATTGATGCAAAAATTACATTTCACAATATATCCTCGTCAGTTGCTTATAGCATATCAGATTTTAACAGTCGTTAAATTTTTCAAAACAGAAGAAAACAAAACAGGGAGTTTATATGGGACAGAAGGATTTAAGTGAAAAGATTCTTGTGGCATATGATGATGTATTCGCGGATATTGTCAATGTATTGCTGTTTAAGGGACAGTCTATGATTTTGCCGGAGGAATTGGAGGAGAGAGGAGCGAAGGCTGTTTATAAGGAAGATGGCCTGCTGCATGAATTGGACCGGGATATGGTATTCCGGGTGATAGGCTATGATGGGACAACCTACCGTGCGCAGCTGAATGAAAAGATGTCAGAAGTTGTGCGCTATCCGGTGCTTACGATCGTCTTGTATTTTGAATATCAGAAAAGATGGAATTCGCCGGTATCTCTGCTTGAAAAAGTGGAGGTTCCGGAGGGGCTGGATTCATATGTGCCGGATTATCGAATGAATCTTTTTGAGATAGCGTATCTGAGCGAGGAACAGGTGAAGCTGTTCCAGTCAGATTTTAAAATTGTAGCCGATTACTTTGTACAGAAGAGAAAAAACAAAGAGTACAGGCCGTCGAATATGACGATACGGCATGTGGAGGCGGTTTTACAGCTGTTGTCGGTCATGGAAAATGACAGCAGATTTCTGGAAATACAATATATGGAAAATGGAAGGAAGGTAGAAACAATGTGTGATGTATTGGACAGAGCAATAGAAAAAGGTGTAGAACAGGGTGTGAACGAAGAACGAAAAGCGCTAATGAGTACGATGTATAAAAATGGCTATACAGTAAAGCAGATTGCACAGATGACGGACAGAGAGGAACTGGAAGTAAAAGATATCCTGCAGCTGCTGTAAGGAAAATACGATGCATGTTCTGCTAATAAATACATAAAACAGACAGATACTAATTGTGCAGAGATTCAAATGCATCTGGAAATAATCGAAAAAACCATTTGAAAAATAATAAAAACTACTTGCCAAGGGGCCACATTCATGGTAATATAATCTACGGTCACTGTCATGAATGGTGTGTAATGTTATGGCTCCTTGGTCAAGCGGTTAAGACACCGCCCTTTCACGGCGGTAACATGGGTTCAAATCCCGTAGGAGTCAGTCCCTTTGGGAATCAGACATATGGACCTTTAGCTCAGTTGGTTAGAGCAACCGGCTCATAACCGGTCGGTCCCGGGTTCAAGTCCCTGAAGGTCCATTTTTAGTTTTATAAGGCCCGGTGGCTCAGTTGGTTAGAGCGCCGCCCTGTCACGGCGGAGGTCATGGGTTCGAGCCCCATTCGGGTCGTTTTCAATGCAAATTGAATATGCCGCAGTGGCGGAATAGGCAGACGCCCGGGACTTAAAATCCCGTGGGTAGTGATACCCGTGCCGGTTCGACCCCGGCCTGCGGCAGTATCTGTTTTTGAGATGCTCGGTGTATACCGGGTATTTTTTTTGCGCATATATATAGGAAGAAATGATCTGTGGATTATTTTTGCGCTGCCATGCATATGAAAAAATGTCCGGTGGATTATTTCGAGTGCAGAAAAACAGAAAGTATGTATATTCAGTAGGCAACATGGCCACAATATTCTTACTGGTGAAATAGTGGTATATCTTTGCAGAAACACAGAGGCTGCGGTATTTTATCAATGAGACTAATGAATATTTATAATTGGAAATGTTCAATTGACCATGGCACATAAACTGGGTATAATAAGAAAAACGAAAGAGGAGAAAGAGTTTATGAACAAGAGAAATGATGCAATTCGTGATGCTCGTACGCTTGGTATTCCGAAGATGCTGCTGCTTGGTCTTCAGCATATGTTCGCAATGTTTGGCGCTACGATTCTTGTACCGATTCTGGTGAATGGTTACTTCAATGGAGAAGGCCTCTCTATTCAGGTAACCTTATTTTTTGCCGGTGTAGGTACTCTGTTTTTCCATTGCTGTACAAAGTTAAAAGTACCGGCATTTCTGGGATCATCCTTCGCTTACCTTGGCGGATTTTATATGGTTTCCCAGCTGGATACCGGTATTTTTGCAAATATGACAATGGGTGAGAAGCTGCCGTATGCCTGTGGTGGTATCGTGGTAGCCGGTCTGATGTATCTGATTCTGGCTGCTATTGTTAAGATCGTTGGTGTAAAACGTGTTATGCACTTTTTGCCGCCGATCGTTACCGGTCCGATCATCATCTGTATCGGTCTGAGCCTGGCTCCGTCCGCCATCAACAATGCTTCTACAAACTGGCTGCTTGCCTTTGTGGCTCTGGCTGTTGTCGTGATCTTTAATATCTGGGGTAAGGGCATGTTTAAGATCATCCCGATCCTTCTGGCTGTTGTGATCTCCTATGCGCTGGCCCTGGTGATGAATGCTATGGGTATGACAAATGCTGACGGAAGTGCGATCCTTGATTTCTCCGGAGCTGCTGCAGCAAGTTTCGTGGGTATTCCGGATTTCGTAATCTGCAAGTTTGATATCACAGCGATCCTCGTTATGGCACCGATCGCCCTGGCTTCCATGATGGAGCATATCGGTGATATCAGCGCAATCTCTGCAACTGTCGGTGAGGACTTTATCGCTGATCCGGGTCTGCAGCGTACATTGATCGGTGATGGTCTGGCTACATCCTTGTCTGCTGTTTTCGGTGGCCCGGCCAATACGACATACGGTGAGAATACCGGTGTTCTGGAGCTGTCCCGTGTACACGATCCGAGAGTTATCCGCCTGGCCGCTGTCTTTGCCATTATCTTAAGTTTCATCCCGAAGATGGCTGAGCTGATCGGTTCCATGCCGTCCGCTATCGTTGGCGGTATCAGCTTTATCCTGTACGGTATGATCTCTGCCATCGGTGTCCGTAATATCGTTGAGAATAAGGTAGACTTTACAAAGTCCAGAAACCTGATCATTGCCGCTGTCATTCTGGTATGCGGTCTTGGATTTTCCGATGGTATTACATTCAGCGTGGCTGGTACATCCATCACTCTGACAAGCCTTGCCATTGCTGCTATTGCAGGTATCCTGTTGAATGCGATCCTGCCGGGCAACGATTATGAATTCGGTGTAAACCCGAAGGGGGACATCAGCCGTGGTCTGGGACAGAATCCGCAGAATACGGATATTGAATAATCCCGGGATATATCTGCAGGATATGCCAGAAGGGTTATAGAAGCTTTGTACGTCTGTATTCTGGAAATATGTGCCCGTGTTGTGGGAATGATGAAAAATGCAGATGAGTAGAATGCAGTAGTAAACACAAACTATATACAAAAGAATATGGAGGGAATCAAGATGAACAATGTAGTTGAAATGACACACCCGCTGATCCAGCACAAGATCTCCCGTCTGAGAGATAAAAATACAGGAACAGCCGAGTTCCGTGCGCTGGTGGAAGAGATTGCCATGCTGATGGGCTACGAAGCCTTAAAGGATCTGCCGCTGCATGATGTAGAGGTAGAAACTCCGATCGAGAAATGCATGACTCCGGAGATTTCCGGAAAGAACTTTGCAATCGTGCCGATCTTACGTGCAGGTCTTGGCATGGTCAGTGGTATCCAGGCACTGGTACCGACAGCAAAGATCGGTCATATCGGTCTGTACCGTGATGAGGAGACACATGAACCGCACGAATACTACTGCAAGCTGCCGAGTCCGATTTCCGAGCGTCTGATCGTTGTTACCGATCCGATGCTGGCTACTGGTGGATCTGCGATTGCTGCTGTAAACTTTATCAAACAGCACGGTGGAAAGAAAATCAAATTCATGTCCATCATCGCTGCTCCGGAAGGTATCAAACGTCTGATGGAAGTACATCCGGACATCCAGCTGTATGTCGGCCATGTCGACAGAGAGCTGAATGAAAATGCTTACATCTGCCCGGGTCTGGGTGATGCCGGCGACCGTATCTTCGGTACAAAGTAAAAGAAACCTCCACTGGAGAAAAGACAGACTGTGGTCTGCATATAAGGACAGTCGTTTTTTGCCTCACGTTCTGATAAAAGCTCAGACGGAAGGCAGAGAGACGGCTGTCTTTTATTTATATATGGAGAGTGGCAATAAACGTCTGGCATGGAAAACTCTGCCCGTTGTCCGGATACTCAGTGGATAAAAGAGAGAAAATGGTGGAGAGTACCGGGATTTTCCTGCCTTTCTGTGGATATTTATGCGGTGAAATGCTATACTCATGCTGTATGAACGAAAAAGGAGACGATGATGAGATTTCCAGAATTTTTACAGGAAAACGGGACGATCGGGTTTGTAGCCCCGTCCTTTGGCTGCAATATTGAGCCGTATAAAAGTGCATTTGACAATGCGCAGAAAAAATTCCGTGCGCTGGGGCATTCCCTGGTGCTCGGACCAAACTGCTATGAGGGCAGCGGCATCGGCATCAGCAATACACCGAATGCCTGCGGCGAAGAGCTCACAGAAGGTTATGTGTCCGAAGACAGTGATGTGCTGATCTCCTGCGGCGGCGGTGAGCTGATGTGCGAGATCCTGGATCATGTGGATTTTGAGCAGATCAAAAAGGCCCGGCCGAAATGGTATATGGGATATTCGGACAATACCAATATGACTTTTCTGCTGGCAACGATGTGCGATACTGCTTCAATCTACGGGCCGTGTGCAGCTGCGTTTGGTATGGAGCCGTGGCATGCGTCGATGCAGGATGCCTACGATGTCCTGCGGGGCAGAAAAACAAGCGTAGAGGGGTATCCTTTCTGGGAAAAGGAGTCGCTGAAGGACGAGGAACATCCGTTGATGCCAATCAACGCTACGGAACCGAGAGTGATCCACCTGTTTACACCACAGAAGGATGCCGCCGGAAAGGCTGTGCTGGTAGAGAAAAACGAAGCGCCGGAGGTGGCCTTTGAAGGTCGTCTGGTTGGTGGCTGTGTGGACTGTCTGGTCAATCTGCTGGGAACAGGCTATGACCATGTGGAGGCGTTTAACGAACGGTATGCCGATGAGGGGATCGTATGGTTTCTGGAATCCTGCGATCTGAATGTTATGGCGATCCGGCGGGCCATCTGGCAGATGCAGCATGCGGGCTGGTTTTCAAAGGTTAAGGGCTTTCTGATCGGTCGTCCGCTGTGTCATGGACAGGAGCTGATGGGGCTGGATCAGTATCATGCAGTGACTGATCTTCTGGCAGAATATCAGGTGCCGGTGCTGATGGATCTGGATATCGGGCATATCGCACCGATGATGCCCCTGATCTGTGGCAGTCATGCAAAGGTGCAGTATAAGGCACAGAAGCTGTCCATCGAAATGGAATGCAGATAGGATGTCTGCAGGGGAAGCAGACTGGTGACACGGAAACGGTGTCGGAAAGTTGCGGAAAATATGTGAAAATGAGCGTTTGGGAGGAAAAGGAGACGAAATGAATTTTCAGGAATATGATAAAGCGAATAAGCTGGCTGTAAAAAATTACCGCCAGAAGCTTGGCCGTGGGGAATATCCATATCTGCCGGTGCTTGACCACATCACACAGTATGCCAGTGTGCGCAGAGAGGTATATCTGGGACTTATGGATATCCCGCTTTCGCTGGTTGTAGGAACGGCAACAGAGGCAAGAGCCAATGCCTTTGCTTCCAATTTTATGCCGCTTCTGGATAGTGATTCTGAATTCGCCATTAAATGGGACCATCTGTGTGACTGGCATATGGAGAATGGAATCGCAGATCCGATCAAGGTTTATGAATTTATGGACCGCTTCTATGTGCAGGAGGGCAATAAAAGAGTCAGTGTGCTCAAATACTTTGATGCTGTCAGTGTACCGGCCAATGTATACCGGATCGTACCGGAGTACAATGAAGAGGATGAACAGGTACGGTGTTACTATGAATTCATGAAATTCTTTGACCTTACGGGGCTGAATGTAATCTGGTTCAGTAAGGAAGGATCCTACCGTACGCTGATCCGGGAAACCGGAAATTCGGAGACAGAGCGATGGACAGATGAGCAGATCCTGACACTTCGATCTTTGTATAACAGGGTAGAGCTGATTCTGGAAGACAAGCTGGACGATGTGCATGTCAGCGTATCGGATGCCTTGCTGCGACTGATCCAGATCTATGAGTATGAGACTCTCTGTCAGGACAGTGCCGCGCAGTTAAAGGAGCATATCAATAAAGCCTGGGACGATATTCAGGTACTGGGCGTAAAGAAAAAGACCGATCTCAAGCTGGATCCGGTAGAACGGGCAGCCAGTCCGATGAAACAGATGTTTTCGCTGATTTCGCCGTCCAAGACCCGGTATGTTGTGGGTTTTGTCCATGATAAGAATCCGCAGACCTCCGGCTGGACAAATGCACACGATCTGGGGCGCGCCCATCTGCAGAATATGTATCCGAATCTGGAAATCCACAGCTATATGGATGCGCTTGATACGGATAACGGGGAAGCAACGATCGCAAAAGCCGTGGCCGATGGCTGCAATGTGATCTTTACGACATCGCCAAAGCTTCTGGATGCCAGTGTAAAGATGGCTGTGGAGAGTCCCCAGGTGCGGATTTTGAATTGTTCGCTGAATACTTCTTTCAAATCTGTGAGAACCTATTACGGCAGGATGTACGAGGCAAAATTCCTTGCCGGACTGGTGGCCGGAGCGATGAGTCCGGACGGAGAGATCGCCTATGTGGCAGATTACCCGTTATTTGGTATGATCGCCAACATCAATGCCTTTGCGCTGGGCGTACAGATGGTAAATCCCCGGGCCACAGTGCATCTGATCTGGTCGAAGCTAAAGGAAAAGGTGGACTGGGAGCGGGAGCTTGAGGGGATTTCCGTCATATCCCAGCAGGAAATGACAGCGCAGAACAGCCGGTATAAGGATTTTGGACTGTGTCTTCTGGAAAACGGAGAAAAGAAGAGTCTGGCTATTCCGGTATGGGAATGGGGCAAGTATTATGTCCGGATTTTTGAAAATATCCGTCACGGTGTATGGAAGGCCGAGGAAGAGTCCCGGGCTTTAAATTACTGGTGGGGACTGTCTGCCGGTGTTGTAGATACAATATTGTCGCTGAATGTACCGACCGGTGTGAAAAAGCTGGTGGCACAGATGGAAGCCAATATCAAGCGCGGTGATTTTCAGCCGTTTACCGGTATACTGACGGCGCAGAAGGGCGTAGAGATTACGCATGAGGAGACAACAAAGATTGCACCATGGGAGATTATGACGATGGACTGGCTTCTGGAGAATGTGGATGGCCGGATTCCGCAGATGGAAGAATTACAGGAAGAAGCGAAGGAGGTTGTCCTGGTACAGGGAGTAACAGGCGTATAGGATGAAGATACTGGTAATAGCAGACGAGGTGTCCAAAGCCTATTATGATTTTTTTGACAAGTCACTTCTGGCAGATATTGATCTGATTTTGTCCTGTGGGGATCTGCCGCCGGAATACCTTTCCTTTCTGGTGACCTTTGCCCACTGTCCACTTCTGTATGTGCGGGGCAACCATGATGTGAAATACGAGCAGAGACCGCCGGAAGGCTGCGTCTGTATCGATGATGCGATTTTTGAATATGAGGGAATACGGATTCTGGGACTCGGTGGCTCGATGCGCTACATTCCCGGGGCAGAATGTCAGTTTTCACCGGTGGAAATGCGAAAAAGGATCCGTAAGCTCTGGTTGAAGCTTCGCTGGAAGAAAGGTTTTGATATCCTGCTGACGCATGCCCCGGCGGCGGGGATCAACGATGGTGCGGACCAGCCACACAGGGGCTTTGAAGAATTTGTCCGGCTGATGGACCGGTATTCGCCGCGGTATATGATCCACGGGCATGTGCATATGTCGTACAATTACCGCCAGCCCCGGCTGACAAAGTACGGGCCGACGCTGGTGATCAACGGTTATGAGACATATATGCTCGAGTACGACGCCCTCTGGGAAAGCCAGATGGGCAACCGCCTGAAAAAGGAAGTGGAATCAGCGGATAAAGTAGCTGACGGCAAGGAGGGAACCCACGACAAATAAAAGCTCGGAGGTATTCTTCAGGTCAATCTGGAAATACATGTCATATTCCGGCAGCAGTGTGACCTCGGCTACGATCCGGTCCAGATGGCGGATCACGACGGAGCGGTCCGGTTCGTAATAGCGCAGATCCCAGCGACCGGTCATCATGTGCATATCGATGACGGCCCGGTGCTCTTTGACACGGTAGGTACCGCGGTTGCCGGTGACATCGGAAAAGACAAAGCTGTCACCGAATACGGAAGAGTAGCGAACCTTTAACATCTGCATATCCCCGGCGGGGTTGGTCACGATCGGGCAGAAGGCATGACCTTCATTTGCGGTGCGAAGCACCAGCTGGCCGTCAGCATCAGCAATCACAAACTGACCGGGCTTTGCCGGTTCGGTGGTATACATGGAAAAAAACATAAAAAACCTCCTGCGGTACGATAGATATACGTTTATCCTACGGGCAGGTGGCAGTAAAGTCAAGAAAAGAAAACATAAAGAAAATTAAAGAGGTGTAAACTATGGGTGTTTTAAGTGCATTGGAGCCACAGTCGGTGTTTCGGTTTTTTGAGGAAATCTGCAGTATTCCGCACAGTTCCTATAATACGGATAAGATCACAGCGTATTGTGTGGATTTTGCAAAGGAGAGAGGCCTCTGGGTACGAAGCGATGAGGCCGGGAATGTCATTATCAAAAAACCGGCCACAGCCGGTTATGAGGATCGTCCGACGGTAATCTTTCAGGGACATCTGGATATGGTGGCTGTGAAAGAACCGGACTGCGATCTGGATATGCAAAAAGACGGTCTGAGACTTATGACAGACGGAAAAGAGGTCTCGGCCGAAGGTACTTCTCTGGGCGGCGATGACGGTATTGCAGTGGCTTACGGTCTGGCCCTTCTGGATGCAAAGGATATCGCCCATCCGGCACTGGAGGTGGTCTTTACCGTCAACGAGGAGGTCGGTATGCTGGGAGCGGATGCCCTGGACTGTTCGGATCTGGAGGGCAGGATCTTTCTGAATGCGGACTCGGAGGAAGAAGGGATCTTTCTGACAAGCTGTGCCGGTGGAAATCGTGTGACTTTCCATTACGAAACCAGATTTGTCGAGACAGAAGGGATACGGTTGACGCTGACGGTCGACGGTCTGCAGGGCGGCCATTCCGGTGTGGAGATCCACAAGGGCAGAGCCAATGCCAATGTGCTTCTGGGACGTGTGCTGTTAAAGCTGTCTGAGGCAGCAGCGTATGGCGTATCCTGTTTTGCAGGTGGTGAAATGGACAATGCGATCTGCAATGCGGCTTCGGCCACACTGACTGCGGCAAAGGAGGATATTCCGGCACTGCAGGAGGCTTTTTTGACATTGAAGACAGAGATTGCCCATGAGTACGCCGCTACAGAGCCTACGATGCAGATGACGCTGGAAGAAGGCAAAGAAGGCACATATAAAGTACTGCATCCTTCCGTGGCATCCGCTGTTGTACTGACGCTGGTGCATATGCCCAATGGTGTACAGCGCATGGAGCCGGAGATGCCCGGCATGGTGCGTACTTCCTTAAATATCGGTATCCTGGAACAGGATGAAGAGGAAATCCAGCTGCATTATGCGATGCGTTCCAGTTCAGAGAGTGAGAAACACTGGCTGGAAGCCCGGGCAGAGTCTCTGGCCATGCTCTTTGGTGGCGAAGTGACGGTAAGCGGGGATTATCCGGGCTGGGAATACAGACCGGATTCCCATGTGCGTGAAGTGATCTGCCGTGTTTATGAGCAGCAGACCGGCAAAAAGCCGGTGGTCTGCGGTATCCATGCCGGTCTGGAATGCGGTATCTTTGCGTCGAAGCTGCCGGGGCTTGACTGTGTATCGTTTGGACCGCAGATGGTGGATATCCATACAACGAAGGAGAAGCTGTATGTGGATTCGGTACAGCGGTCCTGGGAGCTGTTAAAAGAGGTGTTAAAGGAAATCTGATCTGTAAATACAGTCCGGTATGTGAAAAATCCTGTCAGAAGAAATGGTCTGGCAGGATTTTTCTTTATTATTTTCACATACATGATGAAGGTATATCAAAAAATACGGGTTAGATATTCCTATTTGACTGGAAACACTGGCTTTTTTGACAAAATATGATAAAATATTGACAGGCTAATGTTTGAAACACAGGGGGATGAAACAATGGAGATAAAGCAGTTGCAGTATTTTGTTGTCAGCGTGGATATGGGAAGCTTTCAGAACGCGGCCAAAATGCTGTATACGACCCAGCCACATGTCAGTAAGACGGTGAAGGCGCTTGAGGAAGAGCTTCATCTGAAGCTTCTTGCGCGTGAGGCCAGAGGCGTCCGGATGACAGAAGAGGGAAAAAAGGTCTACGATTACGCAACACAGATTTTGAAGAATACGGATATGATCAGCAGGATCAATGAGCAGACACATCTGAACCGTCTGGCGGTGGCGACGATGCCGGGCTCGAGGATTACCCGTCTGTGTGCGGAGTTTTACGGGGAGCAGCAGGATAAGCGTCTGCAGTTTTCTGTAAAGCAGGGCTGTCTGGAGGAGATCATGGGCTTTTTGCATAAGCATGTGATCGAATTTGGCTTTGCCTATGTATCCCAGCACCAGATGTCTGCGCTGGAGCAGACGCTGGAGGTAAAGCGTCTGGAATTTGTGCCGATCCAGACGGTGCATATGTCTCTGATGGTCGGAGATAAGCATCCGCTGTTTCGGGCCGGTTCGGTGGATGATGCGGAGCTGAAGACGCTCAGGTTTGTACAGTATGAGGAGGACTATTTCTCCCTGCTGCATCATGTGGGGCATCTGAACGAGTCCCTGCACCGCTATGGCAAGCTGGAAAATATCGTATCGACCAACAGTGACACGGCACTTATGGATCTGGTGGTGCTTGGCGGTCTCTGTCATTTGGGCTGTATGCCGCTGGAACAGGAGCATCTCGATCCGAAGGTGCGATATATACCGATCGAGAATACGGACGATACGATTCATTTTGGTTACATCAAGAGAAAACGGGACGGCATCAGCCCGATCTGTATGGAGCTGATCGAGTATGTGAAGGAGCATCTGTAAAGCATATAAGGAGAGAGAGAATCGCAGTGGAGGGCGGTTCTTTTTTCTTGCATAAAAGATACGAAAAGAGGTCGGAAACCTGGTAGAGAAAGAGCCGGGGGTTCGGCTTCTTTTTATATGCAAACCCAGAAAAACTATAAAAGTAGTTAAATGTGATTGACAGCGTGTGAAAAATGCGGTATATATAAAATATATACTAAAAGGCGGATCTGATTTACAATTCTATAGCTGATTTCATACAGAGTAAAGTTAAGGCGTTTTTCTTTTAGAGGACTGGCTTATGACCGGTGGATGCTTAACCGGTGAGCAGGCGCAGTCTACATTTCCATAGCAATTCAAGATAAACAGCAGTAGAGACAGGACATAAGGGAATACAGGATATTCAATGATCCGTATGGGCGTACTGGCTTTGCAGGAAGGACATATCTATGACAACAACAGTTACCACAACAACTTTGGAACGTAAACAGTGGCATGGCCCATATTTTGGCTCCATGCGGCTGGAGCTTAAGGAGAATGGGGAAGGATGTGAGTATGATGGAGAATATATATTGAACACAAAGGCTTTGCAGATTGATATGTTAGCCAGAACAAAAGGAGAGATTACCTGGGTTCTGGATGAAATTACGCAGGGATTCAGGCGGCATAATATCATTGAGTTTAAATCACCGGATGATGCGCTGGATCTGGATGTGTTTTATAAGACTTTGGGATATGGGTGTTTATATAAAGCGCAGGGAAGTCATGTAAATGCAATACATCGGATGGATATATCAGTTACATTTATCCGTGAGCGGAAACCGGAAAAGCTGTTGCAGGAGCTGGCAGAACTGTATGACGTTGTAGAAAGGGCACCGGGAATTTATATGTTGCAGGGAGAGGGCTTACTGTTTGCCGTGCAGATCCTCGTCCTGCGGGAGATGACATGGGAAAAACATATCTGGGTAACGGCACTGCAAAGGCAGATTACAAGGGAGCATGCACGGCTATTACTTTTGGAGATGCGGAAGCTGGAAAAAGTACAGGAGCGGGAATGGGCTGATTCGGTATTGCAGCTGGTGATAGCAAATAATAAAGAAATTTTTGAAAGACTGAAGGGAGATGAGTTTATGTGTCAGGCACTGAGAGAATTGATGGCAGAAGAAATTGATGAGGAACTGTATAAGGCAAGATGTATTGGAGAAAAGGAGGGCGAAAAGAGAGGCGAAGAGAGAGGCGAAGAGAAAGGACAAAAAAGCCTGGGAGAGGTTATCAAACGCCTGCTGAGCGGAGAAGATAAAGAAAAGATTCGTCATTCAGGCGTGAGCGAAAAGACATTAGACTGGGCATTGGAGGTGCTGGGAATGTAATTATAAATATGAAAAGAGGTCGAAAGTCTGGGATCTGATCGAGTATGCGAAGGACCATTTGTAGATAGAAAGAAAAGGTATTGAATTTCTAATTAAATAGGCATATACTGTATATAACAGAGAATGGTGTTAAAGAGGGTGTCCCGCTACCCATATAAAGGTGGAGCATTAAAGAGGGTGTTCCGCTACCCATATAAAGGTGGAGCATTAAAGAGGGTGTTCCGCTACCCACATAAAGGTGGAACATTAAAGTCTGATGGAGAAGAGAAATCTTCTCCATTTTTTTATTTAGACCAGGAGGGTATATGGCAGAACTAAAGAAATTAGGGACGAAATCCCGAAAGAAGCAGTCACAGCCCGGCCTCTCTCTGGCGCAGCCCGACGCTCGGGCGATGGTTCCAGATGTGCGGCTTCCCGCCGGACAGGGAATCGAGGGGATTCGCGGTGTTTTCTGATGAAAACACCGCTCAGGCCCCTCTCATCTGCCGCCGGGTATGGCGGCAGATGTCCCTGCCCTTTGGTCAGCCGCGCATCAGGAACCAGTCAGCCCTCGCTTTAGGGCTGCGCCAGAGAGAGGCCGGGCTGTGACTGCTTCTTCCGGGATTTCTGAATGTGCAGATGGAAAAAACTATTCAGAGAGATACTCCGTCTTAAAATCATTCCTCCTGCAGTATGCATCCACCGCCGACCCCTTATAACAGCGGACGGTCGTAGCCTTGTTGATGATCCAGGGACCGATATATTCCGGATCATGGCGCAGCTCGATCACCTTTAAGCGATTACAGCCATGAAAGACATATCTACCGAGATGGCGGACACTGGACGGTATGTATACAGACGTCAGATGCTTGTTGTGGAAAAAGGCACTGTCGCCCAGATATTCCAGCCCATCCGGAAGCTTTATATGCACAAGTCCGCAGGTACTGAACGCTTTTTCACCAATCTCTGTCAGCGAAGCCGGCAGCTGTATCTCTTCCAGCGACTTGCGGCCATAGAAAGCCTGGGTCTCGATCGTCTGTACGGTGGATGGCAGTGAGACAGTCGAAAGAGAACGGCAGCCATAAAGTTACAGTGAAAAAGAATGCACCAAAGGGTACATATCTGATTACTGTAACAGTCAAAGAAAACAAAAATTACGCAGCAGCTACCCGGATGGTGAAGGTGGTTGTCAAGTAGAATGCAATATAAGCGCTCAGACTTTCAGGCCTGAGCGCTTTTTTCGATAAAAATACTTTACAGTAAAAGAAAAACATGATAATATGACTATACAAATCGTATGTAGACATTTCAGTTGCTTGTTCCGGCAAACATTCCGAATAATGAAAAGGACACAGAATAAAGTCAGTAATATATGAAATTGGCACTATACGAATGAGGAGAAGGCTGTGATTCATAGTCTAGGGGTATTAAATTGGCAAATATACGACTGTATTTCTAACAAACATATGTCAGATGAAGTAATTATAACCGATGAACAGCTGCAGCATATTCGTGAAAGACATCCTGAAGCATACACAGATGTATTATTTTATATACGAGCTATATTGGCCGATCCAGATTACATTTTTCAAGATAAAACGGTAAATACAGGTCTTATTGTAAAAAGAATACAGCATAAAAAGGAAAGTGCAGTATTAGTACTTAAAATTATAACACCGGATGATAAGAAATATTACAAAAATTCTGTCCTTACATGTTGGAAAATAACGGAAAAAAGACTGGAAAATTATTTGAGAAATAAAAATATTATTTACAGAAAAGAATAATTGAGATAATATAAATATAAGCTGATAAAGAGATTATCTGAGGTGGTAAATTTCGTTGCAACCACGCACCCGACGGGTTAAAAGAGATGCAGAAGCCGCGACGTCTGCCAGATAGTCTCTTTTCTATAATTAAATGTAAAACTGTCCTGTAAAAAACAGGGCAGTTTTTTATTTAAAGGATATATGGCAGAACTAAAAAAATTAGGGACGAAATCCCGAAAGAAGCAGTCACAACCCGGCCTCTCTCTGGCGCAGCCCGACGCTCGGGCGATGGTTCCAGATGTGCGGCTTCCCGCCGGACAGGGAATCGA
>CAKRQV010000025.1 GCA_934394565.1 uncultured Lachnospiraceae bacterium
TTTCAGAATAGATTCGAACTGAAAGTTGTTTTTCATTTTTTCCCTTTGGGGCATGCCTCGGCTTTCTCTTAGGAGGCACTTGTTCTATCCATTAAACTAACAGGACAAATACCGG
Organism: uncultured Lachnospiraceae bacterium; assembly: GCA_934394565.1. GTDB lineage: Bacteria > Bacillota > Clostridia > Lachnospirales > Lachnospiraceae > UBA11957. Next base: position 116 of record CAKRQV010000025.1, read on the forward strand.
ATTTTTGGCTTAAAATCAAGGTTTTCAGCCATTTCAACGGCATTGGATTTTATGATTTAAAACTGACTTGCGTCAGCTGAATCAATCTTATATGATGAAATTTTTTGGTATGAAGCTATCGCCTTTTCCAAAAACGCATGTCCCCTTAATTGTGACATCACATAACAGAATCGAACTCAAATTCATTTTTCTGTTATACGCCGAGGCGATAACTCTGGTCACCGCTTAGGAGGCGAGTGCTCTATCCAGCTGAGCTACGAAGACACATGCCGCAAACCCTTGATTTTACTGGGTTTCTGGGATTTTTCCCTTCGGCCATATATAAGATCATCAACTCTTTTTCGAGTTGTCAATCTACAGATTTTTTGCTTTGGTAGCATCAGAACGTTCCCAAAATTGGGAATGCTTTGTTATCACCTTTGGCATTTTTTCTCATCTGCACTACTATATCATATCTGTCAGTATTTTTCTACTCAAAAACAGCGTTTTTTTTCAGATGTCTTTTCACAAAATATCTGCAGATTTTTTCAGACACTCGCTGCCACCGTTCAGATTACAAAACACCTTTGTCAGCACATCAGTAATTGACCTGCCCCTGTAGCCAGATATACCCTTTGAACCGGAAACCAACCTCCGGCGTCCCGAGAAGATCCTTTTGGTTGATGCAGACATCAAAAGTAATATCGTTACAGCAAAGTCCCAGCTGGATCACAGTCTCCCCGGTCTCATTATTCTTTGTTTCCATCACATCGATGACATCGCCCAGAATCTGATATTGATCGCATTCAATCCCACAGGGAATAAAAAAGCTGTCCACGATGGTCAGGATGTCTTCCTTTTCCAGACGTCTGGTGATCATCGAATACTTGTCAATATCATCCATCGTCAGACTTTCCATCGCCTCTTCGTCTCCCCGGCGCGCAGCCTCCAGCAGCTGGTTACGTTCACTGGTCTGTCTGCGGCTCTCCGTCAGCACCTTTTCTGTCTTGTGAATTGGAAGGATGATTTTTCCCTCCGAAGCAAGACCGGACAGTGTCACAGACGTATGCTTTGACGGAAACAGTCCCTTTTCCACACGTTCCAGATATTCTCCCACATTCTGCAGAAAGAAAAACAGCGTGGAACCGGCCCGCACATCCTCACATGCACCGGCATAAGACTCTCTGCCTCCATGCTTTTCCACCTCGACATCCTCTCTGGTGGATATTCCCGTACCACGGAAGTACGGAAAATAATATTCCGGATGAAAGTTATCCTCATCATCGTACTCTCCGCAGAGAGTTATCCCCACATCACAGCCATAAAATCGGGATAACTCCGCCATCACGCGATGATCTGTCGTTTCCACAACCTTTTTCTCATCGTAATGGCGGATCACATCCTGTAATATGATATCAATGTCCGTTTTTCGAACCAGATTGGAAAAACCAATCGATTTCAAATAACTGTGCACCTGTATCCTCTTTTCTTATTTTGACAGCCATTCCTTATTTTTTCGGGATCAGCTTCTCTTTTCCACCCATATACGGACGCAGCACTTCCGGAATTTTCACAGATCCGTCTTCGCAGAGATTATTCTCCAGGAATGCAATCAGCATACGCGGCGGAGCTACTACAGTATTATTCAGTGTATGTGCAAGATATTTCTTTCCATCTTCACCATTTACACGGATACGCAGACGTCTTGCCTGTGCATCGCCCAGGTTGGAGCAGCTGCCGACCTCAAAGTACTTTTTCTGACGCGGCGACCATGCTTCCACATCGCAGGATTTCACTTTCAGATCTGCCAGGTCACCGGAACAGCATTCCAGAGTTCTTACTGGAATATCCAGAGAACGGAACAGATCTACTGTGTTCTGCCACAGTCTGTCATACCACATTTTGCTTTCTTCCGGTTTGCAGACAACGATCATTTCCTGCTTTTCAAACTGATGGATACGGTATACACCTCTCTCCTCAATACCGTGGGCACCTTTTTCCTTACGGAAGCACGGAGAATAGCTTGTCAGTGTTTTCGGAAGCTCTGCCTCCGGAATAATCTGATCAATAAATTTACCAATCATGGAATGCTCACTGGTACCGATCAGATACAGATCCTCACCCTCGATCTTATACATCATGGCATCCATCTCAGCGAAGCTCATAACGCCTGTGACAACGTTGCTGCGGATCATATACGGCGGGATACAGTAAGTAAATCCTCTGTCGATCATAAAATCACGGGCATAAGCAAGTACTGCGGAATGCAGTCTGGCAATATCCCCCATCAGATAATAGAAACCATTACCTGCCACACGTCCTGCAGCATCCAGATCAATACCATCAAATCTCTCCATGATCTCTGTATGATACGGAATCTCGAAATCCGGAACCACCGGTTCACCAAATTTTTCGATCTCTACATTATGTGTATCGTCTTCACCAATCGGTACGGACGGGTCGATAATATTCGGAATCGTCATCATGATCGTACGGATACGCTCTTCTACCTCTTTTTCCCGGGCGGACAGCTCCTCTGTACGGTCGGCAAAAGAAGCAACCTGCTTTTTAACTTCCTCAGCTTCGTCAAATTTCTTCTGTCCCATCAGTGCACCGATCTGCTTTGAGAGCTTGTTTCTCTGTGCTCTGAGGCTTTCTACCTCCTGCTTGATCTCACGGTTTTCTTTATCCAATGCGATCACTTCATCAACCATCGGCAGCTTGGCCATCTGAAATTTATTTTTAATGTTCTGTTTTACCACTTCCGGATTTTCACGTACAAAACGAATATCTAACATTTTTTCCTCCCGGCAGTTTTACTGCCATCCTTGTATTTTTTATGCACAGTTCTGTCTTTGGAGCACTTTTCTGCGCACAATGCTTAAAAAATCTGTTTCATCATATACCAGAACCTTGCTTTTTGCAAGTATTGCCTGGTTTTTCATCGGCCATACCGTATTTTCTTTTTTTCTTTAATTATTTGTTTTATAAAGGGAAAGTTGCTTATATCTGCATCTGTTATACATGGGATGCAAGATTCTTGTGAGTTTTTTTCTCATATAACGTACTATGTGAGTTTTTTTCTCTTTTTTTATAATGAACATATGACCGAATCGTTTTTTATTTTTCCTTTTCCGGCATATCGAGACTGCCGTTGACTGCGATCTTTAATGCCTGGATTTCCTCATCACTCAGCATGATATAGGATTCACCCTTTACAATCTCCTTTAAATACAGGAAACAATTGTCACGGCTGTGGATCGCATTCAGGATATATCCTGTATTGGACTTGTCCAGATTGGCCAGCGCAAAGCTCATCTTACCGCCGACATCATCAAAAGCATCGTATTTGACAATACCGTACTTCGTCAGTGTTTTTGCCTGTGTATTGCGGATCATATCCAGCACCTGATGGTCCAGATTGATCTGGCTTTCCAGACGGTCAATAGCCTTAAATTTGCTGTTAAACATCTTTTCCAATGAAAGACCGTCAGCACCACGCATAAACTGTTTATATTTTTTATGCAGTCGATGCACAGACAATGTCAGATTGATCGTAACAAACAGTAAAAATACCGTCAGCGCAATCAAAAGAACTGTCAATACGGTCCCCAGGGTCGTATTTTCAAATATATTCATCTTTTACTCCTTATTACTGCATGGTATTCATGACATCCAAAATACGTTCCAGTTCTTCATCTGAATAGTATTCGATCTCAATTTTTCCTTTGTGTTCGGATTTTCGCTGAATAGAAACCTTTGAACCAAAAATCTCTTTCATGCGTTCTTCCATATCATGATATATTTCTTCATGAGTCAACTTTTTTTTGACCTTCGGTGCTTTCGGTGAAAGTACAAGTTTTACCAGTTTTTCCGTGTCACGTACGTTTAATTTTTCATCATATACCTTTTTTGCAATGTTGTACTGTGCGTTTTTATCTTCAATTGCCAGCAGGGCGCGTACATGACCGCTTGTCAGTTTTTCCTCTATAACCATCTGCTGTACTTTTTCGTCCAATTTCAAAAGACGCAGGGAATTTGTCACAGTCGTACGGCTCTTTGCCACACGTTTGGCTACTTCCTCCTGTTTCAGATGAAACTCATCCAAAAGTCGCTTGTAGGCGATAGCTTCCTCTATAGGATTTAAGTTTTCACGCTGGATATTCTCGATCAAAGAGATTTCCACAATCTCCTGCTCTGTGTATTCTTTGATGATTACCGGTACTTCCTTCAGTCCGGCCATTTTGGCGGCTCTCCAACGTCTTTCGCCGGCAATAATCTCATAATAATCCGCATTTTTCTTTACGACCAGCGGCTGAATGATACCATACTGTTTGATAGAATCGCTGAGTTCCTGTAGAGCCTCTTCATCGAATTTTTTTCTGGGCTGTTCTCTGTTTGGTTCGATCAAAGACAGTTTTATCTTCTGTTCTACAGGCTTCTCAACAACCTTTTCCACGACTTTTTCTACGATTTTTTCTTTTACTTCCGGCTTTGGTGCTGTTTTTGGCCGGGAAGGACTCGACTGGATCAGAGAATCCAGACCTTTACCCAATCCACCTTTTTTAACTGCCATATTACGTCTCCTTTACTCTTCTTCCGGCCAGGCAATGACTTCCTCAGCCAGCAATCGATAGCTTTCTGCACCAGTTGACCGGGAATCGTACAGATTGATTGGCAGACCATGGCTTGGTGCTTCTGCCAGACGTACATTTCGCGGTATGATTGTCTTATAAATCATCTGTTGCAGATTATCCTTGACATTTTCCACAACCTGCAGAGACAGATTTGTTCTGGCATCATACATTGTAAATACAACACCCTCAATCACCAGATCTTCATTCAGGCGATCATGCACCAGCTCAATCGTATGCATCAGCTGTGCCAGTCCCTCCAAAGCATAATATTCACATTGAATCGGCACCAAAACAGACTTTGCTGTAGTCATAGCATTGATTGTCAGCAGATTTAAGGACGGTGGACAGTCAATCAATATAAAATCATAGCTATCTTTTATCTGATCAATAGCCTTTTTCAGTATATATTCCTTTTCTTCCATGCCAATCAGTTCGATTTCCGCACCGGCAAGGTTTACATTTGACGGAATAATGCTCAAATTTTCAATTGGAAGCTTAATTATACAGTCATTTACACCGGATTCCCCTAAAATCAGCTCATATACTGTATTTTCCAGTGATTCTTTATCTACACCGAGGCCACTGGTGGTATTCCCCTGCGGATCCATGTCTATAGTCAGGACTTTTTTACCCTTTTCTGCCAGACATGCAGATAAATTGATCGCTGTGGTAGATTTACCGACTCCACCCTTCTGGTTTGCTATTGCGATAATTCGATCCACTTTATACTCCTTTTTTGTATTGTTTCTTTGTCACCATCCCAGTATAGCACCTTGGACATGTAATATCTACAAAAAATGTTTCACGTGAAACATTTTTTAGATTTTTTTATGTTTTTTATTCTGATTTTTATGAAATAGCCATATAATACACTATGCTACATATGTTTCACGTGAAACATTCCGGGGTTTTTATATTTTTCATTCAAAGTAAAATAATATTTAATTGCTTCATTTAATTTATTCACTGTATTTTTTATGATTTTTATGTATCCATATAATATTTTACCATAGATATATTATTTCTATTATTTTTTAATATATTTATTCAAAAATTGCATATTTGTTGATTTTGCGCATCTCATTATGTGAGATTTATTCTCATTTTAATATTTTATCGAGTTTTTATCTCACAAATCATTTATTATATCACGTATTCAATTACATGATACAATTCTAAGACAAACTTTGTCTTCCTTCTTTTCTCTTCAATTTATGTAATATCTATTCCCTCCTTATCTATATCACGCAGGGTCATTCCAGTTTTTTTACATTTTTCTGGTAAGAGCAGGTATATTTTCAATAAAACTGCCCCATTTTTCCCTTTTTCAAGACCCTCTGTATGCCAATATCAGGATTATAAATGTGGAATTGTCCATTTTGAATTCAAATTAGCACCATACAGAGGGTCTTATTTTTACTGATTTTATGCAAATTTAACTTTCAAAACGCACTTTGTGTATCCTACATAAGCATTGCAACACTTATCATCCTTTCCCTGACTTGAAAGCGAAAACACTATTTTGTTGCTTATATAAAAATCGAATTCAATACCGTAGATCATATTTTCACATACATAGCACCAGAAGAATAGAGTATATAAAATGTTCACCCCGAAAACGCTTAAAAACGCCTTGCGTTTTCGGGGTGAACATTTTATATACTCTATTCTTCGTCCGTCCCCTATCCTATGTTTGGCCTCTATATAATATATATAAATACAGGAGTCAAATGTTTCACGTGAAACATCAGACTCCTGTATACCAATCATTCTTCCAAATACTTTTCCATAAGATAAAAAGTTCCCATTCTCCACTCGGTCATTCCAATCATATGAAATCCACAGTTTTCATACAATCTTATGGCATAAGGATTGTGTTTAAACACATCCAACCGAACAGCATCTTTTTTCATTTTTTTTGTTTCTTTTTCCACAAACTGAAGTATCTGTCCTCCAATCCCCTGATGTTGAAATTTTGGATCTACGCATAAGCGATGCAATATAATATACGGTCGATCTGGATATTTCCATTCCGCCACCATATACTCTGGATCATAAGTTTCATTCAATACAAAGACAGCTGCAATCTGTTCATTCACCACACCGACATACAATGTATGCTTTTGAAAATCAGCTTCAAAGTCAGCTCTAGCCGGATATATCTCATCCCATTGATAAATTTCAAGTTCCTGCATATGTGCAATAGCTCTTTTTATCAGCATCATAATATGGTCAAGATCATTACTGACAGCTTTCCGAAATCGTATATTTGCTGTATTCATTTTTTATCCCAACGGCTGCTTAGACGGCATTCCGGCCTTTCTGGGATATTTTGCTGCTGTCTTTGCTTTCTTACGAAATACAACCAGCGTTCTCTCATTGTCCGTGTCTGCCAGCCGAAACTCTTTTTCTGTTTCAATCTCTGTCTGTAACAGATGCAGTGTTTTCTTAGCGCATTCAATCTCTTCTTTGAATTTGCCTGATTTATACGCAATAAAGCAGCCACCAGTTTTCAAAAACGGTATGCAATACTCCAATAAAGTACTCGTATTGGCCACCGCTCTCGATGTACATACATCAAACCGTTCTCTGTAGTCCTTATTTCTCGCCATTTCTTCCGCACGGCCATGTACAGCCGTAATTTTTTTCAGTCCAAGCTGCGTGATTACTTCATTCAGAAAATTAATTCGCTTCTGTAAAGAATCCATCAGCACGAACGTTGTTTCCGGATACAAAATTTTCAACGGAATTCCCGGAAAACCTGCTCCTGTACCAAGATCCAGGACAATATCATCCTCACCGAACGAATAGACCTGCCCACCATACGCACTGTCCAGAAAATGTTTCACCACCACATCTTCAAATTCCGTGATTGCAGTCAGATTCATTTTTCCGTTCCATTCCACCAGCAGTTCATAATAACTTAAAAATTGCTCCGCCTGTTTTTCAGAAATCGTGAAGCCAATCCCGTTAAAGGCTTTTATGATGTGAGATTTTTTCTCATCCATTATGGTTTCTCCTTAATTGTTCAAGATATACATGCAATACCGATATATCAGCCGGTGATACTCCCGCAATACGCGATGCCTGTCCGATATTTGACGGCTGAAAAGCTTTCAATTTCTGTACGGCCTCAATACGCAGACTCTTAACATCATCATAATTCATATCTTCCGGTATCTTTCTGGCCTCCATCTTTTTAAACTGTTCCACCTGTTTCAGCTGTCTCCTGATATATCCCTCATATTTCAGCTCGATATTAACCTGTTCGGTAACTTCATCTGGCAGCTGTGGTCTCTCCGGATCGATCGGTGCCACCATGGCGTAGGTAAGCTCCGGTCTGCGGATCAGCTCGTCCAGCATCATACCGCTGGCCAGCGGTGTCGATCCCAGCTCCTCCATCAGCTCCTGCACTTCCTTTGATGCTCCGACATGAACCGACTTAATACGAGATATTTCCTCATCAATCATTTTTTCTTTCTGACGAAGCTTTTCCATCCGTTCTTCAGAGATAAGACCTACGCGATATCCTTTCTCTGTCAGCCGACGGTCTGCATTATCCTGACGCAGCAACAGACGATACTCCGCACGGCTGGTCATCATACGGTACGGCTCGTGATTTTCTTTCGTAACCAGATCATCGATCAGTACACCGATGTAGGATTCCGAGCGATCCAGTACCAGCATCTCTTTTCCGAGAATTTTCATCGCAGCATTGATACCGGCCACCAGTCCCTGTGCAGCCGCCTCTTCATACCCTGAACTTCCGTTAAACTGACCACCGGAAAACAGACCCTTGATCTTTTTAAATTCAAGCGTATTGTTCAGCTGGATCGGATTGATGCAATCATACTCGATGGCATAGGCATTTCGCACGATTTTTGCATGTTCCAACCCTGGAACGGTATGGTACATTTCTTCCTGCACATCCTCCGGCAGTGAACTGGACATACCACCCACATACATCTCATTCGTATACAGACCTTCCGGCTCAATAAAAACCTGATGTCTGTTCTTATCTGCAAACTTTACAACTTTATCCTCGATGGACGGGCAATATCTCGGTCCTGTACCTTCAATCATTCCGGAGTACAGAGGGGATCTGTCGAGATTTTTTCGTATGATTTCATGTGTTTTCTCATTTGTATAGGTCAGCCAACAGGAGACCTGGTCGATCTGTATGCTCTCCGGATCTGTCGTAAATGAAAACGGCACAACTCTCTCATCACCGAACTGCTCTTCCATTTTGGAAAAATCTATAGACCGCTTATCCATTCGTGCAGGTGTTCCTGTCTTATACCTGAACATCTCAATGCCATTTGCCTTGAGAGAATCTGTCAGATAGTTGGCAGCCTGCAAACCGTTCGGTCCTGTATAATTGCTGACATCCCCATAGATACATCTGGCTTTCAGATACGTTCCCGTACATAAAACAACCGCTTTACTCAGGTACGTTGCACCGGAATATGTCTTTACACCTTTTACTGTACTCTCTTCTACGATCAGCTCTGTCACTTCAGCCTGTTTGATAGTTAAATGGTCTGTATTTTCGAGAGTTTTTCTCATACTTCGACTGTATTCACTCTTATCGGCCTGTGCACGCAGGGAATGTACGGCAGGTCCCTTCGAACGATTTAACATTTTTGACTGGATAAAGGTCTTATCGATATTTTTTCCCATTTCACCGCCCAGAGCATCGATTTCACGGACCAAATGACCTTTGGATGTGCCTCCAATATTCGGATTACATGGCATCAGCGCAATACTTTCCACGCTGACGGTAAAAATAATTGTTTCCAGACCCAGTCTGGCACAGGCCAATGCTGCTTCACATCCTGCATGACCTGCTCCTACTATGACTACATCATACTCTTGTACCAAATTATTCATTTATTTTCTCCAATGCGGCCCGTGCCGCTTTATTTTCCTGTACAAAACTTTGAAAAGATCTCATTGACCAGATCTTCCCCGACAGACTCTCCAATGATATTTCCCAGATGTTCATATGCATTCATCAGATCTATCGAATAAAAATCTTCCGGCATCTGATCGGCAATACTTTTGAATACCAGTGTCAGACTCTGTAAAGTTTCCTCAAGCTCTGCTTTATGCCGGCTGTTTGTGATCGTCACATTCTCATCAAAGGAAAAAACACCGGAAAAGAACATATCTTCCAGCAGATTTTCCAGTTCATCCAACCCTTTTTCTTCCCTTGCCGAAAATGTCAACACCGGATGGTCTGTTTTTTTCTGCAGATCTTCCTTCGTGGTCTGTTCTTCCAGGTCTGTCTTGTTTAACAATACCACATACTTCTTGTCACGTATACTGTAAAGTATCTCTTCATCCTCTTCCGAAAACGGTGTAGAGGCATCCACGACAAACAGGATCAGATCCGCGTGGTCGGCATACTCTTTTGCCCTGTCTACGCCAATCCTTTCAACGATATCCTCCGTATCCCGGATACCTGCTGTATCCGCCAGACAAAGCGCCACCTTTCCCAGCATGATCTGTTCCTCAAGGACATCCCTCGTTGTTCCGGCAATATCCGTAACGATGGCTCTCTCCTCTCCCATCATCAGATTAAGGATAGAAGACTTTCCCGCATTCGGTTTTCCGAGGATGACTGTACGGATACCATCTTTCATCAGACGGCCATTTCCATAGGATCGGATCAGACGGCGGACTTCCGCTTCGATAGGGCGCAGTGCTTTTTCCAGTTCTTCGCCATACCCGTCGATACTGATATGCTCCGGATCATCCAGCGCCGATTCGATATACGCAATGTGATATAAAATTGTCTCCCTCATACCGATGATCTTATCATGCAGCGAGCCCTTTAACTGCTGCAGCGAATTTTGCAGCGCATATTTACTGTCCGACTCAATCACATCCATCACTGCTTCGGCCTGGGACAGATCCATCTTTCCGTTCAGAAATGCTTTTTTTGTAAACTCTCCCGGTTCTGCAGGTCTAGCTCCCGCTTTTAAAACCGTTTCCAGCACTTTCTGCACGGCCAGCACACCGCCATGACAATTGATCTCTACTGTATCTTCCCCTGTATATGTCCGCGGAGCCTGCATCCACATGACAAGAACTTCATCAATACATTCTTCTCCATCATAAATAAATCCATAGTGGATCGTGTGCGTTGCGGCCTTTCGGATATCCTTTTTTCCATGTTTTGAGCGATATACGCTGTACAGAATATCCATGGCTTCCGGTCCTGTCACCCGCACAATACCGATACCGGATGGATTCAGTGCTGTTGAAATTGCTGCGATCGTCTGTTTCATCTCTCACTCCTGCCTTTTTCTTTCCGGATCACTCCGGCAGCTTCTGCTTTTGTCTCTTGAAAAAACTGTCCATGCAAAGACTTATCTTTTTTGTATACCAGCCTCACCATCGACACCTTTTTCCAGCGGCAAAACTTTCCCTGTTTTTATCTCCATTTCAATTGCAAAAGCTCCTGCTTTTTCGACCCACGTGATATCCATGTGTCTGCCAGGCAGGAGCTTTACTTACATTATCGTATTACTTACTGTTCTTCTCTCTGATAATACGCATTTTTCTTTAAGGTCACGACAACGTGTCTGTACGGTTCGTTTCCTTCGCTGTAGGTTTCTACAAACTTATTGCTCTGCAGAGCAGAATGAATGATTCTTCTCTCATACGGGTTCATCGGCTCTAAAGATACCGGTTTTCTTGTTTTCTTTACCTTGAAAGCGATATTCTTTGCCAGATTTTCCAGCGTATCTTTTCTTCTGCTTCTGTAATTTTCTGTATCGAGTTTCACGCGAACATAAGCATTCTGATTTTTATTGACAACAAGGCTTGTCAGATACTGCAGAGAATCCAGTGTCTGTCCTCTCTTACCGATCAGGATACCCATATCATCTCCGGCAAAATCAATCTCCAGATTGCCGTTTTCTTTATTATACGCAATGGTGATCTCCACACCCAGCTCCATAGCTGCAAATACTTCCTTGAGGAACTCCTCTGCTGTCTTTTTGATAGCAGTAATCTCTTCCTCTGTACGCTCTACGACAACCAGCTCCGGCTTCGGCTCGCGCTTCGGCATTTCTTTTTTCGGCTCACGCTTGAAGTCTTTACGCTCTTCAAATCCACCTTTTTTCTTATCAAAGTTTTTCTTTTTGCCGTTTTTGTTTTTGAACTCTTTCTTAAACTCCGGCTTTGCTGTCTCTTCTTTCGTCTCCGGTGCAGCGGCCTGTACAGGCTTTTCTTCTTTTACTTCCTGTTTCGGCGCTTTAAATGTCTGCTCCTTTACCGGTTTCTTTTCTTTCAAAACAACATTTACTGTCTCTTTTTTTCTTGCACGGATTCTTGCCGGTTTTTTACCAAATCCCAAAAATCCTGCGGATTCTCTGCTGATAATCTCGTACTCAAGCTCATCGCTTGGAACCTGAAGTCTGGTGCAGGCTTCATTAATGGCAAGATCTACGTTATCACCTGTAAATTCCTGAAATTCCATATGATTCTCCTTAAACCCTTACGGGATCTTTCCTACACGATAGTTTATGTCTGCTCAAATTTGCATTATTATTCATGCGTCTTAAACAGTACGGTTATTTCTTCTTTTTCTCATTCAGTTGGCTGACCATATTTGCCTTGGCTGCAATACTTCCTTCTTTATAATTTTTAGAAGCTCTCTCCACAGCATCCTCATCTGAACTCTTCACATTTTTGGCTACAGAAGAGATGGATTTTGTATTTCTGTGTACATTTGCAGATACCTGGTTTGCAGATGTTTCTTTCTTTTTCTCCAGCTTTTTCTCAGCAGCTTCTTTGTTTTTGCGGATCATCTCGTCCATATCCATATTGGCCAGATGACGGTTGATAAAGATCTGCTCGAGCGTACGGATCACAGCACCAGCAATCCAGTAGATACCGATACCTACCGGCAGAGTCAGACAGAAAAATGCACTCATCAGAGGCATCATCAGGTTCATGCTCTTCATGGTGGCAGCTGTGGAATCATTACCCATATCCGGCTGTGGCATAAGCTTGTAGTTAAACAGCTGTGTGGCATAAGCCAGTACCGGGATCAGGATGGCAGCGATCAGAAGCAGCCAGGAACCGGACTTAAAAGAAGATGTGATCAAAGACATCGGTGTGTCGGAAATATTCATACCCAGAAATGTATTTACATGGGCGATCGCATCAGATGTACTCTGGATCACACTGTCCATACCCTTAAAGGCATCGACATTTTTGAGGCTCTCCCACTGGGAAGGACTCAGCTTATACAGAAAATCAACAACAGAATCGTTTGTCATGGCACCTGCCTGATCATACGTCATCTGCAATGTACTGATTTTGTTTGCGCTTACAAATTCTTTAATAATATCGGTGTAACCACTGATTGATGTAATCTGGGTGGTCAGACCTTCAAAAATTTCTTTAATGGAACCGATATAGCCCGGGATCTTATAGATAACCTGATACAGGGCGAACAGAATCGGCATCTGAACCAGAAGCTGTGCACAGCTACCAGTCGGAGACACACCATACTTTGCATAGACAGCCTGTGTCTCTGCATTCATTTTTTCCATGGATGCCTGATCGTTTTTACCTTTGTACTTATCACGGATCTTGTTCAGTTCAGGCGTCATGACACTGTTCATCTTGCTAAACTTCTGCTGTTTGATCTGCAGCGGAAGCATCAGAATATAGATGATCAGTGTGAACAGGATGATTGCAAGACCGATATTCGGAATATGCAGTACATCCAGTACCTTGTATATACCATCCATCAGATAACCCAGGATCAGGGCAACATACTTGATGATCGGCATCGTCGATTTAGTTAACAGAATATTCAATTTATTTCCTCCATTCTGTGCACGATAAAAAGCACATGGGACTGCCTGGTCTGTGTACCAGACATCCTTTCTTACGGAACCGGATCATACCCTCCCTTTGACAGAGGATTGCAGCGCAGAATCCGCCATACGGCGAGCGCTCCTCCCTTTACTGCCCCATATTTTTCGATTGCTTCCAGTCCATACTGGGAACATGTGGGGTAATACGGACATTTTGTATGCTTTAATGGAGACAGATACTTCTGGTATACACGGATACCTCTAATCATTACTCTTTTCATTATTATCCGATTCAATGATGTGATGCAGCTTTGCCAGATGGTGCACCGCACTGTCGATCTTATCGTATCCGCAGTCCTTTGCACTGACTCTTGCAATGATCACTACATCCAGTCCTCTATGAAATCTCTCTTCCTGTAAACGGTAGGACTCCCTGATCAGACGCTTCACTCTGTGACGGACGACGCTGTTGCCGACCTTTTTGCTGACCGATATACCCACTCTGTTGATCTCCAGCCCATTGTCCTTTACATACATAACCAGATAGCGGTTGGCAAGGGATGTTCCTCTTTTATAGACCTGCTGGAATTCGTTGTTTTTTCTTAAACTTTCCGTAAACTTCATAGAGCTTTCCTAACTTACCTATTTCTCTGTAAATAGAAGAAAAGACCACATTCGATCATGCGGTCTTAAATTCTTATGCAGATAATTTCTTTCTTCCTTTTAATCTTCTTGCAGCTAAAACTTTACGTCCACCTGCTGTGCTCATTCTTGCACGGAAACCATGAACTTTCGCTCTGGATCTCTTCTTCGGCTGAAAAGTCATCTTCATAACCCCAGACACCTCCTTATTTAAAATTCTCTTAATTAACTCATTTATGCATGCTGAAAAACATCCTCATAAGATTATATAGAAAAAGAAATGTCCCGTCAAGCATAATTTGCGCAGTTTTTGCGGATTTTTCAGCATTTTACTGCCCTTTTTGCTTTTTCCAACTCCCGTAATCCATGCTTTCGGGGGTAATGTGGATGCCATTCACTTTGCTGTGGGTTCTGTGTATAGACTTATCCACTGTTTTCCACATAAAGTGGATAACTTGTGGATAACTTTTCAATTCCATTTGTTCTTTTTTGTCGAAATATCCGCTTTCTGTCTGGCTTTGGACCACTTTTCCACCGCTGTTGACAGAGGTTCTTTTTTCTGTTGGTAATTCAGGCAGGTTATCCACAATAAATGTGCGCTTTTCCTTTTTTTTTCCGTTATTACCATTGCGAAACCCTTGTTTTTATTATAAACTGTATAAGTATAATAGTAAAAAGGAAAGTTTGCCTTTTCGAGGATTTTGTCAAATACTCTCTCAGGCAGGAGAAAACATATGAACGTTATTGAAGAACACTGGCAGGAAATTTTACAAAGGGTCAAAGAAGACTGTGAGCTCTTGGATGTATCCTACAATATGTGGCTGAAGCCCTTGCAGGTATACAAATATGAGAACGGCACTCTCTATATTCTGGTTTCACTGGAAGAGATCGCCATCAATATCATCAACAAGAAGTATTCTTTCCCGATCAAGTCCGCAGTAGCGGAAATCACCGGCATCAGCTGCGAGATTCGCTTTATCCAGCAGAAGGATATTGCCGAGATGGAGGAGGTTTCTTCCTATAATAATACTTCTTCCGTTTTTGAAGCGAATCTGAACAAAGAATACACCTTTGACACCTTCGTTGTCGGCAGCAACAACCAGTTTGCCTATGCTGCCAGTCTGGCCGTTGCCGAATCTCCGGGTACAATCTACAATCCGCTGTTTCTGTACAGTGGAGTTGGTCTGGGCAAGACACATCTGATGCATTCGATTGCCCATTTTATTATGAAAACCAACCCGTCCATGCGTGTTCTTTATGTAACCAGTGAGACTTTCACCAACGAAGTTATCGAAGCTATTCGTAACGGCAACAACAATTCCATGCGGGATTTCCGTGAAAAATATCGCAACATCGATGTACTGCTAATCGATGATGTACAGTTTATTATAGGTAAAGAGTCTACACAGGAAGAGTTTTTCCATACCTTCAATACCCTGTACGGTGAGAAAAAGCAGATCATTATCTCCAGTGATAAGCCCCCGAAGGACATGGATATCCTCGAAGACCGTATCCGTTCCCGTTTTGAGTGGGGACTGATCTGTGATATTTCCTCTCCGAACTACGAGACCCGTATGGCCATTCTCCGTAAAAAACAGGAGATGGAAGGTTATACCGTTGGAAATGATGTTATCGAATATATTGCTTCCAATATCAAATCTAATATCCGTGAGCTGGAAGGCGCCCTGACAAAGATCAAAGCCTATTCCAATCTGGTTAAACAGGATGTCAACCTGGAACTGGCTGAACAGGTACTCAAAGATATTATTTCGCCGAACGAAAAGAAGGTTGTCACCCCGGAGATCATCATCAACATGGTCGCTGAACAGTTTGAGATTACGCCTGCTGACATTATAGGCAACAAACGAAGCAGTAAGATTGTCTACCCGAGACAGATTGCGATGTATCTGTGTCGTACAATGCTTGATATTCCGCTGACCCAGGTTGGTTCCTATATCGGAAACCGTGACCATACCACCGTCATCCACGGTATCAATAAGATCCAGGATGACTTAAAGACCAGCGAGCAGACCCAGAAGGTCATTGCGACCCTTAAAAAAAAGCTGAATTCATAATTTAGCCTTATCCACATTCAGGGGATACTCTTTGTGGATAAGCTGTGCATTCTGTGGATTCCACATTTGACCGCCATTTATCCACGGCGCCATGTGGCGTTTTTCACAGACTTTTCCCAGTCGGTTTTTCCTTTATCTGCGGACAAAAATCGCCTTTTCCACATTTGCACAGCCCCTAATACTATGTACTACTGATTTATTATTATATTTTTATATATGGAGTTTTCCACCTCCAGACGGAAAGGAGCCATTTATGCATCTTGTTTGTTCCAAAAGTAATTTATTAAAGAGTGTCAATATTTCGCTTCGTGCTGTACCCTCACGTACAACGATGTCCATTCTCGAATGTATTCTTATAGATGCTTCGGCCAGTGAAATCAAATTTACCACAAACGATATGGAATTAGGTATCGAAACAATCGTTGAAGGAACCATTCTTGAAAAAGGTATCGTTGCCATTGATGCCCGTATTTTTTCGGACATCATTCGTAAGTTACCGGATAATGATGTTACCATTCAGACCGATGACAATTTAAACGTTACTATTTCCTGTGAAAAAGCGTTGTTTACCATTCCCGGAAAACGTGGTGATGATTTTTCTTATTTACCGGTTCTTGAGCGCAGTGAATATGTAACAATCTCCCAGTTTGCCTTAAAAGAAATCATTCGTCAGACAATCTTTTCCATTGCTGCCAATGAAAACAATAAGCTGATGACAGGTGAATTGATCGAAATCCGAAATGGCGAATTAAAGATCGTTTCTCTTGATGGCCACCGTATTTCCATTCGTAAGCTGCTGTTAAAAGAAGATACCGTAAATACCAAAGTGATTGTTCCGGGAAAGACACTGATCGAAATCAGTAAGATTCTTTCCGGCGAAACCGAGGATATGGTCAACATGTTCTTTACAGACAACCATATTATTTTTGAATTTGACAGTACTGTTGTTGTATCCCGTCTGATCGAGGGCGAGTATTTCAAAATTGACCAGATGTTATCCAATGACTATGAAACCAAAATGACCATTCGCAAACAGGAATTTTTAAGTTGTATCGATCGTGCCACACTTCTCGTCAAGGAAGGTGATAAAAAGCCGATTGTTATCAATATCACCGATGAAGCTCTGGAGTTAAAGATCAATACACCGATGGGTTCCATGGATGAAAAAATCGATATCCAGAAAGAAGGCCGTGATATCATGATCGGCTTTAACCCGAAATTCTTAATGGATGCACTTAAAGTTATCGATGATGAAATGATTGATATTTACCTTGTCAATGCAAAAGCGCCGTGTGTGATCCGCAACGAATCTTATCTGTATCTGATTCTGCCGGTTAACTTTAACAGTGCGAGATAATAAGGAGTACTATGCAGGAAATTAAAGTAAGAGATGAATTTATCAAACTGGGGCAGGCGTTAAAAGCTGCCGGGCTGGTGGATAGTGGCGTTGAAGCCAAAATTGTCGTACAGGATGGACTCGTCGAAGTGAATGGCGAGATTGATACGAGAAGGGGCCGAAAACTTGTTCCGGGGGATGTGTTCACATTTGACGGAAAAAGCGTGAAAATCGTCTAAAATGAAGCATGTACATTGAAACTATAGAACTTAAAAATTTCAGAAATTATGATACACTGTCTCTGTCTCTGGATGCAGGTACGAATATTTTATATGGCAACAATGCACAGGGAAAGACCAATATTCTCGAAGCAGCCTATCTGTGTGGAACGACAAAGTCACATCGGGGAAGCCGGGATAAAGATATGATCCGTTTTGGCGAAGAGGAAGCCCATATCCGTATGGTTGTGCGTCGGCAGGATGTGCCATACCGTATTGACATGCATCTGAAAAAGAGCAGGGCAAAGGGTATTGCAGTCAACGAAGTGCCTATCAAAAAGGCCAGTGATCTGTTTGGCATCGTTAATTTTGTGTGTTTTTCGCCGGAGGATCTGGGAATGGTCAAGAATGGTCCGGCAGAAAGGCGTCATTTCCTCAATTTGGAAATGTGCCAGATCAATCGTCTGTATATGGATGATCTGGCAAAATATACTAAGATCCTGGAGCAGCGCAATCGCGTATTAAAGGACATGCAGTTTCGCAGCGATTATCAGGATATGCTGGATATATGGGATGAGCAGCTTATTTTTTTTGGCAGTCGCATTATTGCCGAGCGCGAAAAGTTCCTCGCCTATCTGGGCGGGATTGTAAAAAAAATCCATGCATCTCTGACCGACCAGGGCGAGCAGATCGAGCTGACATACGAGCCGGATACGACCGGGGAAGAGTTTTTAGAGGCATTAAAGGCTGCCCGGGATAAGGATACCCACATAAAGACAACAACGGTTGGACCGCACCGGGATGATTTTGCCATTCGTGTCAATGGCATCGATATCCGCAAATTTGGTTCCCAGGGACAGCAGCGTACGGCTGCACTGTCCATCAAATTGTCGGAAATTGAAATATTAAAGCAGAAAACCAAAGATACCCCGATACTTTTGCTGGACGATGTACTGTCTGAACTGGACAGTAACCGGCAAAACTATTTATTGAAAAGTATCTCTCACATACAGACGCTGATCACCTGTACCGGCCTGGATGATTTTATAGAACATCATTTTCCCATTCACCAGGTATATGAAGTGGTCAGCGGTCATGTAACCGAGAGAAAACAGGAGGAATAACATGAGCAACGAATATGGAGCAGATCAAATCCAGATTCTGGAGGGACTGGAAGCGGTACGCAAAAGACCGGGTATGTATATCGGCAGTACCTCGTCAAGGGGCCTTCACCATCTGGTATATGAGATCGTAGATAATGCCGTCGATGAGGCGCTGGCAGGATTTTGCGACAAAATCGAAGTGATGATCAATCCGGATAATTCGATCACCGTTATTGACGACGGCCGTGGTATTCCTGTCGGTATTAACCATAAAGCAGGTATTCCGGCTGTTGAGGTCGTATTTACGATTTTGCATGCCGGTGGTAAGTTTGGAGGCGGAGGATACAAGGTGTCCGGTGGTCTGCACGGTGTAGGTGCTTCTGTTGTCAATGCTCTTTCTGAATGGCTGGAAGTACAGATCTGCCGTGAGGGCAAGATGTACAAACAGCGTTACGAAAGAGGCCATGTCATGTATCCGTTAAAAGAAGTCGGTACATGCCCTGTGGAACAGACCGGTACGAGAGTCGATTTTCTGCCGGATAAGGAAATCTTTGAAGATACGATTTTTGATTTTGAAACTTTAAAGGTCAGATTCCGTGAAATGGCCTTTCTGACGAAAGGACTTTTTATAAGTCTGACTGACCTGCGCGAAGAAAAGCCGGTACGCCGGGAGTTTCATTACGAGGGCGGTATCAAGGAGTTTGTTACTTATCTGAACCGCAGCAAGACTCCGCTTTACGAAGAGATTATCTACTGTGAGGGTGAAAAAAATGGTGTGCAGGTCGAAGTGGCCATGCAGCATAACGATTCCTATACAGAAAATACCTACGGTTTTGTCAACAACATCACGACACCGGAGGGTGGTACGCATGTTGTCGGTTTCCGTAATGCCCTGACAAAGATTTTTAACGAATATGGACGTAAAAATAAAATATTAAAAGACAGCGACCAGAACCTGACAGGTGAAGATATCCGTGAGGGTCTGACCGCAATCATCAGTGTCAAGATCGAGGAGCCGCAGTTTGAGGGACAGACCAAGCAGAAGCTTGGCAACAGTGAGGCACGTACAGCCGTGGATAATATTGTTTCCACACAGCTGGAGCTTTTCCTGGAACAGCATCCGGTGGTAGCCAAGACCATTATCGAAAAATCCGTGCTTTCCCAGCGTGCCAGAGAGGCCGCCAGAAAAGCCAGAGATCTGACGCGTCGTAAATCTGCGTTGGATGGTATGTCTCTTCCGGGTAAGCTGGCAGACTGTACAAACAAAGATCCAAAAAAATGTGAAATTTATCTGGTAGAGGGTGATTCCGCCGGTGGTTCCGCCAAGACGGCCAGAAGCCGTGACACCCAGGCAATTCTGCCGCTGCGCGGTAAGATTCTGAATGTTGAGAAGGCCAGATTGGACCGGATTTACGGTAACGAAGAAATCAAAGCCATGATTACAGCTTTTGGTACCGGTATTCATGAGGATTTCGATATCAGTAAGCTCAGATACGACAAGATTATCATCATGACCGATGCCGATGTAGACGGTGCCCATATCGATACACTGATGCTGACTTTCCTGTATCGGTTTATGCCGGAGCTGATCCGTCAGGGTCATGTCTATCTTGCACAGCCGCCGCTGTACAAGATAGAAAAGAACCGCAAGGTATGGTATGCCTATACAGACGATGAGTTAAATAATATTCTGACGGAGATTGGCCGTGACGGCAATAATAAGATCCAGCGATACAAAGGTCTGGGTGAGATGGATGCCGATCAGCTGTGGGAGACAACCATGGATCCTGAGCGACGTGTATTAAAGCGTGTCATGATGGATGATTCAGATTCCTCTGAG
The DNA here is from genome assembly GCA_934394565.1 of uncultured Lachnospiraceae bacterium. Taxonomy (GTDB): domain Bacteria; phylum Bacillota; class Clostridia; order Lachnospirales; family Lachnospiraceae; genus UBA11957. Next base: position 20,786 of record CAKRQV010000025.1, read on the forward strand.
ATTGATCTGACCTTTACGACCTTGATGGGGGACAAGGTAGATCCACGAAGGGAATTTATCGAAGAAAATGCCAAATATGCAGAAAACCTGGATATCTAGGCAGGTAAGAGAAAGGACATAAACGTATGGAAGATACAATATTTGATCAGGTGATAGACGTCGATCTGAAAAAGACGATGGAAAAATCCTATATTGAGTACGCCATGAGTGTCATCGCTTCCCGTGCCCTTCCGGATGTCCGGGACGGTTTGAAGCCGGTACAGAGACGAGTGTTATATTCTATGATCGAGCTGAATAATGGTCCTGACAAGCCGCATCGTAAGTGTGCGCGTATTGTCGGTGATACGATGGGTAAATACCATCCGCACGGTGACAGCTCTATTTATGGTGCGCTTGTTAATATGGCACAGGACTGGTCTACCCGCTACCCGCTGGTAGACGGCCATGGTAACTTTGGTTCCGTGGATGGTGACGGCGCTGCAGCCATGCGATATACGGAAGCGAGACTTAGCAAGATTTCCATGGAAATGCTGGCGGATATCAGCAAGGATACCGTAGATTTCCAGCCAAACTTTGATGAGACAGAAAAAGAACCCACGGTGCTGCCGTCCCGTTACCCGAACCTTCTGGTCAATGGGACATCTGGTATCGCTGTCGGTATGGCTACCAATATTCCACCGCACAATTTAAGAGAAGTTATTGGTGCTGTGGTAAAGATCATCGATAACCAGATTGAAGAGGACAGAGATACGGATCTTGAAGAAATTCTGGATATTGTAAAGGGACCGGATTTTCCTACCGGTGCTACAATTCTTGGCCGCAGAGGTATCGAAGAATCCTATCGTACCGGCCGTGGCAAGATCCGCGTGCGTGCAGTATCCAACATAGAGACTCTGCCAAATGGCAAGAGTCAGATTATCATTACGGAGCTGCCTTATATGGTCAATAAAGCCCGCCTGATCGAAAAGATCGCCGAGCTTGTAAGAGACAAAAAGATTGACGGCATTACTGGTCTGAATGATCATTCCAGCCGTGAAGGTATGCGCATCTGTATCGATCTTCGAAAAGATGCCAATGCCAACGTCATCTTAAATCAGCTGTACAAGCATACTCAGCTGCAGGATACCTTTGGTGTCATTATGCTGGCGCTTGTCAATAACCAGCCAAAGGTCATGAATCTGAAAGAAATGCTGGGCTACTATCTGGCACATCAGGAAGATGTCGTGACCAGACGTACAAAATATGACCTGAACAAGGCGCAGGAGAGAGCACATATCTTAGAGGGTCTGTTAAAGGCGCTTGACAATATTGACCGGGTGATCCAGATTATCCGGGGTTCCCGCAATACTCAGGTCGCCAAGGCAGGACTGATGGAGGAATTTGCTCTTTCGGATGCCCAGGCTCAGGCTATCGTAGATATGCGTCTGAGAGCACTGACCGGTCTGGAAAGAGAAAAGATTGAGAATGAATACAAGGAGCTCATGGATAAGATCCGTGAATACCAGATGATTCTGGGAGACCATAAGATGTTACTTCGTGTAATCCGTACCGAGATTTCCCAGATTGCCGAGAAATATGGCGATGACAGACGCACAAAGATCGGCTATGACGTATACGATATCTCCACAGAGGATATGATCCCCAGGGAAAATACCGTGATTGCCATGACAAAGAAGGGCTACATCAAGAGAATGACTGTAGATAATTTCCGCAGTCAGAATCGTGGAGGTCGTGGTATCAAGGGTATGCAGACCATAGAGGACGACTACGTAGAAGAGCTTCTGATGACAACGACGCACCACTATATGATGTTCTATACCAATCTCGGCAAGGCGTTTTGTATGAAAGCCTACGAAATTCCGGAGGCTGGAAGAACGGCACGCGGTACGGCTATCGTCAACCTTTTGCATCTGGTACCTGGGGAAAAGGTAACGTCCGTTATTCCAATCAGTGAGTTTAAGGACGACGATTATCTGATCATGGTGACCAGAAAGGGTATTGTAAAGAAAACCCAGATGTCGGCCTTTAAAAATATGCGAAAGACAGGTCTGATTGCTATCGGTCTGCAGGATAACGATGAGCTGATTGAGGTCAAAACCACCGATGGAAAGAAAGATATCCTCCTTGTGACAAACCAGGGTATGAGTATTCGCTTCAATGAAAACGATGTACGTCCGACCGGCCGTGGTGCAATGGGGGTACGTGGCATTTTTCTGGATGAAAACGATTATGTTGTCGGTATGCAGCTGAATGTACAGGGAGACTATATGCTGATTGTTTCCGAAAAGGGCTACGGCAAGAGAACCCTGATGGATGAATTTCCGTGTCAGAACCGTGGCGGTAAGGGTGTGAAATGTTACCGTATCACCGATAAGACAGGTAATGTTGTCGGGGCCAAGGCAGTCAATATCGATAATGACATTATGATGATCACGACAGAGGGTGTTATTATACGTACTTCCTGTGAAGAAATCTCTGCGATGAAACGTATCACTTCCGGTGTAAAGGTTATGAATGTTGCCAGGGATGTGACAGTAGCCAGCATTGCCAAGGTGAGAGAAAAGGATCCGGGCGAGAAAAATGCACCGGAAACTGAAGAAACCATCGAAGAGAATGGGGATAATACAGATGATCAGAAGTATTAATGTGGATAAAGTAACCAAAAGCATCAAAGAGATGTGCATAGAGGCCAATCACTATCTGGCACCAGATATGGAAAAACGTTTAAAGGAAGCTGCCGGAGGGGAAGAATCCCCTCTGGGCAGACAGATTCTTTCCCAGCTGGAAGAAAATCTGCAAATTGCCGGGCGGGATATGATTCCGATCTGTCAGGATACCGGTATGGCAGTTGTCTTTATGGAAATCGGTCAGGATGTGCATTTTGAAGGCGGTGATCTGGAAACTGCGGTTAATGAAGGCGTCCGCCAGGGTTATGTAGAGGGATTTTTGCGCAAATCTGTAGTCAGCGATCCGCTGCTCAGAGAGAATACGAAGGATAATACCCCTGCAATACTGCATATCCGTATCGTACCCGGAGATCAGGTAAAGATTACAGTGGCACCAAAAGGTTTTGGCAGTGAGAATATGAGTCGTATCTTTATGTTGAAGCCTGCAGAAGGTATCGAAGGTGTTAAAGATGCTATTCTTACAGCTGTAAAGGATGCAGGTCCAAATGCCTGTCCGCCGATGGTCATCGGTGTTGGTATTGGTGGTACCTTTGAAAAATGTGCACTGCTTGCAAAACAGGCACTGACAAGAGATGTGGATCAGCCATCAGATATTCCCTATATCGCTGATCTGGAAAAAGAAATGCTTACCAGAATCAATGCGCTGGGAATAGGACCGGCCGGTCTGGGCGGAAGAATCACAGCTCTTGCTGTAAATATTAATACATATGCCACACATATTGCGGGGCTTCCCGTGGCAGTTAATATCTGCTGTCACGTGAACCGTCATGCCGTGCGGACAATATAGGGAGAAATGCCATGGAAAAACATCTGCAGGTACCTTTTTCAAAAGAAGAGGCGGATCAGCTGACAGCCGGGGATTATGTCTATCTGACAGGAACTGTCTACACAGCCAGAGATGCCGCACATAAAAGAATGCAGGAAGCACTGGATGCAAAAAAAGAGCTACCACTTCAGATTGAAGGCAATATTATCTATTATATGGGACCGTCCCCGGCCAGAGAGGGCAGAACTATAGGCTCTGCAGGACCAACGACGGCCAGTCGCATGGACAAGTATGCACCAACCTTATTGGATCTTGGTCTGCGAGGGATGATTGGCAAAGGAAAACGCACTTCTCAGGTACTGGATGCTGTAGTCAGAAACCATGCGGTATATTTTGCTGCCGTGGGAGGAGCTGGTGCAATTCTTTCTAAGTGTATTACATCTTCGGAAGTCATCGCGTATGATGATCTGGGAACAGAGGCTATCCGTCGGTTGACCGTAGAAAATTTTCCGGTTATCGTTGTCGCCGACAGCAAAGGAAACAATCTCTACGCCACAGCTGCGGATGCATGGAGGCGCGAAGAATACCCCCTGTAGGAACATTTACACAGCTTGATTGCAGATGAGAAAATGCTACGTAAACCATAAGTAAAAATGCAATAAAAAAAATTGAAAAATAGTTGAAATTGCGTCTTGACATATCTACATCTGTTTAGTATACTAATCGATGTGTCACGAAAGTGATAAATTGAATATTGATTTGATATTCAGGCGTTAGGAGAAGTACTCAAGTGGCTGAAGAGGTGCCCCTGCTAAGGGTATAGACCGTTTGCGCGGTGCGAGGGTTCAAATCCCTCCTTCTCCGTTCTTATTTTTCTGAAAAAAAGAAAAATAAGTATTGACATCACACATACGATGTGATATATTAGACTGGCTGTCGCGAAAGAGCTTCAAAAAAGTTTTTAAAAACTTTAAAAAAGTTCTTGACAATGACAAACAGCTGTGATATAGTAAATAAGCTGTTTCGAGAGAGCAGCGCAAGTGAGAACCTTGATAACTGAACAGTGAAACACATAAATACAATCCTCGAAAATTCTTTGATAAGACAGTCCGG
>CAKRQV010000026.1 GCA_934394565.1 uncultured Lachnospiraceae bacterium
ACGCAGAAAAACGGCGTGACCTTCGGGTCACACCGTTCTCTGCGACAAAATAGTTACTTGTCACTATTAAGCCTTGTATTTATTCCATTTTAATAATCCACCTTCATCAGCATCAGTCCTTCCGGTGGTGCTGTAGGCCCTGCCACCTTACGGTCCTTTGCTTCCAAAATCGCCAGCATATCCTCCGGCTGCAGCCGTCCGAATCCCACTTCCAGTAATGTACCAACGATAATGCGCACCATATTCTGCAAAAATCCTGTGCCATGGACACGAATACGGATATATCCGCTCTTTTTGGTGATTTCGATCGTGTCTACAATGCGTATCGTCGACTTTTTCATTCTCGGGTTGCCACAGAATGACCGGAAATCATGTTCGCCTGTCAGATAATCGGCGGCCTCCTGCATGGCTTCCACATCCGGGGATTCTTTAAGAATGGTTACATATTTCCGGTCAAACACCGGCTTTACCGGTCCATCGAAACACGTATACTGGTATGTCTTTCCCACGGCCTTGTACCGGGCATGAAAACGTTCGGAAGCCACTGTCACATCCCGGACTGCGATATCATCCGGCAGATACCGGTTAAAATAATCCCGGATTTCTTCACAACTCATCTTTGTCTCAAACACCGCGTGCGCTGTCATAGCCCGCGCATGAACACCGGCATCCGTGCGCCCGGCACCGACCACATCGATAAATTCCCCCACCATACGTTCCAGTACGCTTTCCAGCTTGCCCTGCACCGTATCCCGATCCGGCTGATGCTCCCAGCCAAAATAGCGGCTGCCATCGTAGGCTATTGTCAGTTTATATGTTTTTTTCATTATATCCTCCATACCGAACACCTTGTTTTTTCTGGTGCTTCACCTGTGTTCTTCAAGTGTATACGAATCTGACTTTAAATGCAAGCAACCTGGTAGGGATTTATTGACACTATTCCTGCTTTTTGCTAGAATGTCTCTGGATTATTTTCACACACTAACCATGTGTCCTGTTAAAGTGTTAACGATGCAATCTTTCGGTAACAAAACGTCTGATTTTACTGTTTTCTCCGATATATGAGCTATCGAATACAGCCTTAACAGTACACAAATATATACACTAGAAAGGATTCTTACTATGCCAAAATTAAATGAGAATTTTCTTCGCCTGAAAACCAGCTACCTCTTTTCTGAGGTTGCCCACCGTACCGCTGCTTACACAAAGGCCAATCCTGACAAACCGATCATCCGTCTGGGCATCGGCGATGTCACTAAGCCGCTGACCGCCAAAGTTATCAAAGCGCTGCATGAAGGTGTAGACCAGATGGCTTCCGCCGAGACCTTCAAGGGCTATGGACCGGAGCAGGGTTATCCGGAGCTTCGCAATGCCATCAGCGCTTATTATAAGAAGAGTGGCGTAGATGTTGATCCTGACGCCATTTTTATCTCCGACGGTGCAAAGAGCGATACCGGTAACATCACCGACCTGTTTGCCCATGACAACGTGATCCTGATCCCGGATCCGGTATACCCGGTCTATGTGGATACTAACATCATGTGCGGAAACAGCGTCATCTATATGAACGGTACGCCCGAAAACGGCTTCCTGCCGATGCCTGATCACAGCCAGCATGTGGATCTGATCTACTTATGTTCTCCGAACAACCCGACCGGTGCCTGCTACAACAAGGAACAGCTGAAGGAATGGGTGGACTATGCCCTGGCAAACGAAGCTATTATTCTTTTTGACTCCGCATACGAAGCGTTCATCACCGATCCGTCCCTGCCGCGCAGCATCTATGCCATCGAAGGTGCTAAAAAATGTGCCATCGAGTTCTGTTCTCTGTCTAAGACAGCCGGATTTACCGGTACCCGCTGCGGTTACACTGTCGTTCCGAAGGAGCTTGTATTCACTGCTTCCAACGGTACGGAAATGTCCTTAAACGCTATGTGGAACCGTCGCCAGAGTACCAAATACAACTCCACCGCCTACATCATCCAGCACGCTGCCGCAGAGGTATTTACCGATGAGGGCATGGCTGAGTGCAAGGAAAATCTGGCTTACTACCAGAAAAATGCCCGCCTGATCGCCGATACCATGACAGAGCTTGGTATTCCGTTTACCGGCGGTGAGCATTCCCCGTATATCTGGTTCGAATGCCCGAACGGCATGGAAGCCTGGGAATGCTTTGATTATCTCTTAAATAACATCCAGGTTGTGGGAACACCTGGTGAGGGCTTCGGTGAAAACGGCAAGAACTACTTCCGTCTGACCGCTTTCGGAAGCTATGAGAATACTGTGGAAGCCATGAAACGTTTCCGCACACTGTTTGCCAAATAATGTTTGATACACATATGCACACCATACCGTTTTCCACGGACAGCGGTATGGTGTTTTCCGATCTGCTGAAAGTACAAAAAGAAAAGGGACTGGATATCATTCTCACAGAGCATATTGATCTGGCCTATGGCGATCCGTCCGGTTTCTATTTTGACCCTGACACATACTTTCAGGCACTCACACCCTATCGAAATGATCATCTGCTGCTGGGCGTTGAGATCGGCATGACCGCCGATACCAATGCGAAAAACAGCGAGATTGTCCGTTCCCATCCTTTCGATATGGTGATCGGTTCGATCCATTTTATGCGCGGACAGGATATCTACTATCCGGAATTCTTCGCTTTATTCAAAGATAAGGAAGAAGTTTTCGGTGAATATCTGGATACGATGGCGGAGATGATCGAGACATTTGATGACTTTGATACACTGGGCCATATCGACTACATCGGCCGGGTAGCGCCTTACGAAGATCCGCTGTTGTATTACGAGGAATTCCCGGAAAAGATTGACCGGATTTTGCAGCTGCTGATTCAAAAAGATAAATGTATCGAGATCAACACCCGGCAGTTTGCCAAACCGGAAGCCATCGATGCACTCCGTACGATCTACCGGCGCTATCATGCACTTGGCGGACGTTTCGTTACCATCGGAAGCGACGCCCATTATCCGGAGGTTGTGGGAGCTTATCTGGCAGAAGCGTATGCTTTTGCAGAAGAATGCGGGCTCACACCGGTATATTTCAAAGAACGGAAGCGGATTTTGGTTCAACTGTAAAACTTATTTTTCTACATTCTGTCAAAGCCGGGGGAATCATATGCCTTCGGCTTTTCTGATATATGTTCATCACTATACTTTTTACTTACATGAGCTGCAAAATTTCTTTTACGGTCTCTTCTGATTCATCTGTTATTTGTGCAATTTCCTTAATCATATAGCCTTTTCCATACATTTTTCGCATGATTTTTGCAGCTTTTGCAGCCTCTCCCCGCTTCATTCCTCTCTTTTCTCCTCTGATTTCGCCACGTTTTTCGCCTCTCTGCTCTGCAATATCTAATACATCACACATATTTTTAACTTTACCTCCATCTTCACTGTAGATTATTTCTATAAACCTGTCGTCATGCTCCATTACAGAAAGCAACTGTAATACCGCTTCCACATGTTTGATTTCTGTTTTTGTCGGTGTGTATCCGTTATTCTTTCGTTTCTGCACAAAATAATCTGCTACAACTTTAAAATCGGACTGGAACATTTCTACCTGTTCATCACTCAGCCAGGCCACCTGAAACAGATTCACTTTGTAATCACTTACATAAGGAACAAATTCCTCTGGAACTGTCAGTTTTTCAAGCAGCTGCAGCGGCTTGTCCCATTTTTTATCATAACCGAAATACAGCACAATCGTAACCACTGGATATCGTTCCTGACTCTTTTTCTGTTCTGACAGCTGCACTCTGTATGCTGCGCCATCATATCCGATCACACGCAATGACATATCCGGGTCTACTGCCGTCTGATTTTCAATCCCGATACAGCCGAAACGTACTTCTCCTTTTCTCCAGTGCTTGACCACATCCCGTTCCATCTCATGCAACGTGCCATTTCCTTTATAAAAAGCCTTTGTTCCTTTATCCTCCAGTTCTTCCGGACGGATTTTCTCCTGTCCGTTAAACATTAAAACATTGACAATGTCCGCAAATACATCGTCATACGCCACAAGAATTTTTTCACTTAAATCCTTTTGTCCCATACTTCTCCTTATTCGATTTTTGTTTTCGCTTCTTGAAATACTCAGCGACTGCTAAATTTGAAATGATAACATCTGATGACGAATTCTGATCAGAAATGCATAATTTATAATGCTGAAGTTATTAACTATTTTATTCGTCTCGTTTACTATATCTTTTTTCCTAAGATTTGTCAATCCCTTTATAACTTGAGTTTTCAAATTTCTGAGCATACCATTCATACCCCATTGCATTTTTAACAATCTGCACATTCCACAACCTGATTCTTGTAACATCTGTCATATGCATTCCGTCAGAATGCCGGTATAATGAAACCATCATAAAGAAACGGGAGGCCAAATCATGGCAGGATTATCATTAAAAGGAATTTATAAAAGATACCCGAATGGGTTTGAAGCTGTAAAGAACTTCAATCTGGACATTGCAGACCAGGAGTTCATCATTTTCGTAGGACCGTCCGGATGTGGTAAATCTACTACACTTCGTATGATCGCAGGTCTGGAGGAGATTTCCGAAGGTACTCTGGAGATCGATGGCAAGGTTATGAACGATGTAGAGCCGAAGGATCGTGATATCGCTATGGTATTCCAGAACTACGCTCTGTATCCGCATATGACTGTATATGACAACATGGCATTCGGTCTGAAGCTGAGAAAGGTTCCGAAGGACGAGATCGACAAAGCTGTTCGTAACGCAGCCAAGATCCTGGATCTGGAGAAGCTGCTTGACCGTAAACCGAAGGCTCTGTCCGGTGGTCAGAGACAGCGTGTTGCCATGGGACGTGCTATCGTTCGTTCCCCGAAGGTATTCCTGATGGATGAGCCGCTGTCCAACCTGGATGCAAAGCTCCGTGTACAGATGCGTACCGAGATCTCCAAGCTGCATGACAGACTGAAAGCTACCATCATCTACGTTACACATGACCAGACCGAGGCTATGACTCTGGGTACCAGAATCGTTGTTATGAAGGATGGTGTTGTTCAGCAGGTAGATACTCCGCAGACTCTGTACGATAACCCGATCAACCTGTTCGTTGCCGGTTTCATCGGTTCTCCGCAGATGAACTTCATCGATGTTACTGTTGTTAAAAACGGTGACGGTGCAGACCTCAAGGTTGGTCCGTACACACTGAAAGCTCCGGCTGAGAAAGCCAAAGTTCTTCTGGAAAAAGGCTATGACGGAAAGACTGTTGTTATGGGTATCCGTCCGGAGAATATCTCCGATGATCCGGAAGATGTTGCTGCAAGCAGCGCTGTCATCGAAGCCAAAGTCAATGTATACGAGCTTCTGGGTGCAGAAGTATTCCTGTACTTCGATCTGGAGAACAATCCGTGTACAGCCCGTGTTGATCCGCACACAACATCCAAGATGGGTGATACCGTGAAGTTCGCACTGGATATGAGCATGACACATTTCTTTGATAAAGAAACAGAACTGTCTATCACATACTAATTTAAATATGTTAAAATGGGGTTGTGAGTTTCACAACCCCATTTTTTAGTATAAATAAGGAATTCTGACTATGACACAACAGCAATTATTACTCCAGCTACAAAAGATCCGGGATATCACAGGCAGTGATACCGGTTTTTACCATACAAACGGTGAACGCAGGCTGACGACAGCGACGGATGATGCGATACTTTCTTCTGAAGATATCCTCTCTTTTCTGTCGGATGGCACAGTTTTTCTGAAAAAGGACGATCTCTGGCTGTTTCGGCTGGGGGATGACAGACAACCGCTGGGTGTGCTGACCCTGACGGATTCTGCCGCCAATATGGAGGTTATCGGTCAGCTGGCCGCCGGACAGTTTTCTCTGGCATTGCAGGATGGAAGGTCTTTTTCCGAGCGTTCCTCCTTTTTTGCCGCATTGTTAAAGGGTACCTGTGATCCACAGGATATTCCGGTATATGCCAGTCGGCTGCATGTGGATATGACAGTGTCACGACTGGTCTATCTGATTGAAACAGATGCACCTTACGACAAAAACGTACAGCAGACGATCCGCAGTCTGTATCCTGAATCGGCGCACCATTATCTGATTCCGCTGGACGATATCCATCTGGTGCTGATTCTTGAAGCTTCTTCAGAAGCTCCGGAGGAACTGTCGGATATTGCAGAAACACTGGTGGATATGCTGAGCATGGAAGCGATGTGCAATGCGAGGGTTTCCTGCAGCACAGTCATCCATGAGCTGAGCTGTCTGCCGCAGGCTCTTTCGGAGGCACAGGCTGCGCTGGAGGTTGGAAAGATCTTTTATGCAGATCACAAGGTCAGTACCTATGCGAGTCTGGGTATCGGACGACTGATCTACCAGCTGCCACGGCCGTTATGTCAGGTGTATCTGCGGGAGATTTTCGGGGAGACGCTGCCGGCGGTGTTTGATGAGGAGACGCTGAATCTGGTGGAAAAGTTTTTTGAGAATAATCTGAATACGTCGGAGGCGGCGCGGAGGCTGTATATTCACAGGAATACGTTGATTTACAGGCTGGACAAGATTCAGAAGGAGACGGGGCTGGATCTTCGGAGGTTTGATGATGCGATTGCTTTGAAGATGGCGCTGCTGGTGCGGTGTTATTTGCGGTATCTGGATGATAATAATTAAAATCTTTGCCCAAGGAAAAGGGATGGCCGGGGTGCTGGCTCCCTGCTCTATATCTCTATATGTACTTTCCTACGCTCCGGCTCCGTCGGTCCGAGCCTGTAGTCTCGGACTCTTACTCGCTAGAGTCGCTTGGAAAGTACATATAGAGATATAGAGCAGGGAGCCAGCACCCCGGCCATCCCTTTTTCTTGAATTTACGTTTTATGCATCCGCCTCTGTTTCGCTGCTTTTTCTCTCGGTTTCGAGCTGGGCGAGGAATTCGGCGGCGTCATCGGGGACATCGTCGATGGTGTCATCGCCTACATCGACTACTTTGGGCTGGCGGCGGTAGAGGATGTCATACATGACAGGGATGATAAACAGGGTCATGAGGGTGGCATAGGCCATGCCGCCGATGATGACGATGGCCATGCCTTTGCCCATGGAGTCACCGGCGCTTTGGCTGATAGCCATAGGAACCATGGCGAGGATGGTAGTGAGGGCGGTCATCAGGATGGGGCGCATACGGGTGCGGCCGGTCATGATGAGGGCCTCGCGTTTTTTCATGCCACCGATTCGCAGCTGGTTGGCATAATCGACGAAAACGATACCATTGTTTACAACAGTTCCCATCAGGACAAGGAAGCCAAGGAGACTGATCATGGACAACTGCTCGCCGGCAAATAACAGACCGAGAAAACCACCAGTGAATGCCAGGGGCACGGTGAAAATGATGATAAAGGGAGACAGAAGGCTCTGGAACTGGGCAACCATGATCAGGTAGATCAGAGCGAAGCCGAGTAACATCATCTGCATCATCTGGCTCAACATGTTGTTGACATCGGTGGTGGAACCGCCAAGTTCCACGTTGTAACCTTTTGGTGCTTTGTAGCTGTTCAGTTTATCCTGGACGTCACGGCCGACCAATGTAGCATTGTAACCATCTTCCATCGAGCAGGTAACACTCATGGTACGGGTTCCATTTTTGCGGTTGATGCTGGCCACACCTTTTCCACGGCTGATGGTGGCATATTTTTTCAGCTTTGTCTGTTTCGTTTCCTGTTCACCATCATCGTTTGTTGTGGTAACTGTAAATTCTGTATCCAGAAGGTTGTCCACATTGAGAACGTCTGTCTCATCAATCAGCCTGACATCCATCTGTGTATCATCAAGATAGCCCGTCAGAGCAGTTTTATCTGTATTCATACGACCTGACAGAGTCTGGTAAATCTGAGCTACGGTGAGACCGTCACGCATAGCTTTTGTCTTATCAATTTCCAGATAGATCTCGTCATCTCCGTCTTCCTGACCGTTAGATACATCTGTACAACCATCAGTCTCTTCAAGAAGTTTCATCACATCTTCACTGATCTCCAGCAATTTGTCTGTCTCACGACCGGTAATATTGATTGTCAGGCCAGAAGACGACAGGGAAGACATTTCACTCATGGAAGAGGAATCTGTACTTACATCACAGTCAAGATCTTTTGTGTTTTCCTCGATGGATTTGCAGATCTGCTTGATATCACGGATATCTGTCACGCCATCTTTCGGCAGTACATAAAAGCTGTACTGCAGGTAGTCATCAGAACTCATCGTACTCGAGATCAGGCTGCCGACATTGGTCAGAGCGCCGACAGTCTCCACATTGTCGATCTTCTGAATGGCTTCCATGACTTTATCAGCAGTTGCATAGGCATCTTCTTTTGTGGTATCATCCGGCATCTTGCAGCTGACAGCGATCTGCTGCGTCGTCATGTCCGGCATAACGGAAATACCCATGCGCATCACTCCAAATACGGAAAAAACAAGCAATGCTATAGCAAGAGCCAGCGGCACAATCTTTACTTTCAGACAGAAACCGAGGAGCTTTGTATATACAGCGCAGACTTTATCGAAAAACGGGTGTGTTTTTTCTTTGTACTTCTTTAATAAAACAGAACCGATCACCGGCACTACAAACATCGCTACGACAAGAGAAGCCAGCAGGGCAAAGCCGATCGTCAGGGCAAACGGCAGCATCAGCTGACGAACGTAGCCGCTTGTAAAGATCATCGGCAGGAATACACAGATTGTTGTCAACGTGGAGGATATAATCGCTCCGGCCACCTGTTTTGTACCCTGCAAAGCAGCCCTGGGTGCTGCCAGTCCCCGGGCACGCAGACGATAGATATTTTCAATAACAACGATTGAGTTATCCACCAGCATACCAATACCTAAGGATAATCCGGACAGAGACATCATATTGATGGAGATGCCCGTCGCATACATTAAGATCAGCGCTACAAGCACGCTGAAGGGAATACTGAATGCAACAACTACTGTCGGTTTTACATCTTTAAGGAAGATGATCAGAACAACCAGAGCCAGCAGCGCACCAAGAACCATACTCTGCAATACAGCTTTGATGAACATAGTGATATAGTCGCCCTGGTCCATCAGTGTTTCAATATGTAAGCCTTCATTTTCCTGTTCCAGCTGGGCTGCACGTTTTGCAAAGCTTGAAGATACTTTGCTGGTACTGGCAGTGCTGTTCTTATAGATTGCAAGAACTACGGCCTGTTCACCATTTACTTTTTCGTAACTGTCCCTTGCATTGTCTACAACAGTGATATCTGCCACGTCACTGAGTTTGATATCCCCGATATCATCGATTTTGCAAAGCACCAGATCATCCAGTTCCTCTACAGACGAAAAGTTATCACCGACTTTTAGCAGCCACTGGTGGTCATCTTTATCGTCAATATATCCGGCCGGCATCTCAAAGTTTTGGGCATAGATCAGATTTGACAGCGTATCCATCGTTACGAGGGAGTCAATATTTGCATTATCTCTGGCTGTTTTTGCCGAATCTTCAAACTGATCCTGCGCTTTGTCCAGCTCCTCTTTGGCACTGTTGATGGAAGACTGGGCGGCTGACATCTGGGCATCTGCGGAACCAAAACCGGCGGATGCCTGCATCGAGCCTTTCAGTACCTGCTGATACTGGTCATCCAGCCCCTGCATCTGCTCGGATGCTGCAGACACGAGGGCTTCTGTTGCTGCAATCTCCGTTGCCATATTGGCAAGCTCCGTATCGATCTGAGGCAGTCTTGTCGTCACGGCATCATACACCTGTTTTATGGAATCGTACTCCAGAGAAGATACCTGGTCTCCCATGCCGTTTTCTTTCATCCAGTCTTTAAACGCATTGAACCCATCTTTGTCAGCAGCTGCAGCTGCAATTCCGGACGGGACAACCACACCGGCCTGAAATGCCATGTCACCTACGGCATCATGCAGTTTTCCAAGTGCTTTATCAATGGAGTCATATGTTTCTTCAATATGATTGTCTTCATACGCTTTTTTCTCAGTCTCAAGAGCTGCTTTCTGTGTCTGAAGAGTTGTCAGCTGAGACTCATAGGCAGCCTTGGTAGCCTGGGCTTTGTCCAGTGCCACACTGGCATCCGCAAGAGAATCCGCTGTCTTTTCCTGCTGTTTGGCCAGTTTCTTTTTCTGTGACTTGATCGTAGATTCAGACTTTTTCAGTTTGCTTTTTCCGGATGTAATATCCTCTTTGGCATCATCCAGCTTATCGTTTGTCTTTTTCAGGATCTTATCATTAATTGCATCAATCTTGTCCTGATTTAAACGTACCTCCACGCTCTTTTCAATCAGACCAAGTGAGCTGACACTGGCCACACCGTCAATACGCTCGATCTCCGGAGTGATGTTTTCCGTAACAAAATCCGAAATATCATAGATATCCGCATCATCCTTGCTGACACTGGCATATACCGTAGCCATCATGTCCATACTGATCTCCATGACATTCGGTGTACCACAGGAATCCGGAAGACTGCTTTTTGCTGCATCAAGCTGCGTGTTCAGCTTGACCATGGCAGAATCCATATTCATGTCATCAGCAAATTCCAGCGTGATCATACTGTAATTCTCTGCACTGACACTGGTGACATTTTCCACTCCACTGACCGTACCCAGGGCACTTTCAAGCGGCTGCGTGACATCACGCTCCACTTTCTCCGGACTTGCCCCCGGATATGTCGTTACAACCATCATATACGGCACGGTCATATCCGGCAGAAGATCGGTCTGGAGCTTTGTCAGGCTGACCGCACCGATCAGCAGAGCAATGATCACAGCCACCAGAACAGTATATGGCTTTTGCACACATTTCTTGATCATACTTTCTATCCTCTCTGCATTTTGTTTTAATTAGAACATTCCTGTATTATATGCCCTGTTTTTATTCGTTGCAATATCTGATTCTGTCCTTAATAAAAACTTTAGAAAAAGGAGAGTTGCGCGCCGATGTCTCTTTTATTCGACGTTTCACTCTCCTTTGTCTGATAACTCCTACTTATAAACCACAACCTTCACCCGGGTCTTTTTGCTGCCGGACCGGATCGTAACCGTTGTCTGGCCCTGCTTTTTTGCCCGAATCCAGCCTTTGCCGTTTACCGCGGCAATCTTTTTATTTTTGGAACTGTAGGTGATCTTCTGCTGTGTTGTCAGCGGATACGCTGTGGGATTCAGCTTTGCTTTTGTTCCTGCTTGCAGTCGCAGTGTTCCGGTATTGGCCGAAAGCCGGGTTGTTTTGACCTGTTTTTTCTGGACTTTCACCTGGGCTTTCAGAACTATACCACTGGCCAGCGTGACCTGTATCCAGGCTTTGCCCTGCTTTTTCGCTGTGATCATGCCTCTGGCATTGACTGTGGCCACTTTGGGGTTCAGGGATGTCCAGGACACGATCCAGTCACCGGCAGCCATATTTTCCACTTGAAGCGCTGTTGTTTTCTGTTTTACACGCATGGGGAAGCTTGTCATATTTAAGTTGCCTGTGCCGCTTTTGCGGGCGATCGGCTGTGCGCTCTGCAATGTAATGTGGCATACACTGCAATACGCGCTGGCTGTCTTTCCCTCATTCCAGAAGGTCGGCTCGCTGCCGTCTGTCCAGACAACGGTATGGCCGGTGGCGCTGATGGTCCGCTGTTCCTGAATTATAATTTTGCAGTCCGCACAGTGGCTGCCTGCTGTCTTTCCCGGTGTCGTGCAGGTGGGAGTCACCGCCGGATCTGCCACAATCCGGTGCTGATGCGGCTTACTGGCCGATGGGGTTCCGCTGCCGCTTCCGGTGGCTCCTCCACTGCTTCCACTGCCGTTTCCAGCTGTACTTCCGCTGTTTCCACCGATGCTTCCGGTGGTTCCTCCGCTGTTTCCACTGCCGCTTCCAGCTGTACTTCCGTTGTTTCCACTGCCGCTTCCGGTGGTTCCTCCGTTGTTTCCGCTGCCGTTTCCGGTGGTTCCTCCGTTGTTTCCGCTGCCGTTTCCGGTGGTTCCTCCGTTATTACCGCCGGTTTCTTCTCCGCTGGCCGTCTCCCTGATAACAGTTACCGTATATACCTGCGTGGTTTTCTGATCCGGTGCAGTTACCTTAAACAGACGCGGCTGGCTGAAATCAAACTCTATGTTGGTGTAATATTCTTTCCAGGCAATCCCGTCATAATATGTCAGTCGGCTGCCACTGGTATAGCCATACTCTATAGCCAGGTGCAAAGCGCTGACCGAAACAGTTGCCGGTACGGTCAGCCGGATACCCGTTCCGTCGATAGCAGCTTCGATATCTTTTTCCAGGCTGTTTGGCTCTTTCTCCAATGCAAAGCGGTAAATTTTGGCGGTATCCACCGTTACCAGTTCTATCGTCACCATCACCATCATCGCTTTTTCCATGACCGTATCCCTGACCTGATAGCGGGAGGTATAGGTTCCCGGTGCACTGGTCGGCGTCCCCTCATACATAAAGCAATCCCTGTAGCCACCGGGCATTGCCGTGCGTTTTATGCCCATGGGCAGCTGTTCGCTGACCACCGTTGTTTCGTATGTACCGCTGCCTCCGGTCACATTTCCCGTATACAGATAAGATGCCTGTCCCTGTACCGCCAGCAGCTGCGTCTCTGTAATCGATGGCGCCGGAAGTGAAATCTCCGGCTCCTCTGTTTTCGGATTTTCTGTATCCAGACTTAACGGTGTGCCATAGGAAGTTCCCTTTGCTGCATCCCAGGTACAGCCTGACAGATAATACGCTGCTGCCTCTGCATCGGAAAACAGCCTACTGTAGCCGCAGATCTGCCCCACAGCTTTCGTTCCGCCGGACACGTTAAGCGTTCCCTGGCTTCTGCTGTCTTTTACCATACCGTAAAAACCATAATCTAGCAGAAGTTCTCCCACGATACCGCCGACATATACCTTATATGCACTGCCATTTGTCTGAGTCACATGGATCGTACCTGTAAATGTACAGCCGTCGATCGTACCGTTCGTCTCACCGGCAATCCCTCCGACCCGGCAGTCCGCCATGGCACCTGTCAGCTCCATCGTCACGGAAGATGTGCAGTTTTTGATGCGGAAGCCCTGATAATTGCGTCCCGCAATACCTCCCACGACCGGATCCTGTTTCAGCGTCTGTGACATCTTCACACCCTGCAGGCGTCCTCTGATGCTGCCGCTCACATGACAGTTCGTGATCGTTCCGTGATTTTCATTGGCAAGAATCCCCTGCATACCTGTGCAGTCCGCTGTAAATGCTGCCTCTGCCAAAAGATTCCGTATAGTCCCCGTATTGTCTGCTGTCAGCGGACGTCGCAGACCGTAAATCGTATGTCCGTTGCCATCCAGCACACCACTGAAGGAAGGCACGGTGAAATTCTCGGAACCATTCATCCGGATATCTGTTTCCAGCCGATACGCAGCGCCCGGATATTTATATATGTAACGAAGCTCCGCTGCTGAATGCAGCAGATACGGTGACTCTGCAGTCCCCTCGCCCTGTAAAGCGACAGCTGTCCCTGAGGTCGCAGTCCCCACGATCCGGATCACGATATCCTCCCCGCAGTCTGCAGGTACAGTAAAGCTGCCGCCATTTAACGGAATAAGAAGCGCACCGGTCTTCTCGATCTGTACCGCCTGTCCGGAGTTTCCCGTGTACCGCGGATACAGGGCTGCTCCGTTTTCTGCCACAGCATCCATATAAAAGCCATAGTTGCCATCCTTTTCACAGGCTGCAACAGCCGTATAGAAATCCGCCAGAAAGGTGGAAAACTCCCTTCCGGTAAATGCCGTCAGAAACTGCTGCGCGTTTTTCCCGGAGGCACTCTGCCTGTACAGGTTGGGCAGCACAGCCATCGGATCGTACCCTTTTGCCATCTGATCGATCATATAGCGCACAAACAGATACTGTATACCATAATCCAGCCCAGTGGAATTGCGGTAACTGGAATACAGCAGCGAAGCACCGTTTCGCAGCGCATCGTTATCCTTTATGTAAGAAAGCCATTGATTGTTGTCCGTACTTCCCCAGATATAATCCATAGTGGCTACGGACAGTCCTTCGGTAAACCATTTGGCCTCTGCCGGAAATCCTGTCATCAGATGCAAAAGCGCATGCTGCCCCTCATGTACCAGAAGTCCATTGTATCTGGCCATCTGTCCCGGTATGTACTCATCGGCTGCCGGTGTTCTCAGATGAATGGCGGTAATATCCGACTCATACATATATACACCTGTAGATGTATGCAGTGTTTCCAGCAGAATCGACAGCTTTCCGGAGCCATCCTGTGCAGGAAAACTGCCGCTGCACAGCGTATTCAGCACCGTATAGGGCTCCCCGTCATACACCTGGGCCGTTTCCCGGGCGATTGCAAACAAACGTCCCTGCTTCTGATAGCTCTGCATAAGGTTCATTTCCATCCAGATATAGCAATGCTCTCCCACACCGATGCAGACGTAATTCTGCTCTATGGCCGTACCATCAGGATAGCCTATTCCTTTGCGTATATCGCCAACTTTATAGGAAACTCCTGCCTTTGCGTCAACCACACGGCTTTTTGGCATATGCTGCACATTGTACAGAGAAGCTGTCTCCTCCTGCAGGATGCTTTGGGATGCTTCTCTATGACTGTCTTTCTGTACCGCCTGTGCATTTTTACTTCCGCTGACAAACTGCAGTGTGCCGCTGCTTTCAGTCCTTTCCTGACTGGTATTTACAATAACAGCATACTCTCCTGTATATGTCTGTCCCTTTTTTGCCTCGACAACCTCTGCCCTGGTTTGCTTTGCCCCAAACACAACAGCTCCCGCAAGCAGCAATGCCACCAGCAGTATCTTTTTCATTTTCTTTTTCATGCATTTTCTCCATTTTTCCTGAAACTGCATCTATGTTCTGTGTTGTTTTTCTCGGAATCCTTCATTTCCATCTAGTCTGTTCTTTCCCGCAGAAATTTTACATATTGCTCCAGATATATCTTATATGTCACAGATAACAGTGCCGACCGGAGCAGTTCCTTCTGCTCCGTATCGTCATAGCCAATTTCATCTTCTTTTTCCTTTATACCATACACATACTGGAGCAGATTTTCAAATTCTGCACAGAAATAATCATAGGCCACCTGCAAATCATAGGTTTCTTTCTGCACTCCCATCATAAAACGGATATCTCCCAGTGGAATCACCGTTTTTGTATAGGCCATAAACAAAAGATAGGCAATACTGTCTGCTGTATAAGACTTTTTCACGGGTCCGGGAATCAGTTTCTGTTTGACATAATTACTAACCATAGATGGTGTCAGCTCATTTTCTTCCATAATTATATACCGGTTCACATAACGGACAACCTGTTCAAGGTAGAGACCAACATCCGGAAGCTCATGATATCTTGGCAACCGAAATGTTTTCATTGGCTCTGCCAGCTTTTTTTTGATTTCCTGCATCTTTTCTATCTTCCTCTCAAGTCATAAAACATTCTTATCTGTTTGCGTTGTATCCTGCCGTTTCAGTAAAACACATCTGCAAAATATTCAGTTCTGTCTTTTATAATAATATCGGTTAATAATATATGTCAACAAGTTATCAATAAACCTATTGACGGATTGTCGTTTCCGTGTTATTGTCTAACAAGTTATTTAAAAACCGATTATAAGTTTTATCTTAGCTGGAGGATATTATGGTTAAATTTGTTGCTGATTCATCTTGTGATATGCTGGACATGCCTGGTGTCTGTTTTGTATCTGTTCCCTTAACAATCCATACGGATCATAAGCAATGGACAGATGATGATACCATGGACATCTCCGATATGCTGGATACCTTATCTGTCTATAAAGGACGTTCCTACACATCCTGCCCTGGTATAGAGGCCTGGCTGGCAGCCTATGAGGGAGCTGATACGATCTATGTAGGTACACTGACAAGCGGACTCTCTGGCACATACAATGCTGCCCTGGCGGCTGCCAACATCTACCGTCAGAAACATCCGGATGTACAGATTGAAGTTTTTGATACACTGTCTACCGGACCTGAACTGCGTCTTCTGATGGAAAAACTGGTAGAGCTTGACTCTGAGGGACTTTCTTTTTCTGAAGTCTGCAAAGCGGCACATGCCTACATGAAACAGACCCGTCTGTTTTTCAGTTTTTGCTCTCTGCACAATTTTGCCCAGAATGGCCGTGTCAGCAAAGCCGTTGCCGCAGCTGTAGGCATGCTTGGTATTCGGATCGTAGGCACAGCCAGTCCACAGGGGACAATCGAACCGATCACCAAATGCCGCGGTGACAAACGCGCTCTTAATGCTCTTTTAGGCGAACTGGATACTATCGGCTTCAGCAAAGGCAAACTGCGAATCGGTCATACACAAAACCAGGCACTTGCCGATACCTTTGCTTCCCTGGTCCGGCAAAAATACCCACAGGCAGACATACTTGTTTATCCTGCCCGTGGGCTGTGCAGCTATTACGGAGAACGCGGAGCTATTTTTTTCGGTGTAGAAACCTTTTAACGATTCTTTACTGTTTCGTTGTCCGCATAAAGTACCCCGGCTATTGATTTATATTTCTTCATCCTTCATTTTTTCTGCATATTTCAGTGGCACTTCTATGATTCCCAGTTTCCAGAATATGGGATACATATAGGATACGCCACGGATATCACCCATAGCCTTTGGCCGGGGACTGTATTTTTCTCTGCAGGCATTTTGGAATGCCATGCGTATACTGCCAAACGAAAGTGATTTACTGCCCTCGCGGCGATCTATCCAGAGCTCTTTTGTCAATTGCCCACGTTTTCCCTTGTGTATCGTATATGTAAATGGCAGTCCGGAAGCTGTTTTAAAGACAGTCCCCTGCCATTCTATCAGGGCATCCCACAGAAAATCTTCGGCATCCTCACCTTTCTGTATAGCTGCAAGCAGCAGCTCTTTTTTCTCTTCTTTTTTCTTATTTCTATCCACATATTCTGCGGTCAAAGTTTTCTCTCCTTTTTTATCAAAACTTGAAAAATACAAATTCATATTGTATAGTCAGTGTACTACATATGATAGAGGTTTCCCATGATTATTGATTCACATACACATATTTTTCCTGATAAGGTGGCAGATACGATGTTTGCCCACCTGTTACCGCTGGCACCGGATGACCTGCATGCGCATACGGACGCAACAAAAAAGGGGCTTTTAGCTTCTATGAAAAAGAATGACATTGACTATTCTGTGGTTCTGCCCATTGTTACGGCGCCGCATCAGTTTGACAGTATCAACCGTTTTGCTGCGAAGATCAACGGACATGACGGGCTGATTTCTTTTGGCGGAATCCATCCGGACAATACGAGAATCCGCGAAAAACTTTCCTATATAAAGTCACTGGGGCTTCCCGGTGTAAAGCTGCATCCGGACGATCAAAAGACGTTTATTGATGATCCGCGCTATATTGAGATCATCCGTACCTGTGTGGAGCTGGATCTGCATGTGACGATCCATGCGGGGGTGGATGTGGGATTCCCGGATCCGGTCTACTGTCCGCCGGTCAGGGCTGCACATATGCTGGATCTGGTCTACGGAAAGAAGCATCCGGACAAGGCACATATTACACTGGCACATATCGGAGGTAATGATTTATTTGATGAGGTGGAACGGTGTCTGGTAGGGCGAAATGTGTATTTTGATCTGGCATTTTCTCTGGATCGGATCAACAAGGTGCAGTTGCTTCGAATTATCCAGAACCATGGAGCGGACAGAATTCTCTGGGCGAGTGACAGTCCGTGGGCCGATCAGGGAACCTATCGGAAGCTGTTTGATGAGCTGCCACTGTTTGATGATGAGAGGGAACTGATTCTGTGGAAGAACGCAGCTAAGATGCTGGGGATTCCTGTTTAACGATAAACGGACAAAAATATTACAGAAAAAAGCCCCGTAAATACGGGGCTTTCAGCGCGGAGACGATGGGATTCGAACCCATGTGCCGGTTACCCGACAACTTGATTTCGAGTCAAGCTCGTTATGGCCACTTCGATACGTCTCCATAGACATTGACCTGTCTATTATACCTGCCGGACTACATTTCGTCAAGCTGACTTCCTGCATTTTCTGCCAGTGTCTGCGGATTTGTGTTTTCAGAGGGCAGAGACATATCCGCTTGCGCAGCTGCTCTTGCAGCTTCTTTTTCCTGCTTTTTGCGCATACGGAGACGTTTGAAAAAAGCGGAAAGCATCTGACTGCATTCGTTTTCCAGTACACCGCGGGTGATATCTACCTGATGATTAAACTTTGGCACCTGCAGGAGATTGAAAATAGAGCCTGCGCATCCGGCTTTAGCATTCATGCAGGCGATAACAACACGGGAAATGCGGGCCTGTACAATGGCTCCGGCACACATTTGACAGGGTTCCAATGTCACATACATTGTGCATTCTTCCAGGCGCCAGTCCCCAAGAACACGGCTGGCTTTGCGAATTGCATTCAGTTCGGCATGGGACAGCGTATTTTTATCGGTATTACGGCGATTGTAGCCCCGGGCGATCACTTTGTCCTGATATACGATCACACATCCGATGGGCACTTCATCAAGTTTTTCGGCTTTTCTGGCCTGGGTCATGGCCTGGCGCATATAGCGTTCATCTGCTGTCATTTTTATTTTCCTTCATACTTTCTTTGCGTTACTCATATAATAAGGAGAAAAATCTGTGGAGTCAACACATGTCTGCTTATCAGCGTTTTATTTCCTATATGTATGAATATCACGGAAATACGAGACATCAAAACTGCGGTTATGCCCGCATAGACAATCGTAACCAGCTGTTAAAGCTTGAAATACATATGAAAGTTTCTGCTACGAATCCAGAAAACCCTCTGCACATTTACGGCTGTTTTCAGCACGACGGGCAACTGTACGGTATTGAATTCGGACAGCATATTCCGACACTTGGCATGGTCAACTGGCGGATGCAATGCGCTTCGGAAGATCTGGCCCAGACCGGGGTTTCTTTTGGTGATCTGGAAGGGCTGGTGCTGTCGGATGAAAGTCCTGTTTCATATTGCAGTATCTGGAACGATCAGTCCGTTCAGCCAGTCAATCTGATTCCCTATCCGCCGACTGTTCCTGAAGAAGAGACTGACAGCGATCCTGTAGACAACGCTGTTATATTAGCTGAAAATTTATCTCAGGAAAAATCCGTCTCTTTTTCCGATATCTCACAGGATGTGACTACTACAACAGACAATATTCCGTCTATAGCAGAAACAATACCATCTGTAGACAGTGCTTCCATTGCATCGGCTGTTTCGGATGCACCTGCAGTCTCTGCAGAGGATTCCCTTTCCTCTGCCTCTGTTGAGGAAGAAATATCTGCACCGGTGCAAGCCTCTCACGTTGTTGTAGAAGAGCAGCCCCGCACTGCTCCCACACTGGTAGAACGCATCCTCGCCCAGGAATTTACCGATACCTCAGCCGGAGCATCTGTCCCGCAGACAGATACTGTCCAGCCAAAGACAGCCAAATCCCGGTCTTTTACACGCTGGGAACGTCTGACACACCGTTTTCCGGCAGCTGACGTGTTTACCGACGGGGAGCTTAGAAACTGTCTGCGGATTGAGCCCCGGGATATCCCCGTACTTCGCCGCGAAGGCTTCCATATTGCCGGTAACCGTTTTATCCTGCACTGCCTGCAGCGGGATCCTCACTGTCTTTTGGGGCGTATCGGTGACAGCGAGCAGTATGTCTTTGCCATCCCAGGCATCTATGACAGTCAGGAACGTTTTATGGCTAATATGTTTGGTTTTCCCTGTTTTTGTCCCCTGGACGATGTCCAGCTGCCCACAGAGGGACAAAAAGGCTACTGGTATCGGTCCGTACACTGAATTTTCCAAGTATTGTCATATAACCCATGTTTTCCCCGAATACAGGCATTAACTATGCGAAACACGCTTTGCGAGTTTCTCAAGTTATCGCGGCAGGCGCCCAGGTCTCGTGCAGGCGCGGACTTTGGCTCGTTGCTCGCGTAAATTAAAAAGGCCGTCAGAGAAAGCTGTGCGCTGTACAGCACAGCTTTCTCTGACGGTAATCTGTCAAATTTTGTCTGTGGTTTTCATGAGCTGTTTTTTGCCTCCGGATCAGGCAATACTGTTTTTCTTTTTAAATTCCTCTTCAGCCGCATTCCATACAGCGATATCCTGAGGAAAGCTCTCGAGGAATGCTGCCTGCGTAGCCCGCATCAACAGAGCATATTCCTCCGTCATACCGCCAAGAAGTGCAGCTCCGCAGCCCGTGGTATAGATATCCTGCGCAATCTTATGCAGCAGACTCTCATCCTTCATTGTTCCCACACCCAGAATAATGCACTTGTAATTTTTATCTTTCTGGCAGAGACTGATATAAACCTGTACCAGATTGACATATTCCCTGAACAGAACTTCTTTAAGAGCCTCTGAAGTCGCCTCGTGAAACATAAGCTCTTCAGCGATCTTTGTCATTTTTTTTCTGGCACGGCCCTTGCCAAAGAAATGTCCCATCTGTTTCTGCTCGTACCCCAGTTCCATCCACTGTGCCATAAAAGCATCGTAACCTGTCAGCTTACCATTTTTCGTAAAACGCTTTTCCCAGAGTTTTTTTCGCAGCTGATTTTCTTCGCCTGAATCAAGCGCAAGTCCCATATCCAGATACTGTTTTTTTTCTTCGCCCGTAACGGACATATTATAGCCTTCCAGCCAGTTTGTATAGACTGGCGCCTGCTTTTTCTGTTCTAACATAGCTTCTCCATTCTGTTTTCACTGTGTCGGCACAGCTTTTATCTGCTATTATACCACAGCCGCGTCATCACCGCCACCCTGTATCCCGGCATTTTGACGGCAGAGCTTCCGGTAAGACATCGGTGTCATCTCCTTGTATCGCTTAAACACACGGGTATAGTAGCCTGGATTGGCAAAGCCACACCGCTCGGCGACCTCAGTAATCTCCATGTCCGTCTCCGATAAAAGCACCAGACTCTGGTTGATACGATAGGACATCAGATAGGAAAACAGCGTCTCCTGCATATACCGTTTAAACATCCGACAACACTCGTTTTTACAGATGTGGATCTGCGATGCCAACTCTTCCAGCGTCAGTTTTTGCGCATAGTGTTCCTGAATATAACTCATCAAAATACGGATGCGCTGCTGATTAGGATCGTTTTCTTTCATTTTCTGCTTACCGCTGCCCGGCCAGTTTCTGTACAGCAAGAGCCAGATCTGCAAGAGTCCGATTTGTACTTCCATTTCCCAGGTCTGTGACTTTTCCTTTTCCTGGATATACATTTGATGCAGAATTTGTAATATCCGGTTCTGCCAGTCGCAGTCCGGCCGCAGCGCGATCGCCGGACAGGCACTGTCCCGGCACAGATCCCGGACATAATGCGTATACAGTGCGCTGGTTTTTTCGCCGTAAAGTACCCTGGGCAGAAAAGTCACGGACACATAGCTGCAATCTGCACCGGCAATACTTTCTCCCATATGCAGCGCATTGCAGTTGCAAAACAGACCATCCCCTGCCCTGAGATGATATATGTGATCATTGACCCTGTAGCGAATCTCGCCATCCAGTACCAGCGTCAGCTCAATCTGAGGATGCCAGTGCCATAAAAAAGCTCCACCATACATGGCAAACAACTTTTCATCACTGATACGTACAGGAAAATCAAATCTGCCATGTTCCTTGATCTCCTGTCTGTCCGTTCCCACCTTAAGCTGCTGCGGTCCATTTTCCATAGCACTTCCTCCTCAATATAGTATAAGTATTATGCAATATAATTGTTGTATATTTTGTCCATGCTCACTATAATGACATTATACAAGAAAGCATCTGTCCATGTACAGTCCGACTTCCTGCAGATGCAACATACTTTTACCAGATATACGGAAAAAAAAGAAAAGGGGATTTTTTATGACAACAGAAAAAATGCAGCAGTTATTTCAGGAAACTTTTCAGACAACAAAAAGTCCAAAAGTCTACTTTGCACCGGGCCGTGTCAATCTGATCGGCGAACATACTGATTACAATGGCGGTCACGTTTTTCCCTGTGCACTGACCATCGGTACATATGGGGCCATCATAAAGCGTAACGACCGCAAGCTTCGCTTTTACTCCGTAAACTTCCCCGGTATCGTTACCTCTTCTCTGGACGACCTGGTTCCTGCCCAGGACGCCGGGTGGACCAACTATCCAAAGGGTGTAATGTGGACCTTCAACAAACGTGGATATACCCTGCCCTGTGGTATGGATATTCTGATCTACGGAGATATTCCGAACGGTTCCGGACTGTCCTCTTCCGCATCACTGGAGGTGCTCATCGGCCTGATGTTAAAGGATACTTTTGGCTTCGATACCCTGACCATGACCGACCTTGCACTGATCGGTCAATATTCTGAAAATAATTTCAACGGTATGAACTGCGGTATTATGGATCAGTTTGCTTCTGCCATGGGCAAAAAGGACAATGCCATCTTTCTTGATACCGCAACCTTAAATTATACTTACGCCCCCGTTAAACTCACCGATGCCCGTATTGTCATCACCAACAGCAAGGTAAAACACAGCCTTGTTTCTTCTGCTTATAATGACAGACGAAGAGAATGCGAAACGGCTCTGGCCATGTTACAGAAAGTCGTGGATATACAGACCCTCGGTGATCTGACGGAAGCACAGTTTGAGCAGTATAAAGATGCCATCACTGATCCCATCTGCCAGAAACGTGCAAAACATGCGGTTTATGAAAACCAGCGTACAATCCGTGCTGTAGAAGCCCTTCAGCAGGGTGATCTGGAAGAATTCGGCCGTCTGATCAATGCATCCCATGTATCTCTGCGCGATGATTACGAAACCTCCTGTGCCGAAACAGATCTCCTGGCCTCTCTGGCCTGGAAGATTCCGGGCGTACTGGGTTCCCGTATCACCGGAGGTGGTTTCGGTGGCTGCACAGTCAGCATTGTCAAAAACGATGCCATCGATACCTTTATCGGCGAGATCGGTCCGGTATATGAAAAGGAGACCGGCCATAAAGCAGAATTCTACATCGTAGATATCGGTGATGGAGCTCACAAACTCAGTTAAAGAAAGGAATACGCCATGTTATATGATGCTATTGCCCGGCTGGTACGCTACGGTACAGACTGCGGTCTTTTACCAGCCTGTGAAAAAATCTATGCAACCAATCTCTTACTGGACTGCTTTAAAGAAGAGGACTACAGTGAGCCGGATACTCTGCCAGAACAGATCGACCTGGAAAGCACCTTACAGGAGTTGCTTGATGAAGCCGTACGCAGGAAACTGATTGAAAATAATATCGTCAGCCGGGATCTGTTTGATACTCGTCTGATGAACTGTCTCGTACCCCGTCCGTCCGAAGTACAGCGTTGTTTCAGGGAGCATTATGCCCATTCGCCGCTGGAAGCGACGGAGTACTTTTACAAGCTGAGCCAGGACAGCGACTATATTCGCCGTTACCGTATCAAAAAAGATATGCGCTGGAAAGCAGAGTCTCCCTACGGTGCAATCGACATCACGATCAACCTGTCCAAGCCGGAAAAAGACCCGAAAGCCATCGCCGCCGCCCGCCTTTCAAAATCCAGCAGCTATCCAAAATGCCAGCTGTGCCGTGAAAATGAGGGCTATGCGGGCCGCCTGAACCATCCAGCCAGAGAAAACCACCGGATCATCCCCATCACGATAGATGACAGTGCCTGGGGCTTCCAGTACTCTCCTTATGTCTATTATAACGAACATTGTATCGTATTTAACAGCCTGCATACACCGATGAAAATTGAACGGGCTACCTTTATCAAGCTTTTTGACTTTGTCAGACAGTTTCCGCATTACTTCCTCGGCTCCAATGCTGACCTGCCGATCGTGGGCGGCTCTATCTTAAGCCACGACCATTTTCAGGGTGGTCATTACACCTTCGCCATGGAAACAGCTCCGATAGAAAAAGCAATCACCATCCCCGGCTACGAGGATGTCACCGCCGGTATCGTCAAATGGCCCTTGTCCGTCATCCGTATCCGTCATAAAGACGAAAAGCGCCTGATCGACCTGGCCACCCATATTCTCGACAGCTGGCGCAGCTACACCGATGCTGACGCACAGATTTATGCAGAAACCAATGGCGAGCCCCATAATACCATCACCCCTATCGCCCGTATGCGCGATGGGCAGTTCGAACTGGATCTGGCTCTTAGAAATAACCTGACTACAAAAGAACATCCGCTGGGGTTGTATCATCCCCATGCCAAATGGCATCATATTAAAAAAGAAAACATCGGTCTGATCGAAGTCATGGGACTTGCCGTTCTCCCTTCCCGCCTCAAAGGAGAAATGGAACAGCTCGCCCGGTGCCTTGTCACCGGTGAAGATATCTCCACCTATCCCGAGCTTACCAAACACAGCGACTGGGTACAGGAATTTCTTCCCCGCCATCCTGAGCTAAACGAAACAACCGTCCACGCCATTCTCCAGGAGGAAATCGGTCACGTTTTCGTCCATGTTCTCGAAGACGCCGGTGTCTACAAATGCACACCCGAAGGTCGCGAAGCCTTTATGCGTTTTATAAACACTCTATAGTCTTAGTATCTGCTACAGAAAGAAGCCCGACAAGAGCAGTGATGAGCAAATAACTGCTCTTGTGCGGCTGCGTCCCTCCACACAAAAAAACATTTTTCGCAAAAAAGTGTTGACAAATTCTCCGCACACGTATATAATTCTTTTTGTTGTGAGACGCAACAGTACAAAATATCGAAGTGTGGCTCAGTTTGGTAGAGCGCTGCGTTCGGGACGCAGAGGTCGCAGGTTCAAATCCTGTCACTTCGA
>CAKRQV010000027.1 GCA_934394565.1 uncultured Lachnospiraceae bacterium
CGAGATAGCTCAGTTGGCTAGAGCACACGGTTCATACCCGTGGTGTCGAGGGTTCGAATCCCCCTCTCGCTACTTACTAAGGCTTCGGAATATTCCGAAGCCTTTTTGCACTTGACTATACCCAGGTAATATGGGTATACTCTTAGAGGATTATAATAGGTAGGAGTCTGAATGAAGGCAGAACGAAAGGAGCGCTACTATGCGAGTTGGCATGGGATACGATGTACATAAATTAGTAGAAGGACGTAAATTGATCCTTGGCGGAGTGGAGATTCCGTGGGAAAAGGGACTGCTCGGACATTCTGATGCAGATGTTTTGCTACATGCGATTATGGATGCGCTTCTCGGTGCGGCGGCACTTCGGGATATTGGCCGGCATTTTCCAGACACAGATCCGAAGTACGA
Source organism: uncultured Lachnospiraceae bacterium (assembly GCA_934394565.1). GTDB lineage: Bacteria > Bacillota > Clostridia > Lachnospirales > Lachnospiraceae > UBA11957. The sequence continues at coordinate 406 of CAKRQV010000027.1, forward strand.
GGGAGCAGACAGCCGTATGCTGCTTCGTGAGGTCGGTCGTATGCTGCAGGAAAAAATGTATGTGATCAACAATATTGATGCTACGGTCATTGCCCAGAAGCCAAAGCTTTTGCCACATATCGATCAGATGATCGGAAATATTGCCGAAGATCTTCACCTGGAACTGGATCAGGTCAATGTCAAAGCCACAACAGAAGAAGGGCTCGGTTTTACCGGTCATATGGAGGGGATCTCCGCACAGGCCATTTGTTCAATCTCTCAGGCTCTTGATTTTGGTGCGGATGACCGTATGGGTAGCTGCCCGGGCTGTGGAGGCTGTGCACGATAAGGATAATTGAAAAGGCAGCTTTAAAGCAACGCCAAAGAAATGTTTTATTTTATATAGAAGAAAGACACAAAGAAAGAGAGGAACCTGTCGATGAAATTTTATAACACACTGACCCGTAAAAAAGAGGAATTTATTCCTTTGGAAGAGGGAAAGGTAAAGATGTATGTATGCGGTCCGACCGTATATAACTTTATTCATATTGGTAACGCCCGTCCGATGATCGTTTTTGATACCGCTCGCCGTTATATGGAATATAAGGGGTATGAGGTCAATTATGTGTCCAACTTTACCGATGTCGATGACAAGATCATCGCTAAGGCAAATGAGGAAGGCGTGACCGCTGAGGAAATTTCTCAAAGATATATTGCTGAGTGTAAAAAGGACATGGCTGATATGAATGTGATGCCGGCAACGACACATCCGCTGGCCACACAGGAGATCGACGGTATGATCGATATGATCAGTACCCTGATCGACAAGGGCTATGCTTACAATGTCAACGGCACTGTATATTTCCGCACCCGCCGTTTTGCCGAGTACGGTAAATTATCTCACAAGAATCTGGACGACTTACGTTCCGGTAACCGTTCTCTTCTGGTCAGTGGTGAGGACCAGAAGGAAGATCCGCTCGATTTCGTTTTGTGGAAACCAAAAAAAGAGGGTGAGCCGTACTGGGTATCTCCGTGGAGTGAGGGCCGTCCGGGCTGGCACATCGAGTGTTCTGTTATGTCGAAAAAATATCTCGGCGAAGAGATAGATATCCATGCTGGTGGAGAGGATCTGATCTTCCCGCATCATGAAAACGAGATCGCCCAGAGTGAGTGCTGCAACGGCAAGGAATTTTCACGTTACTGGCTGCACAATGGTTTCTTAAATATTGATAACCGCAAGATGAGTAAATCTCTCGGCAATTTCTTTACTGTCCGTGAGATCGGTGAGAAATATGATCTGCAGGTACTGCGTTTCTTCATGCTGTCTGCGCATTACAGAAGTCCGCTGAATTTCAGTGCAGAGATCATGGAGTCTTCCAAGAACGCACTGGAGCGTATCCTGACAGCTGTTGAAACTCTGGATCGTCTGGCCGCCAATGCTACAGGTGAGCTGACAGAGGAAGAGAAGGCTGCTCTTGAAGAGATGAAACAGTTCAGAACCAAGTTTGAAGAGGCGATGGATGATGATCTGAATACGGCCGATGCAGTTTCTGCTATCTTCGAGCTGGTAAAATTTGCCAACACAAAGGCTGATGAGAACAGTTCCAAAGCGTTTACGGAGGCTCTTAAAAAAGAGATCGCTGAGCTTTGCGATATCCTTGGCCTTAAGACAGAGAAAAAAGAAGAAAATCTGGATGCTGAGGTAGAAGCTCTTATCGAGCAGAGACAGGCAGCCAGAAAGGCAAAAGATTTTGCAAAGGCTGATGAGATCCGTGACAAGCTTCTGGCCATGGGAATTCAGTTAAAAGATACCCGCGAGGGCGTACAATGGAAGAGAATTTAAACATACTGAAAGAGGTATCCCAGACAGAGGCCGGGGACGTGCGGGAATATTCCCCACTGACACTGGCTTATATGGGGGATGCGGTTTATGAGCTGCTGATCCGGACAAAGGTCGTGACGCATGGCAATGCGCCGGTCAACAAGCTCAATAAAAAAGCAAGTCAGCTGGCAAAAGCGGGGGCGCAGTCTGCGATGGCAGAGATCCTTGCGGAATATTTTACAGAAGAGGAGCTGTCTGTATATAAGCGGGGACGCAATGCGCATTCCTACACAAAGGCGAAAAATGCTACGACAGGGGACTACCGCCGTGCCACGGGATTTGAGGCTGTGTTTGGCTATCTTTACCTGAAAGGCGATATGCTGAGAATTTCAGAACTTTTTTCGCTGGCCATGAATAAATATAATGAAAAGAAATAAATGGTTACGACTGGCAGGATTTGCGAAATGCAGCATGAGAAGGTTTGTGCATATGTATGCCATATCTGCTATGGCAAAAAGAGCTGCCGTGAAAAGTGTGCATATATAGCAAACAAAAAAGAACAGCACCATGGGTGCAGGAAGGTCTATGATGGAAAGACATAAACATACAGAAAACCATAAACCGATGGAAGAACATGTAACCACCGAAAATCAGATTGAAGGAAGAAATGCCGTTCTCGAAGCATTCCGATCCGGAAAAACGATTGACAAGCTGTATGTACAGAAAGGCCTGAAAGATGGTCCGGTACAGTCTGTGTTGCGTGCAGCCAATAAAACAGATGCCATTGTTAAGCTGGTGGAAAAGGAACGTCTGGATCAGATGTCTGAGACAGGACATCATCAGGGTGTGATTGCTATTGCGGCTTCCTATGCGTATGCAGAAGTAGAAGACATTTTGAAAAATGCCCGTAAAAAAGGAGAAGATCCGTTTATCCTCTTATTGGATGGTATCGAAGATCCGCATAATCTGGGTGCAATCATCCGTACAGCTAATCTGGCAGGTGCGCATGGTGTGATCATTCCCAAAAACAGAGCCGCCGGTCTGACGGCAGTTGTGGCCAGAACAAGTGCCGGTGCACTGAATTATACACCGGTAGCCAAGGTGACGAATTTAAAGCAGACCATCGAAAAGCTGAAAGAAGAGGGTATGTGGTTTGCCTGTGCAGCCATGGATGGTGAAGTGATGTATCGCCAGAATCTGAAAGGACCACTGGGGCTTGTTATTGGAAATGAAGGCAGTGGTGTCAGTCGTCTGGTGCGTGAAGCCTGTGATTTTACGGTATCTATTCCGATGAAAGGGGATATTGATTCCCTGAATGCATCTGTGGCTGCCGGCGTGCTGGCTTTTGAAGTTGTCAGACAGCGGGGATAAGCCCGGCTGACAAAGATAAGAGCGCCAAAATAAACAGAGAGACCATGGTGGAAGTATGAAGTACGAGGAATATACAGATGAAGAATTGCTGAAAATGCTGAATACCAAACAGGATTCAGGGATCATTGAGTATCTGATGGTAAAATACAAGCCGCTCGTACTGTCGAAGACCCGAATGCTTTTTTTGTCCGGTGGTGAGCACGATGATCTGATCCAGGAGGGTATGGTAGGACTTTTTAAAGCCGTGCGGGACTACCGGTCGGATGCGGCCGCTTCATTTGCAACTTTTGCCGGTTTATGTGTGGAACGTAATATTTATCAGGCTATAGAAAAGGCGCAGCGTCTGAAAAACCGCCCATTGAATGAGGCAATGTCCATGAGTGAAATGAAGGATCAGGCATCCCATAAAGATATGCATCTGGATCCTGCGGATATCATGATCGGGCAGGAAACGGCCGGTGTCCTCAGAAAAAGGATTTCCGGATGCCTGAGTTGTTTCGAAAATCAGGTGCTGGATTATTTCCTGGAGGGGAAAGATTACAGGGAGATTGCCGCTTTGATGGAGCGTACGCCAAAGTCCATTGATAATGCCCTGCAGCGGATTCGCGGTAAGGTAAGGCAGCTGCTGGCAAGTGAGCAGGAACTGTAATTTTGCAAATTGTATAAATAATTAAAAAACTTATTGACAAATCAAAGATCCTTTGCTAGAATATCTAAACGTAGCAGGTAAAGCTACAGGAACTCAATCATAAACGTATATATGCTGCCTTGGCTCAGCTGGTAGAGCGTCGCCTTGGTAAGGCGGAGGTCGGCAGTTCAAATCTGCTAGGCAGCTTGTTGGATACGTTTCTGGTTGGGTTCTTTTTTGTGCGGTAAACCAGTTTTGCGTTTGCCTTGCTGTATAAAACATGCTATACTATGCCAGACAGGCTTTTATGCCTTTTTAAGAGAGAAAAAGCCGTTACAGTTTTGACCGTTGTCAGTGGCTGTCCGGCAGCGTAATAGAGGAGGATCATATGGAAAACGAAACCGTATCCAAGAATTTTATTGAACAGATCATCGAAAAGGATCTGGAAGAGGGCAAGTACGAGACTATCTGTACAAGATTCCCCCCGGAGCCGAACGGTTATCTGCATATCGGCCATGCAAAGTCCATTCTGTTGAACTATGGTCTGGCACAGAAATATCATGGACGTTTCAATATGCGTTTTGACGATACCAATCCGACAAAAGAAAAGGTAGAATTTGTAGAGTCCATCAAAAAGGATATCCAGTGGCTGGGGGCAGACTGGGAAGACAGACTTTACTTTGCTTCAGATTATTTTGAACAGATGTATGAAGCTGCTGTCAAACTGATCAAGAAGGGGAAAGCTTTTGTTTGCGACCTGACAGCTGAAGAGATCCGTGAATACCGTGGTACACTGACTGAGCCAGGAAAGAACAGTCCGTATCGTGACCGCAGCGTTGAAGAAAATTTACAGCTGTTTGAAGAAATGAAAGCTGGAAAGTACGCTGATGGCGAAAAGGTGCTGCGTGCCAAGATCGATATGGCCTCACCGAATATCAATATGCGTGATCCGGTTATCTACCGTGTAGCCCATATGACACATCATCGTACCGGAGATACCTGGTGTATCTATCCGATGTATGATTTCGCTCATCCGATCGAGGATGCGATCGAGGGTGTGACCCATTCTATCTGTACACTGGAGTTTGAGGATCACAGACCGTTGTATGAGTGGGTTGTGACAGAACTGGAGTACCCGAGACCGCCAAAACAGATCGAGTTTGCCAAACTGTATCTGACCAATGTGGTTACCGGCAAGCGCTACATCAAAAAGCTGGTTGAGGAAGGTGTTGTCGATGGTTGGGATGATCCGCGTCTGGTTTCCATTGCAGCGCTGAGAAGAAGAGGCTTCACACCGGAGTCTATCAAGATGTTTGTGGAGCTGTGCGGTGTATCGAAGGCCAATAGCTCTGTGGACTATGCGATGCTTGAGTACTGTATCCGTGAGGATCTGAAACTGAAGAGACCGCGTATGATGGCTGTTCTGGATCCGTTAAAAGTTGTAATTGATAATTATCCGGAAGGTCAGGTTGAGTATGTAGAGGCTGACAATAATCTGGAAAATGAATCTCTGGGCAAGAGAATGGTGCCATTTGGCCGTGAACTGTATATCGAACGTGAAGATTTCATGGAAGTTCCGCCGAAGAAATATAAGAGACTGTATCCGGACAATGAAGTACGTTTAATGAGTGCATATTTCGTAAAATGTGTCGGCTTTGACAAGGATGAGAATGGCAATATCACGACAGTGCACTGTACGTATGATCCGGAAACAAAATGCGGTTCGGGTTTTACCGGACGTAAGGTCAAGGGTACGATTCACTGGGTATATGCACCGACAGCTGTTAAAGCGGAGGTTCGTCTGTATGAGAACCTGATCGATGAGGAGAAGGGTGTGTATAATGAGGATGGATCGATGAATATAAATCCGAATTCTCTGACAGTACGTGAGGCTTATCTGGAGCCGGCGCTGAAAGAGGCGAAGGCGATGGAGAGTTTCCAGTTTGTGAGAAACGGGTATTTCTGTGTGGACAATAAGGATTCCAACAAGGGAGAACCGGTGTTTAATCGGATTGTTTCGCTGAAGAGTTCTTTTAAATTACCGAAATAAAATGTGAAGGACGGACGGGGGCAGGAGCCTTCCGGCCGTTCTGTCGTATATCATATGTTTTGCGCTCCGGCTCCGCCAATCCTGGCCTGAGGTCTCGGACTCTTACTGCCTTAGCATGGAAAAAAAAGCTCCGGTGGAGGTTTCTTTTGCTCAGTTAAGGTCGCTGAAACACATGAGGTATGACAGAACGAACGGAAAACTCTTGCCCCTGACTAAAGTGAAAAACGAGAGGGCTGACTGACGTGAGAGAGTTGACGATTCTGCTGGAGAATGATAAGAAGAGACCGTTATATGAGCAGATCTATGCGGATATACGGTCGAAGGTGCGGTCAGGAGATATTCCTTCGGGGGAAAGGCTGCCATCAGCGAGGGCGTTGGCAGGGCATTTGCAGGTGAGCAGGAGTACGGTGGATCTGGCATATGCGAGACTGCAGGACGAGGGATACATTGTACCGGTGCCGTGTAAGGGGTTCTTTGTCTGCGATGTGGAGACGCTGTATGAGCTCCCGATGGAAGAAGAGATAGCATCTGTACCCGATGAAGAGTCACAGAGGTCTGCCTGGCGGTATGATTTTTCGGTGAACGGGATCGATGAGCAGGGGTTTCCTTTTGCAATCTGGAATCGACTGACGAAGACGGCACTTTTGGATACAGAGCAGCATATGTTTGTACAGGGACAGGCCAGAGGAGAGGCGGGACTTCGGGAGGCGCTTCGGGAGTATCTGCATTATGCGCGTGGTGTGGAGTGTTCAGCGGCACAGATTGTGATTGGTGCCGGTAATGACTATCTTTTATTTCTTTTATCGGTGATGATGGGGCATGCACATACGATTGCTATGGAAGATCCGACATATATGAGTGCCCGTCGCTGTTTTGAGACGCTGGGGTATTCGGTTTGCTCGGTGGGGCTGGATGATGCAGGCATACGGGTCGATGAACTGGCGGAAAGCGGCGCAGATATTGCCTATGTGATGCCGTCGCATCAGTTTCCGACAGGGACGGTTATGACGATGGAACGGCGTACGGCACTGCTTCGATGGGCCAGAGAGAAAGCGGGACGACTGCTGATTGAGGATGATTACGATAGCGAATTTCGTTACTGCGGACACCCTCTGCCATCCTTGCAGGGCTATGATGGTGGCCAGCAGGTGGTTTATCTGGGAACGTTTTCCAAATCTATTGCACCGTCCATCCGTATCAGCTATATGGTGCTGCCAAAACCGCTTCTGGAGGTTTACAGGGAACGTGCAGAGTGTTTTGCTACAACGGTATCCCGTATTGACCAGAAGGTACTGGAACAGTTTATCCGGCAGGGATATTTTGAACGTCATTTAAATCGGATGCGTAATCTGTACCGGCAGAAACATGATGCGCTGGTGGCAGCGGTAAGAGAATATGCAGGATTGTTTGCCATAGAAGGGGAACATGCGGGACTGCACGTTTTGTTAAAACCGTTACAGGGACAGGATGTAAAGCAGTGTGTACACAGGGCAAAGATGGAGGGTATCCGTGTATATCAGTTGACAGATTACTGTACAAAAAAGCTTCCGGAACAGGGAAAAAACCGGTTGATTCTGGGGTATGCCTCGATCCCCCTCGGAGAGATCCGGAATGCTGTGGAGCATTTGTTTGCGTCCTTTTAGTGATTTGGCAAAATTGCCAAAAATAGAGCTGAAAGATTGTACAATCAGCGCAAAATACATTCCTGTGCTTGCAGGGAAGCAAAATACATTTATAATAAGGGCATAGCAGCCCGAAAGGGAGAATACATATGATTAAACTGATAGCCAGCGATCTGGACGGCACCCTGCTTTTACATGGCGCACAGATGCTCAGAACAGAGACATGCGGGCTGATCCACAGACTGTACAAAGAAAAGGGCATATATTTTGTTTCGGCAAGCGGACGCCAGTATGATAACCAGCAAAGACTCTTTGCTCCTGTAGCAGATGAGATCGCCTATATCTGTGAAAATGGATGCCTGAGCTTTTTTGAAGGGGATATGCTTCATCTGGAACTGATGGATCGTGAACTGGGACAGGAAATCATGCGTGATATCTACAGCCGTCCTGGAGAAGAGATTCTGTTATCCGGAATCCATACCAGTTATCTGATGCCAAAAGATCCTGCTTACGTAGTGCATATGCGTGATGTAGTGAAGAACAATGTCACGGTGGTGTCGGATATTTTTGCAACAAAAGAGCCGTATTTCAAAATCTCCGTTTATGCACCGGAGGGTATTGCATCCCGGGCCACATACTGGGAGGAGAAGTATGGTGACCGTGTGCATGTGGTAACCAGTGGCAATGCCTGGCTGGATATGATGCCGATGCACGTCAACAAACGCACTGGTCTGGAACACATCCTTAAGCGTCTGGGCATTGCACCGGATGAATGTGTGGCCTTTGGAGATAACTTTAATGATATGGAAATGCTTTCTTTTGTTGGTATGCCGGTGACGATGGACACGGCAGTTCCCGGTGTCTATGAGACCTGTGAGAGACATACGGATACCGTGGAGAACGGACTGCGAAAGATTCTGAATGATGAATTTATGTAATGGAGGTATGCAGTATGGAATACAGCGAAGAGTGCATTCTGGCATTTCTGAAAAACCAGGGACAGCTTTATGATGAGCCGGTAGCTGAGACCTATGAGGCAGCAGAGGAGTTTCTCGAAGACTGTATGGCGGTCGTTGTAAATTCGGTGAAGGAAGTACGGGAATATATGGAATCTGCCGGTGCTGATGTGGAAGGCATGTCAGATGATGATCTTCTGGAAGCTTCCGAGGTATTCACTGTGGGCGATGGCACCTATCTGATCCTTGAAGTGTAAGTATATAAGTTGTGCAACATCCGGGCAGATTTTTCTGCCCGGTTTTTTACGCGGGCAACGAGCCAAAGTCCGTGCCTGCACGAGACCTTGGCGACTGACGCGATAAAGTGTGTGAACTATCTGCAAAATTCAGACTGGAAAAACAGGGGAGAAAGGAGTAAGCTAAGAGAGAAAGAAAAAAGAAGAAAGAAAACAAAAAAGTGAGGGAATATTATGCTGTACGAGGAACAGTACCGACAAGCCGTGCTGCATGATTCAGTGGCGGTATATCAGGTGAATATTACCCGGGATCGCATTGATGAAGAATTTGCACAGTATCTGGATGATGGCAGTACAGATATGCTTACAGCTGTGGCTCTCAAGGCTCCCTGTTCATACAATGAATATTGTCTGCGGTGGGAGCGTCGGGTGTCAGAAGAGACGATGAGTGCATATTTTCGGTTGAACACATGTGCAAAGCTTCTGCAGCTTTTTGAACGTGGTGTGACAAGTGTGTCAGTGGAATACTGTACAAAAGATGTCAGAAACAGGAATGTGTGGGTCTCTAAGAATGTGCAGATGTTCAGGGATGAAGCGTCTCAGTCGGTGTATGGTCTGGTATGTATTAAAGATATTACCAGACAGTACGAACAGGAGATGGCTTCCAGAGAATATGAGAGAAAGGCAACACTGGATCTTTTGACGGGGATCAAGAATCATGTAAGCGGTGAAATGATGATCCGGGAACGTCTTCTTGCACATCCGGAGCTGGAATATATGCTGCTTTTGTTTGATGTGGATCGTTTTAAAACGGTGAATGATATCTATGGTCATCAGTTTGGAGATGAGGTATTAAAAAATACAGCAAGATTGTTGCAGGAAGCCTGTCGGATGAAGGATATTGCAGTGCGTGTGGGCGGTGACGAATTTGTCCTTTTTATGGAATTGCCGGAGCAGAAAAAGCAGGTTGTGGAACGGATTTTTAATAAGCTCTGCTACATACATAAAGACTTTGCGGTCAGTATCAGTATGGGTGTCAGCACAACACAGGATTGTGGCCGTGAATATGCCCGTCTGTTTTACTGTGCTGATCAGGCCATGTACAAGTCAAAGAGGAGAGGCCGTGGCTGTTATACGATTTACAGCCGTGATATGTCCTTGGAACCGGAGGAGGGTGTGGAAGCCTTTGCTTTGGGAGAAGAGATGCTGAAGCAGGATATCTTTCTTACACTGCGGACTCTTTTGCGGACCTTTTCGGAATGTATGACCGATTATCTGTTTGTCTATGATCTGACAAAAGATATTTTTTATATTTCAAATATAGCGTCCCAACGTTTTGCGCTTCCGTCAAGTACATTTACCAATGTGGCGGAGACTTTAAAAACGTTTGTGTATGAAGAAGACCAGCCGGCATTGCTGAAAGAACTGAAAGAAATGACCGAAGGTGTACGGGATGCTCATAATCTCTCCTACCGCTGGTTGAGCCGAAGCCGCCAGCCGGTATGGATCAACTGTCGGGGCAGGGTGATCCGTGGAAGAAACGACAAACCGCTTTTTGTTGTGGGGTGCATCAATGAGATCGGTACCAGACAGCTGGCGGATAATGTCAGTGGACTTCTGGGGGAGTCAGCCTTTGAAGATATTTATGACCGGAAATGCCGCCAGGGATTTAAGGGGTATCTGCTGCGTGTCGGTGTGGATGAATTTCGGGAGATCAATGAGCAGTATGGTGACCGGTGTGGCGATTTTATACTGCGAAGTACGGCATTGTGTATGCAGAAGGTGATCTCGCCATCACAGCAGCTGTTTCGATTGCCGGGGGATGAATTTATCATTGTAGAATATGACAGAACGCAGTCAAAACAGGCACAGGAGCTGTACAGTAAAATCAGGGCCAGTATTGACGGGCTGATCCAGGAGATGAATTATGATGTGATCTTTACAATCTCAGCCGGTGTGGTTGGGGCAGAAGCCCTGGATGGCTGTAATTATAACGAAGCCATGAAGCGCGCACAGTTTTCTCTTGGGCGGGCAAAAAATCTGGGCCGCAATCAATGCTATATTTTTCAGCATACGGATTACGAAAAGGCATTGCGCAAAACGATGATTCTGCAGGAAATGAAACGCTCCATCAAAAACAATTTTGTGGGATTTGATGTATATTATCAGCCAATCATCAATGCAAAGACCGGAGAGCTCTATGCAGCAGAAGCACTGATGCGATATACCAGAGAAAGCGGAGAGTGCATATCTCCGGTGGAATTTATACCGATTCTCGAAAAGAGTGCTTTGATCGTACCTGTGGGGAAATGGCTGATTGAAAAAAGTGTTGTTCTGTGTCAGGAATTTCGCAAATACCATAAGGATTTCAAGGTGTCGATCAATCTGTCAGCCGTGCAGTTTCAGAAAAGCGGCATCCATCGGGATCTGCAGGATGCGATGGATCGAAAAGGTCTGGAGTACAGCTCATGTATTCTGGAAATGACAGAGAGCCAGTTGATGGATAACAATCAGATGATACGCAGACTCTGGAATCATATGGGGAAAAAGGGCTTCGTCATTGCAGTGGATGACTTTGGCACGGGATATTCCAATTTCAGTAATATTTCCGCAATGAATCCCAATTTGATCAAGTTGGACAGGTCATTTACTCTGCGGGCACTGCGCAGTGAATTTGACTATACATTGATGAAGAGTATCATTACGCTGTCTCATGAACTGGGACTGGAGGTCTGTGTGGAGGGCGTAGAAACAAAGGAGGAAATGGCTTATATCTGCAAACTGCAGCCAGATTTCCTGCAGGGATATTACTACGGAGAACCTGGACCGTCCGAGGCATTTTTGGAACAATATAAGAATAAACTATAAATAAAACATAAAAAATCAGCACTCACCTGCATCGAGTGCTGATTTTTTCTTGACAAATAGAAGGTGTCGTACTAAACTACCTGTTATAAGCAGAGCAGAACAGACCAAACACTGCTCTGAAAAAGACAAAGGAGTGTGAGTGACATGGCAGCAAAACATGGTAATCTGTCAATCAACAGCGATAATATTTTCCCGATCATCAAGAAGTGGTTGTATTCCGACCACGATATTTTTATGCGTGAGCTGATTTCAAACGGCTGTGACGCTATTACAAAACTGAAAAAACTCGAAGTTATGGGCGAGTATCAGTTTGCAGACGATTACAAGGCAAAGATTGAGGTCATCGTGGATCCGGAAGCCAAAACTATGAAATTTATTGATAATGGTCTTGGTATGACAGCGGATGAGGTCGAAGAATACATTACCCAGATCGCTTTCTCCGGTGCGACCGAGTTCATGGAGAAATATAAAGACAAGACAAACGAAGACCAGATCATCGGCCATTTCGGCCTTGGTTTCTATTCGGCATTCATGGTAGCTGATGAGGTGCATATCGATACCCTGTCCTACAAAGAGGGCGCTACGCCGGTACACTGGGAGTGCGACGGCGGTACAGAGTATGATATCAAGGACGGCGACAAAGATACGGTTGGTACCTGCATTACGCTGTTTTTGAATGAGGACAGTCTGGAGTTTGCCAATGAGTACCGTGCCCGTGAAGTTATTGAGAAATACTGCTCCTTCATGCCGGTAGATATCTATCTGTCCAAGGCCAACGCTGAACAGGAATATGAGACAATCGATGAGTCCGAGCTTCTCGACAGTGATGTTGTTGTAGAGCATATCCATGAAGATGCAAAGACCGAGGAAAAGGAAAATGAAAACGGCGAGAAAGAAGTCGTAGAAATTTCTCCGGCAAAGGATAAAGTTAAGATCAACAAACGTCCGGTATCTTTAAGCGATATCCATCCGTTGTGGATGAAACATCCGAACGAGTGTACTGAAGAGGAATACAAAGCTTTCTACCGCAAGGTATTTAACGATTACAAGGAACCGCTGTTCTGGATCCATCTGAATATGGATTATCCGTTCAACTTAAAAGGTATCCTGTATTTCCCGAAGATCAATACCGAATATGATTCCATCGAGGGTACGATCAAGCTGTACAACAACCAGGTATTTATCGCCGATAACATCAAGGAGGTTATTCCGGAGTTCCTGATGCTCTTAAAAGGTGTAATCGACTGTCCGGATCTGCCGCTGAACGTATCCCGAAGCGCACTGCAAAACGATGGTTTTGTCAAGAAAATCTCCGATTATATCAGCAAGAAAGTCGCTGACAAGCTGAGCGGTATGTGCAAGACAGACCGTGAAAACTATGAGAAGTACTGGGATGATATCAGTCCGTTCATTAAATTCGGATGCATCAAGGATGCCAAATTCTCTGACAAGATGATGGATTACGTGCTGTTTAAGAATATTGATGGCAAGTATCTGACTCTGGCTGACTGTATCGCAGAGAATAAAAAGCCGGAAGAAACCGCTGCTGAGGAGACAAAAGAAGCTGAGACCACAGAAGAGAAGAAAGAGGAAGGCGAGAAAGAGCCGGAGAAGACGACACTTTTCTACGTCACAGACGAGATCCAGCAGAGTCAGTATATCAATATGTTCCGCGAGGAAGAGAAGGATGCCTATATCCTGAAGCACAATATTGATACGGCATTTATCAGTCACGTAGAGCAGAAAAACGAGAAAGTCCATTTCCAGAGAATAGATGCTGATCTCACAGAGGACTTCAAGGATGGCGACGGCAAAGATCTTGAGGAAGAGACAAAGACGTTGTCTGGAGTGTTCAAGAAAGTGCTTAACAATGATAAGCTGGAAGTTAAAGTTGAGAGACTGAAAAACGCCAATGTTTCCGCGATGGTCACCTTAAGTGAGGAGACACGCCGTATGCAGGATATGATGAGAATGTACGGTATGGATTCTTCCATGTTCGGTGGCGAGAGTGTGACTCTGGTGCTGAATGCCAACCATCCGCTGGTTGAGTATGTGGTGGCTCATAAGGATGATGAGGACAAGGTTCCGATGATTTGTGAGCAGCTGTATGATCTGGCGATGATCAGCCATAAGCCGCTGACACCGGATGAAATGACGAAATTCGTAGCAAGAAGTAATGAGATTATGATGCTGCTGACAAAATAAGAGTAAAAATAAGACGGACGGGTCCGGCCAGGCAGCTGGATCCGTCTATATATGTATGATCCTGCGCTTTGCAAGCGCTGATCCGAGCCTGTAGTCTCGGACTCGTGCCCGGTTAAGTCGCTTGGGCTCATACATATATAGGCGGGTTCAACTGTCTGACCGGACTCTGTTTTTGATATAAAACTCTTATTTTACACAAAAAGGATGGAGAGCGAAGGGCGGTCAGGACTGTACGAAGAAAATTTTGTGTTGCTGGAAAAATTTGATGAGCATGTCGTCCCAGAGCTGGTCTATGCGTTTGTCAAGGGTAAAGATAGTGAGGGCGGTCCCGGAAGTGCAAAGAAGACGTTTGCCGTCAAATTTGCAGTTTAAGTAGAGCCCGGCTACCTGTTCGGGTCTGAGGTCGATGCGGTTGCGGTCCAGGAGTTTTTCAATGTTGGCTTTGTTTAATCGAAAGACGAAGCTGAAGTGCAAAGGTGTGCGTTTCCCACGGATAATGGAGAAACAGTGTGCCTTGATGTCTTTCCAGGTGATGAGATCGTCGGAGAAGTCGGCTTCATCAAAAAATTCGGGGTGTAAAAGTCCATCGATAGAATGGGTAACAGAGGTAGTGATCTCTGCTTCTTTTAAAAGAAAGGCGTCGAACGTGTCACCGAGCAGAAGCTGGGACATAAATGCCTTGACGTCGGGAATCTGAAGTGCAAGCATGATTTGTAAGCTCCTTTGTAACTGTTATGGGTTAAATCTATCATACCGTCAGGCGGGGTGTCAATCGGAAACAGATGTTTGATGGAAAAAACACTGTGCAGTGTAAAAGTATTTGTTCTGAATATCAAATAAACTTGCAAAATTAAGATGAAATACAATGAAAATTGTGCCTTTTTAAATAAAAATGCAAGATGAAGCATGGAAAAGTGCAAAAAAGATTGAAATGCTCGGAATGATAGCGTATAATGTCCAGAGCGAGGAGGACGAACATGATGGATGAGAAGAAAAACGAGAATGCAGAAGTACTGGAGGAGGAGATCGTTTCGCTGGAGCAGGAGCTTTTGCACAGCCACAGGATCAATCCGAATCTGTATATTGAATATGATGTAAAGCGTGGTCTGCGTGATTCCGCCGGTAAAGGTGTACTGACCGGTCTGACGGAGATTTCGGATGTCAACGGTTATCAGCTGATCAATGGACGCCGTATTCCCTCTGAAGGTATGTTATATTACCAGGGTGTCAATATCCAGGATCTGATAGAGGGACTGAACGGTCGGAAATATGGATTTGAGGAAACGGTCTATCTGCTGCTGTTTGGCAAGCTGCCGACACAGGAACAGCTGAGAAGATTTCTGGATGTTATGTTTGATCTGCAGAATTTGAATGGCCGTTTTGTACGTGATGTTGTCATGAAAGCATCGAACGCCAACATTATGAACTCCATGCAGCGCTGTGTATTGACACTGTACAGCTACGATGAGAATCCGGAAGATATTTCTGTGGAAAATGTGCTCAGGCAGTCACTGGAAATGATTGGAAAGATGCCGATCATTGCTGTCTATTCCTATCATGCATATCGTCATTTCAGGAAGGATGAGACACTTCTGATCCGTAATCCGAAGCGTGGACTTTCCATTGCCGAGAATATTTTACTGATGCTCAGAGATGACGGACGTTTTACACCGCTGGAGGCCAAAGTGCTGGATATTGCATTGATACTGCATGCAGAGCATGGTGGTGGTAATAACTCCACATTTACCAATCATGTGGTGACATCTTCTGGTACAGATACCTATTCGGCTATGTCCGCATCAATCGGTTCTCTGAAAGGACCGCGTCATGGTGGCGCCAATCTGAAGGTGCAGGATATGTTTGAAAATATCATGGCAAATGTCAGAGACTGGACAAATGAGGATGAGGTGGCTGAATATCTGAAAAAGATTTTGAACAAGGAAGCTTTTGACCGTTCCGGCCTGATTTATGGTATGGGACATGCGGTATACACATTGTCGGATCCGCGAGAGGTGATTCTGAAAGAATATGCCAGAAAGCTTGCGCAGGAAAAAGGAGAGATGGAGAAGTTCGCCCTGTATGAGCTGGTAGAACGTCTGGCTGGTCAGCTGGTCATGGAACACAGAAAACTGTTCAAGAATGTCTGTGCCAATGTGGATTTTTACAGTGGTTTTGTATATACGATGCTTGGCATTCCGAAGGAGCTGTTTACACCGATCTTTGCCATTTCCCGTATGGCAGGCTGGAGTGCACACCGTCTTGAAGAACTGTTAAATGCCGGCAAGATCATTCGTCCGGCTTACAAATATGTCGGACATCATGAAGAATTTATACCGATCGAGGAACGGTAAGACAGGTCAGATAAAACGGCAGAGCCGTCAGGGCAGTAGAAAAGCTGCTTCTGACGGCTCTTTTACCTATGCGAGATGGATTGCAACAGAACAGACAGTGTGGTATACTAAAGTATAATTATTTCATGTATGAGAATGAGGGATATTTATGGAGTATCGAATTATTATAGACAGCTGCGGTGATCTGACACCGGATATGAAAGCAGATCCGCATATTGTTTCTGTACCGCTGACTCTGCGCGTGGGGGATACAGAAATCATAGACGATGAGTCATTTGATCAGAAAGATTTTCTGGCCAGGGTGGCAGCATGTGAAGAATGTCCGAAATCAGCCTGTCCTTCACCGGACAGCTATCTGCATGCCTGTGGAGATGCAGACAGGGCATATATTGTGACGTTGTCTTCAGAACTCAGTGGATCCTACAACAGTGCCCTTCTGGCAGCCAGAATGTTTGAGGACGAACATCCGGGCAGCAAGTGTCACGTGTTTAATTCGCGCAGTGCGTCTGTGGGTCAGACGCTGATTGGTCTCAATATCCGGGAGCTTGAGACGATGGGAGCCACCTTCGATGAGGTTGTTGCCGGGACAGAGGCTTATATTGAGCAACAGCATACCTATTTTGTGCTGGACAATCTGGATACTCTGCGTAAAAACGGCCGTCTGAGCCGTATCAAGGCATTTATGGCATCTGCCTTGAAAATCAAGCCGGTTATGGGCTCGACGCCGGAGGGGGCAATCGCACAGCTCGATCAGACTAGGGGTGCTAACAAAGCCCTGAAGCTGATGTGTACGATTGCTGCAAAGAATGTACGGCCGGGGTCTGTACGCCGGGCAGCTGTAGCACACTGCAACTGCGAAGAGAGAGGACTTCTGGTGGCTGAGGAGATGAAGCGGCTGCTTTTGATTCCGGAGATTCTTGTTGTACCGGCGGCCGGAGTGACAAGTATGTATGCCAACGATGGTGGCGTGGTACTGGTTGTATAAATGCATAAACTATATCCGGCCGTGCATCAGGCAACGATACCGGATGTGAAGCTTTTGTGAAAGCTTGTCTGCCAGGACTTCACAAGGTCGGTAAAAGGGTGTATACTGGCAGAAGATTTTAGTAAACAAAGAGGAGAAGACAGATGAGTCAGGAAAAAGTTGATCGTTATAAAAAAGAGAAAGTCAACCGTGACAAAACCATGAAAAAGGAAAAATTGGTTCGGCGGATCGAATATGGTCTGACCGGACTGGTACTGTGTGCTATGGTCGTATGGTGCGGTTTTTCCATCTATCAGAAGGCTGCCGAAGGCAAGGCTTCCGAGACAACGGTGTATGAGGTTAATACAGAGGCGATGGATACCTATGCACAGAATGTCCGCAGCGCTGCCAAGGCGGATACAAGTGCTGCTTCCGAGACAGAGGAGACAGCTTCCGAGACAGCAGAAGCATCCGAAGCACAGGAATAAATATAGCGATGACTGCAGGAGCTGCCCTTTTCAGGCGGCTCTTTTATGCCGGTAAAAAGGTATGGCAAAATTTCAGGAAGAGCAACAAAAAAGGACACTGACCGGGTATGGTCAATGTCCTTTTTGACTATATCTCTACACAATCGGCAGAAATTAGCATTTAACAACGTTGGCAGCCTGCATACCGCGAGCACCTTCTGTTAAATCGTAAGTTACGGCCTGGCCTTCTTCCAGAGATTTGAAGCCGTCAGCTACGATAGCGGAGAAATGTACGAATACATCGTTGCCGTCTTCGCCTGTAATGAAGCCGTATCCTTTTTCTGCGTTGAACCATTTAACAGTTCCCTTGTTCATAGTGTTACCTCCATAGAAAATTAGAAAATAAATATTACCGGTGTCCCGTAAATAAGGGTAAAAAAACACCAGTTATCACAGACTATATTGCGAATATAATATAATCTCTAATAACTAGTGAATCTATTACATTGAACAACCGATCTATATTCGTGATTATATCTTTTACCCATGGTAAAGTCAAGGAAAAAAGGGGTTTATTTCAATAAAGATTTCGTGTATGATAAGGAGAGTATGGAAATGAACATACAGAGTTTCTCTACGGACAGGAGGAAGTATGAATCTGATTATCAGAAATGGACGGGTGATCGACCCGGCCACAGGACGTGATGGTGTGGAGACCATTTACGTGAAAGACGACAAAATCAGTGAGCAGTACGCAGATAAGTATGCGGATCGCATTGTGGATGCAAAAGGCTTTTATGTGATGCCAGGTCTCATCGATCTGCATGTGCATTTGCGTGATCCGGGACTGACGTATAAGGAAGATGTAAATACCGGAGCCAGGGCAGCAGCCCGCGGCGGTGTGACGACAATTGTTGCCATGCCAAATACCAAACCGGTCATGGACCGGGCAGACCGTATTGCTTATGTAAATAATAAGGCAAAGGCCACGGCGGCTGTCAATGTGATCCAGACCGGATCGGTGACCATTGGTCAGGAGGGCAAAGAGCTGGTGGATATCCGTGCCATGGCAAAGGCCGGTGTGCCGGCCCTCAGTGAGGATGGCAAGTCAGTGATGAATGCGCTTTTAATGCATCAGGCGATGGAGATCGCTGCAGAGGAGGATATGGTGATCCTGGATCACTGTGAAGACAAGAGTCTCGTCAATGGCGGCTGTGTCAATGCCGATGCGTATACAGAACAGCTGGGACTGCCCGGTATTACCAACAGTGTGGAAGATACAATCACAGCCAGAGATATTCTTCTGGCAGCTGAGACGGGCTGCAGACTGCATTTGTGCCATGTTTCCACAAAGGGTGCGACAGAGATGTTGCGTCTGGCCAGGAAAAAAGGGTACAAGGTATCCGGTGAAGTCTGCCCACATCATTTTACGCTGACATCATCGGATATCGTGCCGGGCGATTCCAATTACAAGATGAATCCGCCACTGCGTACCAGAGCAGACAAAGAAGCATTGATCGAGGGCCTGAAGGATGGCACATTTGAGGTGATCAGTACAGATCATGCTCCCCATGCACCGCAGGAAAAGGGTCCGGATCTTAAAAAAGCTGCCTTTGGCATAGTGGGATTGGAGACCAGTGTGGCTCTGACAATTACGGAGCTGGTGGACAAGGGAATTCTGACACCGATGCAGATGGCCGAAAAGATGAGCTACAATCCGGCCCGGATTCTGGGTATCGACAAGGGCTCACTGGAAGTCGGAAAGGCCGCAGATATTGTGATCATTGATCCGGACAGAGAATATACGATCAATGTGAAGAAGTTTGCTTCCAAGGGAAGAAATACACCATTTGACGGACGCAAAGTCAAGGGTATGGTGATGATGACTGTCTGTGATGGCTGCATCGTTTATGAAAACAACGAACCAGGAGGAGAGAAAAATGATTGAAAAACTGATCGAGGGAATCAAGAGAACGAAGGCACCGATTGTTGTCGGACTGGATCCAATGTTAAACTATATTCCGGAACATATCCAGAAAAAGGCTTTTGCAGAGTTCGGTGAGACACTGGAAGGGGCCGCAGAAGCTGTATGGCAGTACAATAAGGGCATTGTAGACGCCGTATATGATCTGGTACCGGCTGTAAAACCGCAGATTGCCATGTATGAGCAGTTTGGTATCGAAGGTCTCAAAGCCTTTGAAAAGACGGTATCCTATTGTCAGGAGAAGGGACTGGTTGTGATCGGTGATATCAAGCGGGGCGATATCGGTTCGACTTCCGAAGCCTATGCTGTCGGCCATCTGGGCCAGGTACAGGTGGGCAGCCACCGTTACAGCGGTTTTCATGAGGATTTCGTGACGGTCAATCCGTATCTTGGATCCGACGGTGTGAAGCCGTTTATGAAAATCTGTAAGGAAGAGAAAAAAGGACTGTTTATTCTTGTCAAGACATCCAATCCGTCCAGTGGTGAGTTTCAGGACCGTCTGGTGGATGGCCGTCCGCTGTATGAGCTGGTCGGTGAGCAGGTCGCTGCATGGGGCGAGGAGCTGATGGGCGAGAGCTATAGTTATGTGGGTGCAGTTGTCGGTGCTACCTATCCGGAGATGGGTAAGACACTGCGTAAGATCATGCCGAAGTCCTTTATCCTTGTGCCGGGTTATGGTGCACAGGGCGGCAAGGGGGCTGATCTGGTGCATTTCTTCAATGAGGACGGGCTGGGTGCTATCGTCAATTCGTCCCGTGGTATTATCGCTGCATACAAACAGGAAAAATATGCGAAATTCGGTGCTGAGAATTATGCCGAAGCATCCAGACAGGCTGTACTGGATATGCAGGCAGATATCCAGGGAGCACTGGAAGCTGTCAAATAACAGGAGAAAATTCCTCATACAGAAAAGGAGCCGCAGGCAGCAGCTCCTTTTCACTGCATAGTTGAATAATAAGGAGTACAGGATGAAAGTAAAGGAAACATGTACGGTCATCAGCCAGGAATGTATAGCAAAGGACATCTACAGTCTGTGGCTGCAGACCAAAGAGATCGCCGCACAGGCGAAGCCGGGACAGTTTGTCTCTGTATACTGTAACGACGGGGCGCATCTTTTGCCGAGACCGATCAGTCTCTGCGAGATTGACGCTGAAAAAGGCCGCCTGCGTCTGGTATATCGTGTTGTGGGAAAAGGTACGGCAATGTTTGCCGCATTAAAATCCGGAGACAGCGTGGATGTCCTGGGACCACTTGGCAATGGCTTCCCGATGAATGAAGCTGAACACAAGAGAGTTTTTCTCGTGGGAGGAGGCATTGGCGTTCCACCGATGCTAGAGACAGCCAAACAGCTGGTCGGCGATCCGGTGCTGGTCATGGGATATCGTGATGAACTGTTTCTGACAGATGAGATGGAAGCAGCAGGTAAGCTGGTGATCGCTACTGAGGATGGCAGTTGTGGTACAAAGGGTAATGTTCTGGATGCAATCCGTGAAAAGAATCTGAAAGCGGATATGATCTTTGCCTGTGGACCGAAGCCAATGCTGCGCGCATTAAAAGCATATGCGCTGGAGCAGGATATTCCCTGCTATGTTTCCATGGAAGAGCGTATGGCCTGTGGTGTCGGTGCCTGTCTGGGATGTGTCTGCCAGTCTACACAGGTGGATGACCATTCAAAAGTACACAACAAACGTGTCTGCAAGGACGGACCTGTCTTTTTAAGTACGGAGGTGGAACTGTGACGGATACAAGAGTAAATATTGCCGGTGTGGAGCTGAAAAATCCAGTCATGACAGCGTCGGGTACGTTTGGCTCCGGTATGGAATACAGTGAGTTTGTGGATCTTTCCCTGCTGGGTGGTGTAGTGACCAAGGGTGTGGCCGATGTGCCGTGGCCGGGTAATCCGACGCCCCGTGTGGCAGAGACGACCGGAGGTATGTTAAATGCGATTGGACTGCAGAATCCGGGCATCGATGTATTCTGTGACAGGGATATCCCGTTTTTAAAACAATATGATACAAAGATCATGGTCAATGTCTGTGGTCATTCGACGGAAGAGTATCTGCGGGTTGTGGAACGGCTGGCTGACGAGCCGGTGGATCTTCTGGAAATTAATATTTCCTGTCCGAATGTCAAAGAGGGTGGTATTGCCTTTGGCCAGGATCCGAAAGCTGTTGAAGCGATCACAAAGGCTGTGAAGTCTGTGGCAAAGCAGCCGGTTGTCATGAAGCTGAGTCCGAATGTGACGGATATTACGGTGATGGCCAAAGCAGCAGAGGCCGGTGGCGCGGATGCAGTATCGCTGATCAATACACTGACTGGTATGAAGATTGATATTGAACGTCAGACCTTTGCACTGGCCAATAAGACCGGCGGTATGTCCGGACCGGCGGTGAAGCCGGTGGCTGTGCGCATGGTGTATCAGGTAGCGCAGGCTGTGCATATCCCGATCATCGGTATGGGCGGTATCGCCACAGCGGAGGATGCTATTGAGTTTATTCTGGCCGGTGCGACAGCGGTGTCTGTGGGAACGGCGAATTTCTTTAATCCGTATGCAACAAAGGAGATTGCGGAGGGCATTGTTTCCTATATGGAGCGGCATCATGTGGAGAAGATCACAGAACTGATTGGAGCTGTGAAGTAAAAAGTATAGAATAAACTTGACGGACGAAAGAAGTGGCAGGGTATGTTCAACCTGAAAACGCAAAGCGTTTTTGAGCGTTTTCAGGGCGAACATATCCTGCCACTTCTTTCTGGTTGCCTTGGGATATAAAAGAAAGCTCCGGTGGGGGGTTCTTTTATTACAAATCTAAAAAATTATTTTAGAGGTTGTATCAGCATTTTTCGTTCAGCCAGTCGGTCAGTTCTTCTTTGGATGAGTAGCCGATGGATTTGTCGATCATTTTACCGTCTTTAAAGAGCATCAGGGTCGGTACGCTGTGGATTTTGGCCGTGATGGAGAGTACCGGGTTGGCATCAACGTCGAGACTGAAAAAGTCGATATCGGTGCGTTCTTCGGAGAGCTCTTTGAGAATCGGGGCCAGCATTTTACAGGGACCGCACCATGTGGCATTGTAATCGACGAGGGCGAGCTTGCTGGATTCTACAGCGGACATGTCGTTGTCTTTGATTTCTTTTATCATAAGTCATTCCTCCTTGGGATAACAGTAAAAACTATTGATAGGTTTCTGAGTAAAATGTATACAATTTTTAAGAAGTTGTCAAGGGGGATGATGGGGACGGACGGATGACACGGCGGCAGCCCGGAGCAAGGGCAGAGCCTGCCGCTGTGCATCCTGATACTGGAAGGTGGGAAGAGGGTGGATTTATAAAGGGAAAAGGGTATAATGGGGGAAAAGGAATGGAGGCGGAAGGATGAAGAAGGAGAGATCAAAATTATTACTGGCGACTTTTGATGGTTCTTTGGAGAAAATAAAGATTAAGCCGGAGAGAGAGTACAGCAGGGTGAAGTGTAAGGTGCGGTACTATGATGAAAAGGCAGAGGGGGCTGTGGTGAAAGCGGAGATTGTGTTTGATCATGTGGTGGCAATCGCGTTTTTTGTGAATCAGTTTGAGAATACTATCGGTGCGGAGCTTGGCGGTTTTTATGAGATTTTTGACAGGGGAAAGAAGAAAGAAATGCTGGAAAGGAATTTCGTCAGGAGACGGGAAGGGTATCTGTACCACGGAACCTATCAGTACGATCCGGAGGATGACGATGATATGTTGAACTGTTGTGAAAATCTGGAAAAAGCAGAGAAAAAACTGGATCGGTACCATCTGTATCAGATGCAGACCGTGGGTGGCATGTATGAATTCCTGGCAAAAGAGTATCAGGTGAAGAAAAAATAGGGGAAAGTTTTGCTTACAGCACTGTAAAATGTAAACGGCAGTCTTATGGTGCGGGTGAAAAGAGCGGTGATATACATTCGGCAGTTGAACTTGCACTGGGAATACCGTATACTGAGAAAAATGTGTTTTGCAGAAAAAATGAGAAAAACACAGGATATCCAAAGACAGGAGACAGAAAAATGGAAGAATTATACAACCTCATAGAACAGAAAATCAAAGCCAGCGGCTATCCTCGCCCCATAAATGGCGCTGACGTCTACAACGACATCTGCGACCAGATCGACGGCAAAGAAAACGGAGCTTACGTCCTCTTATCAAAATTTGACACCGACGTCATTTTCGAATACCACATCACTATCCTGGACGACCAGTTCAACCTCGGTCTCCTCACCATGCGCACCCCCGAGGGCGTATACGAAGCCGATTTCGACGCCTGACCGTTTATACCATATGCCACATCCACTGTCAGAAAATCCCAGGCACCTCCGGCCGCTGTCCCTCTCCCCACCGCAGTTTCCTAAAGCGAGGGGTGACTGGTTCTTGGCGCGCAGACAGCCAGCCGTCAGGGGCAGATGTTGCCTTCTAAGGCAACATCTGAAGTCGCTTTGAGCCGCGTTTTCATCAGAAAACGCAGCGAATGCGACTGATCCCCTGTCGGCTGGCTGTCTGCACGCTTAGAACCATCCTCCAAGCGTCGGAAACTGCGGTGGGGAGAGGGTTCGCTCAAGTATTATAGGCATATGGAAGCAATTTTAATTCCATACAGAAATACGCTAAAAAACAAAGAAAAAGG
>CAKRQV010000028.1 GCA_934394565.1 uncultured Lachnospiraceae bacterium
TATCAGGATTTTCTACAAGTTCGTTGGAGAAATCAATTAAATTTCCATAATGTACCTATAATTCAAGAGCCATTGAGACGGCGGCCGGAGGCGCCTGGGATTTTCGTCCGTCCCCAAAAACTACAATTCCAACCCCGGCAACAACGGCCATTTCCGCGCCTTCTTCCGCTCCTGCTCAGCCATCACCTCATCCATATGCAGATGGATCTCATTCATCCTCTTATCAATCGCCGAAATCGTCTCCGCACACTCCTTCAGCTCCTTTGATAACCCTTCGGTTTCCTCCGCCGGAATATTCTTCTTATAGCGCAGCTTATGTTCCAGACTGGCCCACATATCCATCGCAATTGTCCGTAGCTGCACCTCCACCTTCATCGGACGCTTTTCATTCGCCAGAAAAATCGGTACCTCCACGATCAGATGCAGACTCCGGTAGCCACTTTCCTTCGGATGCCTGATGTAATCTTTCTTTTCAATCAGCGTGATATCATCCTGCTCGAGCAGGCAATCTGCCAGCAGATAAATATCCTTCTCAAAAGAACAGATCACCCGGATACCTGCGATATCCCGGATCTCCTGTTCGATCGAGCGCAGAGAAATCGGCAGATCCTTCTTGCGAAGCTTCTTTAAGATACCCTCCATCGATTTCAGACGCGTTTTGATCGACTCGATCGGATTGCGGTCATACTGCAGAGAAAACTGTTCGTTCAGTACTTTAAACTTCGTTTCCACCTCCATGATCGCACACTGATAATACGCTGTGAGCGTCTTTAACGGCAGCATATTGGCACTGATAAAATCAAACATCTCGTCCGATAAAAGGCGGTCCTTGATCGGCTTACTGTTCAGAAGCGCCAGCTGACGCTCCAGTGATTCTGTAGATTCCATGATGTACAAATCTCCTTTAGTAAACATATTTTTTATTATAACAAACATAACGAAACAGGTCAAAAAAAGAATGAAAATGAGGAAAAAGACACCGGATTTTGTCGGAAATAAACAGGTGACTTTCGTTGACAGGATCTAAAAAAACAGGTATAGTATAGATGTGTTTTGGTTGCCATTCATATGAAAAAAGGAATAAAATCCCCTTTTTATGGTGAAATTGCACAAATTAAGATGGAAAAATGAGATAGGAGTGGTAAACATGTATCAGGAAGAATACAAACGCTGGTCAGCCGCAGATCTGGAAGATGCAGACCTGAATCCGGAGCTGGCAAAGATCGCCGGTAATGACGAAGAAATTAAAGACCGTTTCGCGGTGGCCCTGAAATTCGGTACAGCAGGACTTCGCGGCGTACTCGGTGCAGGTACCAACCGTATGAATATTTACGTTGTCAGACAGGCTACACAGGGGCTTGCCAACTGGGTAAAAACCCAGGGAGGCACACAGACCGTAGCCATCAGCTATGACAGCCGTTTAAAGAGTGATGTTTTTGCCAAGACAGCTGCAGGTGTATTGGCTGCTAATGGTATCCATGTCCGTATTTACGATGCACTGATGCCGGTTCCGGCATTGTCATTTGCAACCCGCTATTATAACTGCAATGCCGGTGTCATGGTAACTGCTTCCCATAATCCGGCAAAGTACAATGGTTACAAGGCATATGGTCCGGATGGATGCCAGATGACAGATGACGCTGCAGCGATCGTATACGAGGAGATTCAGAAGACAGATGTACTGACCGGTGCGAAATACATTTCCTTCGCAGAGGGAGTAGAGCAGGGGCTGATCCGCTTTGTCGGTGACGACTGCAAGCGTGCGCTGTACGATGCAATCGAATCCCGTCAGGTACGTCCGGGTCTCTGCAAGAGTGCAGGACTGAAGCTGGTTTACAGTCCGTTAAATGGTTCGGGTCTGATTCCGGTAACACAGGTATTAAAGGATATCGGCATCACGGATGTGACGATCGTACCGGAGCAGGAATATCCGAATGGTTATTTTACAACCTGCAGTTATCCGAATCCGGAGATTTTTGCTGCACTGGAGCTGGGGCTGAATCTTGCCAAAGAGACAGGCGCTGACCTGATGCTGGCTACGGATCCGGATGCTGACCGCGTGGGTATTGCAATGAAATGCCCGGATGGTTCTTATGAGCTTGTCAGTGGTAATGAGGTAGGTGTATTGCTTCTGGACTATATCTGCGCAGGACGTATTGAAAAGGGTACTTTACCAGAGAAGGCGGTTGCTGTTAAATCGATCGTTTCTACGCCGCTGGCTGATGCTGTTGCTGCGCATTACGGTGTGGAAATGAGAAATGTTCTTACAGGTTTTAAGTGGATTGGTGATCAGATCGCACAGTTGGAAGCTGCGGGAGAGGTGGATCGCTTTATCTTCGGATTTGAGGAGAGCTATGGTTATCTGGCCGGACCGTATGTGCGGGATAAGGATGCGATTATCGGGTCTATGCTGATCTGTGAGATGGCGGCTTATTACAGGAGTATTGGCAGTTCTCTGAAGCAGCGGCTGGAGGAGATTTATGCGGAGTATGGCCGTTATCTGAATAAGGTGGACAGTTATGAGTTCCCGGGACTGACAGGTATGGATAAGATGGCTGGTATTATGCAGGGGCTTAGAGATAATCCGCCGGCTGAGATTGGTGGTCATAAGGTTGTTAAGACGGTGGATTATAAGAAGCCGGAGGAGACGGGACTGCCGGCAGCTAATGTGCTGATTTATACGCTGGAAGGTGGCGCTACGGTGGTTGTTCGGCCGTCGGGTACGGAGCCGAAGATTAAGACGTATTTTACGACGCTGGGGAAGGATCTGGCTGAGGCTGAGGCACAGAAGGAGATGCTGGCGGAGAGCTTGAAGCCGTTGTTTGCATAAGATTAAGATTAAGATTAAGAGATAATGGATGAGGGACGGACGGATGCCCTGCCGGATCGGCGGTGGTCTGTCTCCCCTCTGGAAAATCCCGACGCTTGGGCGATGGTTCTAAGCCAAAAGAGGTCGTGTATAAAAGGTACCGGATGCATTCGCTGCGTTTTCTGATGAAAACGCGGCTCAGGGCATCCTCATCTGCCGTCTGGGAGACGTCAGATGCCCTTTTATACGCGGCCTCTTTTGCCTAAGAACCAGTCAGCCCGCGCTTTAGGGATTTTCCAGAGGGGAGACAGACCACCGCCGATCCGGCAGGGCATCCTGACTTTGGGGAGAGGCAGGGTGGATGTGAGTGAGGCACAGGGCGGCTGCGCCTGCTGTGCGGTCAGGGGGAGTTTGTGGGTGAGGGACGGAGGGGATGAGGCAGGGGAGAGGCAGGGTGGGACGGGGTGAGGCACAGGGCGGCTGCGCCTGCTGTGCGGTCAGGGAAAGATTGTGGGTGTGGCATGGGGCGGCTGCGCCTGCCATGCGGTTAGATAGAGATGAAAATGTAGGTTATGGCGGATTCAGGAATTGTACTTTCCTTTCTGATATGGTAAAATCTGTATCAGAATGTATGCGTGCAAGGGATGCACAGGTGCAATTGAGTATAGTTTTTACAGGAGGTATATATAATGGAACAGTATAAGCGTGATTTTATAGATTTTATGGTGGAGAGCAATGTTCTCAAGTTTGGAGAGTTTACGTTAAAGAGCGGTCGCAAATCTCCGTTTTTTATGAATGCCGGAGCTTACGTGACGGGTTCACAGTTAAAGAGATTGGGTGAGTTTTATGCCAGGGCGATTCATGACAAATATGGAGATGATTTTGATGTTCTTTTTGGACCGGCCTACAAGGGTATTCCGCTGAGTGTTGTTACGGCGATTGCTTTCAGTGAGTTGTACGGCAAGGAGATCCGTTACTGCTCTGACCGTAAGGAAGAAAAGGATCATGGTGCTGACAAGGGAAGTTTTCTTGGCAGCAAGCTGCAGGATGGCGACAGAGTTGTTATGATCGAGGATGTTACGACTTCCGGTAAATCTATGGAGGAGACTGTACCGAAGGTACGTGGGGCTGCTAATGTGGAGATTGTTGGACTGATGGTTTCTCTGGACCGTATGGAAGTAGGCAAGGGCGGTGTGAAGTGTGCACTGGATGAAGTCAAGGAGCTGTACGGCTTTGAGACGAATGCTATCGTTACTATGGCCGAGGTTGTAGAGCGTCTGTACAATAAGGAGTGTCAGGGAAAAATACTGATCGATGATACATTAAAGGCGGCGATCGACGCATACTATGCACAGTATGGAGCAAAGGCCTGAGTATATAAACAGGACGGATGTAAAACATATAAAAAGGAGATAGGATATGAAAGATAGAGTATATTCTACATTGACCGGTGCAGGTGCGCTGGATATTACCGTAGGTATTATCACACTGGTAACAGGGATTGTGACAGGTATCCTCCTGATTGCCAATGGCGGCAAGCTGTTGCGCCGCAGAGACAGGATCTGATCCGGGAGGCCGATGGTGACAAGCAGAACGAAGAGGTACATCGTTCTAGGCAGTAAGATCCTTTTCTGGATCTATATTGTGCTGCTGATGTATCTGCTGTTCTTTTCTGAATACTATGGCCGAACTGCCGGAACAGGTGAATATCGATACAATTTGAAGCTTTTTCGGGAGATTACCAGATTCTGGATCTACCGTAAGCAACTGGGCATGGCAGCGGTGCTGACAAACCTTGTCGGGAATGTCGTCTGCTTCATGCCCTTTGGCTTTTTTTTGCCAAATATGTATCCGGTGTTTAGAAAACATGGAAGTCTGGTGGTTTTGCTGGGCTTTTTGCTGACCTGTTTTGTGGAGGTGTCCCAGCTGATCAGCCATGTAGGGGCTTTTGATGTAGATGATATTTTTTTAAACACCTGCGGTGCGATACTGGGGTATCTGCTGAATCTGGTTCTTCGGGTCATAAGGAGAAAACGACATGCGAAAAAAAAGATATAAATACAATTTTTCCGGAGAAAAGGAAGCCAGGGGCGACAGGATTTCCCTTATTTATGCGGGAATATCTTTGACTTGTATTCTGTTCTCTTTTCTTTCGGTATATTTTGGCATCAGCGAGGTTACAGCCGGTGTGCTGGGACTGGCGGCTACTTTGTTGGCGCTTGTGGGTTTTTTTACCGGATTGTCCAGTTTGCATGAAAGCTTGTATAGCACCAGATATGGTGCGCTTGGTGCCGTATTGAATGGACTACTGGCGGTGGCATGGATCGGGTTGTATCTGGCCGGTATCAATTAGAATAAAAACGCTGTATATTTCTGAGAAAATAAAGAAGACAGTATGTCAGATGTGCAAACAGGAGACAATACAATGGATGAGCGATTAAAAAAACAGCTGGATTTCCTGCTGGAGATCGACAAAGAAAAAGAAATCTACCGGCAGACCCATATTCTGGGTGGCAGCCGTCGGGAAAATGATGCGGAGCATGCATGGCATATGGCAATCATGGCTTTTGTTCTTCAGGAGTATGCCAATGAAAAGATTGATGTTCTCCATGTGATGCAGATGGTATTGATGCATGATCTGGTGGAGATTTATGCCGGGGATACCTATGCTTACGATGAGACAGCAAAACAGTCTCAGTGTGAACGTGAGGTGGCGGCAGCTGATAAAATATTCGGCATGCTTCCTGATGATCAGGCGACGGAATTTCGGGCTATATGGGACGAGTTTGAAGCCAGGGAGACGCCGGAGGCAAAATTTGCCCGGATGCTTGACAATTATCAGCCACTTTCTTTAAACCATGCGAATCATGGCGGAGACTGGAAAGCACATGACGTGGCCCGCTCCCAGGTAGAAAAACGAAACGAGATCTCCCGTGAAGGCTCAGAAGTCATGGGCCGGGTGATCGCAGATATTATAGAAGAAAATGTAAAGAAAGGAAATTTACGCGATGCATGACAGTGAACTGCTGAATGAACGATTAAGACCGGTGGCCGAGCGGATCAGTCAGATTCCGGGAGAAACACTGGTGCCGGAAATCTATCGGGAGTATTTTTCTCATTGTGCGGAGTTTTTGAAACAGGTGTTGCCCATCTGTGAGGAACATGTGCCGGGAGAAGGACTTTCTCTGGAACAGTTAAAACAGAGAAACCATGAGCTGTATGCCGATATTTTGGCAGAACAGTATGAGACATCCTATGCAAATCCGGCATATGCAGTGAAAAAGTTTGGCGATAAAATGGGACAGTATCTGTCTATGCTCTATACAGAAATTCGTCACTGTATTGCTTTTGCCTACGAAAAGAGATATTGGGATCTGACTGTGCTGTGCGAGTTATTTTCAGAAGTGTACAGCTGTTTTACTGACGGTGAAGTGCCCACAACAGGGGAAATCCGGGATATTCTGTACTGGTTTTTCAGTGATTACAGCGAAGAGATGATCAGCGACCGGATCCGGGAACAGGTGGATCCATCCCTGACATTTGCAACAGATATTGTGATGAAAGCGGATCTTAAGGATCTGTCGTATCTGTACCGCTACGGAGAGTATATCACAGAAAATGAACTTGGCGTAGCTGCCTATCTGAATACGCTGTCTGAGGAAGACATTGCATCCATGGCACATACCTACACCGAAGGTTATCGCATTGGTTTTGTCCATGCCGGGATCGATCTGTCAAAGAAAAAGACTGTGGAAATCCGCTATCCTATCGGTTTTGAGCGTATGGTGCGTGCTGCTGTCAGACAGTTTGAAAACATGGGACTTAAGCCGACAATGTTCCGCTATGCCCAGCATGCGATCAGCCGTCGTCAGGTAGCACGGATCGGCTATGTAGCCACACCTGCCAACCCACAGTTTATCTATGATCACAGAACAGATGATGCACTGTTTCTGGACGATGATTTTGTCAGTCGCAAGTTGCGTATGACCCAGATGGCTTACGAAAAAGTCAAGGAGGCTGCTGCTGTGTATGCCGGTCCGGCTTGTATTGATACCTTTGGTGAAGCAACATTCGTGCCGGTCAGCAAACCGGAAAGTCTGACTTACACACCGCATCAGCAGAAACTTCTGACCCGTATGCAGAATGAAGTAAGCCAGATTACTAACCGCTATATCCGTGGGGATCAGAGAAGTTTTACGATCATTGCTTATCCTGTACCGGAGATCGGTAAAGATTTTGAAAAGATATTTGCTGAAACGGTTCGGGTCAATACACTGGATTATAAGATGTACGAGACGATCCAGCAGACCATCATCGACACACTTGACAAAGGTGACCGTGTGCATGTTGTCGGGCAGAATGGCAACCATACCGATCTCTATGTAAATCTGTGGAAACTGAAAAATCCGGCAAAAGAAACGATTTTTGAAAACTGTGTAGCTGACGTTAATATTCCGGTCGGTGAAGTTTTCACTTCCCCGGTTTTAAAAGGTACAAACGGTGTCCTGCATGTGACCGGTGTCTATCTCGAAAGTCTGTACTACAAAGAGTTAAGTCTGACCTTCACCGATGGTAAGATCACAGCCTATGACTGTGCCAATTTTAAAGATCCTACAGAAAATCAGAAATATATTTTTGAAAATCTGATGTTTAACCACAAGACTCTGCCTATCGGAGAATTTGCGATCGGAACGAATACCACCGCCTATGTTATGGCCAGACAGTACGGTATTGAAGCTAAAATGCCGATTCTTATCGCTGAGAAAACAGGCCCCCATTTCGCCGTAGGTGATACCTGCTACAGCTGGGCCGAAGACGTTCCTGTTTACAACCCTGATGGCAAAGAAATCGTAGCCCGCGACAATGAAGTTTCCATCAACCGTAAGGAAGACCCGTCAAAGGCTTACATGAACTGTCATACCGACATCACCATCCCCTACGACGAACTTGCCCTGCTCTGTGTAGAAGATAAAGACGGCAACACCACCGATATCATCCGCAACGGCCGTTTCGTTCTCCCGGGAACTGAAGAACTGAACCGACCGCTGGACGAGGCAGGATATTAATACGGATGCGTCAGATTATTTTTCAAAATGCAAGGATAGCTGTTCTTGTGTGGCCAAGTCTTGGTTCGTGCCTTCCAGTTCTGCTTTCTTAAAAATCAGGATGTCCGGGTACTGTGGCGGTGGGGGTGTCTGCTCTCTGGCAGATCCCTAAAGCGAGGGCTGAATGGTTCTTAGTCAAAAGAGGCCGTGTATAAAAGGGCATCTGTCGTCTCCAAGACGGCAGATGAGGATGCCTTGAGCTGCGTTTTCATCAGAAAACACAGCGAATGCATCCGGTACCTTTTATACACGGCCTCTTTTGGCTTAGAACCATCGCCCAAGCGTCGGGATCTGCCAGAGAGCAGACACCCCGCCGCCACTTTGCCCGGACATCCGTCCCCTTTTCTAAAAAAATGCAATTCCCTCCGATTGTTATATTGACATTCCTTTCCAGACTCGTTACAATGACCATAAGAAGAGATTATCTCTGATAACCTATTCATTAGCAAAACTTATTAAGAAGAGAGGTTGTAATCATGGCAAAAGTAGGCATCGTAATGGGCAGCGACTCTGATATGCCCGTAATGGCAAAAGCTGCAGACATTCTTGACAAATTCGGTATAGACTACGAAATGAAGATCATCTCCGCACACCGTGAGCCCGACATTTTCTTCGACTGGGCCAAAACAGCCGAAGACAGAGGTATCAAAGTCATCATCGCAGGTGCAGGTATGGCAGCACATCTTCCCGGCATGTGCGCAGCACTCTTCCCGATGCCGGTGATCGGTATCCCGATGCATACCACATCCCTCGGCGGCAGAGATTCCCTGTACTCTATCGTACAGATGCCAAGTGGTATCCCGGTAGCTACAGTAGCCATCAATGGCGGAGCCAATGCAGGTATTCTGGCAGCCAAGATCCTTGCTGTATCCGAGCCAGAGCTTCTGAAAAAACTCAAAGCTTACACAGAAGATATGAAAAATCAGGTGGTAGCCAAAGATACCAGATTGCAGGAAACAGGTTACAAAAACTATACAAAGTAGTCATCAACTGTAAAATAATTTTGAAAACAGATGTAGTACTGCAGTGCGAATACACAGTATTGTCTGGGTATATCTGAATTCTTACTACAGGAAGAACAACACATAGCTGGCAAAAGCATAAAGAAACTCAAATGCCAGCAGAACCTACAACAGGCAAAAGCCTTAAACAGGAGGAAAAACATGGATTACAAGACATCCGGCGTAGATATCGAAGCAGGTTACAAATCAGTAGAGCTCATGAAAGAGCATGTAAAGAAGACTATGCGCGAAGAAGTACTTGGTGGCCTTGGCGGCTTTTCGGGTGCTTTTTCCCTAGCTAAGATCAAAGAAATGGAAGAACCGGTACTTTTATCCGGTACAGATGGCTGTGGAACAAAGGTAAAATTGGCCATTGTTATGGACAAACATGATACGATCGGTATTGATGCTGTGGCTATGTGTGTCAACGATATTGCCTGTGCTGGTGGTGAGCCTCTGTTTTTCCTGGATTATATTGCCTGCGGTAAAAACTATCCGGAAAAGATCGCCGCTATCGTCAAAGGTGTAGCAGAAGGCTGTCTGCAGTCAGATGCAGCTCTGATCGGTGGAGAGACAGCGGAACATCCGGGACTGATGCCAGAAGAAGATTATGATCTTGCCGGTTTTGCTGTCGGTGTGGCTGACAAAAAAGATATGATCACGGGAGAAAATCTCGCAGATGGTGATGTGCTGATCGGTATGGCTTCTTCCGGCGTACATTCCAACGGCTTTTCTTTAGTCAGAAAGATTTTTGAAATCACAAAAGAATCTCTGGATACATATTATGATGTGCTGGGTGCAACTCTTGGTGAGACACTTCTGGCACCGACCCGCATCTATGTTAAAGCGTTAAAGAATATCAAAAAAGCCGGTGTGACAGTAAAAGCCTGCAGTCACATCACCGGTGGCGGTTTCTATGAGAATGTACCGCGTATGTTAAAAGACGGTGTCCGTGCCGTGATCGAGAAAGACAGTTATCCGGTACCGCCGATCTTCAAGCTGATGGCAGAAAAAGGTAATGTAGAAGAACAGATGATGTACAATACTTTCAATATGGGTATCGGTATGGTCGTAGCTGTAGATAAAGCAGATGTAGACAAGACGATGGAAGCCATCAAAGCCACAGGTGATACCCCGTATGTGATCGGTCGTATTGAAGCCGGTGAAAAAGGAGTGACCTTATGTTAAATATGGTCGTGCTGGTGTCCGGTGGCGGCACAAATCTGCAGGCCATCATGGATGCCATTGATAATAAAACGATTACCAATGCAAAAATTGCGGCAGTCATCAGCAACAATGCCGATGCCTATGCGCTGACCCGTGCCAGAAATAAGGGAATTCCGGCTGAGTGCGTCACAAGAAAAGATGTGCCAGACCGTGCAGAGTACGACAAAGCATTATTGCAGACCGTGCAGAAATATGCGCCGGATCTGGTCGTTCTGGCTGGTTGTCTGGTTGTAATCCCGAAAATCATGGTCGATGCGTTTCCAAACAAAATCATCAATATCCATCCGGCACTGATTCCGTCTTTTTGCGGAACAGGCTATTATGGCCTGAAAGTGCATGAGGGTGTATTATCCCGAGGTGTAAAGGTGACCGGAGCCACGGTACATTTTGTTGATGACGGAACGGACACAGGACCTATTATTTTACAGAAAGCTGTCGAAGTACAGCAGGGAGATACTCCCGAAATTCTGCAGCGCCGTGTGATGGAGCAGGCAGAGTGGATCATTATGCCAAAGGCTATCGATCTGATTGCCAATGGACACGTTAAAGTGGTAGATAATCTGGTACAGATCACAGAATAGGTGCACATGTAAAAGGGTGAAGCATATTCACCCTTTTTGGGGTTGCTATGCATATAAAAACTGGTCCGGTGGACTGGTTTTAAGAGACAGATAATGGAGGGTTACATATGAAAGTATTAGTAGTAGGAAGCGGCGGAAGAGAACATGCAATCTGCTGGAAGATCGCACAGAGTCCGAAGGTGGACAAGATCTACTGTGCACCGGGCAATGCCGGTATTGCGGAGTATGCCGAGCTGGTGGATATCAAGGCTATGGAGTTTGACAAGCTGGTGGCTTTCGCAAAAGAAAAAGAGATTGACCTCACGGTGATCGGTATGGATGATCCGCTGGTTGGCGGTATCGTGGATGAGTTTGAAAAAGCCGGTCTGCGTGTCTTTGGCCCGAGAAAAAATGCAGCGATCCTTGAGGGATCCAAAGCATTTTCGAAGGATCTGATGAAAAAATACAATATTCCGACAGCCGGATACGAGACCTTTGATGATCCTGAAAAGGCGCTGGCATATCTGGAAACAGCCAAAATGCCGATCGTACTGAAGGCTGACGGACTGGCTCTGGGCAAGGGGGTACTGATCTGCCAGACGCTGGAAGAAGCAAAAGAGGGCGTAAAGTCCATTATGGAAGACAAAAAGTTCGGTACAGCCGGTAACCAGATGGTGGTGGAAGAATTTATGACCGGACGTGAGGTTTCCGTACTGTCCTATGTGGATGGAAAGATCGTAAAGACGATGACCTCCGCACAGGATCACAAGCGTGCCAAGGACGGTGATCAGGGCTTAAATACCGGTGGTATGGGTAATTTTTCTCCGAGTCCGTTCTTCACAAAAGAAATCGACGAATACTGCCAGAAATATATTTTCCAGCCGACAGTGGATGCGATGGCTGCTGAGGGGCGTGAGTTCAAGGGTATCATCTTCTTTGGTCTGATGCTGACGGAGGATGGTCCGAAGGTGTTGGAGTACAATGCCCGCTTCGGTGATCCGGAGGCACAGGTGGTACTGCCGCGTATGAAGAATGATATCATCGATGTGTTCAATGCGTGTATCGATGGTACGCTGGATCAGATCGATCTGCAGTTTGAAGATAATGCGTGTGTATGCGTTGTGCTGGCTTCTGATGGATATCCGGTTTCTTATGAGAAAGGTTTTGAAATCAAGGGGCTGGAGAATTTCAAGGATAAAGATGGTTACTACTGTTTCCATGCGGGCAGTGCGTTCAAGGATGGCAGGATCGTGACGAATGGCGGCCGTGTACTGGGCGTTACGGCACTGGGAAAGGATCTGTTTGAGGCCAGAGCAAATGCGTACAAGGCTGTGGACTGGGTGGATTTTGAGAATAAATATTACAGACATGATATTGCGAAAGCGATTGAGGATGTGAAGTAAAAAGTGAATAGACGGTAGACAGTGAGAAAAAATACCACCGCAGGCTTGCAAAACCTGCGGTGGTATGCTATAAAGATAAAACTGAATACAGGAAAGGAAGGGATAGAATATGGCAGAAAGTATACTGGAGGCAGTGGTTGATGCAGTAAAGACCCTTCCTTTTTTATTTGTGGCGTATCTTCTGATCGAATATATCGAGCATCATATGCAGAATGTCTCTGTGCAGAGGCTGCTGCGGAGACGAAAGGCCAGCGTCTGCATCGCTTCAGTGCTGGGTGCGGTGCCACAGTGCGGATTTTCCGTGACCGCTTCCAACCTGTATGCGACGCACCTGATCTCGGTAGGAACATTGTTGGCGGTTTTTCTGGCTACGAGTGATGAGGCTGTACCGATTCTTATGGCTGAGCCAAAGCTCTGGCCAGTCATGGCGGGGATTCTGGTCCTGAAAGTGCTGATTGGTCTGGGAGCCGGACTTCTGGTGGATATGTTCTGGAAGGGAAATCATCATGATCCGGACTTCCACGATGTCTGCGGACATTGCCACTGTGAAGAAGAAAAAGGTATCGTAAAACCGGCACTGCTGCATACAGTAAAGATGTTTGGATTTCTTTTGGTGATCAATCTGATCCTTGGTATTCTGATGGATATCTGCAGCGATTCCGTGATCCGGACATTGTTTTTACATGGCAGCGTTTTTCAGCCATTTGTGGCGGCGCTTGTGGGATTGATTCCGAACTGTGGTCCGTCAGTGGCCCTGACACAGCTGTATGTACAGCAGCAGATCAGCTTTGGCTCCCTTGTGGCAGGGTTGTGTTCCGGGGCAGGACTGGGAACTGCCGTATTGTTTAAGGTAAATCATGACAAGAAAGAAAATATGATGATAGTGTTGCTTTTGTACGGCATAGCTGTTGTGACAGGACTGGTGCTGAATCTTTCCCTATGACGTGTAGAATAAAAATCCAGTCAGAAAAAATCGATTGACAAAAAGAAAATAAGACAGGATAATAAAAAAGATACTGCGCAGTGAGATCTGATTTCCCAAAAGGGCTATATTGTAGATGAAGTTATACCGTGAAAGCGCAGAAGGAGTATGTGCAGGAAGCACAGTAAGGAGGAAAATCCAGGATGAAAGAATGCATGGACAGTGAAAATCTGCACAGAAGGATCAAAAAGATCATCGGACAGCTGAATGCGATCGATCGGATGATTGAAGAGGATGTGCCGTGTGAAGATGTGCTTTCTCAGATGAATGCAGTCAAATCTGCAGTGCATAAATGTGGTCAGGTTGTACTGGAAGGCCATATTAAGCACTGTGTACGTGAGGGCCTCGAACATGGTGATCCGGACCAGACCATTGAAAAATTCACAAAGGCAGTAGAACGATTTGCCAATATGAAATAGACAGTATATATTGCATACAGTAAACACCGGTTTGCACAAGCCAGAAGATTTTATTTTCAGGTTTGCAAAGCAAGCCGGTGTTTTTTGGCAGAGAGAAAAAATAATGGAGAAACATAAGCTACTGCAGGGATTTGAATGTCAAAAGAAAAGATGTCAGTGAAAAATGCTATGGTATTTTACACTTTATAGCGGTAATGTGTCGGCTTGCTGCTCTGTGCAGGCAAGTCTATAATGAACTGAACAAGGCAAAAAACTACAGCACCGGTGTAAAAACTACTTTGCGTATATCATCTGGTAAGCTGTAAAAAGCCAGACAGAGTATACAAAGGAGACTATGACAATGAAGATCTGTGCATATGAAGTAAGAGAGGATGAAAAAAAAGACTTTGCCCGTATGGCAGAAAAACTGCAGGTAGAGATCGAGCTGCATGATGAAGTTCCGGGTCCGGATACAGCGGCTCTGGCAGAGGGTTGCGAAGGCGTGACGATGCTCGGCATGGGCAAGATCAATAAAGAACTTCTGGATATGTGGAAATCTATGGGTGTACAGTGCATTTCCACACGTACCATTGGCTATAACCATATCGATACAGATTATGCAAAAGAGATCGGCATGCAGGTTTGCAATGTGGCGTATCCGCCGTCCGGTGTAGCGGAATTTACGCTGATGCTGATGCTGATGTGTCTGCGTAATTACAAACAGTCACTCTGGAGAGGTCAGGTCAATGATTTCGCACTGCAGGGTCTGCAGGGCAAAGAAATCGGCAGTATGACTGTCGGCGTTATCGGAACCGGTAAGATCGGTGCCCAGGTCATCAAATATCTGACTGGTTTTGGCTGCAGGATCCTGGCTTATGATATGTATCCGAATGCAGCTCTCAAAGACGTTGTGGAATATGTAGAACTTGATGAGCTTTTTGCAAAGGCCGACATGATCACCCTGCATACTCCGCTCCTTGACAGCACCTATCATCTGGTAAATGCAGAAACCATCGCCAAAATGAAAGACGGCGTTGTGCTGATCAATTGTGCCCGTGGCGAACTTATGGATACTACATCCCTTATCGAAGGTATCGAGTCCGGTAAGATTGGTGCCCTTGGCCTCGACGTCGTAGAAGGTGAACGCGGCATTGCCCACGAAGATCACCGTATTGACATCTTAAGCAATCAGCAAATGGCCTACCTTCGCCAGTTCAGAAACGTCACCATGACCCCGCACATGGCCTTCTACACCGACGTAGCCGTAAGCCACATGGTAGAATGCGGCGTAGCCGGTCTGGTAGAAATGCTTCAAAACGGCGATTATTTCACCAAAATCAAATAATCTCTGTCCTTTACTCACCCCAAAATGAAGTCGGCCGCCTGTTGTGCTCTGACAGGCCAGCCGTGCGAATAAAAGCAGCTCCCGCAAAACTGTCAAAAACGGTTTCAGTTTTGCGGGAGCTGTTTTTTTACACGGTGTCCGCCTTATAACCTCTAAAGAAAGCCGGAGTCCTCATTCCCACTTTACATTTTGTGCGCATTGTGTTATCTTCAATATAACAGATATAAAACAAAAGAAAGTCGGTGAGAATATGTATCTGGAATGTATAGAAATAGATTTTAACAGTGAAGAGGCCATTTACATGCAGTTGTGTAATCAGATTATCTGGGCGATAGCCACAAATGATCTGCACGAAGGCGAAGTTCTTCCTTCAGTTCGTCAGCTGGCAGACCGCATCGGTATCAACATGCATACCGTAAACAAAGCATACACTGTATTAAAACACGAAGGTCTCGTAACGATTGACCGTCGCAAAGGTGCTGTAGTGTCTATTGATGCAGATAAGCTGTTTGCCACACAGGAGCTGCACTCCGATCTGAAGATTGTTCTGGCAAAAGCCTTTTGTAAGAATATATCCAAAGAAGAAGTGCACCAGATGGTTGATGAGATTTATGACGAATATAAGTAAGACATGAGCCGCCGTTACTCTGTAAAACAGTTACGTGACGGAAATATAAGGAGAACAATATGCAGGAAAAATATACGGATTCTGCCCGGGCGGTACTTCGTCTGGCAGAAAAGGCTGTAGTTTCCCTGGGACATACAGCACTTGGTACAGAGCATATACTGCTTGGCCTTTTACAGGAGCCAACCGGTATGGCAGGCAAAATATTAAAAGAATCGGGTGTTACCGAAGAAAAGCTTCTGGAACTTCTGGAAAAGCTGGTACACGGTGATATGGTGACCGAAAAGCGTCCGGGCCGGCGTCGGATAGAATATACGCCCCGCGCCGTGTATATCCTGGACAATGCTGCAGATGAATCGACAAGTTTTCATCAGGAAGAAATCGGTACAGAGCACATCCTTCTGGCAATCCTAAAAGAAACAGATTGTGTGGCGGCACGGCTTTTGTATACCATGGGCATTAATCTGCCGAAGCTGTATACAGATACGCTGGTAGCTATGGGAATGGATATGGCAGAGGCCAGGGAAGAGCTACAGGCCATGAAAAACAGCAGTCCAGACAGTCAGGGAGGTCCGGTGCCGATGCTGGAAAAGTATAGCCGTGACCTGACTCAGATGGCTGCAGCCGGAAAACTTGATCCGGTGGTCGGACGTGATACAGAGATTGGGCGGATTATGCAGATCCTAAGCCGCCGCACGAAGAACAATCCCTGTCTGATCGGGGAACCTGGTGTGGGCAAAACAGCCATCGTTGAAGGTCTGGCACAGCGGATCGTGGATGGTACCGTGCCAGAGACGATCGCTGGAAAACGTGTGATGGTGCTGGATATGGCGGCTATGGTTGCCGGTACAAAGTACCGTGGTGAATTCGAAGAGCGGATCAAGCGTGTGATTGCAGAGGTCACGGATCATCCGGGCATCCTGCTGTTTATCGATGAGCTGCATACGATTATCGGTGCTGGCGGTGCAGAAGGGTCTATGGATGCTTCAAATATTTTGAAACCCTCTCTTTCCCGTGGCGAGCTACAGATCATAGGTGCGACCACGATTACTGAATATCGCAAATACATCGAAAAAGATACAGCGCTGGAGCGGCGTTTTCAGCCGGTTACAGTGGATGAACCCACCGAAGATGAAACAGTGGAAATTTTAAAGGGACTGCGGCCATATTACGAAAAGCATCACAAGGTTACTATCACGGATGAAGCCATCGAGGCTGCGGTACAAATGTCTGTGCGTTATATCAATGACCGTTTCCTTCCGGACAAGGCGATTGATCTGATTGATGAGGCTGCGTCAAAACTGCGTCTTAGTGGTGTAAAGATTCCGAAAGGTCTTAAAGAAGCGGAAACAGAGCTGTTTCGTCTGGCGGCCGAAAAGGAAGAAGCCATTGTAAAGGATGATTTTGTGCAGGCAAAGGAGATCCAGGAGGAAGAAAAAGAGCTGCAGGCGCGTATCCGGCGGTTACAGAAACGTTATGCCAACGCCAGCAAAGGGGGGCATGACAGCGTGGATGCCGAGTATGTGGCGGAGGTTGTATCTGACTGGACAAAGATACCGCTTCAGCAGATCACAGAGCAGGAGTCCAGGCGACTGTTGCGTATGGAATCTCTACTGCACAAGCGCGTGATCGGTCAGAGCGAAGCTGTAGAGGCAGTGGCCAGGGCAATTCGCCGTGGTCGTACCGGACTCAAGGATCCACGTCGTCCGATAGGTTCTTTTATGTTCCTTGGACCCACTGGTGTAGGTAAGACAGAACTATCCAAGGCAGTAGCTGAGGCTGTCTTTGGCTCTGAAAAGGCCATGATCCGTGTGGATATGTCTGAATATATGGAAAAACACAGTGTTTCCAAGCTGATCGGTTCACCGCCGGGATATGTCGGTCATGAGGAGGGTGGTCAGCTCAGCGAGAAAGTGCGCCGCAATCCTTACAGTGTGATTTTATTTGATGAGATCGAAAAAGCACATCCGGATGTGTTTAATATATTGCTGCATGTGTTGGACGACGGGCATATCACAGATTCGCAGGGGCGCAAGGTGGATTTTAAACAGACGATCATTATTATGACGTCCAATACCGGTGCACAGGCAATCCAGGAGCCTAAAAAGCTGGGCTTTGGTGCTCATGAAGATGCAACAGAGGACTATAAGCGGATGAAGA
Organism: uncultured Lachnospiraceae bacterium; assembly: GCA_934394565.1. Taxonomy (GTDB): domain Bacteria; phylum Bacillota; class Clostridia; order Lachnospirales; family Lachnospiraceae; genus UBA11957. The sequence goes on from CAKRQV010000028.1 coordinate 17,616, forward strand.
CCCGGGTGATGGAGGAAGTACGCCGAACCTATCGGCCGGAGTTTATCAACCGTATTGATCAGATCCTGGTCTTCAAACCGCTGAATAAAGAAGAAATCGAAGAAATTGTTGCGTTGTTGTTAAAAGAACTGCAAAGCAGGTGCAAAGCACAATTGGATATCGAACTGTCCTTCCGGCCATCGGTAAAAGAACGTATAGCAAAGAAAGGCTTTGACAGTAAATATGGTGCCCGTCCGCTGAAAAGAGAGATCCAGACCCGGATTGAGGATAGCCTTGCAGAAGAAATCCTGTCCGGCCGGGTACAGCGGGGAGATCATGTGACGGTTACTGTCAAAGATGATAAGATCACATTTCTGGTCAGAAAATATGAGGCAAAAGCATAACTATGGCAAAACCCAGAAAATCCGTTTTTTTCTGTCAGGAATGCGGATATGAATCAGCCAAATGGCAGGGTCAGTGCCCTGCCTGTAAGGCATGGAATACATTTGTAGAGGAACCGCAGGTAACGGTAAAAGGTGGAAAAAGTACCTGCAGCGGCAAAGAGCTTCGTCCTGTGACTTTAAAAGAGGTGTCCATGACGGAGGAAAAACGAATCTCTTCCGGTATGCAGGAACTTGACAGAGTGCTTGGCGGTGGGATCGTCCGGGGATCTCTGCTCCTGGTAGGGGGGGATCCGGGTATTGGTAAATCAACGATCCTTTTACAGGTTTGCCGTAATCTGGCGGCTGATGGTCATAAAGTACTCTATATATCAGGAGAAGAGTCATTACAGCAGATCCGTATGCGTGCCGGCCGTATCGGTGAATTTAAGGATACGTTGTACCTGCTGTGCGAGACCAATCTTGAAGATATTCGAAAGACGATTGAGCACACACAGCCGGAAATCGTGGTGATCGATTCCATTCAGACCATGTTCAGCGAAGAAGTTACTTCTGCACCGGGCAGTGTCTCTCAGGTGCGTGAAGCCACAGCTGTTCTGCTACAGATCGCCAAAGGACTGAATATTACAATTTTTATTGTAGGTCATGTGACTAAAGAAGGAAATGTGGCCGGCCCCAGGGTGCTGGAACATATGGTGGACACAGTTTTGTATTTTGAAGGAGACCGACATGCATCGTACCGTATTCTTCGAGGAGTGAAAAACCGATTTGGTTCAACCAATGAGATCGGTGTTTTTGAGATGCGTACAGAGGGACTTGTGGAAGTGGAAAATCCTTCCGAATATATGTTGAACGGCAAGCCACAGGGAGCATCTGGATCTATTGTGGCATGTTCTATGGAAGGAACCCGACCGATTCTGATTGAGATTCAGGCACTGGTATGCCACAGCAGCTTTGGTATTCCACGGCGAACAGCAGCCGGTACCGATTTTAACCGTGTCAATCTGCTGATGGCAGTGCTTGAAAAGAGGCTGAGTCTGAATCTTTCTGCCTGTGATGCCTATGTGAATATTGCAGGTGGTATCCGAATGACAGAACCGGCCATTGATTTGGGCATTGTACTGGCGATTATCTCCAGCTTTAAAGACCGGCCTATTGCCGATGATATACTTACTTTTGGCGAGGTGGGGTTAAGTGGTGAAGTGCGTGCCGTCAATATGGCAGAACAGCGTGTGCTGGAGGCAAAAAAGCTTGGCTTTAAGCAGGTGATCCTGCCAAAAGTCTGTATGAATGCTGTAGAGAAAGTGACGGGGATCAAGCTTCTTCCAGTATCCACCGTGGCAGAAGCTGCAAAACTGATTCTGTAGGAGACATATATGATACTGACAGAGCTTCGGGTAAATCATCTTACCACACCGGTGGGATTTTTGCTTCAACCGATCGTTTTTTCATGGAAAGTTGCAGAGAACAGAGAAGCAAAAAGACAGAAATGGGCAAGAATCCGTGTCTATAAAGAACAAGACTGTATCTATGACAGTGGCTGTGATCAAAAGGCATCCAGCCTGGGCACACAGGCAGATCTTGTACTGGAACCACGAAAAATATATCGCTGGAGTGTGGAGGTGGCTACGGATACGAAGAAAACAGCCTTTGCAGAGAGCTTCTTCGAAACAGGAAAATTGTACGAAACCTGGCAGGGACAGTGGCTTGTTTTCCCTTCAAAAAATGTGTTGCCGGTGTTTAAAAAGGAATTTATGGCAGAGACGGTGCATACAGGCCGTCTCTATGTTTGCTGTACAGGATTCTATGAAGTCTGGCTGAATGGCAAAAAAGCCGGAAAAGAATATCTGACATCGGGTAATCTGTCAGAAACCAGACTGGAAATACAGACATATGATGTGACAGATCTTTTAAAAACTGGCACAAATACGCTGTTACTATGGGTCAGCCATAATGCTGGTCAGGTAAACTGTGAACTCTACGGAGACAGTCATCTGCTTATCTGCACAGATGAAAAATGGAAGTATGCAGCATCTCCGATTGTAAAAGCTGATTTAAGAGAGGGAGAGATATATGATGCCCGAAAAGCAGCAGATCTGGAAAAAACAGAAAACTGGAAAAAGTGCGAGATAAAATCTCAGAAAGAAATAACATCGCAGAACAAAGCTGATACTGTAAAAGAACAGATGTACACTGTGAGTGATCGCTGCCATTTGCCGGTATACTGCAAAGATGTATTGGGACAGAGATTGCTGACAACACCCGAAAAAGAGAAAGTCTTTGACTTTGGCCAGTATATGACCGGATGGGTGGAGTTTGAGAACCATATGTCCGCAGGTATGAAGGTTCAGCTGACGGTGGGAGAGATGCGTGACGGACATTTTTACAGCAATGATCCACAAAGGAAAACGGCTAAATATACCTACATTTCGGCCGGAAAGTCGGAACATGTACGACCACATTTTGCGGTATATTGTTTCCGCTATGTGAAAATCGAAGTATTTGAAGAGGATGGCATGCCATCAGAACAGGTGATTTCCAATATACTGACAGAATGGAAGGGAATACATCTGCACAAGGACAGGAATCCAGTCGGAACAGTACGCACTGGCATAGAATATGTAAATCGTCTGTTTTTGAATGCCCAGTGGAGTTGGAAAAATGCCATGCTGGACGTTATAACGGATGAAAAAGAACCGGATATATGGAACCAGTGGAACAAAGAGAGGGATGTTCTTTACGAGAAAAGTGTATGCAATGCCCAAAAGACAGATCTTCTGCTTAAAGAAGACTATCCTGGATGGCTGTATGCTGTCCGGCAGGGAGCGACAACGCTGTGGGATGACTGGGCTGTTACTCTGGAAACCAGACAGAAGGCAGATCTGAGAGCCAGTGGTTATGCAGAGGTGGAAAGCTGGATGTATAGTTATATCTGTGGAATTCGTCCGGTAAACAAAAAAAGAAAAAAGATACAGATTATTCCACATCCGGACAGACGACTGGGATTTGCCAGTGCAAGAGTAGAGACAGAGGCCGGTACAGTGAAAAGTGCGTGGAAATATAATCAGGATCATACGATCACCTATAAGATAGAGATTCCATTTGATACAGAAGCTGAGGTTATCTTTCCTGATGAAACGTTGCATATAGAAGCCGGGCGTTACGTAATCAGAAAGTAGAGAGGCACGGCATCAGCCGAAACGGAAGTGGTGAAAAATATATTAGAAGAAATGTAATTAAATGTAATTATTAAATATAATTATTTGAAAAAGTTGTTGACAGACCTTCGACAGAGTGATATAGTAAACAAGCTGTCGCGAAGAGCTACAGACAACGACAAAGAACTTCAAAAAAAGTTAAAAAAGTTGTTGACAAAGAGAAATAGCTGTGATATATTAAACAAGCTGTTTCGAGCGACTGGCTTTGACAGCAAGTGAGAACCTTGATAACTGAACAGTGAAACACATAAATACAATCCTCGAAAATTCTTTGATAAGACAGTCCGG
>CAKRQV010000029.1 GCA_934394565.1 uncultured Lachnospiraceae bacterium
GAGTGTGTGAAACTTTTTCTGTAAATTAACAAATAATAGGTTCTTCTATGATAAAATAAAAATCATAGGAGGGCCTTTTATTATGGCAAGACAAAAGAAACCAGTACATCGAGTACAAATGACGGAAGGAAAAAGAAACATTATTCACCAGCTTCTTGAAGAGTATGATATTCAAACTGCTGAAGATATTCAGGATGCCCTGAAAGATCTTCTTGGTGGAACAATCAAAGAAATGATGGAAGCTGAAATGGATGATCACCTTGGCTACGAAAAATCAGAGCGCTCAGATAATGATGACTACAGAAATGGTTACAAGCGAAAAAGAGTCAATAGTAGCTATGGAGCAATGGAGATTGATGTTCCTCAAGACCGTAAATCTACGTTTGAACCACAGATTGTAAAAAAACGGCAAAAGGATATCTCTGATATTGATCAAAAAATCATTTCTATGTACGCAAAAGGAATGACTACCCGTCAGATTTCAGAAACGATTGAGGATATTTACGGATTTGAAACATCAGAAGGCTTTATATCTGATGTAACAGACAAGATCCTGCCTCAGATCGAAGACTGGCAAAATCGCCCATTAGATGAAGTATATCCGATTCTCTACATTGATGCGATCCATTACTCTGTTCGTGATAATGGTGTTATCCGTAAGCTTGCTGCTTATGTGATTCTTGGCATCAACATGGAAGGAAAAAAAGAGGTTCTTACTATTTCGGTCGGCGATAATGAAAGTGCTAAATACTGGCTTTCGGTTATGAACGAATTGAAAAACCGGGGTGTAAAAGATGTTTTGATCATTTGTGCAGATGGACTTACTGGTATAAAAGAAGCCATCGCTGCCGCTTTCCCGAAAACAGAGTATCAGCGTTGTATCGTGCATCAGGTACGGAATACCTTAAAATACGTTCCTGATAAAGACAGAAAAGCATTTGCCACAGATTTGAAAACTATTTACCAGGCTGCCGATGAAAAGAAAGCCCTGGCCGCTTTAGACAGAGTGACAGAAAAATGGACACCTAAATACCCGAATTCCATGAAACGCTGGAAGGATAACTGGGATGCAATTTCACCTATTTTCAAGTTTTCCGCAACTGTCAGAAAGGTGATTTATACGACAAATGCCATTGAATCCCTGAATTCCACTTATCGTAAGCTGAACCGTCAGAGAAGCGTTTTCCCAAGCGATACAGCGCTCCTGAAAGCATTATATCTTGCCACCTTTGAAGCAACGAAAAAATGGACAACAACGATTCGTAACTGGGCACAGGTATATGGTGAACTGAGCATTATGTATGAAGGACGTCTGCCTGAATAGGCGACTCAGAATATAGCAAGACAGGCGGATTTTTCGCCTGCTCTTGACATGCAAATTTATAGCTGTTATATATAAAACAAGAGCGAAAAGCTCAATAAATGAACTTTTCGCCTTGTATTATCATAGAAGAATCTTATTTACAGACTTTTCTTCATAGTCTCGAACAAGGGCGAATGGAGGGCGAACTTCGCTATAATACACTTATGCAACTTCTTCTTGATGCCGGTCGCATGGATGATCTGAAAAAAGCTCTTTCAGACGAGGCCTATCGTAGGAAACTGTTTGCAGAATTTCACCTTTAATTTTTGTATTTTCAACATTATCTAAAATATTTTTACCCACGCTGTCAGTAAAATTCATTGGTAACATATCTGCAAACTACGATTTTTCAGCAATTACAAAAGTGTCTCAACTTTTTCAAATGCAAACTGTAAAAATGGCAGGAGACATTTTATCATCCTGCCATTCATTATGAATTACTAATCTTCTTCCGTCGCTTCTTCTGGTAACATATGATTCGGATACTTTTCTATTTCATGGGACTGTTTAAAGAAAGATACAATACAGATACCCACAACAATCATAACCGGTGCACCTAAAATAACATACATCGCCTTAACTGCGTTTACACCATCTGTTGCAACAGTTGTATATGCGGTTGCCGTAATCAAAAGACCGATGATGATTTTGAATTTCTTCGGTGCTTCATCATCCACTGTCAGTCCATGTACAGACATGGTGGCCAGCACAGCTGCAATCGGATCTGCCATGGTAGTAAAAGAGCCGATAATAGCAATAATGAAGACAATCTGTACGATCTCACCCAGCGGCAGTGAATTAATGATCTGATAAACTGTAGCTTGCATACCGGAATTTTGTACCATAGCCCATACATCCATTTTTCCTGTTGTCTGCAGGCTGATTGTCTGACTTCCGAATATACCGATCCAGATAATGCAGAAAATAGACGGTATTAACACATTAACTGTAAGGAATTCCCGAAGTGTTCTTCCCTTTGCCATTCTACAGAAGAACATACCAAATACCGGGCAATACAGGATAAAGGATGACCAATACTGCACGATCCAGTCAGCATACCATGTATCATTTGACAGAGTATTATTAATCACTGTCTTGGATCCCCAGTTATCCAGAAGTTTACCAATAGATTCTGTTGTCAGTTTACCGATAAACGCTGTATCACCAAATATAAATACATAGATTAACAGCGCACAGAAGATAAAGAATGTAACTGTTGATACATATTTAAGTCCTTTGTGAATACCTGAAACACTCATGACCACAAACATTACACCGATAAACGTTGCAATAAACAGATAGATCATGTTGGACTGGCTGATACCAAAGGCAGATTCCAGACCGGCTCCGATCTGCATCAGGCCTACACCCATCGAATTTGCACAGCCACCGACCATGGCAAAAATCATAACCGCATGAATCAGTGTCTCCAGCCACTGATGTCTTCCAAACACCGGATCAAGGACAGCGTTAAAGCGTAATTTTTTCCGCCGGTTATATACAGCTACTGTAAACGCTACCGAACATACTGCATACATGGAAAATTCAACAAACGACCACTGCCACATAACCTGTGATACAGAGAAAATAGCTGCCTCTCTTGTTGCCGGATCCACACCCGCATATGCAGGAGGTCCATAGAAATTATATAACGGCTCCCCCATGGCCCAGAATAGCAAACCGGTTCCGATACTTCCGCAGATCGTCATGGCGATCCAGTTAAACCTGGTAAATTCCGGTTTCGCATCTTCACCACCAATACGGATATTTCCATATTTACTGATCAGGATAAAAATAATAATCAGGAAACAGATCAATGCAAACAGATTGATAATCCAGCCCACATAATCTGCCATTCCATATAACAGTGAATTTAATATCGCCGCCATCTGATCTTTGAAGAAGATACTGACAAGCAGCAGTACAATCAGTCCTATAAATGCCGGCCAGAAAGCCAGACTGTTAATTGATCCCTTTGCATGTTCTTTTTTTGGTTCTTTCATCTTTTCTCCCTTCTTCAGGCAGAAATTTCTTTATTTTTCTGCTCTCTTTAGTATTTCTACCGTTCCATTCGTCCCGTCTACACGAATCCAGTCCCCATCATGTATGTAGTCAAACGGATTTGCTTCCGTTTCAACCACTGTCGGAATACCGAGTTCTACAATACATGCAGCGCAACGGGAATCCAGCTTCTGAATAACCCATGCCGTCGGCACATGTCCGGCTACCTTGGCCGAATAGAAATGACTGGCCCAGCCGTTACTTCCCTTGGCGCAGGGAAGAATCAGAATCTTTCCGCCAATATATGCACCACATTTGCTGTTGGCTTCTTCTATGATAATACCTGTCTTTTCATCCAGTCCGGCCCAGCCCTGTACACTGTCCGGTAATACCAGTGCCTCGCCTTCCGCCACTCCGTTATAGGCGCCTCTTCCGTTAAGTACAGTCTTTTCCATTAGAATTCTCCTTTCCAGTATCCTGCTACTGCTGCATCGATACATTTATAAATATCTCCGTAATAGATCGGCACATGTTTTGCCGGATCAAAGCTGGAATGCATATAATGTCCCTGCTTTCCGGAATCCGTTACCAGAGCATTCACATGTCTGAATGCCATTGGATCCATAACCAGCGGACAACTTGAACACATCAGATGGCCTCCGGCTTCCTCAATCGTTGCCAGAAAGCCGCTGGCTTTTGCCATTTCACGAGTGGACATATCTGTCCATACGGAAAATTCTACGCCGTCTGCAATCTTTTTGCCTTTCAGATAATCGGCTACCTGCTGGATATCTTCCAGGCTATAATGCGGACATCCGAGAATAATGTAATCTACCGGACCGCTTCCTGCAGAACAGATCTGACGATAGGATTCCTCATAATCGGCCTGTGTAATCGTAAACTCACCACGTAGTTCTTTATTTCCACGGGCATCTTCCAGACTGCGTGCCTCCGGTGTCACACCTACGATATGGCACATCTCACAGGCGCTTGTCGTTGCCATGGCTGTAAAGCACTGTTTCAGCTTCGTCAAATTTGGTCTGTGGAAGTCACCCACCAGCACCGGCACGCCGTGTGGCGGCAGCATGCGACCTACGGTGTATCCGATCACGTCCCAGTCGAGTCTGGTCTCTGATTTACATTCAATATGAAATACAGTATCTGCATAACGGTTTTCCGGCAGATAGAATCCCCACTTCGGCGCACGGCCACAGATGGAGATCCATGTGATTGCTTCCTCACCATCCGCATTACATCTTGCGCCAAATACTGAATTGCTCATGGTAATATTACTGGACTCTGAAGTTACCACACACTCTCCCATCAACGGCACCCAGCCGTTCAGATACGGCGTGCAGGAACCGGCAATACAACATCCCGCATTCAGTGTCCGTTTCAGGTATGCCGTATTTCTGTCAAACAGTTCTTTTGGCAGTCTGTTGAATTTGTAATCATACTGGTCACACGGAGCCACACAGGTCTGGCAGTAGCAGTTATCTGCAAACTTTTCAATTGGCACGATCTCATCTGTACACAGATACATTTTTGAAAATATCTCATCGTAATTATCTGATTTACAGGTTTCCAGATAGGAATGTGCACCAAAATACAGCGTGGATTTTGAAATTTCCACCAATTCATCCGCACCAACAACCTGTGCATATTTCAATACATTTTCAAGGGCAACCTGTTTAAAGCGTCCATATTTTCCATCCAGCATATCCTGTTCATAAGCTGTAAGTTTCATTTTTCATTATTCCTCCTTACTGTTCTCTTTGGCTCTTCCTCTTATTCCCACTCCGAGTTCCCGAAGATACCGGATGCTGTCTGTGCATGCTTTCATTTCTCTTTCTCTGGCTACATTCAGATCCTCACCCGCATATTGCAGGCAACATTCATTCTCGAACGTTATACGATCCATTGGTGAAAGCTCTCTGAACTGTTCCAGCATCAACGGTACATCCATAGATCCCTGCCCGATAGCACCACCTACTGAATGTACCCCCATCAGATCACAGGTAATACTGTCATCACTGAAGTGAGTATAAATAGAATAGGGCAACATTTTTTTGATGCATTTTTCCGGTTCTTCCATAACATACAACGGATTCATCGTATCAACACAGGCTCTGATACAGGGATGATTCAGTTTTTCAATCATCCATAGCACTTCATCAGCAAACGTATCTGTATGATTCTCCAGCGCAAAACGTATACCATATGTTTCCAGCTTTGGAAGCACTTTTTCAAACTGACTGTATCTGTATTCCAACTGTTCCATAACCTGTGGGCAGAAACGTGACCCATACAACTGCCTTGGACGTTTAATGTCCAGACACCATTTCACAATATCTGATCCGATATAACGGGCAACCTCTATTGCCTCTTCTATCGTCACATTGCATCTCGGATCTATATCATCAAAAGATGCGTTAAAATCCAGTATCAAACCACGTTTTTCTGCTTCTTTCCTGATATGTTCCAACTGCACAGGGTCCGTTGTTCCCAGATCCATCCTGGTCACATGCAGACCATCCAGCCCCCATTCTTCTGCCTTATCCATCAGATCGTATAAACTAAACTGTTTCTGAAACACATACTCCCTGATTCCCCAGCTGGAACCAAAGCCCCAAAAATGTAGGGAATATGTATGCATGATCAGTTTTAATGGTCTATTTTTATCGATATCTTGATTTTCCATTGTCTTCCTCCCGTTATATATCCAACCGGATATTTGTCTTTATTTTACTATGTTTTCAATATTAACTCATCCTCCTTGTTCGTTATTTTGCTGTTTCTTTATAGATGAATTATGCTCTATTCCGCTGTCTTTTTATAGATTCTTTTAGCCATATACTATAACTTTCTAGTCATGGACAATAAATATTTCTGGCAAAATATCGTCACTTTTACCAGTTTTTGCAAGCATATGGGCAATACTATAAGAATATAGCCTTTTCTGCACCACATATAGACAAGTCGTTTTCCTTTTTTCATAAAGTTATATTTCTGTTTTTGTTGCTTATATACACTTTCTGTTCTGTTTTTTCTCTATGTTACAAAATAGCAACATATGGACATTCTGTTCTACGCATGATACACTAGGAAAAAGTTATTTTTTCTTTCTTTTTATACGGAGGTGTATAAATATGGTCGCAAATCTAGAAGAATATTTTTTTATTAATGGCAATACTCTGGAAGAACTTAATACTGCGACTTCCCCTGGATTCCCCTTTTTTTCAGAGCATTCTGTCCGGGAATCTTATCCCCGGGGAACCTACCCCTGGCACTGGCATACCACGGTACATTTCTTTTATATGACAGAGGGACGTCTGAAATATCACACAACAAACGGCGCCTATATCTTCCAAAAAGGACATGGCGGCTTTATCAATGCCAATCTTCCTCACATGCTGGAGTATCTGGACGATCAACCGACTTCCTTTTTCTACTGCATGTTCAACCCGGAACTGATTGGCGGCAATCTGCAAAGCGATATCATGTCCAAATACGTCCGACCGATCACGGATAATTCGGACTTTGATATCTTCCATCTGGACTGTGAGCAGCCCTCCCATGCCTGTATCCTGCAACTTTTAAAAGAAGCTTTTGCGCTGTATGACTCGAAGCCTCCCCGATACGAACTGCTTGTTTCAGCCAAACTTCTGGAGATGTGGGCACTGTTCGACGAAGTGACTGCCAAGTACCGTACCAATCTGATCGGTAAGATGTCATCTAGCCGTATCAAACTGATGATCACGTATCTGAATGAACATTTTATCGAAAAAGTTACGCTCGATGAAATCGCCGCTGCCGGTATGTGCAGCCGCAGAGAATGTAACCGTACCTTTCAGACCCAGCTGCATACAACGCCATTTGAATATCTGCTCAATATCCGTCTGCAGCAGGCCTGTCAGTATCTGGTTAATTCCAGCCATTCGATCACGGACATCAGTATTTCCTGCGGTTTCTCCTCGACCAGCTATTTCACCAAGCTGTTCCGGGAAAAATTCGGATGTTCCCCCAGAGAATACCGGCGACATTTTCAGCCAAAACCCTGAGAAACACGCTTTGCATCAATTACCAAAGTTTCATGCAGGCACTGGCTTTGACTCAGTTCTTGTGTAAATAAAAAGCAGAAACACACGGCACTGTTAGTACTGTATGTTTCTGTTTTTTATCCCCGCACTGTCACCCGATTTTCTCTGTACTTTAGTGGTGTCACTCCTACAAATCCTCTGAATACCTTTGTAAAATAGCTTTGATCCTCAAATCCACACAAAAGAGCAACCTCTGCCAGCGGTATCTTTGTATCTGCAAGCAACAGTTTGCTGTTATTGATTCTGACACGATTTGTATAATTTATGATCGTCTCCCCGGTCTCTTTTTTAAAGAAACGGCACAGCTAGGATTTTGTCATATGCAGATGTTCGGCTACATCCTGCAATTCAATCTTTTGCCTGTAGTTTTTTTGAATATAACGGGTAATTTTATACACTGATTCAGCATGGGGCGTATCCTTCTTCGTAAAGGTCGCCGTCATAAAATTCTGCAATAAGGCCGCCACCCAGGCCGTCAGATCTTCAATATTCTGAAAGCTGTCGATCTGTCTGCTGATATTTCGGGTCAGCAGATCGATCATTTCCATATCAGCTCCTGTATCCATGGCCGTTCTGGACAGCACGATCATCAGCTCCAGGATCCTTGGCCGGATCAGTTCCAGGCTGTAATGATTGATCTGATACATATATGCCAGAATCTGGTTCAGAATATTCTCAGCCTCTTCCCTGTCCTGATTCTGCACGGCTGAGCGAAGTTTTCTCTCCTGTGCTACCGGATAAATATAATAATCCGTCTCTGCTTCTTTTTTTATATTCTCTGTAAACAGCGCATTCAGCATTTCCTCCTGTTTCAGAAAATATCCACTGGCCTTGCTGTTCATATTTCCCGTAATATAGCCTGTCACCGCTTCCAGTATTTCTGACAGGCTCTGCACTTCAGCCGATGTAAAAAGTGGCATCTGCATCGCCATATCCCTGAGTTCACCTGTCGGCATATCCAGAAGGATGTCTTCCATATTTCCCATACATAATGGCCCTATGGTCAGTCCTCCACAAAGGTTTCCGTTTTTCTCCGTCAGGCACGAACTCATCAGCACCATTCCCATTGAACACAGGGAAATACATGTAGTATTCCAGCGGTAAGATTCCGCACAGCCATTCTGGAATGTACGCATACTGCAACAGCCATTTCCACGAATACTCTCACAGTATTCACAAAATACCGGCTGTTTTGTTTCACGCAGACAGGAAAACGGTTCTGAACAGTCTGTCACTGTACAGTCTGTGTAAAAAAGTCGTTTAAAGTGCTTTCGATATTTTTCAGCCTGTTGCTGTATACGTTCTTCCATACCCTTTTATCTCCTGTAGTCTGAAAAGCCGCCATCCACACGTTCTGCGGATGACAGCTTATTCTGGTTATAAAAGTCAGCTTTCTCAGATTAGCAGATCCAGCAGATGCTGCTTATAATAAAATTTATCAATCGTTGTAAAGAATGAAGCAATATTATCCATATCCGTTAATGGTGGAATATCACAGCCCGAAGAAATCAGAAAGTTTGGATACTGCTTCGTAGCTTCCAGAAGTCTCGTGGTCTCAATCCGCATCTTTTCCGGTGTTCCGTTAAAGAACAGCTTCGACGGACTGATATTTCCCATGGCAATACAGTTTGCCGGAATATGTGACATCATCTCTGCCATGTTGATCGAATCACCAAAATGGAACACACGACAGCCCGTTGCCAGTATGGAATCGATCAGAAGCACCGCATTGGTTCCACAGTTATGATAGATTACGATAAAGCTCTGATCCTGTACAGCATCTACGATTTCTCTCACGTAATCTGTGGAAAATTCCTGGATCAGCTGCGGTGACAGGATACCGGCCAGTGGCTCTGCCATGATCACACCATGCGCACCTGCTTCTTTATAGGCCTTTACATAGGTAAGCAGAAAATCCGTAGCCTTTCTCAGGACTTTATGTACAAGAACCGGATCCTCATAGCAGAGAGCCATGATCTCATTGATATCCATCAGACGTCCGGCCAGAGAAAACGGACCGGTACACCCTGCAAATACCGGCCTGTCCGTGATCAGTTTCAAAGCTTTTTTCACTCCATCGATACATATGCCAGTGCGTCCTGCGCCAATCTCCGGAATCTCCAGCGCATCAGCATCCTCTTCGTCCTCGATGATTTTTCCCAGAATTGTCGGAACTTCGTCTGTTGCGTAGGATGTCCGTGAGCCAAAAGCCTCCGCTTCCACGGACAGATCCATGTAAGCTGTCGATGCCGGCATGTCATATGCATCTGCTATCATTTTCATGCCCAGTGCCTGCAGGGTACTGTCATTGACCAGCTCTTTTACTGTCACATACAGCATCTGCACGGATGGGTAGGAAAGTAACGGAAACGGTTTCTTTTTGTCCTGATAAATCTGTGTGTCGATCCACTTATACATATTCATAATGCTTTTTCCCCCAATATCTTACCAAATTTCTTATCCGGATACATGCATTATATCGACATATCTTTTAGAATTATAGCACAAAATTATTATATTTATAATTATATTGACCTGTTTATTTCAAAAATCACGCATTCAATTTCAAGATTAATACCTGAAAACAGATTTAAATTTCATCTACCACATCCACTTTCTCCCGGCCAAAAGTATAACAGATATCAATACAGACAGACGCTGCAATAGAATACAGAATCGAATAAAATAATGTAGATGCGTCATGCAGTACTGCCATACCGGTAATATAGATTACGGCATCTGACAAAAACATTGTCAATGTCACATTCATTCCCTGAAAATGTGATTTTAATACCCGCACAATCGCCGTAGAACCACCGACACTGCCCCCGACGCGCATAATCAGTCCACAGGCCATACCGTTTACCGCTCCGCCCAGAAATATCAGAATGATCTTTGTATAGCCTGTCACAGCAGGAGCATATGGCACCATAAGATTGATCATAATAGCAGATGAAGCCAGTATATAAGCGGTATAAATCAGCACCTTTTTTCCGAAGCGCCGCACACAGATGGCAAGGATCGGAATGTTTAAAAGCAGATTAACCGTTCCTACAGGCAATCGCATCACCTTATAAAGAATCTGTGAAATGCCAATCGTGCTTCCTGGTACGATATTGACATGGGCAATACAGGCCGATGAAACGGCATACAAAACGCTGGCTACCAGCAAAAGAAGAATTTCTTTTCTTTGCTCCTTTTTATCTGCTGTCATACAGACCATTCCTCCTTTTCGCCCTTCAGGCAAAAAATGCCGCAAAACCACGAGTGAAGATGATTTTACGACATTTTCTGTCTTGCTTTAAACATATTGTTGGAAAGGGGTTTATCTATTAACACAGACGCAGACGTCTGTACTAATCAACTTTGTGTTCCGGATACTGCTGTCAGTTACGGTTACAGCAGTATCCGTCTTCCTATATCATGGAGTGCTTCATGCAAAAAGGTCTGCCACTGGCAGCTTCTTTTTGCATCATTGAGTATAAAAAGCCTCTGTGGCAGGCAGCTGCTTTTCATCAGTGGTTAATACGTGCCGGCCTTATCCTTTATCCTCACCGGCTTATCCTGGTGTTTTTGTCCTGCGGCCCACCGTATGGACAGCGATGAGCCACAACACCTATTCATTCACAGTACGTGACAATTTTCAGTCACCAAAGGCGATCATATCTGCTTCCAGCGGTACATCACCAGCAAGGGCAGCCACCTGTACGCAGGCTCTGGTCGGCTTATAATCGCCAAAGAACTCTGCATACGCTTCGTTCATAGCTGCAAAATCATTCCAGTCTTTTAAATAGACATTGACTCTGGCTACGGTTTCTTTGCTTCCACCACCGGCTTCTACGATGCTGACCAGATTACTTAAGACCAGCTTGGTGGCTTCTTTGACTTCATATACATAAGTTCCGTCCTTTGTCAGCGGAATCTGTCCGGATGTAATAATCATATTGCCACATTTTCTTCCGTGGCAGTACGGTCCGAGAGCCGGTGAAGCCTGATTGCTTACTAATTCTTCGAGTTTCATATGTATTACCTCCTCATAAAGGTCACATGTCTTATTTTCTGTGAGCTTCTACATATTCGTCTACGGCTTTGGCTACTTCTTTATCCAGAAGGGTTTCCGGAGCTTCTGCCAGACGGCGTTTCCACTCCTCATTTGCTTTTTTCAAAACATAGGTGTAGTCATCACCAATGGCTTCGATATCTCTGTTCCAGTCTGTGTACTTCGGATACCATGCGTCGTGCATCAGATCGATGGTGTCTTCCTCACAGAGGAAGTTTCCGCCACTTCCTACGTCACAGATGGTCTCTACGGCTGCTGCTTCTTCGGATACATCGATACCTTCCTTGATATACAGCAAACGGCTAGTGATCTCTTCATCGATGATCGTCTTCTCATAGGATGTGGTCATCAGGGAATCCAGTGTACCGATCTCGCCCAGGTGATAATCGCCGCCGGACAGGATGTTGCACATCGTTCCTTCGTATGCCTCAATACCGCACTGGATATCCGGCAGGGAGCTTTCTGTGGTATACGGCTCTGTTCGTACCGGCATATGGTAAAACTGTTTTCCCATCTCGATGGAGCCGATCTGCAGACCTACTCGTCCCGGGGAACCACAGCAGTATTTCGCGCCTCTCATATTCGCCGGACATGCGGCTACACCGTATCCGACCGGGTTACCTGGATTGATCAGCTGGGTCAGCACCATACCGGCCAGCTGCTCGGCATTCTGCATAACAATCGTTGCAAAAATCTGGATTGGGCCGGTAACACCTGTCGTGGTTGCGGAACCCAGTGTTACGATCTGTCCTCTCTCAGCCAGGGCCACGATAGAATCGGCAACCTCACGGCTGTAGGCCATCGGGCTTAAGGACGGGCAGGAGCCCGGAGCGAACCAGTGCTTGCCGCCTTTTTCCAGCTTCTCGCCGGTAACGATCTCCATCATATCCATAGCCTGATGCATCTGCTCATAGTCAAACAAACGGGTGTAGATCGGCTTGTCTGTGTGGTTCAAAACCATGCGCATTACTTCCAGATGTCTGTTTTCTACCGGAACATCGTTGGCTTCTACACCGTTGTTGGTGTTGATCTTGATCACATCGCTGGCCTGATAGATCTTTGTCAGTTCTGTGCAGGACTTTAAACTTCCGGATTCCAGACCTCTGTCCAGTGTACGGATATTGATCGGGCCGATCGGCGTACAGGTACAGTACTCTCCGCTTCCCAGATCCACGCTCTTCTTCGGATCAATGGCTTCGAAAACGAAGTGGGACGGGATTGTGTCAAGAGCCGCCTGGATCTGCTGCTCTGTCATGTAAATCTGGCTTCCGTCTACTTTAAATCCATGTTCTTTAAATACTTTCAGCGCACGTTCATTGTTGATATTGATACCATTTTTCTTCAACAGGTCGCAGGAGTACTCATGGACTCTGGCCATATCCTCCGGTGTGAACATGCTGAGTTTGATACCTCTCATCTCCATACTGTCAAATTCCTTTCTTTATCTTTTCATTATTTGCATTTGCGTTTCATTTTTTACAAGCTTATTATGTCTCTTTTTTCACATTTTTAATATACACTTGTAGACAGTAAATACAATTTTAAAGACATTCATAGTAAAATGTAGCCTTTTTAAACTATGCAATTTGACCAAATATGCACTCTAACAGATTTTTCTATATAATTATTACGCCAAAAAATACAATTTCCAGCCAAATCTGTTCTGGCTGCATGTTCCATCTGCTCTCATAGATATAGCAACAAAACAAAAAGGAAAGACATCGTTTCAATCCGATGCTTTCCCTTTTTATCTCATTTTCCTTTTCTATTTCAGTCCCTTATACAGATCTCCGTAGGTATAGTCCGCTTCATAGGAAGTACAGGAGGACTCCCCATCCAGCGTCTGTGCGAGATGCTGGATCTTGCTGACGTCACCTTTACGGCAAAGTGTAATAACACTGTCATCATCCGAATGCAACACCTTTGCCAGCTTCTGCTCCTTGATCTGTGCCAGAAGTGCGGTATTATCCGCTGTATGGATGATCGACAGACTCTGTTTCTTAAATCCATACATCGTCACATTGATCACAACAACGCAGACATACAGATCGATCAGGGAATACAGCAGCAGATCCCAGTCCTGTAACACAAAGGAGCCAGCCATGATGATGATAAAATCACCCACCATCAGAATATCTCCCATCGGCACATGCGGATATTTCTTTGAGATCAAACGGCCGACCAGGGTGGTTCCACCTGTCGTACCGCCACCATCCAGGATCAGACCAAGCCCCACACCCATGATCACTCCGCCGAAAATAGAAGCCAGCATGACGTCATTGGTAAACGGCTGCATAAACGCCAGTTTATCCATCAAAACGGAGGTCAGAAAGACAGTCAGACCTGTATAGATCAGCAATCTCTTGCCCAACACGATCGTACCTATGATCACCAGCGGCACATTGATGATAAAATTCAGCTGTCCGATGGGGAAGCCCAGCACAGCCTTGATCACGACACCGATGCCGGTAATCGACCCCGGTATGATATGTACCGGGTCGATAAACCACACGACAGAAAGTGCATACAGGATGGAACCGATCACGATCTTTGCGATAGCGATTGCGTCGTTTCTCCATGGTTTATTTTGCATATGTCTGTTCACCAGCCTTATTTCTCATACTTGATCAGCAGGGCATCAGCGATGGATACACCGTCCTCTGTCACGAATACCGGGTTGATATCCAGCTCTTTGATCCCGTCTTTGCCCATGGCTGCCATCTGGCTGATAGACACCAGCAGCTCTGCCAGTGCATCTTTGTCATAGACCGGCTTTCCTCTATAACCGTTCAATAATGGGAAAGCTTTCAGACTTTCGATCATCTTCACAGCCTGATTCTTTGACAGCGGAGCCGGAGCCAGCTGCACATCCTTAAATAGCTCAACAAAGACACCTCCCATTCCGATCATGACGCTCGGTCCGAAGTTCTTGTCGTTGCTGACACCGATGATCATCTCAGCACCGGTCTTTAACATCGGTTTTAACAACACGCCCAGAAGCTTTGCATTCGGTGCATTCTTTTTACAGTTGCCCATAACAGTATCAAAAGCAGCTTCCAGCTCTTTTTCATCCTTAATATTCAGCATAACACCGCCCACATCAGACTTGTGCTGGATATCCTCGGAATGGATCTTGACAGACAGCGGATAGCCCAGTATCTTAGCAGCCTCTACGGCTTCTTCTTTCGTTGCAGCCACAGCCTGCGGCGGGATCTGCACGCCATGCTCCTTCAGATAGCAGAGACTGTCGTACTCACTTAAACCCTTTGATCCTGTATGTACATCATCCGGCAGAGCGATCGCGCCGTCTTCATACTCAAAAGTCGCAAAATCGAGCATTTTTCTCAGACCATCCACACCATAAACACCGGTCGGCATCAGCGGAGCGCCGGCTTTCTTAAGTCTCTCAGCACTTTCCTTGTCACGGGTATGCTCGATATACGGAATCCAGATCAGCGGTTTGACCTCCGGATCTTTTCTGGCTTCCTCTACGGCCTCAACCATATGGGTGATGGTATCATCCCATACCTGCGGTGTGATCGTATAGGCAATACAGATACAGTCCACATTTTCGTCTTTGGAAATCGCTTTGATTGCATCCACCATGACCGGTGTGTTATAGCCGATACCGGCTGTCATGTCAAACGGGTTGTTGACAGAGCCGTAATCCGGTACCAGTGTCTGTAAATAAGCCTTTGTTTCCGGCTTGTACTCTGCCAGTTCGATACCGTAATCCTCTGTCAGGTCAGCCATAACACCAGCCTCACCGCCGGATACACACATAAATACGCAACGTTTACCCTGCGGCAGTTTAGCCAGCCAGGAGAAAGCTGTGGCAAGACCCATCAGTTCTTCCAGATCGTGAGCCTCTACGATACCATAGCGTTTAAAAATCGCACGCAGCACTTTGTCAGCGCCGGACAGAGAACCGGTATGGGAGGCTGCCAGCTCCTGGGATTTCTGGGAACGGCCGGTCTTTAAGATGACGATCGGTTTCTTTTTCATGGCAGCCTTGCGGAATGTCTCGATCAGCTGTGCCGGTTTGGTCACACCCTCCATATAGGCGGCTACGACCTTGGTATCCTCATCATCGACAAGGAAATCCAGATAATCCTCTACCTTTACATTGCAGGAGTTGCCGGAGGAAATGACATGGGAAAATCCCATGGTACGGCTGTCCAGACCACCCAGTACGACCTGGCCGCTCTGGGATACCATACCGATATTTCCACGACGGTCACGCTCTTCTACCAGGAACGCAAAGGCAAAGATGCCATCGATAAAGTTGGCAAAACCGGCACAGTTCGGCCCCATGATCGCAATGCCAAGTTCGTTGGCTTTAGCGATCAGTTCCTCCTGCAGGACTTTGCCTGCAGGACCAACTTCACTGTAACCGCTGGCGAAGACTACGGCTCCGCCAACATGCTTCTTAGCGCACTCCTCCAGAAGCGGGATCACCGTCTTCTGGGAAGTACAGATAATAGCCAGATCTACGTCCGTCGGACACTCTAAGATGGACTTATAGACTTTATGTCCGAATAATTCTTCTTTTTTCGGATGGATCAGATACAGATTATCCAGATTTTTTGAAAATTTCAAATAGTTTCTGGTCGTATCCCCGCCAAATCCCGGTTTATCATTTGCACCGATAATGGCTACGGTCTTTGGTTTTAATAATTTATCCAGTTTCATCTTCCTACCTCATATGCATTACATTTTTTCAGCACGTTCATAGCCCAGCTTGAAGCATTTTACATTGCCCGGGCCCTTTTTCTCGTAATATTTTTCCAGCGTTGTCTCAAACTCCTCTGCTTTCAGAAGCTCTGTCGCTTTGATCATCGCACCCAGTACAGCAATATTGGCGCCACGCGGATTGGCCTCGAGCGCGATGCCCATAGCATCCACACCATATACATTGACATTGTCCGGATAAGTTCTCTCACCGAACAGGGATTTATTGATGATGACAGTGCCGCCATCCTTTACACTGCCGATATACTGATCGTATGTACCCTCTGTCATACAGCACAGGATATCCAGCACCTGCGGATACGGTGTTCCGATATCCTCATCAGATACAACAACACGGCAAAGTGCGCTGCCGCCACGCATCTCAGCGGAGTACTCACTTGTCCAACATACATTCTTGCCATTGGCAGCTGCGATTTTCATCAGAATCTTTCCGGCAGTCAGTACACCCTGGCCACCAATACCTGCAAACATAATATCAGCCATTACAGAATGCCTCCTTTCTCGATATCAACGTATTCCTTCACCGGGAATACCTTCTCATTTTCTTCCCGGATCTTCTTCATGGCGTCCACCGGAGACAGCTTCCAGTTGGTCGGACAAGGAGATAAAATCTCTATGATAGAAAAGCCTTTTTTCTCTTTCTGGTATTCGAACCCCTTTTTGATCATTTTCTTTGTGGCTTCTATATGTTTCGGATCATACAGCGCGCCACGGGCTGCGTAGGCGATCGGATAATTCTTGATGATATTTAAGAAATCAAACGGTTCACCGGCGATATTGGCATCACGACCATTCTTACTGCTGACTGTCTTATCCCCTACCAGCGTAGTGGCCAGGTTCATCTGCCCACCGGTCATACCGAAAATACCGTTGTTGACAACGATCATGGTGATCGGTACATTTCTCTGAGCTGCATAGCATGTCTCGGAAAAACCGATAACATAGCAACATCCGTCACCGGCATGTACATATACGTTGGAATCCGGACGTACTTTCTTGATACCGGTAGCCACAGCGGCCACACGTCCGTGCGGTCCTGCGATACCGTCACAGTTTAAGGTATCGATGGACCAGTATGCACAGGCAATATCCACCACCTGTACTGTATCTTCAACGAGTCCCATCTCTTCACAGGATTCTGCGATCAGTCTCTGGATGATACCATGGCCACAGCCACCGCACCAGCCTACCTGCTGATTGATCATTTGCGGTTTAGTCTTAACGATTTCCATATTAATAAACCTCCAGTTCTTCTTCATTGCCGGCAAGAACACTCTTGCAATAGTCTACGATCTGCTGCGGTGTCGGTACATATTTGCTGGTCAGCAGGGAATATACCGGCAGTTTATGTTTGGATGCCAGAAGCACATCCTGTGCCATCTGGGCGGAAAGGCTCATTTCTACAGTAGCCAGTGCTTTACAGCTTTCCGGCAGCTTTGCAAAGGCTTTTTCCGGGAACGGCCACACGGTGATCGGGCGGAGCAGTCCCAGCTTCACACCTGCAGCACGGGCTTCACGCACTGCAGACTTACATACACGGGAGGAAATACCGATGGCTACCAGCACCATCTCGGCATCCTCGATCTGGAATTCTTCCCATCTCTGCTCGTTGTCGTGCATCTCTTTGAATTTATTTCTTGTCATCTTGTCGTATTCGTCATACGGCATGGAACGGTCAAGGTTTGTTACTTTGACCTTCGGCTCATCGACAGCCTTGTGGCCTTTGATCGCCCAGTCAAATTTTGTATTGTCATGCTCTTTTGCTTCCGGCAGCACAACCTTTTCAATCATCTGACTGATACCGCCGTCGCTTAAGATGATAGAGATTGTTCTGTATTTCTCGGCCAGATCAAAGGCAAGGTAGGTCAGATCTGCACATTCCTGTACGGAAGCCGGGGCAAATACCAGCTGTCTGGAATCACCATGACCACTGCCTCTGGTAGCGATCCAGTAACCATCCTGGCCCTCTGTGATCTCACCATCACCAACACCGTAACGCTGTACATCTACAACAACGGCCGGTAACTGGTAGGAAGACATATAGGACATTCCCTCCTGTTTCAGATCGTATCCCGGACCGGAGGAAGATGTCATAACTCTCTCTCCACAGGCAGCTGCCCCCCACAGCATACTCATACTGGCGATCTCACTCTCACCCTGGATGAACGTACCGCCTCTGTCAGCCATATTGGCGGACATGTACTCGAGAATCTCACTTTGTGGTGTGATAGGATATCCGGCATAGAAACGGCATCCTGCACGTAAAGCTGATTCTGCGATAGCTTCATTACCTTTCATTAACGCAAAATTATCTTTCATCTCTTATGCCTCCTTCACAATCGTAAATACATAGTCCGGACACATGGTATAGCACATACCACAGCCGATACAGAGATCTTCGTTTACCCGGATGATCTCGTAGCCTTTTTTGTTTAATTCTGTCAGCGGTTCAATCGCCTGTTTCGGACAGGCCCCCACACAAAGTCTGCATCCTTTACAGAGACTTGTGTCTGTGATAGCTTTCTTTTTCGCAGCCATTTTTGTTCCTCCTGTTTCATATTTTTATATAGCGTTTCATTTTTTTGTTTTGCATTTTAAATTTATTATATTTTAATTTATTTTTCAAGTGCTATTTCACATAAATATAACCAATTTTTCACTTTCCATTTTGGTTGTTTTTTCTCTGAAACTGCTTGCCATTTTCTTAAAACACAGGTATCATGAATAAAAAGAAAGAAATATTCTTATAGGAAAAGGTGTGACATGAACGAAGAAACGACAACAAAATCCATCCAGACCGTAGACCGTGCATTCCAGATTCTGGAATCCATCTCCGAAAAAGGTCCGCTCAGCCTGAATGAGCTGCACCAGATCGTTGGTGTCAACAAGGCTTCTCTTCACCGACTGATCTATACATTAATTGAAGACGGTTATTTAAAGAAAGACGAACAGCAGGGAAAATATTACCTGACTTTAAAGCTTTACGAGATTGGCTCCAATTCAATCCAGATATTTGACAAGATGTCACTGATCAATACCGTGCTGGCTGATCTGAATGACAAGACAGGACGCATTGCCCAGTATTCTGTTGAAGATGGAGATCATCTCGTATGTATCCAGAGTATCGGACAGAAATCACCATCCTTTTCGATTTATACCAATGTAGGCCGTCGTTCCCCGCTCTACGCTACCAGCGCAGGCAAGGCAATTCTGGCCGCCTATACGAATGCAGAGCTTTTACAGAAATGGAATAATTTTGATGTGCAAAAGCTGACCGACAACACCATCACCGATGTACAGGATCTGTTAAAAGATCTGGCCGATGTACGACAGCGCCAGTATGCTTTGGATATGGAAGAAAATGAATACAATGTTTTCTGTATCGGTTCGGTTGTCCTTGGCAGTCACAAGCAGCCAATCGGGGCGATTTCCTTAAGTGGCCGTTCCATGACACCAGATGAAGAACAGAAGCTGGCTGCGGAGCTTTTACCGGCCACACGGCTTCTGTCGGATCTGCTTGGACATGTGTCGACGAATTTTATCTGAAACCAATAGGCAACCTGGGGGGATCTGAATGATATTTCACATTTAACCTAAGTAAATAACCTTTCACTGATAGATTTTCACTTATGTTGCCATCAAAAAAAGAGAACAGTCGCATCGACATACATTGTGTCAGATGTAACTGTTCTCTTTTAATCTTTTATCTTACATTCCTCATTCCATATCCAGCACTTTTCCCAACGCCAGCACGGCATTTCTGACACATTCCGGACAGGGACAGAGTACTTTACCGGTCTCCACGCCTTTAAGCTCTTTACAGATCGTTGCACCGCACATGTCCTGAAACTCGGTCAGAAGTGCCCGGCCTGTGCGGGGCGTACCCTTGCCTCCGGGAAGGAGTCCTGCCACACCGGCTGCACCGATCAGCGCACCGCAGGTAGCTTCCATACATCCCATACCGGCGGCAAAGCCACCGCCAAGTTTCATTAACGTATCCTCATCTAATGGCAGCTGATCTGCAAACACTGTCAGCACCGCCTGGGCACAGTTACAGGCTCCCGTTGCTTTTAATTCTGCGGCTTTGGCCGCACGTTCTTCTATTGTCATCTGTTGTTCCTCCTGATATTTGATATATCCTTTTTCTGCGCATCGGACTTTTCCAGATACCACGCAGCCAATACTTTCTTAATACTATAACACAAAACCCAAAGAGGATGTTATTTTTCAAACTGTTCCAGATATTTTTTTCATTCTCTGTACTCTAATATTTCCTCCATCCGTTTCCTTGGTCTCTGTGCCGGCTGTTCCGCCGGATATCCTATAGCAACGGCTCCCACCAGCTGCCCCGGTTCACCGATAGCTTCTACAAGCTCCGGATAGGGAAAGCAGGTATTGGCAATCCATAGTGTACCAAGTCCCAGCTGTGTTGCCCGAAGAAGCATATTTTCAACAGAAGCTCCGATGGACAGACTGTCACAGATTTCCGATACTCTGTGATCCGTATCGATTGGCTCATATGGCGAGCTGCCATTCGGATTCATAATGACCAGAAGTACTGGAGCCTCCTCCATAATCTTCATTGTATGCAGCGCATCTGGTATACCGAAAGCCGATTCCGGCAAAATAGCCTGTCTGTTCTTTTCCCGGTCAAGCCCTGCAGCCATATGCTCCAAAAGTTCTGCCTTTGCCTGCTTTTTATATACCAGATATTTCCACGGCTGGCGATTTTTTGCTGACGGTGCCAGAGAAGCCGCCCGAACCAACGCGCGGATCAGAGCGTTCGGCACAACTTGATCGGTATATTTGCGGATGCTGCGTCTTTTTTCTATACTGTCCATATATAAAATTCTCCTGTTCTTAATCTTTTTAAACCTGGGCTTATGCATCTTTATCTTACCAATACCTGCCCTTTTGTTTTTCTCAAAATTATACTACCTGATGCAGGCTTTGTGGGCTATATTTTTTTAAATTATTTTATCCCCTGTATCGTATAGATTTTCAGATTGCCTGTGACAGGCTTATAAATCGTAACTATTCTTTCTACAATTACAAAAATATATAAAATTAGTTTTTTTCAAAAAAACTGTTGACATTTTTATGATCAGCATGTATACTATCACTTGTCAGTTGCGAGAGCAACGGCGAATACGTGCAGGAGTGGCGGAATTGGCAGACGCGCAGGCTTCAGGTGCCTGTGGTCGTTAAGACCGTGTGGGTTCA
>CAKRQV010000030.1 GCA_934394565.1 uncultured Lachnospiraceae bacterium
ATCGAAGTGTGGCTCAGTTTGGTAGAGCGCTGCGTTCGGGACGCAGAGGTCGCAGGTTCAAATCCTGTCACTTCGATTTTTTTATTGCCCAAAATCCCCCTCTGATTTTCACTTCACCTCCCCACTATTTTAATTGACAACCCACATCCCTTCCACTATGATACAAGTAACCACACCGTTGCAATCCTCTTTTTGCAGCGATCTGCGAAATCTGTTTTTGTTTTATTATATTCCTATTTTGTTCCCATTACGATTCAAATTTATAGGTGACCAACTTACAGAGGTATAAACATGACTTTCACAGACCTGACAAACGACTATCACATGCTGCAATTCAAACTGACCGGCATCGAACAGATCATGCAACAAATCGTATTTCTCGACCGGTGTAAAAATTCGGAAGAATTAAATGTAGCCATCCAGGCACTCTTACATGTACTTGGAGACTATACCCAGTCAGAGCGTGTATTTATCTTTGATTTCAATGAAGATCGCAGCTTCTTGAGCAATACTTTCGAATGGTGTGCCAAAGGAGTCACACCGTTTATTGATCTTTTACAGTCCGTATCGCCTTTGGATATCCCATACTGGATTGCAACCTTCAGTCGTGGAAAATGCATCATCATCAAAGATATTGAAGAAGTCCGACAGCTGATGCCCGCCGAATACCATATGCTGCAGATTCAGAATATCCACAGTGAAATCTCCTTTCCCCTGATCTACCGGGATACATTCTGTGGCTTCATCGGTCTGGACAATCCCACAATGGAACGGACTGAACCAATCGTCCACATTCTGGAAGTGGTCGGTCGTACCCTCTGCGCCGCCCGTGAAAACATCCGGAAAGACCGTCTGCTCGAAGAAAACCAAAACAGCATGCAGACATCCTTAAAAGAGCTTGAAAAGGAACGTGCTGTCCTGTCCGTACTCTGCGAGGATTATACCTCCGTATACGAAGTGGATCTACTGTCACAAAAAATGCGTATTCTGAAAATAGATTCCTCCGCCAACATTGCGCAGGATCTCATGCCCCACCGCAACGAAACACTACACTACATGCCACTCTTAGAGCAATACTGTACAAATTTTGTCATACCCGACCTGGCACCGGACTTTTTAAAAAAACTGCAGCCGGAGTATCTGATGGAACAGCTCACAAAAAAGGGGCGTTACGTCTATCA
This sequence comes from uncultured Lachnospiraceae bacterium, assembly GCA_934394565.1. GTDB lineage: Bacteria > Bacillota > Clostridia > Lachnospirales > Lachnospiraceae > UBA11957. The sequence goes on from CAKRQV010000030.1 coordinate 1,182, forward strand.
TTACAGGGCAGTCCCCAATGCCATGGGACGACAGTATTTTGAACTTCTGGCTTCCCTGCTCTGGCAGACCGAGGACAGTTTCCATGTCATCATGGGATTTCGCCATATAGATGAGACCGTCAAAGAAACGCAAAAGCAACAGCGCAAGCTGGAGGAAGCCCTTGACGCGGCGAACCTTAACAATGAGATCATCTCTGCCATCAGCAAGATCTATTTTTCTATTTACAGAATCGATCTTGCCAATGATATTTACGAAGAGGTCTCCAGTGGAAACGAACTCCACAGACTCACAGGGCACACCGGTAAAGCTTCCACAAAAATGATCGAGCTGTGCCAGAATTTTGTCACACAGGAATATCAGCCACAGGTACTTAAATTCTTTGATCTTAGCACTCTTCCCATCCGGTTACTGCAGGAAGAGACCCTCGCCATTGAATATCTGGCCAAAGATGGCAACTGGCATCTGGCCCGTTTTATTGTCAAGCGTCGCAACAATGAAGGTGAAGTCACCAATATTCTGTATGTGACGCGTCTGATCAGTGACCAAAAAAGAAGGGAACGCAACTGGATCAGCGCTGCAAAAGAAGCCGAGCGTGCCAACCAGGCAAAATCAGATTTTCTATCCCGTATGGCACACGATATCCGCACACCGCTGAATGCAATCATGGGCTTTCGTGATATCGCCAGCAGCTCTGTCAATGACCAGCAAAAAGTCAGCGACAGCCTGGAGCATATCCGTATCGCCGGCTCATATCTGCAGCAGCTTGTCAATGACATTCTGGATATTGCCGCCATTGAAAACTATCACCTGCAACTGCATCCTGCGCCCATGCAGCTTTCATCCGTATATGATTTGCTTGCCGGTATTTATACCCCGATGGCAGAAAAGAAACAGATTCAGCTGGAATTTCAGCTGCATGATCTGGATACCAACAATCTTATGGCTGATGAACTGCGCCTGAGGCAGATTTATGCCAATCTGCTCTCAAACGCCATCAAATATACACCAGACGGCGGGCACGTGACCTTTGAACTTTTTGAACAGCCCGGAGATACTCCTGCAACGGTGCAGCTTTCTGCCATCATCCGCGATACCGGTATTGGTATCCATCCGGACTATTTGGAAAAAATATATGATAAATTTTCCCGTGAAGTTGATACCCGTGTCAACAGTGTCCGGGGCAGCGGTCTTGGTCTGGCAATTGTCCGTGAACTTGTCGATCTGATGGACGGCAGTATTGATGTCCAGAGTGAAGTAGGAAAGGGCACAACATTTATCATCCGGTTGCCTCTTGCATACGCGGCCGAAAAGGCAACAGCTGTATCAACAGCCAGTCAGATCACCCTTGATTCACTCAATACAGACAGCTGTCGTGGACTACATCTTCTGGTCGCTGAAGACAACGACCTGAATTACGATGTGATTTCTGAGCTTCTGGCTTTGCACGGTCTGACCTGTGACCGGGCTGAGAATGGAAAAATCTGTGTCGAACGTTTTTCCTCTGCGCCATCCAATACATATGATGCAATCCTGATGGATATGCAGATGCCCGTCATGGATGGGCCGGAAGCGGCAAAAGAGATCCGCGCACTGAAACTTCCCCAAGCTGCCACCATTCCAATCCTTGCAATCACAGCCAATGCTTTTGCACAGGATATTGCCAGATGTAAGGCAGCCGGAATGAATGACCATCTGGCCAAACCCATCAATATCCACAAGCTGTTGGCAATGCTGGCTCTCTATGTACAGCCCCACAGCTGATCCTTCGTAATTACTGCTCGCATACAAAAAGCCCCCGCAGCAATGCTCTTCTTACCGGCATTGTTGCGGGGATTTTTTTCAGTGGCCATGCATACTTAAAACCGGTCCAGTGTACCGGCTTTAAGTATGTCTTACTTTTTATAATTTTCGTAAGCCGGTTTTTTATGTTCTACAGAATTCCAGAGCTTATCAGCACACGGCTTCCAGTTTTCTGCATAAGCCTTGCACTTTTTGCACAGATGCTCCGGTGTCTCCGGGGACTGCAGATCGGTGGATTTTGCGCCGGATTCTTTTACCAGTTTCTGCAGAATTTCCGGATTCTCCAGCATCGGACACGGACGCAGATGGTTTTCATTGAACGGCTGACCATCATGATATGCCATGAACAGTGGAGATTTTAAGATTTCCAGCAGAGAGTGTGTACGGATATTGGCATTGGAATAATGGATAAATACGCACGGTTCAGCATCGCCATTGGCATTGATATGGAAGTAGTTTCTTCCTCCGGCGATACAGCCGCCGACATACTCACCATCGTTCTGGAAGTCCATCGTAAACAGTCCCTCACCATCTTTTAAGCGACGGATCTCACGGACACGGTCACGCATATACATTCTCTGCTCCGGAGACAACAACAGATCTACGGAAGCCTCGTTGCCGACTGGCATATAATGGAAATACATCGCATAACGGCAGCCCTTGTCAACCATCAGCTTGACAAACTCTTTGCTGGTGACAGACTCACAGTTTTTAGACGTATAGCAGATGGATGTACCAAAGATCAGACCGTTTTCTTTTAACAGATCCATCGCATGCATAACCTTACCATATACACCCTCGCCACGACGCAGGTCATTGACTTCCGGTGAACCCTCCAGACTGATGGCCAGCGCAAGATTCCCCACACGTTTCATCTCTGCGCAGAAGGCCTCATCGACCAGTGTACCATTGGTAAAAGCAAGAAACTGGCAGGTATTATGTTCTTCGCACAGGCGGATCAGATCTTTTTTGCGGACAAGCGGTTCGCCACCGGTAAACATATAGAAATATACACCAAGTTCTTTACCCTGTTTCACGACATCTGACAGCTCGTCATATGTCAGGTTCAGCTTGTTTCCATACTCGGCAGCCCAGCAGCCGGTACAGTGCAGGTTACAGGCACTTGTCGGATCCATCAGGATCAGCCACGGAATATTGCAGTGATGTACTTCACGCATCTTACGGATCGTCTTTGTACCGTTCAGGAATGCCTCAAAACCAAGGTTCAGTAGAATTGTTTTCAGCACATGAGGATCAATCTCATCCAGTGCTTTGTTCATGAACCTGCAGAGAGAAGAATCCGGATCAGAAATGATATCCTTTACCCCTTCAAAATCCATGTCAACCTGTTCACCGCTCATATACTTTTCGATAAAATCAACCAGACCGAGCATGCCTTTTTCTCTGTCTTTGTCAACTTTTTTTAATACTACATCGATTGCTGCTGAAGCAGCCAGCCTTCCGGCTGCATGTGTCATTGTTCCCATATCTCTCATTTCCTCCTAAGAATTTTTACAGTTTTAAGAACAACCCAGAAATTCAATACGCCATCCAGACACAGGTTAAAGCCCAGAAGACGAACCAGAAATTCTGTCGTTGTACGTGGCAGAACCGTCAGACAGAATCCCGTAAACGCCACTGCAATAGCGATAACAAGGATGATCCCCCACCGTTCAATGCCAAATTTTCTGGCATCCAGTGCGGTCTGCAGCTTAAATACACCATCGATCAGGATACAGATCCCGACAAACATCGGAAACAGCTCTACGATCTTATCCACACGGAGCAGAAGAATCAGACCGATCACCAGAGAAAACACACCCATGGCAAAATCGAACTGAAATGCCAGCTGGAACAGATCTTTGCTGAAATATCCAAACAGCCTGACCAGGCCATACGCCAGGAAAAAAACACCACAGATCCTGCACATCATTGATAATGCGATATTCGGGCGCAGCATAAAAAGCAACCCAAGCCCCACACAGACAAGTGCCAGAACCTGATAGACTCTCTTGATCTTCAGCAGATTCTCCACACGCTCACTTCCTTTCTTTTCACTTCCTGTATCTTATCTTATTCATTTCTAAAGCAAAACAGACACTTTCGTGTGCATGTCCTTAAATTTGGGCATTTACACAAAAATGTCTGTTTCTCCTGCTATACAGTTATACCGAAATATCTATGATTCTTAGGTACAGCTATTTTTACTCATGGATGCAACACAAACTCCGGAACTTTTATTTCATTTTCTGCAAGGATCGGGAAACTCAGCATTGCCTTGAACAGATCTCCATCCACTGACAGCGTCATCCGGCCACCCTGTAATTCAGTCATACTTCTGGCGATAGACAGTCCCAGTCCGTTTCCCTCGGTATTTCTGGAAGCATCTCCCCGCACAAACCGTTCCATCAGCTCTTCTGCTGAGATGTTTAAGGGATCTTTCGATATGTTTTTAAAGGAAAAGACCGCCTGGCCATCCTCCAGTTCCAGCATCAGATAAACCCTTGTACCGTTCTGGGCATATTTGCAGATGTTATTCATCAGATTATCAAATACACGCCACATCCGGCGGCCGTCTGCCATGATCCGCACTTCCTGCTCCGGCTTTGACGTTACCAGCGTAAGTCCCGCTTTTTCCAGCTTTTCTTCATATTCGCCCGCCGCCTGTTCGATAAAAATACCGGCATCGCAGGGTGCAGGATGCACCTCCAGATTTCCCGTAGAGGCCTTGGAAGCTTCCACCAGATCCTCAATCAGCCGTTTCAGCCGGTCGGACTGGCGTACCAGTACCTTTGCATACTCCGTGATCTTCTCATTTTCACACGGTTCAGCACTGATCAGGGAGGCATAGTTTATGATTGAGGTCAGCGGTGTCTTGATATCGTGCGATACATTCGTAATCAGCTCGGTTTTCATCCGCTCACTCTTTAAACGTTCTTCCACGGCGATCGCCATGCCGTCTGCGATATGGTTCAGATCCTCTGCATGTTCCTTACAGATGCTGCGCATATGCGAGGTATCCACGTGACTGGTCAGATCACCGTCTGCCATCTGTCTGGCCGCAGTCCGAAGCGTATGGACCATCGAAACCACATAGAGGAACAGCGGAATCACAGCCAGATGCGCCACGACCCAGAATACCGGATACAGTCCCATTGCCCACAGCAACAGCTCCACCAAGGTGACTCCCAGATATCCTATGGTGATCTGCGGGATAATATGCACCTTTTTGAACAGTTCCATACATCCTCTGACAGTACGTTTGCACAACGCACCACACCATTTCACAACATGCCAGCACAGTCGCAGGCATTTACAGCACAGCGTGTTTTTCAGCAATGTATGACCTTTGAGCTGAACAGCAATGCCCATACAGCAGCCAACACCGGAAAGATATAAAAGCAGCACCCCGGCCACTGCCATTCCCAGAAATACCAGATAACTGGCTGTACTGCCGGCTGTATCCATCATATCCAGGCCCATAGCCATCGGAACACAGGATACACCGCCAACCAGAACAAGCAGCAGATCAGCCGGCACTTTATACAGTACGCCCGGATGCAGACTATCATCCTCCGGCCTGCGACCGGCAACACACATCAGGGCAGCAAAACTTGCGATCGCACCGATCAGACATAACAGTGCCAGAATATAGATGCTGTACCGCATGGCGTAGGCGATATCCAGTACCGTCTGTAACGTGGCATACTTGTCATTTTCCGGCAGACCGTTTTTCAGCATACATTCGGCATAAAATGCCACATCCGATGGATCCGTATATCTGGCGACAAAATCCTCACCGCCATACCGCAGCTGTTTATAGGTCTTTATGATACTGTTATCTGTATTTGCCGTATCATCTGTCATTCCCAGATCCGTTTCGTCGGTATGGCTTTCTTCTGTCACTACCGATTCGTCCGCTTCAGATGCTGCTTCGCTTTCCACAGTCTCGCTTTCCAGCGCTGCGCTGCTTTCCACAGTCTCACTTTCCACTGCTTCGCTTTCCACTTCAGAGGCATAGCTTTCTGCTACATCATATTCCTCTGCCGGTGCTTCCTCTATATACTCATACTCATAATAATAGTATAATGTTGTTCCTGCCAGATCCCTGTCCGGATCCGGTTCTTCTTCGGACTGTGCCACCAGATTATTCTTACCCTTATACAGATAGAATCTGAGATTACCACAGTCACTGACCCGCAGAGGTGTATCTGCCGTCCGGTTGTATTTCTGCAGCATCTTCATGATGTCCGCACCCATGATCTGCTTTGACAGGGAATTAAAGACTTCCTCTTTTGTCTCTGTATATACCCCGGTGTCTCCCATCAGATACGCTGCCACGACTGTTCCCAGCAAAAACATCACACACAGCAGATGGATGATAAAAAGCGTCACCTTTCCCGGGATTTTCCTCCAAAACTGTTTCATACCCTTCGTCCTTTCTCCATCTTATAGCCCTTGCCAAAGATGACCTTGATATACCGCGGATCTGCCGGATTGATCTCGATCTTTTCCCGCAGATGACGGATATGTACCGCTACGGAATTGTCCGAACCGATCGGCTTTTCTTTCCATACCTGTGTATAGATTTCCTTCGGAGAATATACTCTGTCCGGATGGGACATCAGAAGTTTCAAAATGTCATACTCCGTAGGCGTCAGCGCAGTCAGCACACCATCCACATAGACCTCCTTGGCCTCGTCCTTCATCTCGATTCCACCGATCACAAACGTATCGGACTGGGGTGTTCCCGCCCCCAGCTTCAGATAACGGCGCAGCTGGGAACGCACCCTCGCCGATACCTCCAGCGGATTAAAGGGTTTAGTGATATAATCATCCGCCCCTACATTTAAGCCAAGGATCTTATCCGCATCCTCACTTTTTGCCGTCAGCATAATGATGGGGACATTACATTTTTCCCGGATCTTAGCCATCGCCGTAATGCCGTCCATCACCGGCATCATGATATCCATCAGGATCAGATGTATATCCTGCTTTTCCATCACGTTCAGTGCTTCCTGCCCGTTATACGCCTCATAGATCGTATACTCCGGATCGGAAAGATATATTTTCAATGCATTGACGATATCTTTTTCATCGTCACAGATCAGTATATTTGCCATGTTGCTTCTCCTTCCTTACGGTGTCTATTGTACTACAATATGGGATTAAGAAGAAATGGGGAAAGAGGTTAAGATTTGATGAAGATATGAAAAACTCCCGCCAGAATACCTCCCGGCAGGAGTTTTGATTTATTCCTACGATATCATTATGACTTTATACATCATCCCTGTCCCATTTATCGCACAGGCTCTGAATCTGACTTGTAAATTTCGCCATATCCTTATTGGCCAGACCCTGATTCTTGTGAATGATGGCGATCAGGCGGTTACCGGCCTCAAGCAGCTTTGCAAAAGCGGTGGCGGCAACCTTTGCCGGACCTTTCTTCTTTGCTTCTGCAGGTTTACGACTGCCTGTCACGATACAGGTATTGGTATCCAGATCATAGACATCGCCGCTGTAGGGCGCGGCCGCCTCCACATGGAAAGTTTGAGCAAGATGGGCAGCAAATTCATCCGTCACTTGATCCTCGCCATGTACAACAAAAATCCGTTTTGGCATTTCATGCATATGACCTACCCACTCGGTCAGATGGTCGCGGTCGGCATGACCGCTGATACCCGGCAGATTGACAATCTCAGCTTTGACCCGGATTCTCTCACCGAACAGCTTGACCTCCTCTGCGCCATGCAGCAAATTATAGCCCAGCGTTCCCGGTACCTGATAGCCGACAAACAGGATCGTACACTCCGGCCGCCACAGATTATGTTTCAGATGATGGCGAATACGACCGGCCTCACACATGCCGGATGCGGAAAGGATAACCTTCGGCTTCATATCAAAATTGATACGCTTGGAATCATCACTTGTAACCGAAGTCTTGAGCCCGTCGAAACGTATCGGATTCTTTCCGCATCTGATCATTTCCACAGATTCTTCCCGGAAGCATTCGAGCACATTGCGGTTAAAGATTGTCGTTGCCTCGACAGCCAGCGGACTGTCCACATAGACTTCAAAATCCGCATTGGTCTGGATCATGTTTTCTTCCTTGATCCGGCGCAGATGGTACAGCATCTCCTGTGTACGGCCAACGGAAAAGGCCGGAATAACCACATTGCCACCACGGCGGAAGGTCTTTTCGAGAAGCTCTGCCATCAGTACGGCATAGTCCGGCGGGGTCTCATGGTTGCGGTTACCGTAGGTCGATTCGATAACAAGATAGTCAGCGGTATCCGGCCATGCCGGATCCTTGATCAACGGACGGTTGCCGTTACCAAGATCACCTGAAAAGACTATTTTTGTCTCCTTACCATCCTCAGTAAACCAAAACTCGATAAACGAAGACCCGAGCAGATGCCCGGCATCACGGAACCGTACCTTTAAGCCCTCCGTTACCTGCAAAACCTCATTATACGGACATGGTACGAAAAGTGAAATAGCGCTCTCGGCATCGGCCATCGTATACATCGGCTCCACCTCAGCCTGACCGGCCCGTCTGGCCTTACGGTTCTTCCACTCCGCCTCAAACTCCTGGATATGTGCAGAATCCTTCAGCATAATCTGACAAAGCTGCGATGTCGCATCTGTGGCAAAGATCTGACCTTTAAAACCCTGCTGCGCCAGAAGCGGCAATAGTCCGGAATGATCAATATGGGCATGCGTCACAAACACATAGTCGATATCGGACGCTTTCACCGGAAGCTCCTGGTTCTCATAGATATCCGCTCCCTGTTCCATACCGCAGTCCACTAAAATACTCCTGTCCTGCCAGTGGATAAAATGACAGCTACCTGTAACTTCATGTGCCGCACCGATAAATTCGAGCTTCATACGGATTCCCCCCTCCTGTAATCATCATACTATCTGACATCATATACAATTTCATGCATTGCAATGCATATTTTATATTTTCTACATGTATTTTATCACTATTGCCAGATTTTTACAATTTTTATTACAGAGTATGGGTAAATTGACGAATATCAGACGTTTATTTCCTGTTCAAGCATTTTTCTCACATGCACCAGCGAATCCTGCACGCTATACACCAATTCCCGTATCTCCTCTGTTGGCTGTAAAAGATCAGGTACCATAATTGCTTTGGCACCTGCGGCATGTGCTGCACGTATACCATTATAGGAATCCTCAATAATAAAAGAATCTTCCGGCAATACATTCAACTGTCTGCAGGCTTCCATAAAAATATCAGGTGCAGGTTTACTCCGTTCAATCATATCTCCGCCAATAACGACACTAAAATAATCCAAAAGACCTCCATCTGCCAGCTCCTGTTTTACAGTCTTACGATTTGTTGAGGATGCCACTGCTGTTTTTATTCCATTGTCTTTTAACCACTGCAATAGCTCTTTAATTCCCTGTTTCTGTGGCAGCTTCGCACCTGCATACCGGCTTAGAAAAATCTCTCTTTCTTTTTCAGAATAAAATTCATAATCAAACGCTTCTCCATAAGTTGCCTTAAAAATCTGCACAACTGCTTTTTCATTTACTCCCAGACAACGATAACAGGTATTTTCAATATTCTGGATACCATATCTGCGTGCAACCTCTTTCCAGCACTCAATCCCTTTTGCTTCTGAATCAAAAATAACGCCATCCATATCAAATATGACTGCCTGCATCTTTTTCCTCCTTCGTAAAAAGGCTGCAGCCTTTCGGGCTGCAGCCACAGATACATAATTTAATATTCCAGCTGACGATAATATCTTCTGGTTGTCAACGGATGATTTCTTTCTTTCTCAAGATGGCAGCTGAGACGTTCAGTGATCGCATACATAACCATCGGAGAAACGATCTTACGGAATTCCGGATCTGTAAATGGAAGTTCAACCTCTTTTGTATCAAATTTATTGACACAGATATTTGTTCCGAATTTTTCTTTGATAATCTTCTCAGCAAATGTATCCACACGATCCATCAGCGGTCTCGTTTCATCCTCTCCATAGAAGAGAATCAGGCTCATGCCCTCTTCCAGCAGCTCGATCGTGCCATGGAAAAACTCTGCGGCATGGATGGATTTTGTTTTGATCCACTGCATCTCTTCCAGGATACACATCGCATAGTCGTAAGCTTCGCCCCAGAGCATACCGGAACCGATGACCATATGATAATCTGTATCTTTATGTTCTGCTGCCATCTTTGCACAGCGCTCTTCATACTGCTCTTTCGCTTTCAGCAGATACGGAACGATCTTTGCATACTCATCCATGAACTGATCATATTTCGGGAACTCCCCTGCGTTCTTCATGAAACGTGCGATCATGGTGATCATATAGGTATAAATTGCCTCGCACAGACAGTCATCTTCTGCGAAACTGAACAGTTTGTAATCTGCATATTCACAAACCGGTGTATTATCATTGGATACATACACGATGGTTCTTGCGCCGGCCTCTTTACAGAACTTTGCAGCTGCTACGATTTCTTTCGTATTACCGCTTCTTGTAGAGAATACGCAGACAGAATCTTTTGTAAATTTCTTCGGCGGAGCAGCCATAAATTCTGCTGCGATCACGCTGACCGTATCAATCGAAGAAGAACCGTCCATCCAGTATTTCATTGGCAGGGAATGTGCATATGTACCGCCACAGCCGATAAAGAATATATTGGAATATCCCTCTTTACAGATCTCGTCTACTGCGGCTTCAATCTGCGGTCTTAAATTGATTGCATCGGTAACTACTTTCTCGTAACGTGGTACATTAAAATTAAACATTATATTTTCCTCCTGAATCAAATTTCATATTATAATTCTTATTTAGATACTATTTTATTAATATTCCAGTCTCCTGTAATAACGGCGGATATCCAATGTGTGCTTGCGAACATCTGCAAGGTTTGTATAAGCTCTCTCATAGATAGCCCACAGCATAACCGGTGAAAGCAGCCAGCGGAATTTATCGCTGATACCCGGGAACTCGTAATCCTTAGTATCGAATACAAACAGCTGATCTGTATGTTTCTGCACAAAACGAATGACTCTCTCATCTAACGGTCTTGTCGGACCCTCACCCATGCCGACACATACCAGAACACCTTTTTCCACCATTTCAATCGTGCCGTGGAAGAATTCTGCTGAATTTACAGATTTTGTGCGGAGCCACTGGCACTCTTCGAGTACACACATGGCCATGGAATATGTATGTCCCCAGGTCATACCGGAACCAGTCCAGATCTGATACTCTTTATCTTTATCTGCAAACATCGCTGCATATGCTTTTCCTTTTTCGTCAGCAGCCTTCTGTACAGATACCAGAAGATTACCAAGGTTTTTCAACTCATCTGCAAACTGCGGATAATCTGCAAATTCGCCACGGTTATACATAATCTTACCTACAACGAAGATAGCCAAAAGATCATGCGGATCGCCTTCTCCATAACATACAGAATAGGTAGTTGCTTCTTTTAAAGGAGAATTTTCTTCACCGCAGAAAGAAATAGTTGTTACATTTCTCTCTGCCAGCCATTTTGCTACAGCAACCGTTTCCTTCGTATCACCGGATTTTGACGTCAGGATTGCTACCGTTTTATCTGTCACCATGGCATTTCCGGTTACCATCAGCTCTGCCGGGATTTCTGTAAACACCGGAATCTTTGACATACTTTTCATCATATAGGCAAATGGTTCAAGTGCTGCCAGAGATCCACCTGCGGAAGTAAACAGAATATTGTCAAATCCCGCTTCGCAGACTTTATCAGCAACCGCTTCAAGTTCACCACGCAGTGCATACAGCTTGTCGGCTTTTTCAATAATTTTTTTCTCATCAAAATCAATCATTGTTTTTTCATCCTCCTGTTTTATTTCTCATGATTGGTTTCCTTGTTTTCTTGTAAGCTCATATTATCATGTATTAATACATGTGTCAACATGTATTTTGATGTATTATTATTTTTCTTGTTTTATCCTTTGACAGCACCGGCATTCATACCATCTACAAAGTACTGTTGCAGACAAATATATACAACTACCATTGGCAGTGCTGCTAATGTCAGACCTGCGATCAGAACGCCCCACTGTGTCTGACTTGTTGAACGAATGGCAAAAATTGCCAGCGGCACGGTTTGCAGCTCGCGGCCTTCAGAAAATACAAGGGCAAAGGCGAAATCATTCCAGATATACCTGGCACTCATAACAGCTGTTGTTGCAATTACCGGCTTACTCATTTTCAATACAATGTTAAAAAATACCTGACGGATTGAACACCCATCAATGATTGCCGCTTCCTCTACTTCCACCGGAAGATTGATCATAAAGGACCACATCAGGAAGAACGAGAATGGTACTCTGTATGCAATATAAGGAATCAACATACCGATCCTTGTATTGTACAGGCCAATCGTAGAGAGCATCTTATAAATGGGGATCAATGAGCACTGCGGTGCAAGCATCATACCGGATAATACAAACATAAAAACAAGATATTTATGTTTAAACCTGAATCTGATAATTGCATAAGCCGCCATGCCGGAGATCAATACTACAAAGAATGTACCCACAACTGTAAAGAACAAACTGTTGAGTACTGACTTCTGTATATAGGTCGTCCATACATAGATATAATTTGAAATTTTCCAGCTCTCCGGAAGACTCCACGGAGATGAAAAAATATCTGAATCTGACTTAAATCCACTCAGAACCATCCACAAAAGGGGAAATAAAATGACCACAATATACAGAGCCATAAAGATATGAACGATCCCTCTTAATACTTTCGTTCTTTTGCTCATCTTAGGATTCCCCCTTCATCGTTTCTTTTACGTTATACATTCGCATCTGGATAAACGAAAAGATAAACGTAATCACAAACAGCAGTACTCCGATGGCACTGGCATATCCCATATTATCTTTTCTGAATCCAGTCTTATACATCAATGTTGCCAGGACTTCTGTTGCATTGCCGGGGCCTCCACTGGTCATAACATACACTTCATCAAATACCATAAATGCGCCGATAATCGTAATCGTTGTGTTCATCAGGATTGTAGATCTGATCATCGGGATTGTAATCCGGAAAAAAGTCTGGAAACCATTGGCGCCATCGATAGAAGCCGCTTCATATATTTCGCGGGGTACGCTCTGCAGACCTACCGTATACAGCATGACCATCTCACCGATATACTGCCACTGCGATACCATGATAACCGACCACATTGCCGTCTTACTGTCACCTAACCAGTCATGTGCAATTGCACCCAGACCAATCTTTTCCAGCACCGGATTTACAAAACCGATAGACGGATTGTATGCGATAACCCATAACAGACCAATGGCCGTCAGAGAGACAACTGCCGGGATAAAGATAATAACACGTGTCATAGCTGCGAATCTCCTGTTCGCAAAATTATTGAGGAGATGTGCTATGATCAGTGCCAGACCAACCTGGAAAACAATAGATATAACGGCATATTTCACATTATTCAGCAAAGCATGCCAGACTTTCTCATCTGCAAATAGTTTCTGAAAATATTTTAATCCGACAAATTCCATGGATTTGGAATATGCGGTCCATTTAAACAGGCTGTAATACACATTCAGTATTACAGGTAAAAATATCAGCAATGCCACAAGCAATACTGCCGGAAGCAGAAAAATGCAAAGCATTTTTTTATTTTTATATAATGTCGTCATACGTCAAACCTTTCCGGCAAATATCCGGTATCCCGCCGCAGCAGAATACCGGATCGCCATTCTTGTTACTGATCTGCAGCAACTTCTTTTGCAGTTTCTGATACTTCTTTCATAATAGATTCACCGGTTCCATCTTCGAAGATAGTCTGGCAGCCGATCAGATATGTATCTGCTACGGTCTGGTTCAGAACACAGTCAAGCCATTCTGAAATACCAGGTGCATCCATATTCTTATTAATGATCTCAAGAGTTTCCGGCATGCACTTATCTGCATCAAGCTGTACACCTGTACACGGCAGGAAGCCAAGTTCATATACCATCTTTGCCTGTACTTCATCGCTTGTCAGCCATTTCAGGAATGTAATTGCCTCATCTGGATGTTTGGATGCTGCATTGACCATGAAGACATCCGGACCACCTGTGATATATCCGCTGGCTCCTGCTTCTCCTTCGATCTCCGGGAAGTCAAAATATCCCCAGTCATCGCCAAGCTTGTCATCATATGCTTTCAGGTTCTGTACTTCTTCGTATACTATACCTGCAGTACCTTCCTGCACCATCGACTCTGACATCTCCCATGTACAGGAGTTTACATCTGTGTTTACATATCCCTTATCCAGAAGCTCTTTCATCATATCCAGAGCTTTCGCATATCCGGCATCTGTAAAATCTGTATTTTCAAGATTGTAGTTGCTCTGAATTGTATCCTGCGGAACCAGCTTTCCATTTAATGTTGTAATATAGTGGCAGACAACCCATGAATACTGATTACCCAGTGCGATCGGTGTTACGCCACTGGCTTTAATCTTTTCGCAGACATCCAGGAATTCGTCCCATGTCTTCGGTGTCTCTGTGACACCTGCATTTGCAAATACCTGCTTATTGTAAACAAACTCTTTTGAAGAATAATCCCATGGGATTGCCCAGTAAGAACCATTCTTATTACAGGTCTCCAGCATTGTCTGGTTGAAGCTGTCTTTCCACGCACTGTCCTCTTCCAGATACTTGCTGATATCCATGGCATTTCCGGAGTCCACATACTGGGTAATTCTCTCTCCACTCCATGTAAAGAAAATATCCGGTGCATCTGCACTGCCAAGGAGAACTCGTGTCTTATCTTTGATTTCCTCATCACCGTAGGATGTCATTTCTACCTTAATATTCGGATTCTTTTCTTCAAACTCTGCAATGATATCGTTGAAGTACTGCATTCGTTTGTCTTCCGGGAACTTATGCACGAACTTGATCGTTACCTGTCCGTCCGCTGCCGATGTGTCCGCTGCCTGACTTCCATCTGAAGCTGTACTTCCACCACAACCTGCAAATGTTGTCATTCCAAGAGCCGCTACCGTAAGAGCAGCTACCGCTTTTTTCCATTTTCTTTGCATCTTTCTTCCTCCTTAAACTTTGACTGTATTTCTTTTCCGCTCGAACATGTATTATTATGTTCTGTGGTGTCATATTAACACGTCTTATTATATTGGTCAATCCCCCTCTTATATTTTTTATATTTTGGCGGATTTTCATGTTATTTTTTTATGCAACTTGCTAAAAAATTGTTCTTTAGCACTTGCACTTGATAAAACATGATGGTACAATATCACTAACATATCATATATCGTAAATAAATAAGGAGTTGTAATACCATGTTAAAACACGACAGTGCCATTCCGCTCTATCAGCAGATCGAGAATGACATCAAAGAAAAAATTGCATCTGGTGAATACAAAGCAGGACAAATGCTCCCCAGTGAAAATAAATACTGCGAGATGTATAAGGTAAGTCGCGTTACTGTCCGAAATGCCATCACTGATCTCGTAGACGAAGGCATTCTCATCCGGAAACACGGAAAGGGAACATTTGTTGAAAACCAGAAAATCCAGAATAATCTGATTAAGTTTCAGGGATTTACCAGCACCTGCCGGGAAAATAATATCAAAATACAAACACATATCCTGTGTGTCTGCCGCCAGGAAGCATCTTTGTACGACATCCGTACACTGAATCTCAAAGAAGGGGATGATGTTATCTATATCAAGCGTATCCGCTATGCCAATGATCAGCCTGTGATCATAGAACACGTACATCTTCCTTACCGGCAGTATGCCTTCCTGCTGGACGAGGATCTTGAAAATCGTTCCCTTTACGCAACAATCGAACAGCATACCGGTGCAAATCCGGAAAATTATTGTTTTGTAAAGCTCTGTCTGGAAGCCAGTGCCTCTACCCCGGAAGAATCTTTGTTTCTGGATATTCCAGCCGGAAGTCCCCTGTTTATTCTGAAAGAAGAAGTTATTTCCGATACCGGAGCACCTGTTCACTGGACCAAGCAGATCATGTCTGGAAGCTACTTCAAATTTAATCTTTCTAATGAGGTCAATCATTTATCCATTAACATTGACTAATAGGGTAGAGGGAGAATAAATTTTCCTCGCCCCTCCCATTGAACCGTACGTACGGGTCTCGTATACGGCTCTACAACTTATATTCCAACTTTAACTAAGTAATAGGATAAGGGATTGAGCAAATTAGCTCCGTCTTTTATCCTATTTTCAAGTAAATCTTTACTGATAATGAAATTTACTACGTTCATTCCACATCTTCTGTACCATCCAAGTCTTGAGTTCGCAACTTTGAAAATTTCTTCCTGATTACATCCAGTCTTATTTTTCCAGTTTAGATAACTTAAATTTCTATAGATGGTTTTTGGTCTTTTCCACTGTTTCATTAGAATCACTCGCATTTTGTGTCTCAGCCATTCCCCAAGTTCTTCCATAAACAGCTTCATCATTCCAATTCTGAAATAATTTATCCACCCTCGTGCAATCTCGTTTACTCTTTTAATTGTAACTGCAAGTGGTCTCGCTACCGCTTTTCCTCTTTTCAGATATTCACTTAGCTTCTTTTTCAGTTTCTTTTTCTTTTCATTGGCCGGTCTGACTTTCCATTCCGAACCATTCTTTAGAAATGTGAATCCAAGATATTTACTTCTTGTCGGTCTTACCACTTTCGTTTTCGTAGCATTTACTTTCAGGAATAGCTT
>CAKRQV010000031.1 GCA_934394565.1 uncultured Lachnospiraceae bacterium
GGCTGTGGCCATGATCATCACGATCACGAGCATCATCATCACGATCATGAAGATGAGTGCGGCTGTGGCCATGACCACCACGAGCATCATCATCATGACCATGGCGATGGTTGTGGCTGTGGACACGACCATGATCATGAAGAACATGATCAGCCGACACGTTCCCATACCCATTTTGTTGTGGAACATCATCATACCGAAGGACATCCGGATGACTGTACCTGTGAGGTATGCAATCCGCATGTAGAATACTGTGATGTCTGCGGTGAGTCGCTGGCAAAATGCACCTGCAAGATGCCGGACGAAGATGTAGAAAAGAGAGTTTATATTCTGGAAGGCCTGGACTGCGCCAACTGTGCAGCCAAGGTAGAAGCCAAGATCCGCACCATGCCTGAGGTTGCTTTCGCAACAGTAGCCTATGCAACCAAACAGCTGCGTGTATCTGCTAACAATCAGGATGAACTGCTTCCGAAGATGCAGGCTTTGGTAGATTCCATCGAAGATGGCATCACCATCGTTCCAAGAAAGAGAAAAGCGCCGAGCACGATCTCTGATACAAAGATTTATATCCTGCAGGGGCTGGACTGTGCCAATTGCGCTGCCAAGATCGAAGCCAGGTTAAAAACACTGCCGGGCGTAGATGATGTGACGATCACCTATGCGACCAAGCAGATGAAGCTGTCTGCAAGACGTCCGGATGATCTGATCCCGACGATCAAAAAGACAATCGACGCTATGGAAGACGGTATCACCATCGTACCGAAGTCCATGCCGAAAGCAAAAGTATATATTCTGGATGGTCTGGACTGCGCCAACTGTGCAGCTAAGATCGAAGCCAAACTGAGAACACTGCAGGGCGTAGACGATGTGACGATCACCTATGCGACCAAACAGATGAAGCTCTATGCCAAACGTCCGGATGATCTGATTCCGGAGATTAAAAAAACGATCGACGCTATGGAAGATGGTATTACCATCATTCCGAAGGAAGAAGCAAAGAAAGAGACCGCAGAGAAAGAAGAAAAGAAATCTGCGATCCCGGAGAAATACAAACCGCTGGTATCTATCGGTGTTGGTGCAGCCCTGTTCCTTGTTGGTTTCCTGATGATCCATATCGGTGGCATGGAAGAGTCCGATCTTCGCCTGTTCCCGATTTACATTGTTTCCTACCTGATCCTCGGTGGCAAAGTCCTTATGACAGCAGCAAAGAATATGCGCAAAGGTCAGTGGTTTGACGAGAATTTCCTGATGGCTATTGCTACGCTGGGTGCGTTTGGTATCCGTGAGTTCCCGGAAGCTGTAGGTGTTATGTTATTCTACCGTATCGGTGAATATTTTGAGGATCGTGCAACTGAACAGAGCCGTTCCCAGATCATGGAAGCTGTCGATCTGCGTCCGGAGGTAATTAATCTTGTCGTTGGTGATGATATCCGTGTAATCGATGCAGAAGAAGCCGTTGTAGGTGATATCGTTTTAGTCCGTCCGGGTGACCGTGTGCCGCTGGATGGTGTTGTGATTGAAGGTGAGACCCGTCTGGATACATCTGCGATCACAGGTGAGCCTGTACCGGTAAAAGCTGGCGTTGGTGATGTGATTAGCTCCGGTTGTGTAAATACCTCTGGACAGATCAAGATGCGTGTGGAAAAAGTACTCGAAGAGTCTATGGTAACACGTATTCTGGATTCCGTAGAAAACGCTGCAGCCAGCAAGCCGAACATTGATAAATTCATCACACGTTTTGCACGTGTATACACACCGTTTGTTGTATTCTTTGCCCTGTTTGTTGCTATTGTACTGCCATTTATTCTGCCAAACTGGCATTTCTTTGTAAATGCAGATTATACAGGTGCAGAGGGTGTACTTAACGGCACAACCGGTACAGCATCCGTGCTGACAGCCCTGACCTTCCTGGTTATCAGCTGCCCGTGCGCTCTGGTTCTGTCCGTACCGCTGGCATTCTTCGCCGGTATTGGTGCAGCATCCAAGAAAAACATCCTGTTCAAGGGTGGTGTGGCCATTGAGTCTTTAAAGGCTGTCAAAGCTGTTGTTATGGATAAGACAGGAACGATCACAAAGGGTAATTTTGTTGTACAGAACGCTGTAAGCACAGATCAGAATGTATCTTCTGACCAGCTGCTCGCCATCAGTGCCAGCTGTGAGCTGTCCTCCACACATCCGATCGGAAACAGTATCGTAGAGGCTGCCAAAGAAAAGAACTTAGACATTGAGCGTCCGTCTAAGGTAGAAGAAATTGCCGGTCACGGTATCCGTGCAACAATCAGCCAGGGTGTTGTTCTCTGCGGTAACCGTAAGCTGATGGAAGAGAACAACATCGATCTGTCCGGTTACCATAAAGACCAGTTTGGTACAGAAGTACTGACCGCTCTGAATGGTAAATTCATCGGCCACATCGTGATCTCCGATACCATCAAAGAGGATGCCGTAGATGCGATTGCCAAGACAAAGAAACTCGGTATTGTAACAGCCATGCTGACCGGTGATGCCGAAGACAGCGCCAAAGCTGTTGCAGCAGAAGCAGGCATCGACGAAGTACATGCCAAACTGCTTCCGCAGGATAAGTTCAACGAACTGCAGAAGATCCGTGAACAGCATGGAGCCGTTATGTTCGTAGGTGACGGTATCAACGATGCCCCGGTACTTGCCGGAGCCGATGTCGGAGCCGCCATGGGAAGCGGCGCAGATGCAGCCATCGAAGCTGCAGATGTAGTCTTCATGACCTCCGAAATGGAAGCCATCCCACAGGCCATCGACATTGCCCGCGCAACAGGCCGTATCTCCTGGCAGAACGTATACTTCGCTCTCGCTGTGAAAATCATTGTCATGATCATGGGTCTGTGCGGCTTTGCCAATATGTGGATCGCCGTATTTGCCGACACCGGTGTCTCCATGCTCTGCCTGATAAACTCCATGCGTATCCTGTATCGCAAGTAATATCAGCACCGCAGTGAAATATAGTAGAAATAAATAAGTAATAAAAAAGTTCATTCCCGACAGAGAATACTGTCCCGAATGAACTTTTTTTACTTTTCAACAAAACATCCGCAGAAGCCGCCCCACAGGGCGCTTCTGCCTCCCAACAAAGTCAGGCGAAGAGAACGGCGGCGGGGGATACAGGGTGCTCCCTCAAAACCCTCCGAAGGCGTCGGCACTTAGCGAGTCCAAGCCGACAGGCGCCGGACGAGCTTAGTACCGCTACGCCTGAGGCGGAGTGAGAACGCGTTTTGAGGGAGCACCCTGTATCCCCCGCCGCCGTCCTCTTCGCCGTCCGTCTCCCCATAAAAGCCCCCACCAGAGCTTCCCTTATATGCCAGGACAAAAAGAACCGTCTCCACAATATGGAAACGGTTTCAAAATCTTCACTGCAACAACTTTTCAAATTCCCGAAAACGAAAGAAATTCTCCGCAGGTACCTCCAGCGTATCCGCAATATCAAACAACGTACTGATCGAAATCGAAGTCGGCACATTCGGAGCCTCAATATTACTCATATGCGTTCGGCTGATCTGTACCGCATCCGCCAGCTGCTGCTGCGTCATACCCTTCGATTTACGGTAATAGGCAATAATAAGCCCCAGCATCCGCAACCGATTAATTTTTTTATAATCCATGACCCCATCTCCTTAGTATCGCACATCAAAAGCAGTCTGTCAGACTGACACATGATATACATGGCAAACAAAAGTACCAAAGAAAACCGGCACTTGCGTACAGTACAAGAGTATCAGTCACAAGAAAGAATGAAAACCATCGCAAATCGAGCAAAAGCACAGTTTCCATTTGCAAACTGCGGTTAAGTGCATAATGGTGAGAATCACTTTGGCTGACTCAGATAACTGTTGTGAAACTTACCGGAATATGTTACATCCTCCCCGAACCAGTCCGGAGCAACAAAAGAATTGGCCTCATCCACACTCGGAAATTCCACCTCCGCCAGATACAGCGTTTCATATGGTGCATCAAAGACATCCAGCTCGATCATCAGCCCATTGTCCAGTGGAAGCAGGTAGCGCGTCTTAGATAAAACAATACCATCTGCTTTTTCCTTTAAATGCAGATAGGCTTCCCGGGTCAGCGCCAGATTGTATTCTTCACGCGCCATCATGCCCGCGGATTTATAGGTCAGGATATAATCGTCATCCTGCCTGCGGATACGCACAACCGGTTCTGTGCAAAGATATGCCTGTTCAATACGGCGGCTCTGGTATTTATCAAGATCTACAGGAAGACTGTGAATCAGAAATTTACGTTCGATTTCCATAAACAAAATCCTTTCTCAAAGCGGCATGGCAGCCGACTGTCTGAACTGTCACTGTCAGTATGCCACGATTCTGAAAAATAGCAAGTGGTTTGCAAAAACATCTTAAAAAGAAAAAGAAAGCCAGAGGAATTATTGCCCTGCGAAAAAAGAAAGTGTAGAATAAAAAGAAAACGGGAGGTATAACATGAAAAAAGCATATCTGTTTTTAGCAGACGGTTTTGAGGAGATTGAAGGACTGACCGTCGTTGATATCCTGCGCAGGGCAGGTGTAGACATATGTACGGTATCCATTATGGGAAAAAAGGAAATCACAGGCGCACATCAGATCGAAGTAAAAGCAGATGCCCTGTATGAAGAATGTCGGTTTGCAGATGGAGATATGTTTATTCTTCCTGGGGGCATGCCAGGCACCAGATATCTCGGTGAACATCAGGGGCTGTGTCAGCTCTTAAAGGAAAAGGCAGACGATGGTGTGGCACTGGCAGCCATCTGTGCAGCTCCGAGTGTACTTGGTGATCTGGGACTGTTACAGGGGAAAAAAGCCATTTGCTATCCGGGATTTGAGTCCCGTCTGGCCGGGGCTACGGTTACCTTTGAAAAAGTTGTGACCGATGGAAATATCACCACCAGCATGGGCATGGGTACAGCGATTCCTTTTGCACTTCGACTGGTGACGGAATTGATCGGCGAAAAGACGGCACATGAGGTAAAAGACAGTATCCGGTATGGGCATTTGTCGGCACTGAAAGGCTAAAATAAGGTTACAAAACAATATAAGAGGAAGAAGCTGCAGACAAAATACAGCTTTTTCCTCTTTTTTTGAAGGAAAAAATCCTAAAAAAAGCCTAAAATAGGGGCATTTTTAAAAAAAATACTGGCATAATAAAAGGACTTATGCTATCATAATGCAATGACTGTGAGTATGGAAAAGTACGTCCACGCAAACGAAGTGTGAATTTAAGGAGGAATATATACATGAGCGTACAGGTTGAAAAATTAGAAAAAAACATGGCAAAGCTGACCATCGAAGTGTCCGCTGAAGAATTTGAAAAAGGAATCCAGGCTGCATACCTGAAAGAAAAAGGAAAAATCTCCCTTCCGGGCTTCAGAAAAGGTAAAGCACCGCGCAAGATGATCGAAAAAATGTATGGTGTTGGTGTATTCTATGAAGAGGCTGCCAACAACGTAATGCCGATGGCTTACAGCAATGCAGCTAAGGAGAGCGAGCTGGAGATCGTATCCAATCCGGAGATCGACATTGTACAGATTGAAGCTGGCAAACCGTTTATCTTTACAGCAACAGTAGCTGTGAAACCGGAAGTTACTCTGGGCGAGTACAAAGGTGTAGAGGTTAAGAAAGCTGACCTTACTGTAACAGACGAAGAGATCGAAGCTGAGCTGAAGAAAGAGCAGGAGAAGAACTCCCGTACAGTAAACGTAGACGATCGTGCTGTAGAAAACGGCGATATGATCAAACTGGACTTTGAAGGTTTCGTTGACGGCGTTGCATTCGACGGTGGCAAAGGTGAGAACTACGATCTGACCATCGGTTCCAACAGCTTCATCCCGGGCTTTGAGGATCAGCTGGTTGGCGCTAAGATCGGTGAGGACGTTGATGTCAACGTAACATTCCCGGAAGAGTACCATGCAAAGGATCTGGCTGGCAAAGCAGCTGTATTCAAATGCAAAGTAAACGCTATTTCCGTAAAAGAGCTGCCGGAGCTGGACGATGAGTTTGCCCAGGAAGTTTCCGAGTTCGATACTCTGGATGAGTACAAAGCAGACGTAAAGAAAAATCTGGAAGAGAAAAAAGCAGCAGAGGCTAAGACTGCCAAAGAAAACGAAGCAGTAGATAAAGCTGTAGAGAATGCCCAGATGGATATTCCGGATCCGATGATCGACAGCCAGGTAGAGCAGATGATCAACGACTATGCAAGAAGACTGCAGTCCCAAGGTCTGTCCATGGAGCAGTACATGCAGTTTACAGGCACAACACTGGATGCTCTGAAAGAGCAGGTTCGTCCGCAGGCTCTGACACAGATCAAGTCCAGACTGGTTCTGGAGAAGATCGCAGAGGTTGAGGATATCCAGATCTCTGACGAGAAGCTTGATGAAGAGCTGACTAAGATGGCAGAAAGCTACAAGATGGAGCTGGATAAGCTCAAAGAGCTGATGGGCGATTACGAGAAAGACCAGATGAAGAAAGATATGGCCGTACAGGAAGCCGTAACACTGGTAGCTGAGGCCGCTAAAGAAGTCGAATAAGTGAGTCTACGTTGAGGAGGCGTTTTGCATGAGTTTAGTACCTTACGTCATTGAACAGACAAGCAGAGGCGAAAGAAGCTATGATATCTACTCCCGCCTGTTAAAGGACAGGATTATTTTCCTTGGTGAGGAAGTTACCGACGTATCCGCCAATATCGTTGTGGCGCAGCTTCTGTTTCTGGAATCAGAAGATCCGGGAAAAGATATCCATCTGTATATCAACAGCCCGGGCGGTTCTGTCACAGCAGGTATGGCCATTTATGACACCATGCAGTATATCAAGTGTGATGTATCTACGATGTGTCTGGGAATGGCAGCCAGCATGGGAGCATTCCTGCTTTCCGGCGGTGCAAAAGGCAAACGCTATGCACTTCCGAATGCCGAGATCATGATCCACCAGCCGTCAGGCGGTGCCCAGGGTCAGGCTACGGAGATCAGTATCGCAGCAGAACATATACTGAAGACAAAGAAGAAATTAAACGAAATTCTTGCCGCGAATACAGGAAAACCATACGATGTCATCGCTGCTGATACAGAGCGTGACAACTGGATGACTGCGAAAGAGGCCATGGAATACGGCCTGATCGACAGCGTCATTACAAACAGATAAAAAAACATGGATGGGGGTTGCTGCAGGATACGGCTTTCTGACGAAAGCCTGTGATTTTGTAACAGCCCCTTATAGCATTTTACTGGAAAGGAAACAAAAAGATGGCATTAAAAGGAAACGAACCCAAAATCAGATGCTCCTTCTGCGGTAAGCCGGAGAATCAGGTGCATAAGCTGATCGCAGGTCCGGATGGTGCGTATATCTGTGATGAGTGTATTGAGCTCTGCTCCGAAATCCTCGCAGAAGAGATGGATATACCGGCTCACGGAGGCAGTGAGGATATCAATCTGATCACACCAAAGGAAATGAAAGCTGTTCTGGATGATTATGTCATCGGACAGGATGAGGCCAAAAAGGTTCTTTCAGTTGCAGTATATAACCATTACAAACGGATTCTGAATGAAAAGACTGTGGATGTTGAGCTGCAGAAAAGTAATATTCTGATGCTTGGCCCTACCGGTTCCGGTAAGACACTTCTGGCACAGACACTGGCCAGAGTACTTAATGTACCATTTGCCATAGCCGATGCGACGACCCTGACAGAAGCCGGATATGTCGGAGAAGATGTGGAAAATATCCTGTTAAAGATCATTCAGGCAGCTGATTATGATATTGAACGTGCGCAGCACGGCATTATTTATATCGATGAAATCGATAAAATTACCAGAAAATCAGAAAATCCATCCATTACCCGTGATGTTTCCGGTGAGGGTGTACAGCAGGCCTTGTTAAAGATTGTTGAGGGTACCGTAGCCAGTGTACCGCCGCAGGGAGGAAGAAAGCATCCACATCAGGAGCTTTTGCAGATCGATACCAGCAATATTCTGTTCATCTGCGGTGGTGCGTTTGAAGGCCTTGACAAGATCATTGAAACCAGACAGGATACAAAATCCATCGGTTTCGGCGGCGAGCTTGGCCGTGGTCATGAAAAACGCAATGTCGGCGAGATCCTGCGTCAGGTTATGCCGGAAGATTTTATCAAATTTGGTCTGATCCCGGAATTTATCGGTCGTGTACCGGTCGTTGTTTCTCTGGATGCATTGGATGAAAATGCTCTTGTACGCATCTTAAAAGAGCCGAAAAACTCTTTGGTACGTCAGTATCAGACGATGATGGCGCTGGATGGTGTGGAGCTTGTCTTTGATGACAGTGCACTGGTGGAAATGGCCAGAAAAGCACTGGAGAGAAAGACTGGAGCGAGAGGACTTCGTTCTATCATGGAAAAAACGATGATGGATCTGATGTTTGAATCACCGTCAGATGATACGATCCAGAAGTGTGAGATCACTGCACAGTCGATTCTTGGTCTGGAACCGGTAAAAATCACCCGTGGGGAACCGGCACGGACCAGAAGAAATGCCGGTAAACGGAGTGGGAATGCTCTGCCACAGGCAAATTAAGCAAAAGCCATATGCTGCGAGAATCGTGCGGCGAAGGATGTATATTGTCCGGATATTGCCGGAAGATACATCAAACACAGCCGGCTGCGGCATATGAATATAACGGAGATAAACATGAATGAATTAATACAGGTGCTGCCGGCCATAGCACTTCGCGGGACAACAATCCTGCCGAAGATGATTGCTCATTTTGATGTGAGTCGTGAACGTTCCATTGCGGCGGTCACAGAAGCTATGGTCAGGGAGCAGAAAATGTTTGTAGTTACGCAGAAGGACCCTGCTGTCGAACAGCCGGGCCTTTCTGACCTGTACGAGATGGGAACCGTTGTGCAGGTAAAACAGATAGTCAAGCTGCAGAAGGGCCTTGTACGTGTTATGGTTGAGGGCGAATGCCGTGCCCGGCTGATCCAGCTTTTCAAAGAAGAACCGTTTCTGGAAGCTGAGCTTGAAAAAGTAGAGGACGAAAATGATCTCTATATCTCTGAGAATGCCAAAGAAGCCATGCGTCAGACTCTGATGGAGTTTTTTACATCTTACTGTGAAGAGAACAGAAAGTTCAGCCGCAATCTGGCAGAACAGATCCAGGGAATCACAGATTTTGCTGAGGCCATGGACCAGATTGCCATCAACCTGCCGTTAAGCTATGACAGACGTCAGAAGCTTCTGGAAGCTGTCAAGCTGTCCGAAAAATATGAGCTGCTGGGCGAAATCCTGGCCAATGAAGTACATGTTATGCAGATTAAAGAAGCACTGCAAAACAAGATCAAGGCCCATATTGACCAGAACCAGAAAGAGTATATTCTGCGTGAGCAGTTAAAGGTCATCCGTGAGGAGCTTGGCGAGGATACGACAGACAGCGATATCGAAAAATTTGAGGCACAGTTAAAAGAGCTGCAGGCTTCTGATGAAGTCAGGGACAAGATAAAAAAAGAAATCGGCCGTCTGAAGCTTCTGGGCAACAACCCGTCTGAAGGACCGGTGGTCCGTGGTTACGTGGAGACACTGCTTTCCCTGCCATGGGAAAAGCTGTCCAAAGACAATACCAACATTAAACGTGCCGAAGAGATTCTCGAGAGAGACCACTACGGACTGGATAAGGTTAAAGAGCGTATTTTGGAATTTTTGTCCGTGCGCAAGCTGACAAAGAAAGGCGACAGTCCGATCCTCTGTCTGGTAGGACCGCCGGGAACCGGCAAGACGTCCATTGCCCGTTCCGTAGCGACTGCATTACATAAAGAGTATATCCGCATCTGCCTGGGCGGTGTCAGCGATGAGGCGGAGATCCGTGGTCACAGACGTACCTACGTGGGTGCAATGCCGGGGCGCATCGTAGCCGGACTGCAAAAGTGTGGTGTTCGGAATCCACTGATGCTTCTTGATGAGATCGACAAGATGGGCAGTAATTATAAAGGAGATCCGGCTGCAGCCATGCTGGAAGTATTGGACTCCGAACAGAATTCCCATTTTTCCGATCATTATGTAGAGCTTCCGCTGGATCTGTCGGATGTGCTGTTTATCGCGACTGCCAACGATGCTTCTACGATTCCGAGGCCGCTTCTGGACCGTATGGAGATTATCGAAGTTTCCAGCTATACGGAGAATGAAAAGCTGCATATCGGTGAAGAATTTCTTGTACCGAAGCAGAAAAAGAAAAATGGTATCAAAGATGCCCAACTGGAGATCGAAAAGGATGCGCTGAAAGCCATGATTTCCGGATATACAAAAGAAGCCGGCGTCCGTGGCCTGGAGCGAAAGATCGGTCAGATCTGCCGTAAGGCTGCCCGTACCGTGATTGAGGATAAAAAGGCTGTAGTTATGGTCACAGCAGACAATCTGGCCGAATATCTTGGTAAGCCGAGATTTACCTATCAGGAAGCCAATGAAAAGCCGGAGATCGGAATTGTCCGTGGGCTTGCCTGGACGAGTGTGGGCGGAGATACCCTGCAGATCGAGGTAAATCTGATGCCGGGTAAGGGCGAGCTTGTGCTGACTGGTAAGCTCGGCGATGTCATGAAAGAATCAGCGCAGATTGGTATCAGCTATATCCGTTCTGTGGCAGAACAGTACAGCATAGACGATAAATTCTTTAAAGAACATGATATACATATCCATATCCCGGAGGGCGCTGTGCCAAAGGACGGCCCGAGTGCCGGTATCACCATGGCGACGGCGGTTCTGTCTGCAGTGACAGGGACACCGGTACGTGTAGATGTTGCCATGACAGGCGAAATTACACTGCGTGGACGTGTATTGCCAATCGGCGGACTCAAGGAAAAACTTCTGGCAGCCAACAAAGCTGGAATGAAACTTGTCCTGGTACCGGCAAAGAACAGGCCGGATGTGGAGGAACTGGATACAGAGATCACAGAAGGTATGCAGATCAGCTATGTGACTGAGATGCCGGAGGTGATCGCACAGGCATTTGTGAAGGAATAACCTATGATTATAAAAAATGTTTCCCTTGATATTGTCTGCGGTGTGACGAGTAAGCTGCCCCAGACCGGCCGTCTGGAAGTAGCCTTTGCCGGAAAATCCAATGTCGGCAAATCGTCTTTGATAAACGGACTCATGAATCGAAAAGCACTGGCTCGTACCAGTGCAGAGCCGGGAAAGACGCAGACGATCAATTTTTACAATGTGAATGAAGAACTCTATCTGGTCGATCTTCCTGGATACGGGTATGCCCGTGTTTCAAAAGAAGAAAGTGTCAAATGGGGAAAGATGATTGAAAACTATCTGCATACGAGTAAAGACCTGCAGGCGGTCTTCCTCCTTGTGGATATCCGCCATGCACCGGCAGCCAACGATAAAATGATGTATGACTGGATCGCAGACAGCGGTTTCAAGCCGATCATCATTGCAACAAAGCTTGACAAGATCAAACGCAGCCAGGTAGCTAAGCAGCTCAAGCTGATCCGTACCACGCTGCAGGTATTGCCAGATACAAAGATCATTCCGTTTTCTGCCCAGACAAAACAGGGCCGGGATGAGATCTGGGCGATTGTAGATGATCTCTTAGCTGCAGGGCAGCTGCCGGAGGGTGAAGCAGATGGGGATCATTAAGACAGCAAAGCTGATTTACGAATACATCACCTATGACGAAAACGAGAAAGAAGAAAAATCCCGTGCCATTGACGGTGTAGATATCAACGTGGAACCAGGGCAGTTTGTGGCTATACTTGGTCATAATGGTTCTGGAAAATCCACACTGGCCAAGCATATCAACGCTTTACTGGTACCGACAGAGGGAACGATCTGGTTGGATAATATGGATACCAGGGATGACAGTCATCTCTGGGATATCCGTCAGGAAGCCGGTATGGTATTCCAGAACCCGGATAACCAGATCGTGGCCAGTGTTGTCGAGGAAGATGTGGGATTTGGTCCGGAAAACCTGGGCGTGCCAACCCCGGAGATCTGGAAGCGGGTGGCAAAAAGCCTTGAGGCTGTTGGCATGACTGCTTACAGAAAACACTCACCAAACAAGCTGTCCGGTGGACAGAAGCAGCGTGTGGCGATCGCAGGTGTTGTTGCTATGCAGCCCAAGTGTATCATCATGGATGAGCCGACCGCCATGTTAGATCCCAATGGACGAAAAGAAGTGCTTGATACAGTTCATGAGCTGAACCGGCAGGAAAAAGTAACGGTGGTTCTGATCACGCATTATATGGAAGAGGTAACTTCGGCCGATTATGTGTATGTCATGGATCATGGCAAAGTTGTCATGCAGGGGATACCAAGAAAAATTTTCTCGCAGGTAGATAAACTGAAAGAATACAGACTGGATGTACCGCAGGTCACGCTGCTGGCACATGAACTCAGACAGGATGGTGTGGACATACCGGAAGGTATTCTGACAAAGGAAGAACTGGTGGAGGCGTTATGTCACTTGAATTAAAAAATGTAACCTATACCTACGCCGCCGGGACAGCCTATGAAATGGTGGCATTGGATAATATCAGCCTTACGATTCCGGATGGCCAGTTTTTAGGCATTATCGGTCATACTGGCAGTGGAAAATCCACACTGGTACAGCATTTCAACGGACTGATTCGCCCGACTTCCGGTCAGGTACTGTTTGACGGTGAAGATATCTGGACAGAAAAATACGATCTCAGACATCTGCGCAGCCAGGTGGGACTGGTCTTTCAGTATCCGGAGCATCAGCTGTTTGAAACAGATGTGCTGGCTGATGTATGTTTCGGTCCGAAAAACCTGGGCTGCAGCGAAGAAGAATGTAAAGAACGGGCGCTGAATGCGTTAAAACAGGTAGGACTGAAAGAAAAGTATTACAGAAAATCCCCCTTCGATTTGTCGGGTGGACAGAAACGTCGTGTGGCAATCGCCGGAGTACTGGCTATGAATCCCAAGGTGCTGGTACTGGACGAGCCGACAGCGGGGCTGGATCCCAAAGGCCGGGACGATATTCTGGATAAGATGAAGGAACTTCATGAGACCAGACACATCAGTATCGCCATAGTTTCTCACAGTATGGAGGATATGGCAAAATATGTGGATCGTATCATTGTCATGAACCACGGCCATATGCCCTTTGACGGTACGCCAAAGGAAGTCTTTTCACATTATAAGGAACTGGAAACTATCGGGCTGGCCGCACCGCAGATCACTTACATCATGCATGCACTGGCCGAACATGGAATGGCAGTGAACACAGAGGCCACCACAGTGGAGGAGGCAAGAATAAGCATCCTTCAGGCACTCGGTCGCTGACCGTAAGGAAAAATTATGCTGAAAGATATAACGATAGGTCAGTATTATCCGGCAGAGTCTGCCATTCATAAACTGGACCCACGTGTAAAAATTGTAGTAACAATCATCTATATTGTCAGTCTGTTTGTGACAAACGACTGGATCGGTTATCTGGCTGCTTTTCTTTTCCTGGCAGCCTGCATTGTGATTTCGAAAGTACCGTTGTCCTTTATTCTGCGCGGCATGAAGTCCATTGCAGTGCTTCTGGGCATCACGATCTTTTTTAACCTGATTTTTACCCCGGGCGATGTCGTGTTGGTCAGTTTCTGGAAGATTAAAATTACCCAGGCCGGACTTAACATGGCGATCCGTATGGGTATCCGCTTAAGTTTTCTGATCGTCGGTACGTCACTGATGACGCTGACCACTACCCCAAACCAGCTGACAAATGCGCTGGAACGGTTGATGAAACCACTGAATTTCATGCTGCCGGTACATGAGATTGCGATGATGATGTCTATTGCGCTCCGGTTTATTCCTATATTAATGGAGGAAACGGATAAGATCATGAAGGCACAGATGGCCAGAGGCGCTGATTTTGAGACCGGAAATATTATTGTCAGAATCAAAAATATGGTGCCGCTTTTAGTGCCGCTGTTTATTTCAGCGTTTCGCCGGGCAAATGACCTGGCAATGGCAATGGAAGCCCGCTGTTATCACGGCGGTGCAGGACGCACACAGATGAAGCCACTATCCTACAGAGGCAGCGACTGGGGTGCTTATGGCGTGGCTGTGGCATATCTGGCGGTATGTATCGTGATCCGGGTGGTTTTATAGCAGCGAGATATGGGTATCTTATAGAGTATACATATATAATAGAAGAAAAGCTGCTGGGAAAAAGGCAGCTTTCTTTTGTTATCTTTTTAGTATCAGGTATGTGAAAAATTCAGATTTGAGTTGCCAGTTCATGAAAAAATGGCTCAGTGGACCAGTTTTGCATAAAATGTATGGAGGAAAACAACTATGAAAAGAATCCGTCTGAGGGTGGCCTATGATGGCACATCCTATGCCGGGTGGCAGGTGCAGCCAAATGCCCTCACGGTGCAGGAAGTTCTGGACAAGGCCCTAAGCGACCTGTTAAAAACACCGGTGCATACGATGGGCGCGAGCCGCACGGACGCAGGTGTGCATGCGCTGGGAAATGTGGCTGTATTTGACACAGAGGCAAGGATGCCTGCGGACAAATATGCGTTTGCCCTGAACACAAGGCTGCCAGAGGATATCCGTATACAGCTTTCTGAGGAAGTTCCCACGGATTTTCATCCGAGATTCTGTCATACGGTCAAGACATATGAATACAGGATTCTGAACCGAACCTTTCCGGATCCGACAAGACGCTTAAACAGTGTGCATATCTATGGAAATCTGGATCTGGAAGCGATGCAAACAGCTGCCCACTATCTGGAAGGAACCCATGATTTCAAGAGCTTTGCTACGGAAAATCCGCAGGTGACAGATACCGTGCGGACAATTTACCGGACAGAGCTATGGCGGGATGCAGAGGATATGATCCATTTCCAGATTACGGGAAATGGTTTCCTCTATAATATGGTGCGGATCATCACAGGCACTTTGCTTGAGGTCGGAAAAGGTGCGACGGCAGCCGAAGATATCCCACAGATCCTTGCTGCAAAAGACCGCACAAAGGCCGGACCGACAGCCCGTGCCAAGGGACTGACTCTGGTGTGTATCCGCTACCCGGACGAGGAAAAAAATGGCGAAACAAAGCAAAAAACTGTTGACACACCCGGCTCGGTATTGTAAAATAGTTCACTGTGACATGGTGAGTTAATATCTGCGCCAAAGCCCCGGTGACAGATGTTTTCCGCTGAAAGATGTAAGAGAGCGTGAGCTTATCGCATCATTTGGCAGTCGGCCTCACACCGACGATAGATTATCAACATTTAACAGATTAAACAGGAGGTAACATCCATGAAAACATACATGGCTAATCCGGATAAGATTGAGAGAAAATGGTATGTAGTTGATGCTGAAGGACAGACACTTGGTCGTCTGGCATCTGAGGTAGCTAAGGTATTAAGAGGAAAAAACAAACCGGTTTATACTCCTCACGTTGATACAGGCGATTATGTAATCGTTGTAAACGCAGCTAAGATTGCAGTAACAGGTAAGAAACTGGAGCAGAAGATTTACTATCATCACTCCGATTATGTTGGTGGTATGAAAGAAGCTACTCTGGCTGAGATGCTGGCAAAGAAACCGGAAAAGGTTATCGAGCTTGCAGTTCAGGGCATGCTGCCGAAGGGACCGCTTGGAAGATCCATGATTAAGAAACTGCATGTATACGCTGGACCGGATCATGAGCAGGCAGCTCAGAAACCGGAAGTACTGACATTCTAAGAGGAGGTTTAAGACATGGCTACTAACAAATATTACGGAACAGGAAGAAGAAAAACATCTGTTGCCAGAGTATATCTGGTACCGGGAACTGGTAAGATCACAATCAACAAACGTGACATTGATGAGTATCTGGGTCTTGAGACTCTGAAAGTTATCGTTCGTCAGCCGCTTGTTGCTACAGATAATGCAGATAAGTTTGACGTTATCGTTACCGTACATGGTGGCGGATACACAGGTCAGGCTGGTGCCATTCGTCATGGTATCTCCCGTGCCCTGCTTACAGTAGACAACGATTTCAGACCGGTTCTGAAAAAAGCCGGATTCCTGACTCGTGACCCGAGAATGAAAGAGCGTAAGAAATACGGCCTCAAAGCAGCTCGTCGCGCTCCGCAGTTCAGCAAACGATAATTTACCAAAATATTCAAACAGCACAGCAAGCCCCGGAAACCCAGTGTTTTCGGGGCTTTTTAGCACTTTTGGTCACTTGAAAATTTTGCTGGAAAGTGGCTGATTTTTTACGGTAGCACACACGTAGCACACAAATTCGCTTGACAAATTTGGAAAATCCGTCTAAAATGCGGACAATCTCATATTAGGCTTTTTTGTTGCTATGCATATGAGAAAAAGATCCGGTGGATTTTTTTGAATGGGGCAACGTGCAGAGGTATTAGAAAATGCAGAACAGGTTATACGGGAATGGATTGAAACCGCTGAAATGCTAGGCCGGGAGATTCCGCAGCCTAAAGGCAGATTAGTGTATGCTTAAACTATACGTTTTTCTGTAACGGTCTTTATGTGATATCTGGAAAGTAGAAGAGGCAGCCACGTGGCTGCCCCTTTGCAAACGGACCGGGAAATATATGAATGAGGTCCATCTTGATGCGCAAAGTGAAATCAGAATAAGAACGTCCGCCCGTTTCAGCCCTTGAGGTGTGGAGCGGGCTTTTGTTCATTTTCCGGATTGGTCTTGTTGCACTTTTGTGACACTTTCCATGCACTTTCGCGGGGGAAATTCAAGATGATCTCTGGTATGCTACAGACATGGTTGATACACAACCAAATAATAAAAAAGGAGAGTAACATACTATGAAAAAGAAAACGATTTGGAACCTTGCGCTGGCACTGGCGTTGGTGGTATCAGTCACCGGCACAGCAACCTCCGCCTTCGCCGCCACATCCGCACCAATGGAGCCTGTTACTAAAATTACCACCGAGAACGAGGATGCCATCAGGAAGCTGAATGAGCTGGACACCCAGATGGAGGCGCTGTATGAAAAGCTGCCCGACTGCGACAATATGACGCTTGACGAGAAGGCACTGGAAAAGACCGACCCCAAGGTGCTGGGTGAAATCGACACCCTGGAGCAGGAGTATGACCGCGTCTGCGAAAAGCACGCCGACCTGTGGGACAAGGTAGATGAAGCGTACTTCAATCTGCCGGACGACTACGACTTCGACAACTACGATGAGGCCGCCTTCATCCGCAGCCTGAGCTTCCTGACCGACGCGGAAAAGGACGCGCTGATCGCCGACTACAACCGTCTTACGGAGATCGACAGCCGGCTGTGCGAGCTGTACAATTCCATCTGGGGCAACACCGGCTGCGAAAGCGGCATCTGCCCCCTTTGACGGAAA
>CAKRQV010000032.1 GCA_934394565.1 uncultured Lachnospiraceae bacterium
GGGTGACAGGATTCGAACCTGCGACCTCCTGGTCCCAAACCAGGCGCTCTAGCCAAGCTGAGCCACACCCCGATGTAGGCGTCCGCCCTATCTTTGCTCAACGCAAGAAGAATTATATTACGGATACGCCTGAATGTCAATAACTTTTTTTATTTTATTTCAAAAATTTTTCCAGTCATATGTTCCGGGGTGATATCGAGCAGAATATAGCTGGGTTTATGACTCATCTGACGTGGATATGTCAGGCTGCCAGGATTGCATAAAAGAATGCCGTCATGCCATGAAAGCTCCGGTACATGGGTATGGCCAAAGCATACCAGATCTGCCCCATGGAGTCTTGCAGCAAGCAGTATCCCGTCATAGCTCATATTGACGCCTTGTCTGTGTCCATGCGTCATAAACAGATGATGACCGCCGAGATCAAATTCTGCGCTTGGTGGCAGATCTCCCGCATAATCACAGTTGCCTGCCACGATACAGCAGGGTCCCGGTGTTTTCCGGCGGATATACTCTGCACGGCTGCCCACATCACCACAGTGCAGGATATAATCCACCGGCTGCACTTCGTTCCATATACGGTCAAAATTTTCATCACGGCCATGGGTATCGCTGATCACCAGTACCTTCATTCTTTGTTCCTTTCCTCAGTCAATCGCTTTTTGCCTTGCTTTTCCCTGTTTTTTATCAGACGTTAAAAAACGGTTGGACATTACATATGCGAAGCCTGTTTTTCCCGGATCAGTTCTTTGATTTTTTTAAGTGCTTTTCCCCTGTGACTGATCTCATTTTTCTGTTCAGGGGAAAGATCGGCTGTCGTACAGCCATAGGCCGGCACATAAAAGATCGGATCATAACCAAAGCCGTTCTCTCCACTCTCTTCATAGCCGATGCAGCCCTCTATCGTCTCACGGACCACCGTATGTGTGCCATCTGGAAAAACAGCCGCCACTGCGCATACAAAGCGTGCGGTGCGCTTTTCCTCCGGCACACCAGCCAGTCTGTCGATAATATTCTGATTTTTAATACGATAGGATGTATTCTCTCCCATATACCGTGCGGAATAGATGCCCGGCTCTTTGTTCAGCGCATCCACTTCCAGGCCAGAATCATCGGCCAGCACGATATCCTGGCACTGAGATGCGATCGCTGAAGCCTTGATCACAGCATTTTCCTCAAAACTCTGTCCGTCCTCCACGATATCCACCTCAATACCGGCCTCCTTCATAGAAACGATCTCAAGTCCCAGATCATCCATGATCTCATGGATTTCTCTCATTTTATTCTGGTTACCTGTGGCAAATACGATTCTCATGGTCATCGCTCCTCCTGTATGTGTTTTTTGGGCGGTTTTGGTCCCATATACTGATAGAAATACGTTTTCATCATACCGTTGTAGATCTTTCGGTTTTTATCTGCCTTTCGGCCGATATATTTCTGGGTATCCTCATAGCTGGTGATCAGATACATCGACCAGGAATCCAGCGCACGGTATCTCTCTCCGATTGTTGTATACAGAGCCGGAAGCTCTGCTTTTTCGGAAATACGTTCGCCATAGGGCGGATTGCAGATGATAAAGCCATATTTTTTCGGATGATGCAGATCATGGATATCCCTCTGCTGAAAATGGATCAGCCGATCTACACCGGCCAGTTTTGCATTGGCTCTGGCAGCTTTAATGACTTCAGGATCGATGTCATAACCCTGGATATCCACTTCGATATCGGTATTGACCCGCTCTCTGGCCTCTTCAAAAGCATCATCAAAGCATTCCTTCGGAATCAGATCCGTCCACTGCTGAGCAAGGAATGTACGGTGCATTCCCGGTGCCATATCAGCTGCGATCATGGCTGCTTCGATCGGGAATGTACCACTGCCGCACATGGGATCGACTAAAATTCTGTCCTTATGCCACGGTGTCAACATGATCAGTGCGGCAGCCAGTGTTTCGGTGATCGGTGCTTTGGCTGTCATCTGGCGGTAACCACGCTTATGCAATGATACGCCTGTAGTGTCCAGTCCCACGGTCACGATGTCATTCATCAGTGTGACACGTAACGGAAAGGAGGCACCGGTCTCCGGAAACCAGTCTTTTTTATATTCATATTTCATCCGTTCTACCATGGCTTTTTTCATGATAGACTGGATATCGGAGGGGCTGAACAGTTTACTTTTGACGGAGTTTGCTTTGGCCACCCAGAATTTGCCGTCTTCAGGAATATACTCTTCCCATGGGAGGGCTTTTGTCTGCTCGAAGAGTTCTTCGAAGGTGGTTGCTTTAAATTCTCCTATTTTGATCAGAATACGTTCTGTTGTCCGCAGGAAAATATTGGCATAGGCAACGGCTTCTTCGTCTCCGATGAAGGTGACTTTGCCGTTTTCTACGGAGGATACTTCGTATCCGAGGTCTATGATTTCTCTTTTTAAAACCGCTTCCAGACCGAAATGGCAGGGAGCGATCAGTTCCCATTGTCTCATATGTGTTCTCCTTTTGGTGGTATTCTCATTGTACCTGTCAGTCTCTCCTGCGTCAAGGAACAAAAGTATTGCACATTAGCCGTTGTATCGCATCCATGCATCAAGACCGCCCTGCAAAGTAGCCACCCTGTAGCCATGTTCCGCCAGAAACATGGCAGCGGCGGTGCTGCGGATGCCCTGCTCGCAGTAGAGAACGAGTCTTTTTCTTCTATATAATACGATTTTTCTCAGATGTTCGTAGGGAATGTTTATGGCATTGGGGATATGGGATTGTCTGTATTCTTCGGGGGAGCGCAGGTCTATCAGAATTGTGTTCGGATCATGGGGCATTTGATTCCACTGTTCGGGGGTGATGACTTGTACGGAAACCTTCATGTGAAATGTCCTTTTTTATTATGGTATGCCTGATGGATGGTAACAGTGAAAAAAGGGCTGGATCTCAGAGGGGCTTTGGGAATATCGCTGCCGCTTCCTTCGTCCGTGCCTCTTTAAATGCAAAGAGAAACAGCCGATAGGGGAGCTATCGACTGTTTCGAGGGGAGTATAAAAATTAATAAGGGGTTATTAATTGTAAAAAAAATACTTTGAAAGTAAGTTTCTTTTTACAATCAAGATTATATAACATATTCAGGAAAAAAGCAACCACAATTATGCATATTGCTCTCTATTTTTGGCATACTAATCCCGTAATCACAAAAAACTTCATTTCTGGAGGTAATTATGAGCAAAAATTACAGCAACAACACGAACACAACCAACCATACAACATCTTCCGAAGACCGTTTCAGTTCTTCCAAAAACTGTGGCACCAAAAACAGCCAGAACAAGAACTGCAAAAACAAATCCACCCAGAGCAAGACCAGCCAGTCTTACAGCCTGCGTGAAACCAGAGACGATCTGGACTGATTTTTGGCATGAGTATGTGGTGGTCAGTTCTCTTGCCATACTGTCCGCCAGACATTTCAGCCACCGGCTCCGCAAGAGCCGGTTACATATCTGACAGTTATTTTTCTCCCTCTATCTCTTTTGCACATGCCATACTTTCGCAGCAGCTTTTCATACATCAAAAATTTCAATTTTTCTTTGCACCTGAAGCAAAATATTTTTTTAAAAGTTTTTCAAAAAAAGTGTTGACAATTCCCAGTCACAGGAGTAATATATCCATGTTGCTTGAAACGAGCAAGTCGAAAGCAATATGTGCGTGTAGCTCAGCTGGATAGAGCACTTGGCTACGGACCAAGGTGTCGGGAGTTCGAATCTTCTCACGCACGTTTCAGATAAAACCGAAAGCTTTGTGAATGCAAAGTTTTCGGTTTTTTGTTTTTCAAAAGACCATCTTGACTTTAATGAAACGGCCTTCCCTATTTACATTTCCAAATTGTGACAATGTTTTTAGCTTTACCTGCCAAGTCTGCTGTCTGCAAACCTTACCTTATACCAAAAAAAGATATCTATGGCATTCTCTTGAACATATGTTTGCTATATGATATATTGTAATTGTATAATTCAAAGGAAAGCAGGATGTGATTTTCCGATAATCAGATGCCCTCAAGATTTCAAAGGAGGGATGCCCTATGAACACAATGGAAGTCTTAACTCTGTTGCTTGTTGTATTTGCGGCTTTATCGTACATAGACGATCATTTTGATAAAAAGAAATAAGCATCCCATTCCGTCCAAAGTCTAGGATGCTTATTTCAAAGTAAATTCTTTCTGAGGGCAAATCGGATATCACGTCCGATTCACTTTCTGATTAGATTATACACGGGGACACTTGTTTTTGCAAGTGTCCTTTTTCTGTCTTACCTTTTATTTCTACTGTTCGGAGATTAGCAAATATGGCCTGTTCCAACAAAACCAGAGGAATATTTTTTGCTTCCAGACCAATGGTTGCCTTAGAGCAAAGGCCATAGCCCATCACGATATAATCCGACTTTTTGCGTATTATCCGCCGTTCTATCAGGTTTTCCACTCGTTCCAGTTCCTCCTATTCATGCATTTTCATTATAGCAAGCATTTTTTCTGTCTACATTTCAATATAAAACTGATTCACCAAGCTTTTTTCATATATATGGTGATCAAAAAGCCTTGCTGACAACACCTTTCAAAACTGTTGTCAGCAAGGCTTCTTCCGCTTTCTCCATCCACTAATCCAACGGATTATCCCTTATCTCTTCCAACCATGCTCTCTATCCGATGGCCGCTGCATATTTCATAATGGCTTCTTCTGATGCTTCTTCGCGGGACAGCTCGCCGGTCATTTTTCCTTCATGCATGACCAGGATACGATCACAGACTGCCAGAAGTTCCGGAAGTTCGGAAGACACCATCAACACACCGATGCCCGATGCGGAGATATCCCGGAGAATCTTATACACTTCTGCCTTTGCTCCGACATCGATACCTCTCGTTGGTTCATCGCACAGAAGAATCTCCGGGTCATTTCCGATCCATTTGGCAATGATGACTTTCTGCTGGTTACCACCGCTCAACGTCAGGATCTTGTCGTCCATATTTCCGATCTTGATCGAATATTTCTCAATCATCTGTTCCATCAGATCTTTTGATTTC
This sequence comes from uncultured Lachnospiraceae bacterium, assembly GCA_934394565.1. Classification (GTDB taxonomy): domain Bacteria; phylum Bacillota; class Clostridia; order Lachnospirales; family Lachnospiraceae; genus UBA11957. Next base: position 5,046 of record CAKRQV010000032.1, read on the forward strand.
TTTTTACTCAGAAATCCTTTATTGGAAATCCTGTCTATCACAGACAACTGGGCATTCTCCTTGATCGACATACTGGTGATCAGACCATCGTCCCGTCTGTTTTCCGGAATCATGCTGATTCGGTGGGCAATGGCCTCCTTTGGCGAGTGAATCGACACCTTCTCACCTTTAATATAAATCTCTCCGCTGTCCAGTTTGTCTGCACCAAAGATGGACGTCAGCACCTCTGTACGACCCGCACCGACGAATCCAGCCAGCCCCACGATTTCACCCTTGTGCAAGGTGAAGTTGATATTTTGAAACTTCTTTCCATTGCACAAATCTTTTACCGTCAAAAGCTCATCTTTCGTTGCATGAGTGTTTCCCCATTCAGATTTATCAATCTGACGTCCTACCATCAGTGTAACGATATCATCCATTGTAACATCAGCCACATTTTTGGTTACAACAAATTTACCGTCTTTGAAAACCGTCAGTCGATCGCCAAGCTCCATAACCTCTTCCAGTCGATGGCTGACATACAGTACTGTTGTCTGCTTTTCTTTCACCAGCTTCCGCACAACATCAAACATAACTTCTCTCTGATCATTTGTCAGTGCCGCCGTCGGCTCGTCCAGAATCAGAATTTCCGGCTCAAAATACACTGCTTTTGCGATCTGTACGATAGACTGTTCTGCAATGCTTAAAGATTCCAGAAGAGCCGTCGGCTCAACGTGCAGATGAAACATCTCCATCAATTCTTTTGTTTTTTCATTCATATGCTTTTCATTCAGAAAGCAGCCTTTTGTCGCTTCAGCCGAGCCAAGGAAAATATTGTGTGCAATACTCATATTCAGACACAGCGGTACTTCCTGATGAACGATGGCGAATCCAAGTTTTTCTGACTTGCGGATTGAATTGATCTGTTCCGGCACACCATTGATACAGATCTCGCCCTCTGTCGGTGTAAATACACCGCCACACAGATTGATCAATGTGGATTTTCCGGCTCCGTTTTCACCACAGAGGCAGTGAACTTCACCTTTTTCCACGGAAAAAGAGACGTCACTTAAGGCTGTTGTACCGCCAAATCGTTTTGTAATGTGTTTAAATTCAATGATCGGTGCCATACTATCCCCTACCTTTTCTCGTCTTTTCGATGGATCAGTGTATCAATCAGCACTGCAATGATAACAACCACGCCAATGAAGCCGTCCTGCCAGAACACCGGTACGTTTAAAAGTACCATACCATTTTTTACTGTAGCCATGATGATCGCACCGAGGAATGTGCCAAGGATCGTTCCGCGGCCACCACTTAAAGCTGCTCCGCCAAGGATAACGGCTGCGATGGCATCCATCTCACGGCCTTCACCACTGGTAGTCGTAACTGTATTCAGGTAAGCCGTACTTATCAGGGCTGCCAGCGCACACAACACGCCCATAGCAGCAAACGCAATCAGTCTTGTGTTTTTAATATTGATACCGGACAGATGCGCCGCTTTGTCATTACCACCGGTGGCATAGACTTTATATCCATAACTTGTCTTTTTCAGTATGATATGTGCAATTACAAACAGGATCAGCATGATAAAGATCTGCACCGGAATACCATTGATCTTTGCACCCATCTTCCATACCCAGCTGTTTGTTGCGCTCTCCGGGAACTGGCTGATACTCTGGCCATTTCCGATCGCATACGCAAAACTTCTGTAGATTTTCATCGTACCCAGTGTAACGATAAAAGAAGGGATCCCCAGTCTGGTCACCAGAAGACCGTTGAAGCAGCCCAAAGCTATGCCACACAGCAGAACCAGCAGAAACGCTATGGATGCAGGTACAATCTGATTTTTAAACAGAAAGCCGCCAAACATGGCACAGGTAGCAAACAGAGAGCCAACTGACAGATCCAGCTCACCGGCAATGATCAGATAAGTCATGCCAATAGCCATAATACCGATCTCTACTGTCTGTCGCACGATATTTACAAGGTTTACAGGTTTTAAAAATACCGGAGAAGCGATACTCAGTGCGATCATAATAATCACCAGTACGAGGAATACGCCAAATTCTCTGGCATTTGTCAGTTTCAATTTTTTAGTCTTCATTTTCCGCAACCTTTCCCATATGTAGTACTGCTGCCCTTTCGGGCAGCAGCCGTATTGTTATGCAGACCATCTATTGCATATTTACAATCTTATTGATGTTTCCGGATACGTTCTCTTGTACTTATTCCGGCTGAACGTCATTGACATTCTCTTTTGTGATCATCTGGGCACCCGTATCAATATTCAGGAAGTCAGAACCGTATTTCAGGTTCATGTAGCACTCATATACAGAGTAGTATCCCTGCAGGAACGGATTCTGTCCAACTGTCAGCTGGATACTTCCATTTTTAATATGTCCAAGCATACCCTCTGTCAAGTCAAATCCTGCGCCATATACTTTCCCACTTAAGTCATAATCTTCGATAAAGCTTCCGATGGCTTCTGAATATACATCTACACCAAGGATAGCTTTTACATCCGGATTGGCCAGATATGCGTTTTCAATCACAGAGTATGCATTGGTCAGATCAGTACCAATATCAATAGTGGTGATCTTTTTGATACCCGGATATTCAGCTGCAGCCTTATCAATACCAGCTTCACGGGCGATCAGCGCACTGTCTGTCGGTCCGCAGGAAGCTACGATATAGCTGCCCTCGCCACCCATCTGATCAAACATATATTTACCAAGGCTGTAACCTGCTGTCTCATAATCCTGTCCGACAAAGCATTTGGTACCACAGTCTTTGGCATCCTGGTTGAATCCAACAACTGGAATTCCTTTTTCATTTGCTTCTGCAATAACATTGTTAAATCCTGACGGATCCCAGGTAACTGTTGCGATTGCATCAGCGCCGGAAGAAATTGCGGTCTCGATCAGACCTACCTGCTCATCCAGAGAACTTGCTGTATTCGGTGCAGAAACAGTGACGTTTACACCAAGGTCCTCACCTGCGGCCTTTGCACCTTCTGCCATCTTATTATAGAAGGAACCTGCCAGAGAATGCAGAACAACAGATACATTGTAATCTCCATCCTTTGTCTTTGTTGCAGATGCATCTGCTGTAGATCCTGCAGCAGATGATGTAGCTGTACTCTCTGCAGCTGTTGATCCAGTAGTTGAACTTCCTTCGGTTGTGCTTCCACCAGATGCGCCTGTGCTTCCACATGCACATAAGGAAAGTGCCATTGCTCCACCAAGTACCAGTGCCATCATTTTGCGTTTCATGTAAAAATCCTCCTCTACATTGTAAAAATATATAGTTTTCCGGGTTATCCCCTGAAAGTTTAAAATACGGTTACTGTTTCCCCATTAATTATCGTAGCTTGCACGCTCTTCGTAAAATCCCGGTGTGATACAGCCTGGTTTTTGGAACCATACCTTTGCATCGATACCGGCTTTTAAAACTACGTTGCCCCACGGCATCAGATTGCCTGTGCGCACGATATATTTTGCTTTTGGCAGATATTCTGCAAAGAAATCGTAATGCGGCATCGTCTTTACTTCCATCGTCTCGTAGCGTTTATGTACCATATTTTCGATAGCTTTAAAATGCTCCGGATTAAACTGTTTCTGCTCCTCTGCCACGATAATATCTTCAAAAATAAATTCATCCATGATCAGATCCAACACCTGTGCGATCGTCGGAAGATCCTGTGCGATGGCCAGGTCAATGCGCTGCTCCGGACGGGCAATCGGCACACCTGCATCACCGATCACGATATACTGCTCATGTCCCATGTCTGCGATGGCAGACATCAGCTGTTTGTTGTAGATTCCATGTTTTTTCATGCTTTTTTCTCCTGTATCATCTGTTCTGCTTCCTCACGGTAAGGTATGGACTCGATCACACCGTATTTTGTCACTGCGAGACCTGCGGCGGCATTGCCAAGCTGTACAGCCTCCATGATGTCTTTTCCTTCTGCAATGGCTACACAGAATGCACCTGTGAACGTATCCCCTGCTCCGGTAGTATCTACAACCTGCACACTAAATCCAGGCACCTGCCTGTCGAGATCTGCTGTTTTGATATAACAGCCGTCTCCGCCAAGCGTCATGACCACATTTTTCACACCTTTGTCAGCCAGTTTTCTGGCAATTTCGGCATCTTCTGTCGGATCATCACTGGCCAGTCCCAGAATCAGTCTGGCTTCTGTCTGGTTCGGTGTGATATATGTACAGTTCGCCAGAAGGGCATCTGACAAGGATGCATACGGTGCCGGATTCAATACAAATGGAAGACCGATTTCTTTACACTTTTCCGCAGCATATTCTACAGTTTCCATACTGCTCTCCAGCTGCATCAGCAAAAGCTCACAATCTTTCAGTACCGGAAGCATCCGATCCACATCTGCCGGGGAAAATTCCTTATTGGCAGCGAAATCAATCACGATTTCATTTTCACCCTCACGATTTACCAAAACCAGACCGACACCTGTAGACAGACCTTTTTCGCTTCTTCTCACTGCTGTCGCATCCATACCTTCTTCTTCAAACAGTTTCATGGCTCCATCACCGAAACTGTCATTTCCAATACAGGTTCCATATACGACCTGCGCACCCATTCTGGCTGCTGCAACCGCCTGATTGGATCCTTTTCCACCGTGGCACATAACAAAATCATGCCCCGGCACTGTCTCACCGGGAATCGGGAAATGATCTCCGGCAATTGTCATACCCACTGCATAGCTTCCTATGACTGCTATCTTTTTTTTATCCATGTCATCATCCTCTTTGCATCTTTTTCTGTCCAGTCGATGCTTTTTCTTATTCTCTGTAAAATTCCGGTCTGCCGTATTTCAGAGCTGTATCAAAGACTGCCATGATCTTCTCCGGAGAAATATCAGCCTGAATATTGTGGATCTGGGAATAGACAAACCCACCGCCTGGTGCGTAACACTTGATCATGGCCTTGCATTCCTCAATGATCTCGTCAATCGTTCCGTGTGTCAGTGTTGTCTGTGTACTGCAGGCCCCGCCCCAGATCGTAACATTCTTTCCAAATTCTTTTTTGATTTCATAGGGATCCATGTCAGCAGCTTCCTTCTGCAACGGATTTAAGATATCATATCCGGATTCAATGATATCGCCGATGATCGGATGGATACTTCCACAGCAGTGCAGGGAAATATGGATATCTTTTTTCTTTTTCCGGATAGCCTCGTTGATCCTTGCATGGCGGGGTTTGAAAAATTTACGATACAGATCCGGAGATAACAACATGCCTCTCTGTGAACCGAAATCATCATTATTCTGTACAACCTGTACATACTCTCCGACAGCATCCAGATATTTGTCCATCATGGCGATGTAGGCATCGGTCATTTTATCCAGATAATACTCAATCAGTTCCGGCTCGCAGTAAAGATTTTCCATAAAGGTCTGCATGCCCCAGTCTTTCCATCCTTTTTCAAACAGGCTGGTACTTGTTGCACCGGAAATACAGAAATCTGTATTCTCATAAATATCCTTTGCCCGTTTTCTCAGCCAGTCACATTCATAATCGGTGATCCCCGGCAGTTTCAGGTTGGCATCGATATCTTCTTCGGATTCTGCGTCCTGCAGAGGATTGTAGCATTCATCAAAATACAATCCATCTTTCGGTCTTTTTGCCAGGAGATGTCCTTCACTGTCAAATACACCTAAGGTTCCACCGCCGATATCCACCGGGTTGAAAGCTTCTGCCAGCATGCAGTCGCCGCCATCACATGGCAGTTTACCCGGTTTCATCTTGTCAATCGGGATACCGATTGAAGGTACCAGACGCGGCAGGATGACCACATCACTGCCCAGCCTTTTCAGCAGATCAAAGTCTGCATAAGCCAAATCCTGTTTTACATCAAAACAAATGGTGTCTGTTTTGATACCCAGATATTCTTTCAGCTTATTGTATGCATTTGCATTGATACCTGTTGATCTGGAAGATCCGAGATCAATCGGAACCCGGTCTGTCTCCTCATGATTCAATGCCATCAATACTCGTTCTCTTGATGTTAATCCCATCATTTGCTCCTTTCCCTTTGCTACACTCTGAAACTCTATTAAGTAAACGTTTAACCTCTGAAATTTTATCTTTCAAAGTCAACCTTTCACTTCTTTTTTATATTTTTTTATATTTTTCCCTGTTTTTCTAAGATACAGCCTCAATATCCATCTTTCTAAAACGATAACTGACTGTTTTATCCGACAGATTTCTCTTAGGATCTTCCATCTTGTATTTTTATCGTCATTTATTAGGTAAACGTTTAACCTCTAATAATCAATGGTTATTTACCGTTTCAACTATATATTTATTCGTTTCGAATACTTTTCCCCTCGTGGAAAACTGGCTGCTGCCGGTAAAGTTTCTGCTCCGGTGAACCGCCATCGATCATTGTCATCATACATTTTCCGGCGGCCAGACCCATATCCCGCGCACAGAAGTCAATTGATACAATCGATGGCTGGTGGGTATCTGTCAGCATCGTTCTGTCCAGTCCCAATACGGAAATATCTTCTGGTATTTTATAACCATTCTTTAGGATTGCCTTACAGGCTCCCAGTGCCATCATATCGTTCGCTGTGATCAGTGATGTAAAACCACCCTGCACCAGAAGTTCTTTCGTAGCGTCAACACTCTGCTGAAAACCATAGTCACCATATCGAGTCAGTTTTTCATCGATTTCAAGCCCATAGGCTTCCATTCCCGAGAGATATCCCTGGTACCGGAGTCCTGCATTTAATGCATTCCGGTTTCCTTTCAGAAAGGCGATCTTTCTGTGTCCCTGTCGATAAAGATAATCCACTGCCATTTTTCCGGCAGCATAATTATCGATTTGAAACTGACAGACACCTTCGAGTCCTTCACCATAACGTTCCAGTGCAATCACCGGGAAATGGTTTTTGTGAAGTTCTGCTAAAAGCTGATTATTTTCACTATTGTTCAGCGTAGAAACAATCATGCCGTCTACCAGGCCATTACTCAGGCTCCTGATAAACTGATCTTCCTGTTCCTGGCTTTCATGTGTGTTACACAATAACAGTCGATACCCATATGGATTCAGATACTCTTCCAGCCCGGCAAACAGTTCCTGAAAAAAGTAATAATGAATATCCGGTACAAGTACTGCTACCAGATTTGTTTTTCTAGTTACCAGGGAACGAGCCATAGGGTTTGGTGCATATCCCATTTCATCTGCTATCTGTCGTATCCTTGCCTCTGTCTCGCCACTGTATCCTCCACCAATATGGTTGAGTACGCGGGAAACTGTTGCTGTAGATACACCACATATACTTGCCAGATCTTTGATTGTTACTCTTTTTCCTGATTTCGCCATATTTGTTCTCTGCTTCGTTTTATTGAGTAAACGTTTACTCTGCTGAGAGCATATTCTTTTTTTCGTCATCCGTCAATCTTTTTTCGTCATTTTTTTCGTTTTTATTCATTCATCCAATCTTTTTTTGGTATTTTTGTGCAATCCTCTGATTTTTTATACGATTTTACGATGTTGTATACAATTTTCCGATTCTGTTTTGCGAAAGGGATTGGCTCATAAACACCACACTCTGTTTTTTACCGTATCATACTTTGTCGACAATTTTCTTCTTACAGTAAAAAAAGAAACAAAAAAGGGTTCTATAATAAATGTTGGGGTACATGAAATTTAATTCATGCGCCCCGGCATTTTTGTTTTATAATAAAGGTAATA
>CAKRQV010000033.1 GCA_934394565.1 uncultured Lachnospiraceae bacterium
TGGGGTATTAGCTCAGTCGGTAGAGCACTTGACTTTTAATCAAGTTGTCCGGGGTTCGAATCCCCGATGCCTCATTAAAAAAGAGTTTACAGAGTTTCTGTAGACTCTTTTTTGATGTGCAAAAATGTTGGAAAACATTCTATATCTTGCAATATATTATGATATTGTATGTTTATTGCCAATTCAGGACAACTTCTAACATAATTTTCCTGTACATATACTGAGATACATAAGAACAGAGACAGGAATTTTGCATGAAAAATTTTCTTTCCTGCGGTATCTTATTTTTTTTTCTGCCGGTATTACTGGTCTTTTGCTGGAACGGGGGGACAACGGTATGGGGAAGCAGTCAAACATCAGATGTAGCACTGACTGTAATGTTATACCAGAACAGTCCACAGAATGAACAGCCGGAGGCGCTGAAAGCAGAGGCTGTGGTTTTTCGAACAGTACTGGAGCATTACAGTGCAGAGGAGTGGCACAATCTTTTACAGACATGTGTGAATGTGGTACAGGAAAAAGCGTATATAGAAAAAAGAAAGATGTATGAACAGGCTGTATATGAAGCAGCAAATATACAGGTAAAAAAAGGAGCGACAGAGGTGTATCTGCCCTATCACAGCATCAGTGCGGGCAGAACCAGAGAGTCCAAATATACAAATCTGCCATATCTGTCTGATGAGGTGTCTGTAACGAAACGTCATACTGTGAATCTACAGAATATGCAGCTGGTATCTGTGGAAAGTCCCTGGGACAGGGAAGCTACCGGCTTTCAGCAGATTTTTTCTTTTACTGAAAAATATATACAATATAAAGTCTTTACGAAAGATGCTGTCAAAGATGCGACAGTACACATACAGGATATACAAATGGATAAGGCGGGGTATGTACAATATATACAGACAGAATATTCTGTAGTATCTGGTGATCAGATACGGGAACTTCTGGGGCTTTCATCTTCCTGTTTTACAATACACAGAGAGGGCGAACGTTGGATTTTCACCTGTCTGGGTGTAGGGCATGGGTATGGAATGAGTCTGTATGGCTGTGAAATATTGGCGAAAGAAGGAAAAAGCTGTCAGGAAATCCTGAATTATTATTATCCTCAGTGTGAATTTTCTTTTATATAAAGATAGATGTGAGATTGTAGAAACGTTATCCACAGAATAGAGAAAAATTCAGCTGGTAATAAACAATACATACATATTGTCTACAAAACTGTGAAAAACACGCTTTGTGAGTTTCTCATAGTTATCGCGGCAGTAGCTAAGGTCTCGTGGAAGCACGGACTTTTTCTCGGTGTTCATGTAAATAAAAAATTATACTGGATAATGTATAGATTCCCTCAATCTGGAAATACTTCTCATGAAAGCAATAGACAATGATTGAGGTGAAGAACATGAGCAAGAACAAAGTGATTCGCATGACAATGGGTGGTATTCTTCTGGCAACAGCTGTAGCAGCCGGAGTTTCGTTATATAAGAATGAAAAGACCATGCCGGATTCACAGATGACAACAGCAGAAAGTACCAATGGCATTGAGAAAAAAATTCTGGAAATGCCGCAGACTTCTTCAACAGAAGAAACGGAAAAAGATGTACGGAAAAAAGATACAACAGGAAGTACAGATCCGCAGACAGTTGAGACCTCCGGATCTGCAGTAGATATGACACAGGAAAAGAAAAATTCAACAAAAGAGTCAGTTGGGAAAGATACGACAACAATGGATACTCAGGAAAAGACGGCTGCTGTTTCAGCTGCCGTGCCACAATTTAGCGTAAACAGTACTGTTGTCTGGCCGGTAAATGGAGCGATAGTTATGGATTACAGCATGGATCGGACAGTGTATTTTCCTACGCTGAATGTATATAAGTGTAATCCGGCAGTTTTGCTTCGGGCAAAAATCGGTGATCCGGTAAAAGCGGCTTGTGCAGGTACTGTCAAAGAATGTTTCACAGGCGCAGAGACCGGTGACACTGTGACCGTGAATCTGGGAAATGGCTATGAAGCGGTATATGGCCAGTTACAGGATGTGATCGTGAAAGTCGGTGATAAAATTGTGACAGGGGAGACGATTGCCACTGTGGCAGCACCAACAAGATACTACAAGCAGGAGGGAACGCATCTGTACTTTGCTATGACGAAGGATGGTAATCCGGTAGATCCTGCAGACTATGCTGAACGGACTGCAGAATAAAGGTTACAATTTACGGATTTACTGTGAAGTGCAGTATGAGCAGTAATAGATAAAGAACAGATACAGGGAAAACTGTCTGGCAGAATTCACAAAATGGGAAAAAAAGAGTATACTATGGTAGAAAGAGAATTGAGAAAGTACCATATTGAAAATTCGCAATCGAATTTTTCACATGCCAGAGGTTACGGTTCAATATGGATAAAATACAGTTCTTTGTCGATTGCTTTAGTATAAAGGGGCTTTGCCGACGGGCAGAGCCTTTACATAGACAGGATACATTATGGAGAAAAATTTCACCTATATTGTCGAGTGCAGTGATCATACTCTGTATACCGGGTGGACCAATGATCTCGAGAAACGGATTACTGCCCATAACGAAGGTAAGGGCGCAAAATATACGAAGACGAGACGGCCGGTACGGCTGGTTTATTTTGAGACTTTTGCGACAAAAGAAGAAGCGATGAGCCGGGAATACAGAATTAAACGATTGTCCCGGAGAAAAAAGCAGCAGCTGATTGCCGGGATACAGGATATGACGGGTAAGATATGAGGCTACTGTGAAAATAATAGAGAAAAGCAAGTCAACTATAAAAAACGGCACGATCGGTTAAACAGAGAGGTGGATTCTCAAAGACCGGTGGTGCCGTTTTTAGTGTCTTAACATATAAAAGAAAAGAGGGTGTCTGCTTACAGCTTCAGACCTTTAAACAGTGAACCGAGAGAAGTACCGATTTCTTCGGTTTTCGGCAGTTCGTAAGAGATATTTTCTTCCTGTTTTTCGATGTCAGCCAGAAGGGCTTTCATGCTGAGGCTGATCTTTCCGTCTTTGACAGCGGTAACTTTGACTTTGACAGTATCACCTACAGAAAGAACATCTTCCGGTGTTTTAATACGTTTCTCACTGATCTGGGATACATGTAAAAGACCGGTAACACCGTCTCCGATATTGACAAAAGCACCGTACGGTTTGATGGTCTCTACTGTACCGTCTGTGATCAGACCCACCTGTACAGCCTGCATTTTGGCGTCTTTTTCCTTTTTTGCTTCTTCACGAAGCAACTCTTTGGCAGAAAGCACCAGCCGTTTTTCTTCCGGGACGACATCAATAATCTTTACTTTCAGATCTTTTTTCAGATAATCCTCAAGATTTTCCACATAGCCAAGAGCCAGTTTGGATGCCGGAATAAAAGCGCGAATGCCATCAACCATGGCGATTACACCGCCTTTGACAACGCCAGATACGGTAACGTCAAGGACGGCATCCTCTTCCTGCAGCTGCAGCAGATTTTCCCATACACCCTGATCCTCGTCATCTACCTGGGCCAGCTTTTGGTTTCTTTCAGCAGCTTCTTCAAGAGATGCATTCAATTCTGTTTCGAGATCCTTCATTGTTAAATTTTCTTCGCTCATTTTTAATCCTCCCATCTCCCGCGTATAGCGGAACACATTATCCATATCATACCATATACAGGAGGCAAAGATAAGAGTCGGAATTAAATATGCCAAAAAAAATAGAAAATCAGGAAAAATAAGTGCCTTTGCGGAATGTATCGTGCAAATTGACCGTCTGCAGAAAAAATGCTATGATAAGCTAAATTTAAGTACAGTTCGGATATTCCCACGGAGGAACATTATATGAAAAAAAAGAACAGAATATATATACTTGGGCACAAAAATCCGGACACAGATTCCATCTGTTCTGCGATTGCGCTGGCATATTTGAAAAATCAGACGGAGGATGGTACATTTGTTGCCAAACGTGCCGGTCAGATGAATGAAGAAACCGAGTATGTGCTCCGTCATTTTCATATGACAGCACCAGCTTATCTGCCGGATGTGGGGACGCAGGTCAAGGATATGGAAATCCGTCCACTGCCCGGCGTATCCAAGGAGATTTCTGTGCGCAAGGCATGGGATCTGATGCAGGAATTAAACGCGGTCACACTGCCATTGACGGATGAGGAGGCTCATCTGGAGGGAATCATCACGGTGGGGGATATTACCGACAGTATGATGAACCAGAATCCACGGGCACTGTCGGAGGCGGGTACGCCTTTTGGACATATTGCAGATACGCTGGATGGTACGATTCTGGTGGGTGAAAGAGAGACCCTGTTTGATGCGGGCAAGATCTTTATAGGTGCAGCCAATCCGGATCTGGTGAGAAAGTATATCGAACCGCAGGACCTGGTGATCCTTGGCAACCGTGCAGAGGATCATCTGTGTGCGGTGGAGATGCATGCCAAATGTATCGTTGTAGGACTGAATGCCGAGATTTCCCCGGTGATTTTAAAATATGCGGAGGAAATGGGCTGCGGTATCATCCGGTCACCGTATGATACCTTTACGATTGCGCGAATGATCACGCAGAGTATTCCGGCCCGCGCACTGATGACATCAGAAAATCTGGTAACCTTTCATTTGCAGGATTTTACCGATAAGATCCGTGTATTGATGGGACAGCGCCGGTTCCGTGATTTCCCGGTCCTGGACCAGAAGAACCGTTATGTGGGTACGATTTCCCGCCGGAATATGTTGAATATCCAGAAGAAAAAAGTAATCCTTGTGGATCACAATGAGCTGGCACAGGCCGTAGACAATATCAACGAAGCGGAAATTCTGGAGATTATCGACCATCACCGGATCGGTACGCTGGAGACAATGCAGCCGATCTTGTTTCGAAATCAACCGGTGGGATGTACGGCAACGATCATTTATCAGATGTTCAGAGAAAAAGAAACAGAAATCCCGACAGATATTGCCGGACTTTTATGTGCAGCAATCCTGTCAGATACGCTGATGTTCCGTTCGCCGACCTGTACGACTGTGGATGAGGCGGCGGCCAGGGATCTGGCACAGATTGCCGGTATTGAGATAGAGAGCTTTGCGGCAGAAATGTTCAGGGCCGGAAGTAATCTCAAGGATAAGACGGCAGAGGAGATCTTTTATCAGGATTTCAAAAAGTTTGTGGCCGGTGAGGCCAGCTTTGGAGTGGGGCAGATCAGCTCTATGGCGACAGATGAACTGACACAGATCAAAAAGCGTCTGCTTCCATATATGGAGCAGGAGTGCGGTAAGCATGGCATCCAGATGATCTTTTTCATGCTGACAAGTATACTGGATGAGACGACAGAGCTGATTTTCTGTGGCAAGGATGCCCCTGCGCTGGTGGAAAAGGCTTTTGGTGTTTCCAGTGAAGGCAGCAGTGTGGTTTTAAAGCATGTGGTATCGAGAAAGAAACAATTGATTCCGGCCATGATGCGCGTGTTGCAGGAGCAGTAAATACGAATAAAAAAGTAACTAAAAAAACAGGCGGTTACAGGAACTTCTGACCTCAGCAGTAAAGCTGGAGAAAGGAAAAAGGTCAGGATCCAGAGAGGGTAAACGATGGCAAAACAGATTTGGAAACCCGGCAATATGCTTTATCCGTTGCCGGTCGTTATGGTAACAGTAAAGGATGGCGAAAAAGCCAATATCATTACGGTGGCCTGGGTGGGTACGGTATGTACCAATCCGCCAATGGTGTCAATCTCTGTTCGTCCGGAGAGGTATTCCCATCACTTGCTGATGGAAACAAAGGAATTTGTTATCAATCTGACAACGGAGAAACTTTCGTGGGCTACGGATTACTGTGGAGTAAAATCGGGCAGGGATATAGACAAATTTAAGGTGACAGGACTGACGGCAGTACCGGCAAAGGAGGTTGGAGCACCACTGATCGGGGAATCGCCGGTAAATATCGAATGTAAGGTAAAAGAGGTTCGGCGCCTGGGCTCTCATGACATGTTTATTGCGGAAGTTGTGGCTGTACATGCTGATGAGAAATATATGAATGAGCGTGGAAAATTCGAACTTTCCAGTGCACAGCCGATTGTCTATTCCCATGGGGAATATTATGCACTGGGCAAAAGATGTGGTACATTTGGCTACAGTGTAAAACAGAAAAAGAAAAAATAACTGTGGAATGTTGTGGTATATAGGACATTTCATGCGGAAAAACAGTCTAAAGCGGACAAAAATGTTAAATCTGCCTGTAATCATTGAAAAGAAGATGCAATTATGTTACAATGGCATAACTGGGAGTATATAAAACTTTGTATTTTGTAAGACAGGGGAGACAGTTCTTACGAAAAAGATAAGACCGAAGGGGCCGTTATAGATATTTATGCGGATGGGGATCCGCAGTGCATATATTTATTTACAGCTCGGGAATGAAAGAGAAAATCAAACCAGAGGAGCTTTTTATGGAGCAGTATGTGATCAAGGGTGGTAATCCGCTCGTTGGTGAAGTAGAGATTGGCGGTGCTAAAAATTCGGCACTGGCTATTTTATCTGCGGCCATCATGACGGATGAGACTGTATTTATTGAAAATCTGCCGGATGTCCGGGACATCAATGTATTACTGGAAGCAATTCAGAAAATCGGAGCCGTGGTTGACAGAGTGGACCGTCACAGTGTCCGGATCAACGGATCAACAATCGGTGATATCAGTGTAGATTATGAATTTATCAAAAAGATCCGCGCCTCGTATTATCTGCTGGGTGCGCTTCTTGGCAAATATAAAAAAGCGGAAGTTCCGCTTCCGGGAGGCTGCAATATCGGCAGCAGACCGATCGACCTTCACCTGAAAGGATTTCGTGCACTTGGTGCAAATGTAGATATCCGTGGCGGTTCGATCTGCGCAAGTGCAGGGCATGGTCTGACAGGTAAACATATTTATCTGGATATGGTATCTGTTGGTGCTACAATTAATATCATGATGGCAGCATCAATGGCCAGTGGATATACGATCCTCGAAAATGCAGCCCGTGAGCCACATGTCGTAGACGTGGCCAATTTCTTAAATTCCATGGGTGCCAATATCAAGGGCGCCGGTACGGATGTCATCCGTATCCGCGGTGTGGAAAAGCTGCATGCGACCCATTACTCCATCGTGCCGGATATGATTGAGGCCGGTACGTATATGATGGCTGCCGCCGCTACCAAGGGCGATGTGCTGATCAAGAATGTTATTCCAAAGCATCTGGAAGCCACGACAGCAAAGCTTTCCGAGATGGGCTGTGAGGTGCAGGAGTTTGACGATGCGATCCGTGTGATCGCCAATAAGCGCCTCAGACGCACACATATAAAGACACTGCCGTATCCGGGCTTTCCG
This sequence comes from uncultured Lachnospiraceae bacterium, assembly GCA_934394565.1. Taxonomy (GTDB): domain Bacteria; phylum Bacillota; class Clostridia; order Lachnospirales; family Lachnospiraceae; genus UBA11957. The sequence continues at coordinate 7,354 of CAKRQV010000033.1, forward strand.
ACGGATATGCAGCCACAGATTGCTGTGGTTCTGGCTCTGGCCAGTGGCACCAGTGTCGTGACAGAGAGTATTTTTGAAAATCGTTTTAAATATGTGGATGAGCTGGCACGTATGGGCAGCTGCATCAAGGTTGAAGGCAATACCGCCATCATTGATGGAGTGGAAGGCTTCACCGGTGCCAGAGTCAGTGCACCGGATCTTCGTGCCGGAGCCGCCCTCGTGATCGCCGGTCTGGCCGCAGAGGGTATTACGGTGGTCGATGATATTGTCTATATCCAGCGTGGCTATGAGGATTTCGAAGTGAAGCTGGCCGGACTCGGCGCAGAGATCGAAAGAGTTTCCAGTGAGAAGGAAATCCAGAAATTCAGACTCAGAGTGGGTTGATTGTAAAGTATATATTGGATAAGGAAATGGGAGAGAGAATCTTTTGGCAGGGTTCTCTCTTTTTTATGGCTCTATGTCAAGTTTTGGGGTGGGATTCTTATGAATCCCGCCCTGTTACTATATTTAAAGCCTTTTTTACGTTTT
>CAKRQV010000034.1 GCA_934394565.1 uncultured Lachnospiraceae bacterium
TCCTTCAATTGTTCGGGTGTCAGGTCGCGGGTGAGCTGGTGCACAATGGCGCAGATCATCTCGAGATGGGCAAGTTCGTGAGTCCAAAAATGTTGTCGCTAATAGAAAAGCCCCTAAATACGCGGGATTCGGGGCTTGAGATTTAATGTAAAAGTGGGATTGTCTTTATCTCCATATTTATTTCTTTTGGTTTTAGTATATTCCACGCTCTCTAAAAGCATCTTAAGAGCCTTGTTCCGGTCTTGAGCAGATAACTCCCAATAGCAGGAGAGAAGCTCCTTACAGGAAGGAATAAAGTTCTCAACATTTGCTATTTTTTCTTTTTCATATTCCAGATCCTTTTTCAGAACTTCAATGTGTGCTTCGGATTCCTTGATACGTTTCTGCAGTTCATGAGAACGTTCCAGGAAGATTTCTGTCGTGTAGACTCCCTGTTCCAGCAGATCATACAAGTTTCCGTTTTGCTTCAATAACACATCATGATTGCTAATAGCGGAAGAGAGGAGTTGTTCTTTTTCCGGAACTTTGTTCTCAACTTCTAGTGTCGGGTCCAACTGGTATCCGGCTACCCAGTCAGACAGCGCCTGTATGACCTCACGTTCCACCAAATCGAGCGCAGAGCCAATGGTGGGACAATTCCTGGTATTACACTTTAAAACGTCATATGGGGCACCTCCGGGTGTTTTAGAGGCTGGTCTTCGCATCATCTTCTTACCGCAGCAGGAGCAGACAACAATGCCGGCAAGCGGATTTTTGATTCCGTAGGATTCCGGGAGCTTGTGAGAGTTCTTTCCAAGATGTGTCTGAGCTTCCAGGAATACGTCATGGTCAATTAATCGTGGCTGCAGTCCTGGGGCAGTGAAATCATAATCACTGTGGGGACGTACTTTACTGACTGAGCCATTCTGGACCTGTTTCACAATTTTTCTTCGTCCAATACCAACTCTCTGGTCGTTGACAATGTTTCTTAGGATTCCCATGATACTACATTCTGTCCAGGTGTCCCCATTCCTTGGCTTGACTCCCCGGTTATCCAGATATCTGCAGATGTTGGTGATGCCAATCCGATCAGGACCGGTGTAGAGCTGGAAGATAAGTTTGACGACCGGAGCTTCTTCTGGATCCGGTGCAAGTACCCAGCCACGGGCATGCTCCAGCTTCACTCTCTGCCAACCGTAAGGTGCCTTATTGAATGGCCATTTACCTTCTTTGACAGCAGCAGTCACACCGGCACGCATTCGGCGTCGGATTGTCTTATATTCCCGCCGGCTCATGAAAAGACCAAACTCGAAATACTCTTCATCGAATTCATTGTTCGGATTGTATGTTTTGGCCGGAGTTACAATCTGGGTGCCGGAATACTGAAATGCCCGTTGAACAATCCCCTGATCAATGGTATCACCTCTGGCCAGACGTTCGACCTCCATGACAACAACACCTTTCCAGCGTCCGGCTTCCACTTCTGACAAGAGCTTCTGCATTTCTGGTCTTGCAGAGATAGACTCGCCGGAGACGACCTCACGGTAGATACCGCCAATAGATAAGTTCATGCGTTTGGCAAGGTCAAGCAGAATCTGTTCATGCCGTTCCAGGACATCAACGCCCATAGCTTCCAGTGAGGCATCACTTCGGGATTTCCGGAGATAGATAAGATATTCTTCGTATTGCATATGTATCACCTTCCTTAGTATATATGTGCGACGTCGCACTAAAAATGAGTACAAAAATAACAGCCAGCAAGGAACAAATGTTCCGCTTGCGATAGCTGCCCGAAGATGATACAATATGACTTGAACAATCAGATATAGTATATCTTCGGATATGCGAGCCACCCTGAGCCAACGGGGTGGCGATTTCTTTTTTTAATTTAAAAAGTCGTTTTCCTCTACCGTTTCATTTACATATTCCTCATATTGAGGATATATAGGTGATAGATTTTCTAATAAAATAGATTTGAATTTTTCTAATTGATTTAATTTTCCTTTTTCTGTTTTTAAAGTCGCAGCATGGTCAACTGACTTTTGATATTCGGTATCAATATACTCACATGCAGCTTGTTCTCGCTTTTGTTGAATCCTGTCAGATTGAAAACGTACATCTGATATGTTATACGTTACATACTTTTCAAAATCTAATACTATATTTGAATATTGGATTAAGGAAAGTCTATCCTTTTGTGCGAGTTCTTTTTTATCAGAAAGCGCATCATAATATTTCTTTAAGTCTTGATATTGATTTGCCAAGAGTTTCTTTGTATAATCCAAAGCTTGCGAATAGCCGTTTATTTCTATGTTTCCGTAGTATTTCTTAAGCGTAGAAATCCAATCCGCCAAATCCTGATCGGATATGTATTCATTCGTAGCTGTCCGGTGCTTGTAATCATAAAATAGATACAGGGCAATTGCGAGTATAATTGCGCCGATTATTTTAGAAAAAAAGAAAACAGCAATACCTACAACTCCGACGATAATAGAATCTGTAACAACCGGTTTTGCATATACCAATACGTTGTAATTAAGTTTTTGCTTTGTAGCAGTAGCAGTTTTTACTGTATTAGATTTGCTCTGGCGGGCAGACGTTTTAGTAACTGAATTCGTATATTTTTTAGTGCTTTTACTTTTGGTAGAAGAAGTCCCGGCAACAGCTCTTGCAACATCATTCACGCCAAAGGTTGTTTTATTATAGACTTTATTATAAGCAGCCTTTTTTGGGTCTTTCACCCAGCCCATGCCTTTCTTACCATATCCGGGAATTACCGCTTTTTTAATCGCGCGCTTAGCTTTTCCCGTAGTTCGTGCTTTGAACGATTTTTTAATACTGGGTTTTCTCATTCCCATTTTCATGTAATATAATCACCTCTATTCTTTTGTAAGAATGAATAAGTAAGTTTAAATAAGTTTTTTGTATAAATACAAAAGCATTTATTTCTTAAATTCCATAATCCTTTCATCGTAACCAGCCAAGCATGCAATCTGAGCCTTGGTTAATCCGGGATTATCCATAATTATTTCGTCTGGTATCAATAGTTCCGCTGCGAACGTATTGGCTTCTATTTCGATCTTAGAAGTCAGCATAAGCGTTCGATTTCTTATGAAATAGCAGTTCTCTTTTCGATGCATGATTGAATGAGCCAGTTCGTGAGCCATGACAAGAGTGCGTTCGTGTTCCTCTAAGTCTTCATTCAAAAAGATGCACTTGTGATTCTTAAGGAACATGTAGAACCCGGAACTTTCTCCTAACTGTCCTGTTTGAACTTCCACACCAAGATAATCAGCTAATTCGAAAGGATTTCGAGTATTGTATTTTCTGACGTAGTAAGCAACCAGTTGCTTAACATCATGTGCTTTCAAATCCTAACACCTACTTCTTGTTTTTATTCGGATTGTATTTTTCCTTGTTAATAGGTTTCAGTCGGCGCATCATTAATTCAATCTGTCCAAGAAGTAATTCGGCATCTTCTTCTGGGATTGGTTCTCCGTCATAAGAGAGAGGACCGTCTGCACCATTTAATAGTTTTGTGCGGATACTTTCCATGTCTTTTGCAATGTCGCGCTCATCTTTAGCTGTTAATTTTTTGCTGTCAGCGGAAGAAGTTCCAGTCATTAAATAATCCATACTGACATCAAAATAATCACAAATTGCTTTTGCGGTCTTAGCGGAACATTCGCTTCCCTTTTTCTTCCATGTGCTTATTGTTGAAGAATTGATTCCAGTGTCCTTGCAAAAACGATATGGAGTTATCCCTTTTTTCTCGCATAGCTTTTCAAATATTTCATACATGGTTTTCCCCTTCTTAAAATATCTCGGAAAAACGAAATAAAACTATTGACAAGTTCGGTATAGCGAGATATAGTATATACATACCTCGGTAATACGAGTTAATTCGTTATTCGAATGAGATAGTTCGTATAAATGATATATTTCGTTCTGACAAAATAAATATATCATTAAACCGAGGTAAACACAAGTATAAATAACCATAAAAAAGGAGGGATATTTTTGTCTAAAATGTACACCTGCGATGAGGTCGCAGAAAGATACAAGGTGAAAGTAATTACAGTTTGGGACTGGATTCGTCAGCGCAAACTAAATGCAATTAAGCTTGGACGTGAGTACAGGGTATCAGAAGATGATTTGATTAAGTTTGAAGAGGAAAGAAAAACTGTTCGAACTAAACAGTGATGCTGGAGGTGAGTAAAGTGGCGAAATTAATAGGTGGACTTGATGATTATAGTTTAAAAGCATGCGGATATGACAAAGAGAAAATTCTTAAATCTGTAAGTGAATGCATATCAGCAATGGGTGAATTGACAATCGCAGAAAGTCTGATTGCAAGAAGGCATCTGGACAGCGTAATGGAGAAAATGTATAAACGCAGTCCAGATACAAAAATAAGTACTATTCCGAATGATTTATAACATCATTTTCGTGCTCAATGAAGTTGTAGGCATATTGATATGCCTGAGCGTACTGATTAGCGAGAGACAGAACATCTGTCATAATCACATCTTCGCCATTAGTTAATTTGGAATTTTGAGCAACGGTAGATACATAAGCAAGTGCAATGTTGTGAGCTGCCTGTTCGGAATCAATGTTATTCAAGGTTTCAAGTTCCAAATAGCTTAATCCGAAATTTTGAGACATAAAAATTCTCCTTTCATAATTACTCGGCATGGCGGTGCCTGTATCTAAAGTATAGGAGAGAT
>CAKRQV010000035.1 GCA_934394565.1 uncultured Lachnospiraceae bacterium
TGATCGTGTCAAACCTCTGGAACTGCACCTGATCCCCTCTTGATAATTTCTGCTCATCACAAGTAGCAATCGCCTGTCTGTTCAATTCCCTTGTAATATCTGCAAAACTTGTTCCCTCCGCTGCCATCTGAAAAATCATTTTCACGACTTTTGCAGCCTCCGGATCAACTTCCAGCCTTCCATCTTTTCCTTTTTTATAGCCATATCTGGCATTTACCGGAAGACGTGTACCATTTTTTGTTCTCGTCTGCATTGCTGATGAAATTTTCTTGGACAAATCCAGGCTATACATATTGTATACCAGATTCTGCAATGCCACATTCATTCCACCAGTCATTCCGCTGCTTGCTGCACTGTCATAGCTGTCATTAATCGAAATAAATCGAATCTGCAGAAGTGGAAAAATATATTCAATATAAAATCCAACTTCCAGATAGTCTCTTCCGAATCTGGAAAAGTCTTTTACAACTACACAGCCAATTTCTCCACTTTTCATGTCATCCTGCAGCTGTTGAAATCCCTGCCGTTTAAAATGAGTACCGCTGACACCATCATCCACATATTCCAGGATATCTGCCTCATCTACACCCAGCTGATCAATCACAAATGATTTTAACAGAATTCTCTGAGAAGTTACACTGTCGCTCTCTTTTTTAGCTCTGCCATCTACATTGTCATCTTCTGCGGATAAACGGATGTAAACAGCTGTTTTTCTATGATCTGTCATCTTGACTGCGCCTCCTTCTCTTTCTTTAATTTCTGTAAATCTGCAAACTGATCGTCATATACCAGCTTGATCTCATAATCATACTTACCATGGATAATAATTGAATCCACAAAGGCATCTGCCATTTCTTTTGTCAGCTTACGCTTTGACATATAAGTATGTATCACTTTTCCCCAGCCTTCTTCAATGTGGTAATCCTGGGAATACCGAACCTGTGCCGCCAATACTGTGTCCAGACGGCTCTTGATGTTCTCAATTTCATTGGAATAGATCCGAGAAAACTGTATGTACTCTTCTTCTGTAATCAGACGTTCCAAATAATCCTCATATAAATCAGATTTACGCTTGCTGATCCTGCTCAACTCCCGCCGAAGTTTCCCCACTTCCTTATCCAGAAGCAAATACTGTGTCTGGTTTCTGGAAGCAGAATTCATTTCACGGATCAGTTTCTCTGTATCCAATACGGCTTTCATATGTGACTGGATCAGGCGAAGGACGTCTTCATCCACGTATTCTTTTTTGACTCTGTGCCCCTTACACTGATTTCCTCCGGATTTATGGTTCGCATCTGCACCACAGATATAATAAAATGTCCCTGTTTTTTCTCTGGACAACACCATGCGGTTCCCACAACCCCCACACCTGATCTTGCCGGTATAGAAATTATGATTCCGAATGGCTCCATTATTCAGCTGATGCTTCTTTTTGTATGCTTCCGTAAATTCCCGGATTTTTTCCTGTACCTGCCGGAACAGTTCTTTATCAATAATTCCTTCGTGGGTATTCTCAGCATAGAGCCACTCACTCTCCGGTAGATTTCTCTGCTTGTTTCCTTGAAAAACACTCTGCTGATATTTTCCATATACAGAATCTCCGGTACAATGGACATCCTGAAGTACACGTTTCACTTCATAATTATTCCAAGGTTTGGATTCCGGTGAAGGCTTTTCGCCTGTTTTATAATATTCCCTCTGCAAAGTCGGGGAAAGGATACCATCTGTATTCAGTCTTTTTGCAATATCGCTGTAGCTGCATCCATCCATATACATAGTAAAAATTTCTCGTAAATGTCCGGCAGCCTCCTCGTCAACTACCAGCTGGTGTCTGTCCTGTTCTGATTTCCTGTATCCATAAGGTTCCCATGCACCAGTAAATTTTCCTTCTTTCCACAGGGCTTTTTGGGCACTGCTGCTCTTTTTTGCAAGGTCTTTGGAATAAAACTCATTGATGATATTTTTTAAGGGAACTGTCAGATCCACTCCCTCACGGAAAGAATCAAAGTCATCCGTCACAGCAAGAAACCGCACATGAAAAAACGGAAATACACGCTCAATATAATTACTTGTCTCTACATAATTCCTTACAAGTCTGGATAGATCCTTTACAATCACACAGTTAATTTTTCCATGCTTGATATCTTCCATCATCTGCGTAAAACCAGGACGGTCGAAATTTGTACCAGAATAATCAGAATCCTTATATATTTCTGCAACTGCGATGTCTTCCGTATCTGCCACAAAGTTTTTCATCAGTTCCACCTGGGTTTCTATCGTTCCTCTTTCTAAGGTTTCTTCTGTTTCCATTGAAATTCTGGCATACAATCCTGCCCGGAACGGTCTGCTCACCTCTGTCTGGACGGTTGCACTGCTGACTACTTCCGGAATGTTTTTCCTGCTCTTTCGTGCCATTTTATACAACCTCCTTTACATTGACCTGCAGATTGTTATCATCATCTATTACCATATCAACTCCCATAGCAGGTAATTGATTCAGCAATGTCTGATAACAATCATCAAAATCAAAAGTGATCTCTATATTCTTTTTATCATATACTCTGATTTGCCTGATCAGTTCTACCACCACAGTGCGGGACAGTTCTTCAATATCCTGATATTTCACAAAATAATCCAGCCAGGTATTGGCTTTGTCTGCTTTTTCCAGCTCGTTATCCATTTCTTTCTGGATCGCACGGATACTCTCTTCCGCATTTCTAAGCCGCTTTCCATATGCTGCATGAAGCTCTACATAGTCTTCTTTTGATACAATGCCCTCTTTCATATCCGAATAGAGCATCATCCGTAACTCCTTACAGCGTTCTTTCTCCTGCTTTTTCTTCTCCAGCCTGTCCTGCAGCTTTTTCATATTGATCTCCTGAAATGGCACAGTACCGATAAATTCCAGGACTCTTTTCAGGTGCAGGATATTCTGGATATGCTGTTTCAACATCACTAATACGGCATCTTCCAGATCCTTTTCCGGTATTCTATGACTGGAACAGCGTTTTGTTTCTTTATTTGTGGAACATAGATAATAAGCATATTTTTTTCCTGCCACAGTAGAAACCTTTCTTGTCATAGGTGCTCCACAATCCGCACATACAGCAATTCCGGATAACAGATATACCTGCTTTTGGTCAGGTGAAGTACGTGTATCCATGCCAAGAAGCCTCTGAACAATTTCAAAATCACGGTCACTCACCAGAGGTTCATGATTTTTCTCAATCCGGATCCAGTCATCTTCCGGTTTCACATAAGTCTGCTTCACTTTATGGTTTGGAGTTGTCCTTTTTCCCTGTACAAGGTTTCCGATATAAACCTCGTTTTCCAGTATCCTGCGGACCGTAACGGAACTCCAAAGTGCCTGTTCTTTCTGCCGGAAACCTGTTTCATAACGACTGCCGCTGCTTATTTTATACTCAAATGGGGAAAGAATACCCAGTTCATTTAAACGATTAGCGATCGCATCCTGACTCATTCCCTGCAGCTTCATCTTAAAAATATCCTGTACTACACCGCCCGCCGATGGATCAATCTCTAATTTATGCTTATCTGTCTTTGTCTTCCTGTATCCAAATGCTACAAACGGAGTCACGCACTCGCCTTTTTTCCTCTTAATCTCAAGATTACTCCTGATCTTAATAGAAATATCACGACAATAAGCATCGTTGATTAAATTTTTAAATGGGATAATGATTTCGTCTGCCTGATTCTTTCCCTTAAGACTGTCATAATTATCATTGATGGCAATAAAACGCACACCAAGAGCCGGGAATAATCTCTCGATATACTTCCCGGAATCAATATATTCCCTTCCAAATCGTGATAAATCTTTTACCACTACGCAGTCTACAATCCCATGCCGGATATCTTCCAGCATTGCCTGGAATGCAGGGCGCTCAAAATTAGAGCCTGAGTAGCCATCATCAACTCGGACTGAAACAACTTCAATATCTTTTTTGTCTTTCAGGAAATCCAGAATCAAAGCTTTCTGGTTAGAAATGCTGTTACTTTCCAGTTTTGCTGAACTGGAAATATCGCCATCTTCTTTAGATAATCTGACATAGATGGCGGCATGATAGATTTTATTGATATTCTGATACATATCTTACCTCCTTTTATTACGTCAGAAAATCCATGTAATAAAAGGGGGCTGCATAAT
>CAKRQV010000036.1 GCA_934394565.1 uncultured Lachnospiraceae bacterium
GATATAAAGAGATCGTAGAAGTTACAGGCGGACGTATGGTTCCGGATTGGTTAGAAGTTGACGCTGAAGCTCTGAAAGGAACAGTTAAAGAACTTCCAAACCGTGAAGCAATCGATGTTCCAGTAGACGAGATGTTAATCGTCGAGTTGTATTCTAAATAATAACCCGTAACACCACAGGAGGTGGACTTAGTGTTTGATTTTAATAAACCCAATATTGAAATAACTGAGATTTCAGAAGATAAGAAATATGGAAGATTTGTTGTAGAACCACTCGAAAGAGGATATGGTACAACATTAGGTAACTCCCTTAGAAGAATTATGCTTTCATCTTTACCGGGTGCTGCAATCAGCCAGGTGAAGATTGATGGGGTACTTCATGAGTTCAGCTCCATTCCAGGGGTGAAAGAGGATGTTACAGAGATTATCATGAACTTGAAATCACTGGCTATCAAGAATACATCCGAGACAGATGAGCCTAAGACAGCTTATATCGAGTTCGAGGGTGAAGGTGTTGTAACAGCAGCAGACATTCAGGTGGATCAGGACATCGAGATCATGAATCCTGAGACAGTAATCGCTACACTGAACGGCGGTGCAGACAGCAAGCTTTACATGGAATTAACCATTACTAAAGGAAGAGGATATGTAAGCTCTGATAAGAATAAGAATGACGATTTACCGATTGCGGTAATTCCGATTGATTCTATCTACACACCGGTTGAACGTGTAAATCTTACCGTTGAAAATACTCGTGTTGGTCAGATTACAGATTTTGACAAATTAACATTAGATGTATATACAAACGGAACACTGCTCCCGGATGAAGCAGTAAGTTTGGCAGCTAAGGTACTCAGCGAGCACCTGAAACTGTTCATCGATCTGTCAGAAGTAGCTCAGGCTGCAGAAGTAATGATCGAAAAAGAAGATGACGAGAAAGAGAAAGTGCTTGAGATGAGCATTGACGAATTGGAGTTATCTGTACGTTCTTACAATTGTCTGAAGAGGGCAGGTATTAATACGGTTGAAGAACTGACAAACAGAACACCGGAAGACATGATGAAAGTTCGTAACCTTGGACGTAAGTCCTTAGAAGAAGTACTTGCTAAGCTTGATGAATTAGGATTAAGCTTAAGCAAAGGAGAGGAATAAATCGGGGTTTTCCCGGTTTTTCCCAAAAGTGCCTTCTGCTGATAAGTCTGAAAGTGCACAGCAGAGCATTTGGCTAGTAAGCCCGAAGAGTATAACCAAGTGTAAATATGGAGGATATGAATAATGGCAAAGTATAGAAAACTCGGCAGAACATCAAGCCAGAGAAAAGCTTTATTAAGAAACCAGGTAACAGCATTACTTAACAATGGTAAGATCAAGACTACAGAAGCTAAAGCTAAAGAAATCCGCAAGATCGCTGAAGGTCTGATCGCTATGGCTGTCAGAGAAAAAGATAACTTTGAAGAAGTAACTGTTAAAGCTAAAGTTGCTCGCAAAGACAAAGACGGAAAACGTGTAAAAGAAGTTGTAGACGGTAAGAAAGTTACAGTATATGATGAAGTTGACAAGACAATCAAGAAAGATATGCCTAGCAGACTTCACGCACGTCGTCAGATGTTAAAAGTTCTCTATCCTGTAAAAGAAGTTCCGACAGCACAGGCTGGAAGAAAGAAAAATACAAAAGATGTTGACCTTGTTGCAAAACTCTTTGATGAGATTGCACCAAAATATGCTGATCGTAACGGTGGTTACACAAGAATCATCAAGATCGGACAGCGTAAAGGTGATGCAGCAATGGAAGTTCTGATCGAGCTGGTTTAATTATCAGATTGCTGAAAGAATATAAGAAGACTATGAAGCAGAGTTGTTTCATAGTCTTTTTTATATAATAGGAAATTGCATTTTCTATTATATAAAAAGCCTCCGGCAGGTGCTAGAATGTGCCAAGGCACATTCTTTATTCCATGAAAAAGTGAAAGGATTGAAATTGTAGGTGTTCCTGTGAAAATCATTACGCAGGAAATTGTAATTGTCTTCAACTATATTATTGCTAAATGTTACTTATTCGAAGATTAATTCAGAAAAAGTTAATGAAAACTGTACAAGTAAGTATAGATGAAATAAATAAATTTTGACAAATTCATCTATAAATCGTTAAATAATCTACTTTTGCTGTGCATGATTACAAATAAGAAAAAAAATGCTATAATAAGAAAACTGCATCAATAATAATACAAAGAAGGGACGTATGAAATGAGTAGGTTAGAAATTGCCTCTCCAAAAAAGGCGAAAATCGTTATGGAAGGCCTTTACAAAGATCTGGAGAGAAGAATCGAATCAAGCCCTCCGGGCTTATGTCCGGTTGATATGGCAAGAGCATTTTTGGAGTTATGTCACGCGCAGACATGTGGAAAGTGTGTACCATGCCGTATTGGATTGGGACAGTTAAACCAGTTCATCAAAGATGTACTGGATGGCAAAGCAACAATGGAGACATTAGACACTATGGAGCAGACAGCATTGTCTATTATGGAATCAGCAGACTGTGCGATCGGTTACGAAGCTGCGAACATGGTATACAAAGGACTGATCGGATATCGTGATGATTATGTAGAGCATATTCAGAGAGGACGTTGTACCTGTACATATAATCAGCCGGTACCTTGTGTGTCTTTATGTCCGGCACATGTTGATATTCCGGGATATGTTGCATTAGTAGGAGAAGGAAGATATGCGGATGCACTCCGTCTAATCCGTAAGGATAATCCATTCCCGACGACA